>DIXO01000001.1 GCA_002428735.1 Syntrophaceae bacterium UBA6078 | reverse complement strand
ACCTCGATGTCGGCTCATCGCATTCTGGGGCTGGAGCAGGTCCCAAGGGTTTGGCTGTTCGCCAATTAAAGCGGTGCGGGAGCTGGGTTCAGAACGTCGTGAGACAGTTCGGTCCCTATCTGTTGTGGGCGCAGGATATTTGAGAGGAGCTGTCCCTAGTACGAGAGGACCGGGATGGACGAACCTCTGGTGTTCCAGTTGTCGCGCCAGCGGCATCGCTGGGTAGCTATGTTCGGAAGGGATAACCGCTGAAAGCATCTAAGTGGGAAGCCCCCCTCAAGATAAGATATCCCTCTTGATGGAGACATCAGGACTGAAGACCCCTTGGAGACTACAAGGTTGATAGGTCAGGAGTGTACGTACGGTAACGTATTCAGCTTACTGATACTAATCGGTCGTGAGGCTTATCCATATTTTATTGATATCGCTCAGCCTGAATATCGCGTATATGTGGTTGTTATTGTTTTTGCCACAGTTTTCGGTGGCGATAGCGAAGAGGGTACACCCGTTCCCATCCCGAACACGGAAGTTAAGCTCTTTAGCGCCGATGGTACTGCACATATCTGTGTGGGAGAGTAGGACGCTGCCGAAATTAAATTGTCCTTGACGGAACGTCAAGGATTGAGCCCCTCCACATCACGTGGAGGGGCTTTTTTTTATTTTGCAGGAAGCATTTCCCTGTGCTACAGTCCCGCACGATGTTCGACCCGGGAATGAATAGGTGTAAGTGCGGGCAACAGTGCGGGTTTACAATCAATCATTCATTGTTTTGAAGGAGATAGACAGTCTATGTCCGGTCATTCGAAGTGGAGTTCAATCAAGCATAAGAAGGGCGCCGCCGACGCGAAGCGGGGCAAGATCTTTACCAAGATCACGAAGGAGATCACCCTCTCGGCCCGTCTCGGCGGGGGTGATGTGGACGGCAATTCGCGCCTGCGCCAGGCCATTGCGGCGGCCAAGGCGGAGAATATGCCGAAGGACAATATCGAGAAGGCCATCAAAAAGGGGACGGGGGATCTCGATGGGGGCGCAGCTTACGAAGATGTGGTCTATGAGGGCTACGGGCCCGGAGGGGTGGCCGTTCTCGTGGAGGTGATGACCGACAATAAAAATCGGACCGTCTCAGATATACGGCATATCTTTTCGAAGCATGGCGGCAATCTGGGGGAAAACGGGTGCGTGGCCTGGATCTTCGAAAAGAAGGGGAACATCATCATAAGCAAGGACGCGATTGGGGAAGACCGCCTCATGGAGCTGGCCCTGGAGGCGGGGGCGGAAGACGTGAAGGAGCAGGAAAGCGAATACGAGGTTATTACCGATCCCGGCAGCTTTGAGGATGTCAAATCCGCCATGGAGGGGGCGGGCGTCCCATACCTCCTCGCGGAGATCAGCATGGTCCCCCAGAATACGGTCAGTCTCGAAGAAGGCAAGGCTGGTCAGATGCTGAGGCTCATGGAGAAGATGGAAGACAACGATGACGTCCAGCATGTGTACGCAAACTTCGATATATCCGATGAGATAATGGAGAAATTGAGCTGAAACGAAACAGGGGTCGAGGGTTCCCGGGTACACGGTTTCAATGGAACAGAATGAAAAAAAGGCAACTGATTGGAAAAAATAAGATTGTTATCACGAAAACCCGTGGATCCTCGAATCCGCGGGGCCTTTTCGATCAGCGAAGCGAGTTGAGCAATTGATAATTCTCGGCATAGATCCGGGCTCGAAGACGACAGGGTACGGGGTCGTTGAAAAAGGGGAGAGGGGCCTTCTTCACAGGGCTCATGGTGACATCGGCACGAAACGAGGGCAGTCCCTGTCGGACTGCCTCAAGCAGGTGTACGGCCGGCTCATACAGATAATGGAGGCGTATGAGCCCCATGCGGTGGCGCTTGAGGATATCTTCTACGGGAAGAATGTTAAAAGTCTCGTGAAGCTTGCCCAGGCCCGGGGGGTGGCCATACTGGCGGTATCCCACAGCGGCATTCCCCTCTTTGAATATACCCCTCTCGAAGTGAAGAAGGCGGTGGTGGGGTATGGCAGGGCCGAGAAGGAACAGGTTCAGCATATGGTGAAGGCCATCCTGTCTCTTCAGGAGAAACCGCCGGCCGACGCGGCCGACGCACTCGCCTTAGCCATCTGTCACGCCCACTCTTCTCACGGGGTGTCCGTGAAATGATTGAAAGCCTGCAGGGTGTCCTGTCCCATAAATCTATCGGTCAGATTATCGTCGATGTCCATGGCGTGGGCTACGGGGTGGTGGTCCCCTTGGGGACTTTCTACAAGCTCCCCGATACGGGGGGGGAGGTACACCTTTCCATCCATACCCATGTGGCCCAGGATGCGCTGAAGCTCTTCGGCTTTCTGGATCCGCTGGAAAAGGATCTATTCCGGCTGCTCATGTCGGTCTCCGGGATTGGTTCGAGGCTGGCCATCAATATATTGTCCGGCATCTCAACCGAAGATCTGTCAGGGGCGATATCCCGCGGAGACCTGCCCAAGTTGGTTGCCATTCCAGGGGTGGGGAAAAAGACGGCCGAGCGGATGGTCTTCGAACTGAAAGACAAGATCGGTGCGGTGGTCTCGGAAAAGGGGTCTGCGGAGGCCTCCGACGGGGCCGTAAAAGATGACGCCCTGTCGGCCTTGATCAATCTGGGGTACAAAAGCAGCGCCGCAAAGGACGCCATCGACCGAGTGTATGCGAAGAGGGGGGAGGGGGTGCCCCTGGAGATCCTCCTCCCCGAGTCGCTCAAAATCCTGTCGGGATGATGGGGCGGTGCCCCGGAGGGGGCATTCCCTGCCATTGTGAAGAAACGTGAGAAGTTTGCTAATATGAAGGCACCAATACTCGATCCGGAAGAGCTCAGCGAAGAGAGGGGATTCGAATACTCTCTGCGCCCGCGAACCCTCAGCGAATACGTGGGACAGGAAAAGATCAAGGAGAGCCTTTCCATTTTCATGGAGGCGGCGCGGGGGAGGGGAGAAGCACTTGACCATGTTCTGCTCTCCGGGCCTCCGGGCCTTGGTAAAACAACGCTGGCCTATATCATGGCGCGGGAAATGGGCGTGGACATCAAGGTGACCTCCGGTCCGGTCATAGACCGTCCGGGAGATCTGGCCGCCATCCTGACCAATCTGAAGGAACACGATATCCTCTTTATCGATGAGATCCACCGCCTTCCCCATGTGGTGGAGGAGATCCTCTATCCCGCCATGGAGGATTATTATATCGATATCCTCATCGGCCAGGGGCCGTCCGCACGTTCCATGAAGCTGGAGATCCCCCGCTTTACCCTGGTGGGGGCCACCACGAGGGCCGGGCTTCTTACCTCGCCGCTGCGAGACCGGTTCGGCATGAGCTTCAGACTCGAATTCTACACGCCAGAGGAACTGGCGATCATCATCAGAAGGTCGGCCGATATCCTTTCCATATCGATCGATCATGTCGGAGCGCCCGAGATAGCCGGTCGTTCCCGGGGGACTCCGCGCATAGCGAACAGACTCCTCAAACGGGTCCGCGATTTCGCCCAGGTAAAGGCTGACGGCGTCATTACGGGGAATGTTGCCGTGAACGCCCTGGAGATGCTGGAAGTGGATCATCGCGGATTCGATTTCATGGACCGGACCATCCTTTTGACCTTGATCGACAAATTCGACGGCGGACCGGTCGGCATCGACAGTCTTTCCTCCGCCATCGGAGAGGAAAGGAACACCATTGAGGATGTCTACGAACCCTACCTGATCCAAGAAGGGTTTCTTCACCGCACGACGCGGGGGAGGGTCGCGACCCGCCTTGCCTACGAACACTTCGGAAAAAAATGGATTTCGAGGCAACAGGAGGAACTGTTCTGAAAACGGTCTGTACTGAAGGGGAGGGCTTTGATCTGCGCCGCCTCTGAAGACCGAACCGGTCCACCCGGAATGAGGGCATGAAGATATTACTCCACATCTGCTGCGCGCCCTGCGCCATCTACCCTCTCGATGTATTGAGACAGGAGGGGCATGAGGTTGCCGGTCTTTTCTACAATCCGAATATTCAACCCTACACCGAATATGCCCGGAGGCTGGACGCACTGATCCAGTATGCCCGCGATGTGGATATGCGGCTGATCCGGTTCGACGACTATCCCATGGAGGAATTCCTCAGGGGCGTGGCCTTCAGGGAGGAGGCGCGGTGCGCGTACTGTTACCACCTGCGCATGAGTCATGCCGCCCGCGTCGCCCGGAAGGGAAAATTTGACGCCTTCACCACGACGCTTCTCTACAGCAGGTTTCAGGATCACAATCGTATGAAGGAAGTGGGGGAGAGTCTCGAAAAGAAATACGATGTGGGATTTTATTACCGCGATTTCAGGGAGGGGTGGCAGGAGGGAATCAGGATCTCCCGGGAATTGAAGATTTACCGCCAGCAGTACTGTGGATGCATCTACAGCGAAAAGGAGAGATTTTATAAAGGACCCTGACACATCCGTGTGTCTTTTTCAACACACCTTTATGGGGATCGGGTGCCCATGATGCAGTAGTCAGAAACCGGCACGAGAAAAATACTCTTCGTAATCCCATAGTGTTGCGTAATCGATGGACATCCGGTGCCCCTCTTCGGATGCCTGGTATGCTTATTGCTGCTCTCTTCTCCGAAAGGCGGGCAGATGTACGTACAAAAGACCATTGGAAAAGAGATATCCTGCAAAAGTGTGGGACTCCACTCGGGCAGGAAGATCAATATGACCATCAGGCCGGCGGGAGTTGATGAAGGCATCGTGTTTTACCGGAGCGACCAGCCGGGAAGCGACGGAATCAAAGCGGAGCCGCTCAGCGTGTCCGACACGACGCTGGCAACGACTCTGGGAACGAATGGGACCAGGATTTCCACGGTTGAACACCTCCTGTCCGCGTGTTTCGGCATGGGGATAGACAACGCGATTATCGAAACGGATTCCTTCGAAATCCCGATCATGGATGGCAGTTCTCTCCCTTTTGTCAATTTTCTCAAGAATGCGGGCATCAAATCGCAGGATAAGCCAAAACGGTGCGTGGTGATAAAGGAGCCGGTTTCCGTCTCCGATGATGAGGGACACGCCGCCCTACTTCCCTCCCCTGAGTTCAGGATAACCTATGATATAGATTTCAGTCACCCATTGATAGGGAGACAATCATGCGATATGGTCTTTTCTCCCGAGGCTTACGAACGTGATATCTGCGCGGCCCGCACCTTCGGTTTTCTCCATGAGGTCGAGTATCTTCAGGCGCGGGGCCTGGCTCTGGGAGGCTCTCTTCGCAACGCCATAGTCCTGGGTGAAGAAAAGATTATCAATAAAGAAGGGCTTCGATTCCCTGATGAGTTTGTGAAGCACAAGGTGCTGGATGCCATTGGAGACCTGTCCCTCCTCGGGATGCCCATCATCGGCCACTTCGTGGCGTACCGGTCCGGCCACCGGCTCAACAATCTCCTTCTGAAAACACTCCTGGAGCACCGGGAGCGCTGGGAGATGGTCCATTATTTCAACGGCCAATGGGAACTGTTCGATGATATCATCGACGCCCGCCCCTATGATTCTCCGGATGAGGTTTCACTGCCTGCCGCCGATTAACCCCTGCCCCGATCGACACCCAAATAAGCCTTGATTTTTGGGCTTCCTTTCCTTAGTATGATCCGGCGCTGGAGTTCGCCGTTTCACTCGGCTGCCCCATCTGACGCGCCGGAGAATAAGTCCCATGCGCTGTTGCAAACTCCTCATAGTAGCGTGCTGTTTTCTTTTTCCGGTGCACGGATTCGCGGCGGAAGCGAAAGTCGCGGATCTGCTGATAAGCAATACGCCAGAACACCTGCTTGTGTATCTGAAACTGGAAAACTGTTTTACGGAAAAGATGGAGGAGGCGATCCTCGCCGGAATCCCGACCACCTTTACGGTTATTCTGGAATTATGCCGGGAGCGTCGCTGGTGGTTTGATAAAAAGGTGTCTGTCCATGAGGTGAGGCACACGATCAAATACGACAATATTAAAAAAATCTTTTATGTCCTCTTCAGCGAAGAGGGGAAAGAGCCGGAGCAGTTCAAGGAATTTTCAGAGGCGAAGGACGCGATGGCCGAACTGAACGGCGTCTCATTGACGCCTCTGACGGAGCTGACAAGGGGGGAACGCTACTATCTGCGGGCAAAGGCGAAACTGGATGCGGTTCGTCTTCCGCTGCATCTGGAGTACGTTTTCTTTTTCGTGTCCCTGTGGGATTTTGAAACCGACTGGGCGAGACAGGACTTCGTATATTAATGAGACTCAGGTTTCACAAGTTTTTGACGCAGTGAAACCGGCAAGTCGAATTAACACCAGCGATCGAAGCGAGTCGGTGTCCGGGTGATTGACTCAGGTTTCACAAATCTTTGACGCAGTGAAACCGGCAAGTCGAATGAATAAAGCCCAATTTTTACAAGTCGTTGACGCGGTAAAAATTGCAGGCAGAATTCATACCAGCGAGCGAAGCGAGTCGGTGTCCGGGTGGTTGACTCAGGTTTCATTCGTTGTTGGAACAATACGGGATATACACTGCATGTATCTTCGGGACGAAGCGGCAGATTGGCCCGTGGTCGGCGTTCTCTCTGGCGCTCGCGTTTTAGCCCTCCAAGATACATGCCGTCTGACGCGGTGGCATACAGATGGATGCTGATGAATTAAAAAAACGCCGAAGAGAACGCATCGCCATACTGGTTGTCATCGCCGTCATCATTGTTCTCACCTACATAGAAAGCCACCTTTCCACCATCGATGTTCTTCTGCCGATGTCCAATGAGGTGCTTATTTTCGGCCTGATCAATATCAATCTGATCCTGATCATCTTTCTTGTTTTTCTGATCGCGCGAAATCTGACCAAACTCATATTTGAGCGAAGACGGGGAATTCTGGGTTCAAAGCTGAGAACAAAGCTCGTTGTCGCCTTCATGATCCTTTCCCTGATCCCCACGGTCGTCCTGTTTCTGGTTTCCATTCAGTTTCTCACATACAGCATAGACAGCCGTTTTGACATCAAGATGGGGAGGGCGTTTACCCTGTCCCTTGAGGTTGCCCAGGATTACTATCAGCGGCTTTCGGATAATGCGAAGAATTACGCGCTTCAGATCGGTTCTGAGATAACCGACAACAAGCTCTATGAGAAAGAACAGTCCGAGTATCTCAAGGGCTTCCTGACTCAACGGCAGCGGCATTTCAGGCTCGGAACCGTCCTCGTCCGCTTTGACAACAGAAATGAGGAGCTCTTTCTCAAGGACCCTGACAATCCCGATATCCTCGCCCCCCGGTTTTCTCCCCGGACCCTGGAAGACATTTTTATGGGGAAGGACCTTTCCATGGTCAGCTCCGTGGGAGGGGGCGATCTCATCAGCGGGATAGCCCCGATCTATTCCAATTTTACTCCGAAAGAGGTTATCGGGATCATCGCTGTCAGTTATTATATGGATAAGGAATTGATTGATAAGATGGCCGTCATATCCCGGACAGCCGAGGAATACGACCAGCTGAAACTGTTGAAAAATCCCCTAAAGATCAGTTATATCGTGACCCTCTTCATTGTTACCCTTCTGATAATCTTTTCTTCCATGTGGTTTGGTCTCTTTCTGGCGAAGGGGATCACCGTTCCCGTGCATGAACTTGCCGAGGCGACCCATGAGGTCGCCCACGGCAACCTTGATTACCACATAGATGTTCTCGCGGAAGATGAGATTGGAGTCCTGGCCGATTCATTCAACCAGATGACGAAGGATCTGAAAGAAAGAAGCCTCGAATTGAAGCGGGTCAACGCGGATCTTGAACAACGCAGAAGCTATATGGAAACGGTTCTCCGCAATGTTTCAGCCGGCGTTGTTTCCGTCGACAGGGATAATGTGGTGAGCACCATCAACAGCGCCGCTGAAAAGATGCTGGGCATACGGGGAGAGGAGATCCTCAACAGACGCTTTGAGAATGTTCTGAAACCGGAACAGATGGAGATGGTCCATGAGCTTCTCCAGGAATTGCGCGCCAACGATGGCGGCTTTGTGGAGCGGCAGATGCAGCTGACGGTCAAGGATGAGGTGATGGTTCTTCTCATATCCGCGACCCTCCTGAAAGATGATAACAATCAGTACATGGGGATTGTGGCCGTGTTCGAGGACATCACACAGCTCCAAAAATCCGAGCGCATAGCCGCGTGGAGAGAGGCCGCGAAAAGAATCGCCCATGAAATCAAGAATCCCCTGACGCCCGTCAAACTGAGCGCGGAGCGGCTGCAGCGAAAATACGGGGACAGACTCGATGGAGAAACGGATTCCGTGTTTCATGAGTGTACGAAGACCATCATCAATCAGGTGGAACTCCTGAAGAACCTGGTCAATGAATTCTCCCAGTTCGCGAGGATGCCCGTGACCAATCCGTCCCCCAATGACTTGAACGCGGTGGTCGAAGACGCGGTTATCCTCTTCCAGGATGCCCACAGAGAGATTGCCTTCGATTTTCAGAAGGATTCCCGTATCCCGATTCTCAATATCGATGCGGAGCAGGTAAAGAGGGCGATGGTCAACCTCCTGGACAATGCGGTTGCGGCCGTCTCGGCGGTGGATCATGATGGAAGGATTGAAATCAGTACCCGATATGAGAAGAGACACAGAATGGTCTATCTGGCTGTCAGGGATAACGGCCTCGGGATCTCGCCTGAAGACAAGATGAGGCTCTTTGAACCGTACTTTTCAACAAAAAAGGCGGGGACGGGTCTCGGCCTTGTCATTGTGAGCTCCATTGTATCCGATCATAACGGTTCCGTGAAGATAACCGACAATACGGAGGGTGGAACCATCGTAACCGTCGAACTGCCCGTAGCATAGGAGAGACATGAACGAGACGATACTGGTTGTGGATGATGAAGAGACTATCTGCCAGTCATTGAAGGGGATCCTTTCTGACGAAGGGTACGAGGTGCTGACCGCTCAGAGCGGAGAGGCGTGTCTCGACAGGATCGAGGAGGAACTCCCCAGCCTCGTTCTCCTGGACATATGGCTTCCGGGAATCGACGGCGTCGAGACGCTGAAACGGATCAAGGCGAAATATCCCCAGATGCAGGTTATCATGATATCCGGACATGGAACGGTTGAATCGGCGGTCACAACGACAAAACTGGGGGCCTTCGATTTTGTGGAGAAGCCCCTGTCCCTTGACAAGACCCTTCTTGCCGTCAATCACGCCCTGGATATCGTGCGCCTGGAGGAGGAAAACAGGCGGTTAAAAAACGGGCAGCTGCACGATATCGACGGGGCAAGCAAGGTGATCATCGAATTGCGGGAGATGATACAGATCATCGCCCCCACCAACGCGTGGATCCTGATCATGGGGGAGAATGGCACGGGGAAGGAACTCGTCGCCCGATCGCTGCACCGGCAGAGCAGCCGTTCCAACAAGCCTTTTATAGAGGTGAATTGCGCCGCCATCCCCGAAGAGTTGATCGAGAGCGAGCTCTTCGGACACGAAAAGGGTGCTTTTACCGGGGCCACCGAGAAAAAGAGGGGGAAGTTCGATCTTGCCAATAAAGGGACCATTTTTCTTGACGAGGTCGCCGATATGAGTCTGAAGGCGCAGGCAAAGATCCTCCGGATCCTTCAGGAAAAAAAGTTCGAGAGGGTAGGGGGGACGCGGATTATCGATACCGACGTCCGGGTGATCGCGGCGACCAATAAGGATCTGGAATACGAAATGGAGCAGGGGCGCTTCCGGCAGGACCTGTACTACCGGTTGAACGTTATCCCGCTCCATGTTCCCCCGCTGAGAGAACGGATCGAGGATGTTCCTCTCCTGGCAAGGCGATTCATGAGGGATTTTTCGCTCAAGGAGGCAAAGGCGGAGAAACATATTGCCGATGCCGCCCTTGCCGTTCTCATGGAGCACACCTGGCCCGGGAACGTGAGAGAGTTGAAGAATATCATCGAGCGGCTGGCGATCACATCCCCGTCGGAAATCATTACCGCCGGAGACATACCGCCTCTCTCGAGGGAAAGCCACGCCGCCGCTCCCGCTGCTTCTTCCGGGGACGGCGATTCCCTCAGGGGAGCGAAAGAGGAGTTTGAGAAAGACTATATTGCGCAGAAACTGGCGGAAAACAAGTGGAACATCAAGAAAACGGCCAAGGCCATCGGGCTGGAACGGAGCAATCTGCACAAGAAGATCAAGGCCTACGGACTCGATGAAGTGAAACAAAAGGGATGATAGCGCATACGTCTTCCCCCGCCGGCATCCTGCCCCGGTTGTTTCCCTGATACGATCAGAGGCGGACCTTCAAAGGGAATCTACCGAAAGGCCTTTGAAGGAAGCATTCATTTTTTGCGGAATGTAAGAATCCTTTCACCGCACCGCACATTCCTTTCCCCTTTGAATACAGTCACATTACCCATCATGGCCTGAGGAAAGACGGCCTTTTATATCGGACAGAGAAAACCGGTTGAAGGGAAGGAAGATGATTCCCAACAGTGCGATCGTGCTCATGCTGATGAAATGGAGCACGATGGCGTAGGCGAGGGCGTCGGCCTTGTGGATGCCGAACAGGCCCAGTCCCAGGATGCAGAAGAAATGCCAGTTCCCGATAAAACCAGGCGCGGTGGGGATGGCGATCCCCAGGATGATGATGATCATAAGAACCAGGGCCGCCACGAAGGGGAGATCAAAGCCGAAGGCGAAGAAGAAGACGTACATGACCACTGCGTTGATCACCCATATGACGATGGAAAGAAGAGCCACATAGCAGATGGATCTCGTATCTGAAATGATCTTGAAGCCGTCGATCAGGTTATGGATCATACCAACCACTCTGAGGCGCCATCGTTCAGGGAGTCTCCGCAGGAGAGGCGCAATGAAACCGAGAGTGGCCTCTCTCTTGCAGATGAGCAAGATCATGAGACTGAGGAATACGAGCGTTACGCAAAGAAAGAAGAGGCTTCCCCTGATCAGCCAGGGGGGGAGGGGCATGAGCAGAACGACGACGAAGAAGATCGCAAGGACGCTCAGGCCGTCAAATACACGCTCCACCAGTATTGTTCCCACCGCTGAAGACATGCTGACGCCTGTCTTTGCGCTGATGAGGTAGGGGCGCGCAAGTTCGCCGATCCGGGCAGGGATGGCGACCACGGCCAGAAACCCCACGCTGGTTACGGAAAAGAGAGAACCCTGATCGATGGACCTGATCGGTTTCAGGATGATGCCCCACCGGTATGATCTGAGGAACTGTATAAAAACGAGGAGAAAGAGGACAGGAGGGATACAGGAAAATTTTACGCCTTTCAGACCGTCGGCAATACCCCCCGGATCGACGCCTCTGAATGAGAGATACACAAAGAACAGACCGACGGCAATCCCGAAACACAATTTTTTTACCATGATAGGGATGCCGCCTTTGGATGAAAGCAGGAGCCACTGTGGGCCGGTCAGGGGCAGACACGGGACTCTCACTGACCGGTTCTCTCCGGATCTATTACTCGGACAGGTACGCGGCTACCTTGTCGTGGAGTCGTTGCGACGCCGATTTATTGCCGATGATGCCGACCCGTATGGACACGGTGGTGAGGTCCTTCGTCTTGTATTCCACGACAAACCGGACCCGCTCGCCATCGATTATGGCCTGTATGGTTCCCTTGCTTATCTCTTTCTCCGGGAACACGTCTGTCGCGTTCATATAGGCCACGGTCTTCTCGCAGGCATTCCACGCCTTGTCGAATGAGGAGGGGTAATCGGTCTTCAGTTCACCGTTTACGTAAAAGTACGCCCCTGTTCCTCCCCCGACCGCGGCGCCTCCTATCACAGCGGCGGCACAGCCCGACAGGATGAAAGCACAGGCTATCACAACCAACAGCAAAGACCCTCTTTTCATGACAGCACCTTCTTGGTTTGTTGTTTTTTTCACTCTGTCACACTATTTCTTTCTGCGTTTTTCCGGCAGGAGATGGTATTGCTCACGCGCCCATCGCCCTCAGCGAACTCCGTGTTCTCGATCTGTATTGATCCGACGGCATCCGGGTCTGCCGGCTTGGCTTTGTCCGCGTTCGCTCAGGGAGACTTCTACCACATTTGACCGCAATATCAAAACGGAAATGTTCAGAATGCGGTAACGCCCCCCTAACCATGTACATGCTCTCCGATCCTCTCATCGCTTTCCCGGAGATGGTCCATTGTTTCGCAGACCGGTATATTGGAGAAGATGTCTCTCTTTTCCCCACTCCCCGGGGAAAATGAGCGGTATATGCTGTCCATGAGAGGAGAAATCCCTATAACGCCTTTGAAAAAAGTGTCTTTCTGGTGTAGAAGGATTCCTATGAAAACGCGCGCGTCTTTGCTGATTATCTGCCTTGCGCTGCTCATCCTGTGCCCCGGTCGTTCGTCCGCCGTTTCCGTGATCAGTCCCACCGATGCGGGAAGGGTAGCCATACACTCGGAATATCGCAGGCTCAGCCAGGGAGAGGTCGTCAAGGTAACCCTCGTATCGCCCGAGGCTGCCTCAGCCCTGTTATCCTTTGACGGGAAGGAATACCCCTTTGCCTCAGACAGGGAGGGCCTGAAGCATTTTACCCTCATCGTGCTGAGACTCGACATGGAGCCGGGAACCTACGATGCCGTTGTTCATCTCCAACCATTCCACGGCGCCCCGAAAGATATTTCCTTCAAGCTTGCCATGTCCCCGGGGACATTCCCTTCAAGCACGATACGGGTGGCCCAGCGGTTTACCAGCCCAACCGCTGCGGAGATCAAAAGGATACAGGAGGAGCAGGCGCTTCTCCGTGGCATATACGGGACATCCGTGCCGGGCTGGCTGGGCACGGGGGGATTTGTCATGCCGGTGGATGACCGGGTAACGGGGGTATTCGGCGCCCGGAGGGTCTTTAATGACGAAGTTGTGTCCCGCCATCGGGGCGTGGATATCCGTTCACCTGCAGGCACCCCCGTGAAGGCGTCCAATACGGGGAAGGTCGTCCTGGTTCGGGACCTTTATTTTTCAGGAAACACCGTGATCATGAACCACGGAATCGGTCTCTTCTCCATTTACTGCCATCTGTCGGAGACCGCTGTCAGGGAAGGGACCGTTATCGAAAAGGGGACAGTTATTGGACGCGTGGGTTCAACGGGGAGATCCACCGGGCCTCACCTGCACTGGGGGCTGAGGCTGGTGGACGATTATGCGGATCCCCTGTCGATCGTCCATCTTTCCTTTGATTGAATGAGTGCGATGCTATAATGCCTTGGAGGGAATGATCCCGTCAAAACACTGGAGACACAGACTGTCCCGGGGCATGAGGAGGGACGCCACGAAGGCATCCATGGTGTTGAACTTGACGGAATCCGCGCCGAGCGTAAGGGCAACCCATGACTCAAGATCCATCAACTGCTCCATGGACAGGATCCCGTCCGTCTTGACATGTTTCCGTGCCAGCAACTCTCCTCCCGAGCGGGTGGAGATTCCGAAGGCGCAGGGATACATAAGGGGAGGACAGGCAATTCGCACATGGACCTCCTTCGCTCCCGCCTTTTTGAGGTCTTTCACCTTGTTCATGATCTGTGTTCCCCGGACGATCGAATCGTCGCAGAGGACAACCTTTTTCCCCTTCACATAGGGAAGGACGGACAGCTTGCGCTTGGCCATCTTCTCCCGGGCAACCTGGGTGATCTGGGTATAGCTTCGGTCGGCATACCGGTTATAGAGAAACACATCCTGATAACTGATCTTCGATCGCCGGTGATACCCGAGCGCGTGTCCCATCCCCGACATGGGAACGGGCGCGACGATATCGGCAACCATCCCCCCTTCGTCAATATCCCTCTGGGCGAGGCTTTCGCCGAGATTGTTCCGGGCCTCCTGCACGTAGACGCCGTCTATGATGGAATCGATGCTCGCCGTGTATGCCCATTCAAAGGCGCAGTGCGCCCTGCGGGGTGAATCGAGCTGCTCCAGCGTCTGGATCCCTTCTCTGTTGATGAGGACGATTTCCCCCGGGGCCACATCCCGTATAATCTCCATATCCATGTTCTGCATGGCTCGTGATTCCGAACTCACGGCGAGCCGCTCGGAGTCTCCGCCAAGAATAAGGGGCCGGAATCCATACAGATCCCGGGAGGCGTAAATGCCATCCCCTGTCAGTACCGCCAGGGAATACGAACCCTGGATCTTTTCGGAAAGGGCTGATATGCCCCTCACTATATCCCCCTCCCCCACCTCGATAATAATCTTGGAGATGATCTCTATGTCATACCCCTTGTAAAACGATTTTCCCCGGTTCATCATATCTTCCAGGAGGGCGTGTGAGTTGATGACATTGCCGCTGAAGGCGACAGCGATCTCCCCGGCGCGGGTGAGCCACTTCATGGGCTGCCGGTCCCGCAGGCTTACGTGGCCTATCCCCCACATGCCGGTCAGCCTTCGCAGTTCTTCACCCGTGAATCGCGTGGCGACTCTCCCATGGTGGGTTATATGGTTGATTTCCGTGTCGAAGGTGGAAATGCCGCAATATTCCTGCCCCCGGTGCTGGAGGAAGTCCAACCCCTGGTAGATGTCGTCCGCACAGGGCCTTGTTGAATAGATGCCGAAGACACCGCAATTTTCCTCTATGAATTTCATGGTCTGGTCCTTTTCCCTTGACGCGCGGGGTTTAACCGGTCAATAAAAAACCATTCCTGGCGCGGCGGAACGCGGTATGGGTCATATACATCCGCGGCAATGCATTCAAAAGAATAACGCCCTGATCAACCCATGTCCAGATGGTAGCTCTGAAGAGATTTTACGCGGCCGTGGTCTTTCCGCGTGGCGGCGATCCCTCTGACGGCGGCTATGGCCGCGGCTGCCGTGGTGATGTAGGGGACCTTGTATCTGATCGCGGTTTTTCTGATATATGAATCGTCATGCTGGCTCATCCTGCCGCTCGGCGTGTTGATCACGAGATGGATTTCATGGTTTTTTATCCCGTCGGTAATATTGGGCCGGCCTTCGTGCATCTTGAGTATCACGTCCGAGGAGACCCCGTGCTCCGCCAGAAACCGGTTCGTTCCCCTGGTGGTTTTCAGGGAGAAACCAAGCCTCTGGAATTCCCGTGCCACATTGAGGATTGCTTTTTTATCGTCATCATAGGCGGTGATGAGAACGGTCCCCGCTTCGGGAAGGCCCTGACCGGTGGCCTCCTGGGCCTTGAAGAAGGCCAGACCGAACGAATCTGCCATCCCCAGGACTTCTCCCGTCGAGCGCATTTCCGGCCCCAGGAGGGGGTCGACCTCCGGGAACATATTAAAGGGAAAAACGGCCTCCTTGACGCCGAAATGTCGTAAGGCCTTCTTCTCCAGACGGAGGTCTTTCAGTTTCTTTCCCAGCATGAGCTGCGTGGCAATCCTCGCCATCGATATGTTGCAGACCTTTGAAACCAGCGGCACCGTCCGGGATGCCCGGGGATTTGCCTCGAGGATGTAAACAACATCATCCATGATGGCGTACTGGATGTTCATCAACCCCACCACGCGCAGCTCCCGTGCGATCTTTCTTGTGTATTCAGAGATCGTGGCGATGGCGGCGTCCGACAGGCTGACGGGGGGAATTGCGCACGCGGAGTCTCCCGAATGGACCCCCGCCAGCTCGATATGCTCCATAATAGAGGGAATAAAGACATCCGTTCCGTCGGAGATGGCGTCGGCCTCCACCTCGATGGCATTCTCCAGGAACTTGTCGATCAGGACGGGTCTCTCGGGGGTGACATCGACGGCGGCGGCGAGGTAGCGTCTCAGCATGTCCTCATCGTGGACCACTTCCATCCCGCGCCCTCCCAGGACGTATGAAGGTCTCACCATCAATGGATACCCGATCTCCTGTGCGATGACGAGGGCCTCCCCTATGGTGCTTGCCATCCCCGATTTCGGTTCCGGTATCCCGAGTTTTTCCATTACCTTCCGGAAGCGATCCCGGTCTTCGGCCAGGTCGATCATTTCCGGAGAGGTTCCTATGATCCTCACCCCCGCTTCAGCAAGTTCGTTCGCGATATTCAGGGGAGTCTGGCCGCCGAACTGCACGATGACCCCTTCAGGTTTTTCCTTCTCATAGATACTCAGGACGTCTTCCACCGTCAGCGGCTCGAAGTAGAGCCTGTTCGAGGTGTCATAGTCGGTGGATACCGTCTCGGGATTGCAGTTTACCATGATGGCTTCGAACCCCTCATCCTTGATGGCGAAGGCGGCGTGTACACAGCAGTAATCGAACTCAATCCCCTGGCCGATCCTGTTCGGCCCCCCGCCGAGAACGATGATCTTCTTTCTGTCGGTCGAGAGCACCCTGTCGGGCGCATTGTAAGTTGAGAAATAGTATGCCGCGTCCTCGACGCCGCTCACGGGGACCGGCTCCCATCCCTCCGTGACGCCCATGGATATGCGGCGTTTCCGTATTTCACCTTCCGGTATGGCGAGCAGTCTGGCAAGATACCGGTCAGCGAATCCGTCCTTCTTCGCCTGGATCATCAAGTCGTCAGGGAAAACGCCTCCCTGGCAGCGGAGGATTTCTTCTTCCCGTTCGACCAGCTCTTTCATCTGCTCGATGAACCACGCCTTGATATGGGTCTTCGCCTGGATGTCCTCCACGCGGGCCCCCTTGCGGAGGGCCTCGTACATGATGAACTGCCGTTCGCTCGTCGGCCTGGAGAGGAGACTCATCAACTCGTCGAGGGAGCGTTCATGAAAATCCCTCGCAAAGCCGAGACCATAGCGGTTGATCTCGAGGGATCGGACGGCCTTCTGCAGGGCCTCCTTGTACGTCTTCCCGATGCTCATGACCTCTCCCACGGCGCGCATCTGCGTCCCGAGTTCGTCGATGGCCCCTTCGAATTTTTCAAAGGCCCATCGGGGAAATTTGGCAACCACGTACTCGCCCGAGGGGGTGTATCTGTCCAAGGTTCCCTCTTTCCAGTACGGTATCTCGTCCAGGGTCAGCCCCGCCGCCAGCATGGATGAGATGAGGGCGATGGGGAATCCCGTCGCCTTGGATGCCAGGGCTGAGGAGCGTGATGTCCGCGGATTGATCTCGATGACCACGACCCGCCCGGTTTCCGGATTATGGGCGAACTGCACGTTCGTACCGCCGATGACCTGGATGGCCTCGACGATATCGTATGAGTATTTCTGGAGACGCTCCTGCAGTTCGGGGGAGATGGTCATCATGGGGGCAGTACAGAATGAGTCGCCGGTATGGACGCCCATGGCGTCGACGTTTTCTATGAAGCAGACGGTGATCATCTGGTTCTTGGCATCCCGGACCACCTCCAGTTCCAGCTCTTCCCATCCGAGGACCGATTCCTCGACGAGGATCTGGCCGATCAGACTTGCCGCGATTCCTCTGCCGGCGATGGTCTGGAGTTCTTCCTTGTTATACACCAGCCCGCCTCCGGTTCCTCCCATGGTGTATGCCGGCCGGATCACCACCGGATACCCCAGCTCTTCGGCGATCTGCTCCGCCTCTTCCACGCTGTAGGCGGGCTTGCTTTTCGGCATCTCAATGCCGAGACCGTCCATGGTCTTTTTGAACGCGATACGGTCCTCGCCCCGTTCAATGGCGTCGATATTGACACCGATGATCTCCACTGCGTACTTTTCGAGAATTCCCTTGCGCGCGAGTTCCGATGTCAGATTGAGCCCCGACTGCCCCCCCAGATTGGGAAGGATCGCGTCGGGACGTTCCTTCTCGATAATTTCTTCAAGACGCCGGGTGTTCAGGGGCTCGACATAGGTCGCGTCAGCCATTCCAGGATCGGTCATGATGGTGGCGGGATTGGAGTTGACGAGGACAATCTCGTACCCCAGTTTCTTGAGCGCCTTGCACGCCTGTGTCCCCGAATAGTCAAATTCGCAGGCCTGGCCGATGATAATGGGCCCTGATCCAATGATAAGTACCTTGTGTATATCTGTGCGTGGGGGCATACGGCGTCGTCCTTCCTGTGGTGTCCCTTTGTGAAAAACTGTCTGTAAGGCGGAGCGCAGTATAGAAAAGTCACCCCTTCCTGTCAAGGTGTAAATGCTGAGGCGGGGCTGAAGGATGGAATGACCGGGAATGGTTCCGGAAGGCCGGATTGTCTCTGTATGCCTGGTTACAGGATTCGGGATAATTGAATACAGGAAAAAGGGAGCAGCTCCATGAAAGCGCCTGCGACCACCCCGTGATCAAGGCCGCCCAACCGAACGCCCAGATCGAGTCCGTGCACAGATACCATACCCGCATGTTCCTGTGCAACACGCGGGTATGGTATGGTTCGTATGGTACGGTGAAGTTTTTTATCCTGTTGCTGCCCTCAGGAATTATTAAGGACAACCAGCGCGTCAACGGCGATCGGACGGTCCCCCGCAATGATAACGGGATTGATGTCTATCTCGGCGATCTGGTCGTATTCAACGCCAAGGTTGCCGATCCCGACGAGGGCCCTGGCAAGGGCCTTTCTGTCAACCGCCGGGCTTCCCCGGAACGCGTCGAGCAGTTTTTTGGTCTTGATTTCTTCCATCATTTCCATGGCGTCCATTTCAGAGATGGGAGCCACTCTGAAGCTGACATCGTTCAGAACCTCGGTAAAAATACCACCCAGGCCGAACATGACGCACGGGCCGAACTGGGGATCGCGGGTGAGACCGATGACAAATTCGCGTACCCCCTTGATCATCTCCTGTACGAGGACCCCGTCGAGTTCCGCGCCGGCCGCGATAATTTCATCGTATGCCTGTGCCACATCGTTGGCGCTTCCCAGGTTCAGCTTCACCATCCCCATCTCTGTTTTATGGGTCAACGTGCTGGAGCAGCCCTTCAAGACTACCGGGAATCCAAATCCTTCGGCGAGGCTGACGGCCTCATCCCTGGAAGCGGCAAGACCTTCCCGCGTAATCGCAACCCCGGCCGATGCAATGACCCGCTTCGAATCGTACTCGGAGAGGGCCTTCTGTTTTCTATCGATTGCCTTCTGTAGTATCTCTTTCATTAATTCCTTTCTCCCTTTTGAACCAGTGCTGCACAGTTCCTTTCGCCTCAGGTGTAATGTGCGACTTATTTGCCCAATCCCAGCTTCTTTGCCGCCGCTTCGATACCGGCGAGGACCGACTCGTCTTCGATTGTCGAAGGAACGGTATACTTTTCACCGTTGACGATCTTGCGCATGGTCGCCCTCAGTGTCTTCCCCGAGCGGGTCTTGGGAAGGGCCTTCACGATGGCGCACTGCTTGAAACAGGCAACGGCACCGATATCGGATCGCACCATCTGCACCAGTTCCTTGACTATCTCATCCGGTTCGCGCTCAACCCCGGCCTTCAGAACGGCAAAACCGACAGGGACTTCCCCCTTGAGCTGCTCGTTCGCCCCGAGAACGGCGCATTCCGCAACATCCTGGTGCTTCGCCACTATCTCTTCCATGGCACCGGTGGAGAGCCGGTGTCCGGCGACATTGATGACATCATCGATTCGCCCCATGATGAAAAGATACCCGTCTTCATCGATATGGCCTCCGTCACCGGTTACATAGAATCCCGGTATCTCGGTCACATATTCAAGGTATCGCTTGTCATCCTTCCACAGGGTCGGCAGGCACCCGGGGGGGAGAGGCAGCTTGATCCCGATAATGCCGTCTACCCCGGGAGGCAGTGTTTTGCCCTCGGCATCAATGATCTGAACGTCGTAACCGGGGACGGCTTTTGTGGGAGAGCCCGCCTTGATGGGGAAGGGCTCAATCCCCATGCAATTCGCGGCAATGCCCCATCCCGTTTCCGTCTGCCACCAATGATCGATGACCGGTATCTTCAAGATGTCGGAAGCCCAGTAGTAGGTGTCGGGATCAAGCCGCTCGCCGGCCAGAAAAAGGTACCGCAACGACTTGATATCATATTTCTTCAGGTACTCGGCCCGCGGATCTTCCTTCTTGATGGCGCGAAATGCCGTCGGGGCTGTGAAGAGGACGGAAACGCCATGTTCGGAGATGACCCGCCAGAAAGCTCCGGGATCCGGCGTCCCGACCGGTTTCCCTTCGTACAGGATCGTCGTACAACCTGCCAGGAGAGGGGCGTAAACAATATATGAATGGCCCACAACCCATCCCACGTCTGATGCCGCCCAGTAAACCTCGCCGGGCTTTACGCCGTAGAGGTACTTCATCGACCACTTCAGGGCGACCGCGTGGCCTCCATTGTCGCGCATAACCCCCTTTGGCTTTCCTGTTGTTCCCGACGTGTAGAGAATGTACAGGGGGTCCGTCGCTTCAACAGCGACGCAATCCGCCGGTTTTGCCTCCTGCATCAAAGATTCCCCGTCAAAATCGCGACCGGGGGTCAGAGGGGCTTCCGCCTGAGGACGCTGGAAGATAACGCACTTATCCGGCTTGTGAGTGGATATCTTGATTGCCTGATCCAGGAGCGGTTTGTAGGGTATGGTTTTCTTCCCTTCAATTCCGCAGGAGGCGGAGACAACAACCTTTGGTTTCGCGTCGTCGATGCGGATTGCCAGTTCGTTGGGGGCGAATCCTCCAAACACAACGGAATGGACGGCCCCGATCCGCGCGCAGGCGAGCATGGCCATTGGGGCTTCAGGGATCATGGGCATATAGATGACGACCGTGTCCCCCTTCGTTACGCCGAGGTCCCGCAACCCCCCCGCAAATCGCGAAACCCTGTCAAGAAGTTCACGGTAGGTTGTTTTCTTTACGGTGTCAGTAACCGGACTGTCATAGATAATGGCTGTCTGGTCACCACGGCCATTCTGCACGTGATAGTCCAGCGCATTGTAACAGGTGTTTAGCCTGCCTCCCACAAACCACCGGTAAAAAGGCTTGTTGCTGTCGTCCAACACCCTGTCCCACTTCTTCTCCCACTGGACCGACTCGGCGGCTTCTCCCCAAAAACGGTCAGGATGATTGATAGATAAATTGTAAATTTCTGAATACTTCTCTGACATGATTGGAACTCCCTCCTCTGTTGTTTTTTTATTCCCGTTACACACATACAGATACAATCTTTGCTTGTCCAGCCACTATTTTAAAAACTCACATTTTACTGCTTCAATTGCGGTGGGACTTTCAAGGGAACATCGACCGGTTTGACCAGCCGATCCATGATATCTCTGGTCCCCGGCAGATTAAGCTTTTCGAAAAGGAATGAAAACTTCCCCTGCAGTTCAGCGCCGATCTTCTCCAGAACAGGGGGGGGAAGAGCCCACATGTCTTCCTTGAAACGGCCGAATCCCTTTTTCCTGGTCTTGTAAATAAACTGCTCGTCAGTGTCAGTTTCCTTCTTTTCGACCCTCAGATCGGAGTTGATCCACGCATATATCTTTTCTCTGAGATCCCGGGGAAAATGCCCGCTGTCATAGATCATGTTCTGAAAGCCTGTTGCCAGATGTATTTCCGCTGTTCCTGTCGGCGGGAAGTGATTGAAGGCCTCGTCGGGGAGGGTGGACGCTCCGTGTTGAACGGCCCCTGAAAGACCATACCGGGATTGGGCCACACGGGATATCTCTTTGAGGGCGCCGAAGTCTATCTTTGCTTCCGCAATTGAACCGTCAGGGAGCGGGACGCCTCCGTGGGTCGTTCCCGTCTGGATGCTGATCTTGCTGATCCCTTTCAGTCCCTTTCCTCTTCTGCCGAGTGTGGCGAGATAATTGTCCATAAAAACGGTAAATTCTTCTACCGTCGTATTTTTGTCACCGATTTCTCCTATCTCTCCACCGACGGACACGGTAACGCCTGCCGGCTCGATATTCCGTATCATGGCGGTAATGTCCGCGGTGATGGTGTAGTTCAGTTCATGCTGTTCCCTGACGGAAGGCCTGCTCAGATCAGCGAGGGTGGAGGCGTCGATATCGATGTTGTAAAACCCCGCCTCGATTGCCTCTCCTATCAGCGATTGAATCCCCTGAATCTCAGCAACCGGATCAGCGGCATAGCCTTTTGCATTTATCTGGAAGTGGTCGCCCTGCAGGAAGAGAGGACCCCTGTAGCCGGCCTTGATGGCGGCGGCGGTTACCGCAGTGGTGTATTCCGAAGGGCGCTGATCGGTATATCCGATCTCCGAACGGGCAATCTCAAAGATAACGGGACCGGCATGTGCCTCCATGGCGGCTCGAAATACCGCCTGGGCGCTGTGGTATGTGATGCCGCGCAAATTGATGGCTGGAACGGTGAAGCCTGAAACGGCGCCCTTCCCCATCGCTTCGTATAGCGACTGGATCGAGGAGGCCACACATCCCAGACGAGCTCCGGCCCGCCGGATCAGCCACCGTGAGCATGATTGTGCCTCGTTGTCAGGGCTGAAGACGGCCGAATAGACGAGGTTGTCGATCAGTGTCTCCCGGAGACGGGTTTCATCCGATACGGTGACGTCATCTTTCTCGATGGTCAATACGCCGGAAATGCCTTTTTTCAACTGGTCAAGACTTTCGTAAATCATAACAGATCCCCCTCTTTGTCTCTTCGGTGGCATGCCTTGTCCAATCACTCTTTCAGAAATGTCTTTGCCGTTTCCACCTCATACCTGCTTCCCATGTAGACGGGTGATCTCTGATCGTGGGTCTGTGCCGGTATCGACAGGATGCGTTCAATCCCATCCGTCGCCATCCCCCCCGCCTGTTCCATAAGAAATGCCATGGGTTGGAGTTCATAGATAAGGCGCAATTTCCCCTGGGGGCTGCCTTTCAGCGCCGGGTAGGTGAAGATACCCCCCCCTTTGATCAGGATCTGGTTGATATCAGGGACAAATCCCCCGCTGTATCGCAGCTTGTACCCCTCGTTTTCCAGAAACCGGATGTATTCGAGGTGCCCCTGTGTCCATTCCTTTCGGAGACCGCCGATGCTGTATATGGTGCCCTTTTCGTCAAGTCGTATGTTTTCTTCGGAAAGAACGTATTCCCCCTCTCTGTTGAGAACGAACTCATGGGTTCCGTTACCGGCGGAGTACGTCATCGTGATCAGCGGCCCGTAAGTGATGTACATCGCGGCGACGAGGCTTTTTTCGCCTTTTGTCAGGATAGGGGCATCATGGATCCCGATAATGGTTCCGATGGCGAGGTTGGTATCGACCAGGGAAGAGCCGTCCAGGGGGTCGGCTGTGACGATATATTTCTCCCCTCCCTTGCCCACCTGAATGATGGCGTCTCTTTCCTCGGAGGCGTAATGACTGACAAAACCCGAGAATGTGAGCTGATTCTTGATGATCTCATCGGAACTCATATCCAGGGCAAGTTGTTCTTCTCCATACATGTTGTTATGGCCTGCCAGTTTCCGGTTCGACTCCTGAATCTTGGAAGATATATACTTACCCGTTACGGCTATCTGCCAGATGAGCCTCCGAAGTTCTTCATCAATACCGGCCATCCACATGTGGCGTCTCAGATCGATAAAGTGTTTCGTGGCATCAGAAATGTTTTCCATGATTGACCTCTTTCACGTGCATACCCAAATTTTTCTAACAGGGCACCTCGTTTTATACAAGTAATTTTTTGAGCGTGAACCGCCCCGTCCCCGTCTGCCCAGAGGGGAATGCAGCAAGGGGCGTAGCTGCCATGTCTCTATTCACCCGTGAAATCGGGTTTCCGTTTCTCGGCAAAAGCCGTTATCGCTTCGACGCAATCCTTCGACGCGAGGAGCACCATATTTTTGTGAACCGCCAGCGCTATGCCGTCCCGGATCGTCGCCGTCCGACTGTAGTTGAGAACCTCCTTGGTATTCTGAACCCCAAGAGGAGCGCTCTCCTTGATCTCTTCAGCCAGCTTCATCGCCCCCTTCATCAGCGCTTTCTGGTCCGGATAGATTTCGAGGACCAGCCCCATCCGTTCAACCTCACCGGCGGTGAAAAACCGCCCCGTGTAGGCCATCTGCCGCGTAAAGGCCTGGCCGATGATGTGAGGGAGCCGCTGGAGGACACCCATGTCGGCGACGATGCCTATCCGCGCCTCACGGAGTGAGAATGTGGCGTCTTCGGTGCAGAGGCGGAGGTCGCACGAGGAGATGATGTCAAGCCCGGCGCCGACGCACATCCCATGTACGGCGGCGATGACCGGTTTCTTGCATTCCTCGATGACATGGCAGCAGTCAAAGAGGACCCGATCGTTGATGGGGATATTGAGCATATTCTTCGGTTTTCCGATAAGGCCCCGCGACATGGCATCCTTCAGATCGAGACCGGCGGAAAAGATCCGGGCATTGCTCTTCAGAATAATAACCCAGACATCGCTCATCGTTCCCAGTTCGGTGAATACATCGACAATTTCTTTTGCGAAATCGAGACTCAGGGCGTTGAGGCTTTTCGTTCTGTTCAGTGCTACCGTCGCGACGTGATCCTCCATCTTCACTTCAATCCACTGATATTCCATACTCGTCGGTCCTTTCATTCATGGGTGTATTGTGAGGGGAGCAATACCACCAAAGCGCTCAAAATACAATGGGAAGGAAAGACGCATGAACTCCTCCAAGACCAGCCTTGGATAGACGCTCGCCCGTGATCCTCACTGTCGGCTATAGTACCATTTTACTTATGATGAATCAGTTTGCCCCCCCCGGAAGGGAAAAAGCCGATTTCCCTGGCAAAGGTGAACTGCCGCTGCCACGGGACGTGCGGGTGGGTCCCGGTGATGAGTCCTTCGCCCACCCGTTCAAGCGACGCCCGGTCGACGGTCACCGGGTGGTAACCGCCGATAAACCCTCTATCGGGCGATATGATCTCCGCCTTCCCCGGCAGGCAGTCGCAGTCTGCGGTTATCCTGACGAGCGCGTTGATGAGGACGGTTTTTTTATCGATACGTCTCCACACCGCAGCCGCGGTTTCCACCAGCTTTTCCTGAAACACGCTTGAATCCCCCGAGAAAAAGATCTTCAACGCCATCACCGGACACTGACCGATGCACTGGGCGCACCCGATGCACCGTTCCAGATCGTAGGTGGGGAATTCCCCATCGGAGATGCGAGCCGCCCCGGTAGGGCACACATCGACGCAGATGCCACAGCGGGTGCATCGCTTTTCCATGAGTGACGGGTAGGCATCCGCGTGCATGCGCTGTTTCTGGGCCCGAGAGGCAAACCCCATGGAGATGTTTTTGATCGCGCCGCCGAACCCCGCGCCCAGATGCCCTTTGAAATGAGAGAAGATGACGAACCCTTCCGCCCTGTTCACGACCGCTCCGGCCTGTACCGTGGGGAAATGTTTCAAGGAGCAGGGGATATCCACCACATCACTCCCTTCGAGGCCATCCCCGATGACCACCTCGCAGCCGAGAAAGTCTTTCGTGTATCCATGCTCCGCCGCCGTTTCCAGGGAGTCTTTCCCGCTGCGCCGCCCGCCGGAATAGAGAACCGTCGTGTCGAAGACGAAGGGCCGCGCCCCGTTTTCCTGGAGCCATCTGACGATCTCCCGCGCATAGACTGGTGGCAGATAGCTGTGGTTTCCCCGTTCCCCCCAGTGAAGTTTCACGCCGACGGCGTCCCCTTCGCGAAAGGGGTGGGGCATCCGGTAGAGGAGATCCTTCAGAGAAGCAACGGTTTCCTGTTCCGAACCCTGCGTTTCGGAGAAATAGGTACTCATATAGAACAAATACTATAAATCTGAGCAGAAGAAAACATGAAAAGAGCAGCCCGAACTTCAGCCTTTTGCGATTCACCAAATCCGTCATTGCCCATGCACACACCGACCCCGATCTCTCTCCATAAGGCCGTTGATGTTTCAATGTCCTTCTGGTAGAGTATATAAGGAGGATAATCAATTAAGATTATTTGATATACGCGGGATCATGTGTACGGCATCGGGCGCCATAAGGAGCAGGAGGCAATGGATTTCAACAACAGGTTTTTGGAGAGGGTGCGAATCCCTGGGCTGGCGGTGGAAGCAGGGGAATTTTATGACGTGCGGGATGCCCTGTCCAAAGACATCGCCATCTACAGGTATAAGAAAAAAGAGCCATTGCTCTGGGTGGTATTTATGGGCGGCACAGGAACGGGGAAATCAACGCTTTTCAACGCCCTGTGCAGCGCGACCATCAGCGCGGCCGGAATGGAACGGCCGACAACGGCTGCCCCCGTCATGTACGTCCACGCAAAGCATTCGCTGGACAATACATTCCACTTTTCTAATCCTGTGAGTGGAGAAGAATCCACCCCGTCCCACGCCCCCACCGCAGTCAAGGGGCTGATCATCTTCGAGCATGACCGTGACGAGATTGACCATCTCGTCATGGTCGACACCCCCGATCTTGACAGCATTGACGGGGAAAATCGCCGAATGGCCCAGGACCTGTACCGCCTGGCCGATCTGATTATCTTTGTGACCAGCCAGGAGAAGTACGCGGACGAGATCCCATCCCGGACCTTTGGTCGTGTTAAAAAAGAAGGGATGCCGTACTTTTTTCTCTTCAATAAGGCCGATCCCGCCGCTACGCGGGATGAAATCATCGATTTTTTCCGGAACCGGGGAATGGAGCTTGACGGTGATCGGATATGTTTTATTCCCTATACCCCCGCCCCCTCTGTTCAGACGATTGCCGGACAGGAAGCCTTCAGCGGTTTCGCGGCGCGCTTTTTTGAAACCGTACGCAAAGAGACCCTTCCTGATTTTCTGGACGAACGGAGACACAGGAGGCGTGCCAGGCTCAGACATTCCATCGATTCCTTCCTTGACCTCGTGGAACGTGAAAACGGGGCTGCGGAACGGTGGTTGCATCAGATCGACGCCCTCTTTGAAGAGCAGGGCAGCGTTCTTTTCCGTCCCTTTGAAGCGCACTTCAAACGGGACAATGAGGGCCACATCCGGCAAGAGATCAGGAAGATCTACAGTCGCTACGATATCCTCTCAAAACCCCGCCACTATATAAAACAACTTGTGCTCGCCCCTCTGCGTCTGCTCGGACTTCGCGAGCGGGGCGCGGACCACGTGCGCAGAAAAGACCTGGCACGGATACAAAAACAGGCCGACATCACGCCCATCCTTTCGGCAATCAGCGCGACAAACCGCCGCGTCCTTGAGACTCTCTCTCCCGGGACTCCGGGCGCTCCATTCTCCGAGGCGCTTCACCGCGACACGCTGGCATTCTCCGATAAAGAGGTCCGGGACAGGATTGAGCGGCTCCAAGAGGGGCTGATTGAATGGCTGGAAGCAAAATTCCGTGAACTTGCCCGAGGGATACCGAAGTACAAGGAAGTGGGGATCTATTCCACCGCCATTCTGTGGGGAGGGCTGATCCTTTCCTTCGAAATCGTTCTCTTGGGGGGGATCGGCTTTATCGAGGCGGCGCTTGACTCCTTTCTGGCTCCGCTGGTGACGAAGGGATCGGTCAGCCTCTTCGCGTATCGGGAAATTCAGGCCATTGCCCGCGAAATGGACGCGCGGTACCGGAAGGGAGTTCTGGAAATTCTGGAAGAGCAGAAACAGCGCTATGCGTCCTTACTTGAGCCGTTCCTTATCCGGGAAGAGATGATCCGGGAATTGAAAGAACTGAAGACGGAACTGGGGAGCTAGGTCATGGACGATTCCTCCGCACGGCTGCGCGATGACATCCTGAAAGCCCAAGAGATTGCCCGAAAGGGGGATCTTTTTACCCTCTCGAGAGACGAGGGGCAGCGCATCGCGGAAGAGGGACGGGCGCTTCTCGACAAGCTCGATGCCCTAGCCCGGAGCTGTCTGGTGATCGGATTACTGGGGGGGACCGGTGTGGGAAAGTCAACCCTCATGAACGCCCTTGCCGGAGCCGCGATCTCGTCTGCGAGCCACCGCAGGCCGCACACCGACGCGATACTCATATACCGCCACGGCGAGGCGCCGCCCCCTTTTGCTCCCGATCCGGAGATGGTCTGGCGGGAGTTCACCCATACCCGGGATGCGGTGCGGCAGATCATCCTGTGCGACCTTCCCGATTATGACAGTCTCCTGGCCGGGCACAGGCGGCAGGTGCTGGGATTTATGGAGAACGTGGATGTTCTCATCTGGCTAACCTCTCCCGAAAAATACGGAGACGGCACGTTTTATGAATTTCTGAAACTGGCGCCCAAATCGGAGCATAATTTCTATTTCGCTGTCAACAAGGCGGACCTGTTCTTTGACGGCAGGAGCGCGGAGGAGGGATTCGAAGAGATGCGGCGGGTATCTGTCGATTTCCAGGGCCATCTGAGAAAGGTCGATATTGCCGATCCGGCCATCTATATCCTCTCCGCGGCCGAGGCCTTCAACGAATCTGTCCTCTCTTCCTGGAACCAATTTCCGTTGCTGCGCCAGGAGATCTTCCGCCGGAGAGACGTGAAGGAGATACAGGCGATCAAGACCGGAAACCTGGACAGAGAATACGCCCGTTATCTTGAACGCTTTGAAAACGAACTTGTGCACCTCGAAGCCATGCACGATATCCTGACCGGGACCATGGCACGAATCAGGGAAGGAATTGCTGAAGACCGGTCGTTCCTTCAAGAGGCGGTGCATGCCGTTATGGATGAGAATGTCCGGGCCGAAGTGCGTTTGCAGGTAGAGGACAGTTCGCTCCTGGCCGGTCCCGGCTATGGCGTGGCGACTTTCATGCAGCGCTGGAAATTTCAGAGACAGCCCAAGGACGAAACGGAAGAAGCGGAATCACTCGGCATCGCCGCTGGGCGAACGGCACAGGTCTTTCAGCGGCGGATCGAGTACCTCACCAATACCATCATGAGCGGCCTCATGCGAAAAGGGGCGAATCCGGCAATGACCGAACAGGTTGACCAAAGAGTGAACCCGGAGCGGTACATGGCACGCCTGGAAGAGAAGATCGAGGGGGAGGTCGCCAGCCGGTTTGCATCGGCGCGCCGTGGCTCGCATATCATCTTTCGCTCAGGTCAGTATCTCGTGTATCTCTTTCTCCTGGCCACTCTCATTTTTGCCCTCGCAGGGAAGGAATCATGGCAGGATCTTTACGCGAACCGGTCACTGCCTTCCCTTTTGAATTTTACTTTCACCGCCTTTTACAACCTTTTCAGCCCCGCCGGTCTCGCGGCGCTGGGGAGCTACGCCCTGATAAACCTGTTCGCCGGCCTCTGGTTTTATCGCCGATATCAAGCTGTTATCGAGCGAAAAACGAACGAAATAATAAATTCGTTCGTGAGAGATCTGGGCGATCTGTGGGAGGAAGTGGCTGACCATATCGCCTCGGCGCTGGAAGAATACGATCGATCACTGGGGATGACGGCGCGTTCCCTGAGAGAGCTTAAGCGAAACGATCCGTCGAAGAGAATTCATCAAACGGGGCAATAATGACGACTTTTTTTAAAACATATCTAAGATACAGTAAAATGAAAGCGTTGTATGGTCGCAGGAATATAGGGCTGGAACATAGGGATTGACGAACTGGAGATGAGGCGATAATCTGAGCATCAGAGGCGCCAGATTTTAGATTAGCTTCGCACAGCACGGCAGTAATTGCAGAAGGCCAGCATTTGTAGGAGATATATAAATATAAACTATGGAGGTGCCAGGTATATGGTCAAAAGTCAATTCTCAAAAATTTTTGAGCCTATCACAATAGGAAAGGTGGAAATCAAGAACCGCATTGCCATGGCTCCCATGGGAATTAGCGGGTTATGCACTCTTGAGGGGGCGTTTGCTCAGAGGGCGATCGATTATTACGTAGAGCGAGCCAGGGGAGGCACAGGTCTCATAATCACTTCATTGACCAAGGTTGAAAACGAAATCGAAAAACGCCAAATCCCCTCGATACCATTTATATCGGTGAATCCGGGGCATTTTATTCAAACGGCTTCTGAACTGACAGAGAGTGTGCATGCTTACGGCGCGAAGATTTTTCTACAGCTGACGGCCGGTCATGGCCGCGTTGGCAATCCAACTCGCTACCTGACTCGATCCGTAGCGCCTTCCGCGATTCCGAATTATTGGGATCCAACGATTACCTGTAAAGAGCTTACAACCGAAGAAGTCGAGAGTCTGGTGGCGGCTTTCGGAAAGGCGGCCAGGATAGCCGTTACCGCTGGTTTCGATGGGGTGGAAATCCATGCGGTGCATGAGGGCTATCTTATTGATCAGTTCGCAATCGCCATGTTCAATAGAAGAACCGATAAATATGGGGGTGATTTAAAGGGACGATTAACGCTGGCTACCGAGATTGTTAAAGAAATCAAGAAAAAGGTGGGGCCGGGTTTCCCGGTTCAACTGAGATATAGCGTTAAGAGTTATATTAAGGATTGGGGGCAGGGTGGCCTGCCCGGGGAGGAATTCAAAGAATGTGGCCGGGATACGGAAGAAGGATTGAAGGCGGCAAGGATTCTTGAAGAGGCCGGTTACGATGCCTTTAATGCTGATGCCGGGTCTTATGATGCATGGTATTGGGCCCATCCACCGCTCTATCAGGAACACGGGTGTTATCTCCCCCTCACCGAACAACTCAAGAAAGTGGTGAAGGTTCCGGTCATTGCGGCTGGAAGGATGGAACTGCCGGAGCTGGCAGAAAAAGCCTTGGCAGAAGATAAGGCAGATATGGTGGCCTTAGGGCGCGGACTGTTGACTGAACCGCACTGGGTTAACAAGGTGCTTGGAGGGAAAACGGAGAAGATACGCCCGTGTCTTGCTTGCCATGATGGGTGTTTGGGAAGAATGGGTTTGGGGAGACCGCTCTCGTGTGCGGTGAATCCGTCATGTGGAAGGGAAAAGGAATATGCCATTCAGCAAACGAACGAAATAAAAAGGGTAATGGTTATTGGCGGCGGTGTTGCAGGAATGGAAGCGGCCAGGGTTGCCACCATGAGAGGTCATCAGGTATCTCTGTATGAAAAAAGTGACAAATTAGGTGGCCATCTTTTGGAAGCGTCCGTGCCGGCATTTAAAAAAGATGTGGCTCGACTCCTCAGATGGTACGAGATTGATCTGGCTGATATGAATACTGAAATCTTTTTGAATAAAGAAGCGTCTCCTGATGTTATCATGAAAGAAAAGCCTGATACGGTAATAATCGCGACAGGGTCACAGCCAGCCTTTTCTGATGTTCAGGGCATCCGTGAGGAAACGGTTGTTACAGCAACCGATATTCTTCTGGGTAAAAAGCAGATCAAAGACCCAAGTGTTGTTATCGGAGGCGGTCTCACTGGTTGTGAAACCGCTCTTTGGCTTGCTCAGCAGGGGCGTACGGTTACTATAGTGGAAATGTTACAGAGCCTTATGAGCGGCGGCATCCCGGTGCCGCATGCCAACAAGATCATGCTCCTTGACCTCTTGAAATTTCATAAGGTAAAAATACTCACCCATACCAGCCTGTTAGCGGTATTGTCAGATGAGGTCGAATTGATTGATACCTCTTTTCGCAGAAGCAGACTTCCCGCCGGCAATGTGATACTGGCAGTCGGGCTTAAACCGGAGCAGAAACTTTTCGAATCCCTTAAGAGCACAATACCCGATATTTATCTTATCGGAGACGCTAAACAACCCCGAAACATTATGTCTGCCATCTGGGATGCTTATGAAGTAGCCAGGAATATTTGAAATGAAACATGGTAAGGCAGTCTTGACAATTTTTTTGTTTTGACAAGGACTGCACAGTAAATGCTCCAAAAATCCAGTCATGTCAATAAATGAAAGGTAGGTGGAAAATCCGATATAGTCGTAAAAGGAAGTTCTCAATATGTCGAGTTGCAGAGTTTCTTTTGCGCGGTTTTTTCTCTTTTTAGCTGGTACCTTACTGGTACTGGATGGTTATGATCCATAAACCACCGGTAGAACCAAATGAAAAGGGGTCGGCTTTATAATAAAGCCAACCCCTTTGCGTATCGATGGTGCCGAAGCCGGGACTTGAACCCGGACGGCCGTAAGCCACTACCCCCTCAAGATAGCGTGTCTACCATGTTCCACCACTTCGGCATTCCGCCGGAACCTAGTTTTTTTCCGCTCTTTTGTCAACATAAAAATCAATTGGTCTTGTCTTTTGCCGCTTCCGGAGCGGGGATCGTGTCTCCGCCGGCCGCAGGTTTGGTTTCATCACCTGCCGGGATGGTGCTTTCGACCCCGGGCACGGAGACCCCTTCCATGATCGAGCCGCTGGTCTTATGGGTCGAAGAATACGCGAGCCAGAGAGACGTGAGCATGAAGAATATCGCGATACCGGTTGTCACTTTCCCGAGGAACGTTCCCGGTCCACTGCTCCCGAAGACGGTCTGGCTGGAGCCGCCGAAGGCCGCTCCCATGTCAGCCCCCTTGCCGGTCTGCAGCAAAACAACGAGGATCATCCCTATGCAGATTATAATGTGAAAGACTACTATGGCCGTATGCACTGTGTGTTTATCTCCTTATCCTTCTAAAATCGTATGATTCCGGCGAACGATTCAAATTCGAGGCTCGCCCCGCCTACCAAGGCGCCGTTGATATCCGGCTGCTCCATGAGGCTTCGCACATTTTCGGGATTCACGCTCCCTCCGTACATGATGACCACCCGGGAGGCGATTTCCTCACCGTAGAGGGAAGTCAATCTTTTGCGGATGAAACGGTGTGCTTCCTGTGCCTGGTCGGGCGTTGCCGTCTCACCGGTGCCGATCGCCCAGACAGGCTCGTAGGCGAAAGTGACCCGCCTTATATCACCAGAATCTATATTATTCAATCCTTCTTTTATCTGCCCTTCAAGGACCGCGAAGGTTGCTCCGGATTGCCGCTGTTCCAGGGTCTCTCCGATGCAGAATATGGGCTTCAGCCCGGCCTGGACCGCCGTGCGCACCTTCCGGTTCACCATCTCGCCGCTTTCTCCGAAGAGAGTGCGCCGTTCGGAGTGACCCAGGATGACGAACTCACACCCGGCGTCGATGAGCATGACGGAGGAGATCTCACCGGTGTAGGCCCCATTTGTCTCCCAGTGCATGTTCTGGGCTGACAGCCGCACGGGGCTCCCCTTCAGAATCGCGCTCACAGGGCCGAGGGCAGTAAAGGGAGGGGCGATGACGATATCCCGGTCCCCCGGTTCGGGAAATGCGTCCCTCAACCGTTTTGCCAGGGCGACCGCCTCGGGGACGGTTTTGTGCATTTTCCAGTTGGCCGCTACCATCGGTCGTATCATGATGTCTGTTCCCGCCCTGTTACAGGTTATTGCCGATATACAGGGCAAGGTCTCTCATTCTGCAGGCGTACCCGCTCTCGTTATCATACCATGAGAAGACCTTGACGAGGGTTTTATCGATTACCTTTGTCAACGGCGCATCCACCAGGGATGAGTGGGGATCGCTGGTGAAATCGACGGAGACGAGTTCCTCTTCGCAGAATGCCATGATACCTTTCAGCTTTCCCTCTGAAGCCGCCTTCAGCGCCGCGTTGACCTCTTCCGCGGTGGTTGCCTTCTCCACCTCCACGGTCAGATCGACGAGGGAGACATTCGGCGTGGGGACCCGCAGCGCCAAGCCGTCCAGTTTCCCCTTGAGCGAGGGGATGACCTCGGCCACAGCTTTGGCAGCCCCCGTGGAGGTGGGGACGATGGACATGGCGGCGGCCCGGGCCCGTCGCAGATCCTTGTGGGACCCGTCAAGGAGCCTCTGATCCATCGTATAGGAATGAACGGTTGTCATCAGCCCCTTGACGATGGAGAAGGTGTTGTGCAGGACCATGGCGACCGGGGCAAGGCAGTTGGTCGTGCAGGACGCATTTGAGATGACATCGTGTTTCCGTGGATCATATGTGGTCTCATTGACCCCCATCACAAAGGTGCCGTCGACCCCCTTCCCCGGGGCCGCGAGGATCACCTTCTTCGCGCCGGCCCTGAGATGCACGGCCGCCTCATCGCGCGACCGGAATTTCCCCGTTGATTCCATGACGATATCGACACCCAGTTCCTTCCAGGGGAGAGTCTCCATATTCCCGGTTGCATTGGTTACCCGTATTTTCCTGCCTCCAACGATCAGAAATTCCCCCTCCGCCGCGACATGCGCATTGATTTTCCCGTGAACGGAATCATATTTCAGCAGATGGGCAAGGGTGCCCGTATCAGCCCGCGTATTGATCGCGACGATCGTGATGTCGTCTCTGTCCAGGCAGGTCCTGACGAGGTATCTGCCAATTCTTCCAAAACCGTTGATAGCTACCGTAACAGACATGATGTGAACCTCCAGCTATGTGATATGTGAATTTTATTGTTTCCTCAAGCCGTACTTGATCATTTTCAGCTGCAGCCCCTTGCGGCTGATCCCCAGCCGCTCGGCCGCCCGGGTTACGTTCTTACCGCACTGTTCGAGAACCCGCGCGATAATATGACTCTCCGCCGCTTCGGCCCGGCTTCTGACGATCTCTTTGATGGAGCCTCTGGTTACGTCCGGCCCGACCGTCTCAAGAGTGAGCTGGTTCAGAATTTCGACGGGGAGCGCGTCGTAGCGGATGGTGTCGTCGCTCGTAAGGAGAATGAGCCTCTCAAGGAGATTCTCCATCTCTCTGATATTCCCGGGCCAGTTGTATTCGCAAAAGAACCGCTCAGCCTCCGGTTCTATCCATCGTACGTGTCGGTCCAGTTTCCTGTTGAATTTATCCATGAAGTGATTCAGGAGGAGCGGGATGTCATTCTTTCTGTCCCGCAATGGCGGCAGAATGATGGGCATGACATTGATCCGGTAGTAGAGATCTTCCCGGAACCGTTTGTCCAGAACATCCTGGAGAAGATCTCTGTTCGTGGCGGCGATCAGTCTGACGTCGATCGTGATGGTCTGTACCCCGCCAACCCGTTCGAATTCCCGGTCCTGGATCGTCCGGAGCAGCTTTGCCTGCATGTCTTTCGGCAGATCGCCGATTTCATCGAGAAACAGTGTTCCCGTGTTGGCCTGTTCGAATCTTCCGGGTTTTCTGTGGACGGCCCCGGTGAAGGCCCCCTTCTCGTATCCAAACAGTTCGCTTTCCATCAGGTTTTCGGGGATGGCGGCGCAGTTGATCTTGATAAAGGGATTTTCTCTTCGGGGACTGTTTTCATGAATCGCGCGGGCGACGAGCTCTTTCCCCGTCCCCGTTTCTCCGGTGATCAGAATGGTAGTCGGGGTCGGCGCGACCGTTTTGATAATGTCGTATATATCCAGCATCGGTTTGCTGGTCCCTATGAGGACGGTGCGGTCGCCCTCCACGGAATCAAAGACCACCTCACGGTCGCTCAGTGATTTTGTCTGTACCGCCTTGGCAATCACGTTTTTCAGGTCTTCCTGATCGAAGGGTTTGGTAATATAGTCGAAGGCCCCCTTCTTGACGGCCTCGACGGCGTTTTCTATGGTGCCATGGGCTGTGATGATGATGACCGGCACTGAGGGGTGCTTTTCCATGACCCGGCGCAAGAGGCCGATGCCGCCGAGACGGGGCATCTTAAGATCGGTGACGACGACGGAGATATCCTTCCTCCTGATGAGCTCGAGGGCTTCGAAACCGTCGGCGGCAGTCTCAACTCCGTACCCTTCCTTTTTGAGCATGGCGGACAGAACGAGCCGCATGCTCTTTTCATCGTCGACGACCAATATGGTCTTCTTTTCTAATGGTTTTGCGCCGATCATGTCTGGCCCCATGCCACCGGTTCTCTGGATCGTTTCCTGTGCGGTTCTATTACAGTATGGTTATACTGTCAAGCGTCCGGGAATCTCTTTGTCTCACCGGCAGAGTCATGGGCTTTGGACCGGTATCCGTATGTGAAAGACCGATCCCCGTCCCGGGGAGGAGGTGACGTCGATAGTCCCTCCGTGGGCTTTGACGATCTGCTGAGAGATGGCAAGGCCGATCCCTGTGCCCTTTTCCTTGGTTGTATAAAAGGGTTTGAACAGACGTTTTATCGCTTTTTTCTCGATTCCCTCTCCCGTATCCTCAACGGCGATTTCGATCCAGGGGCCGCTTTCAGGATCCACAACCCTCGCCGAAAGGGTCAGGGTACCCCCCGTGGGCATGGCCTCCACGGCGTTCAGGGTGACATTCAGGACCGCCTGCATCATCTGTTCCCCGTCAACCCAGACGGGGGGAAGGTCCTGCGGGATGTCCTTTTTGATGATGATCCCCTCAGCGAGATGCTGTGACGAGATCAGGGTGACAATTCTTTCCAGGATATCCGACATACTCCGGGTATCGGGATTGATCGCCCCCGGTTTCGCGTAGTTGAGGAAGCGTGAGACCACATTGTTCAGCCGGTCGATTTCGCTGGTAATGACATTGAAGAGTTCACGATTCTCCTCTGAATCGCTGTCCGATCTCAGGTACTGGGCGGCTCCTTTTATCGATCCGAGAGGATTGCGGATCTCGTGCGCGAGGGTGGTCGCCATCTCTTCAAGGAGGAGAGCCTTCTCCCTCTCCATCTCTTCGTCGATGGTATAGAGGGAGTTCAGCGATCCTTTCCCTTCGAGAAAGAGATAGATCCCCGCCTTCTTAAGAATCAGCTTAACAGGGTCTATAAAGATGACGATGATGAAGGCCGTCATGAATATCAGATTGAACGGAGGGATATGCTCCCCGTCTCCGAACATGGCGAGGACAAGATAAAAGGTGACCGTTGCAAAAATCATCAGGAGGAAGACGATGGCTGCCCGAACCATTATTTCGTGAAGTTCCGGAAGGCGGGGATAGGTAATGATGACGAGGATGAAGTAGATGAGAAACGCCAGTGAAATATCGGATAAGGGGGGGACCCCGGGGTGGTACCGGAGTGCTATGTCCGTGAGACTCAGGATGCCGGCGGCGGAGCAGGCTGCGGCCACATAGATAAACCTCTTACGCTCCCCATTGCGGGGTGCATGGCGTATCGCCTGAAAGAGCATGACGAGACAGTACGCCAGCGTGGCTCCCACGTAGAGGTAGAGAATACCCACGGCGTAAGGTCGGTGGAAGAGGAAGGGAAAATATAGGGCGGCGGCGATCAGACTTCCGATGCCCGCATATGCCGCCGGGCCTTTTGAATACCCTCTGTGGTTACCAAGGAAAATGACGCTGAAGGCGATCAGCAGCGGAGGTATCACCAGAAGACCCAGGACGTGCAGTGTCTTCCAGAAGCCATTGGGGAAGATCCCTCCGAAAAATACCCCCGTTTTTTCAAGAAAGAGTCCGAGGCACAGGGAGGCAAACGTGATATGGAGGGGCCGTTTCGTTCTTTTTATGAACAGCGAAGCCGCAATCGTGAGGCTGATCGCCGCCAGTGCAAAGGTCTCCATATGCGCTCTCCTTGCAAAAAAGCTATCATATACGCAGCGGCAATACAAGATCGGCCAGGAACTACGAATCCGTCTCTCCTTTCGTCCTGTGCCCGAACAAAATCAGGCGTTCCGGCCATGGGGATTTGCTTTGTGCAGGTGCGTAATCTATTACCGACTGCGAAGGGGATTACGCATCAAAACCTGCGATGCCGACTGGGGAGAGGACGGGATTATGGCTGCATAGCCCTTTACATTTCAATCAGTTGATGCAAATCCGGTCAGGCAGGAATACGATGGCATGTAATGTGCGTAGACATGGGAGGAAGGTCACATCGAGATGTGAGACGCAGAGGTGGAAATGGGCGAACCAAGGATAGCAGTCGTTTTCCCGGGGCAGGGGTCACAGCGCCCCGGCATGGGGAAAGACTTTTACGACGCCGTCCCCATCAGCAGGGATACCTACCACGAGGCGTCGGATGCCCTGGGATGGGATGTTTCCTCCCTCTGTTTTGAGGAGGACAAGCGGTTGGACCTGACCGAATACGCCCAGCCCTGCATCCTGGCGACGGAGATCGCCATGCTTCGCGGACTCGGTATTCTCTATGGCTTTGAACCGGAGTATTTCGGGGGACACAGCCTGGGCGAGTATGCCGCACTGGTCGCCGCGGGAGTACTCCCCTTTTCCGAAGCCCTGACGGCGGTTCAGACGCGCGGACGCCTCATGCAGGAGGCAACTCCCGTGGGATTGGGCGGAATGGCAGCCGTGATAGCTGATAGACTGGATGTTTCTGCGGTTCTGCGGGCGCTGGATGATCTGCCGATTGATCTGGCGAATGACAATTCCGCTGATCAGGTCGTGGTCAGCGGTGATTCGAAGGCAATGCCCGAAGCGGAAAAGAGGATCAAAAACTCCGTAGGGAACAACCCCTCTTTCCGTTTTGTTCCGCTGAATGTGAGCGCCCCGTTTCACAGCCGTTATATGGAGCCCATCGAGGAAGGGTTCCGGGATGTGCTCCGCGGAATCGACGGACAGGTACAGCCAGCCAACGCGAGGCGGGTGACGTCGAATGTGACCGGCCTGTTTCATTCGGAAAACCGCGCGGAAATCGTTGACCGCCTGGTTACGCAGCTCAGCAATACGGTACGGTGGAGGAAGAATATGGAAACCCTTGCCGCGACCGCGGATTTTACCCTTGAAATAGGCCCCGGCCGCCCTCTCAGAGGGTTTTTCAAGACCATGGGCGTTGAATGCCAGTCTGTCACCACCCTTTCCGGAGCCCGGAAAGTGTTTGAAAAGGAACCGGGTTGCAGAAACCATCATGACGGTTGACCGTTGCATTCCGATTCTCCCGTTTATAAGACGTGTGAGAGATTGAGAACGGTTCCGGCGCAGTGATTCCTCGCCCCGGAAGGCGATGGAGGCTCTGTTAAGACATCAATTTTTAAGGAGAGTAAGGCACCATATGGATTTTACGCTTGCCGACGACCAGAAAATGTATGTGGAAACGGTCCGGAGATTTGTCAAAAACGAGATAACGCCGAGCGTGATGGAGCGGGAGCGCGACCATGCGTTCCCCCTCGATATTATCAAAAAGGCATGGGAGATGGGACTGATGAACCTTTCCATTCCCGAGTCGGTGAAGGGATTCGAGGTGGATATCATTTCATCCGCTCTGATAGTCCGGGAACTGTCCTACGGCGATACCGGTATCTCCACGTCGGCCATGTGCAACGATCTGGCGAATTTTGTGATTACACAGAATGGAACGGAAGAGCAGAAAGAGAAATTTCTCAAACCCTTCGTGGACGCTCCCATCATTTCAGCCTTCTGCCTGACCGAACCCGGAGCGGGCTCCGACAATGCCGCCATGACCACCTTCATCAGAAAGGGAGATGACGGACGGTACATCCTCAACGGGGAAAAGTGTTTCATTACCAATGCTTCATATGCGTCACAGTTTACGGTTTTCTGCAAGACGGGAAGTCCCCGGGGTCTGATGATGGCCTGTGTCATCATACCCTGCAGCGCGGTGTCCGCGGCGGATATAACCGCCCAGCCCACGGGAGGACGGGAGATCACCCTGCCGGGGGGAGGGAGGATTACCACGGGGAAACCGGAGGACAAGCTCGGCCAGCGTCTCTCGAATACGGCGACGGTTACCTTTGAGGATGTGGTCATCGAGGATTATCAGATCATCGGAAACCGGCGGCTGGGCTTCAAGTATGCCGTCGACGTCCTCGATTACGCGAGGCCCATGGTGGCGGCTATCGGTGTCGGCCTTGCGAAGCGGGCATTTGACCTTACCCTTGAATACACGAAGGAACGCAAACAGTTCGGGCAGAGGATCTGCGACCTCCCCGTCGCGCGGGATACCCTGGTGGAAATGTGGAAACGGGTTGAGCTGGCGGATCTGGCCCTGATGAAGGCGGCGGACAAGGTCCAGGAGTGTGCCGAGGACAGAGGCGTATACGCCTCCCTGGCGAAGAATGTCGCCGCCGAAGCGGCGCTTTTCTGCGCCAAGGAAGGGCTCCATCTTCACGGCGGTTACGGGTTCATGTCCGAGTATGAGATATCAAAGCTTGCGAGGGATGCCCATATCATCGACATATATGAAGGGGTCAGAGAGGTCCAGGATATGATCATCGGACGGGAGCTCGTATAGAATATGTTGTATCTTCACGGATTAGGTCATTTTCATCCGGAGACTGTCCTTACGAACCGGTTTCTGGAGGAACTGGATATCGGCTGCAGCGAGGAGTGGATTCTGGAACGGGTCGGCATCCATACCCGCCGCACGGCCCTGCCGCTGGATTACATCAGGACGACGAAAAACCGTGACTCGCGGGCCGCCATGGAGGCCTGTCTCTATACGAACGCCCAGACAGCGGCGCGTGCCGCTGAGCAGGCGCTGGAACGGGCGGGGTTGGAGTCCCATGATATCGGGATGGTAGTCTCCGGAAGCTCCGCACCCGATCATGTCACGCCGGCGGAGGCGGCATGTGTGGCGGGAGAGATCGGGATCGACGCCCCCTGTTTTGACCTGAATTCAGCCTGTTCCACCTTCGGGATGCAGATGAAGTTTCTCTCCGACATGAAACCGGAGGCGCTGCCGCCCTTTATTCTGGTGGTCAATCCCGAGAATTTGACCCGTATCATCGATTATTCGGATCGGCGGTCCGCCCCCCTTTTCGGGGACGGAACCAGCGCAGCTGTCGTATCCGCGTCCATCCCTTCGAAAATGATATTCGAGGCCTTTTTCTGCGATTCGAACCCCCGCTCCTGGGACAAGGTCCGCGTCCCCCGCGTGGGGCATTTCGATCAGGATGGGAGGGTCGTTCAGGGGTTCGCCATACGAAAGACGACTGAACTGCTCAGAGATTTACAGGAGCTGTATCCTGCCGGCTGTGGCAGATTCAAGTTTGTCGGGCATCAGGCGAATTTCGGTATGCTCAGGACCGTGAGCGAGCGGTGCGGAATATCGGAAGATGACCACTGGCATAATATTATCGATTACGGCAACACCGGAGGCTCGGGAGCACCGACTGTCCTGAGCCAGCACTGGGACGAACTCGGCGCCGGGGACCATATCGCGCTGGCCCTGGTGGGGGCTGGGCTTACCTGGGTCCGGGCCATGCTGAGGATCGCGGCATAAGGCAGACAGGCCAATGAAGAGGAAACCGTGAAATACTCTGAATTCATGAAGAAGGACAGCTTTGATCTTGAGGATCTCATTACCTTTTCCTACGGACGGCTAGTGGATGACCCTCCCCAAGATTTCGACTCCCGACTCCCCGCGCCGCCTTTTCTGATGATGGATCGCATCATCTCCATCGGGGCTGATGGAAGGAAAGGGTCCATTGTCGCCGAGCAGGATATCAGGATGGACGCCTGGTATTTTCAGTGTCACATGCCGGGCGATCCCGTGCAGCCGGGTTGCCTGTGCGTTGACGCGATCTGGCAGCTTCTGGGTTTTTACTGTTGCTGGAAAGGGGGATTGGGGGGCGGCAGGGCACTGGGCTCTGAGGAGATTATCTTCAACGGGCAGGTCCGGCCCTACAACAAGACCGTCCGATATGAAGTTGATGTAAAACGATTTTCCAATCTCAAGGGTTCCGGGTCGAGTATCGTCATCGGAGATGGCAGGGTATTTGTGGATGACGAACTGATCATGACTGTCAAGAATGCCCGCGCCGGGATCTTCAAAGGGATTGTCTATCCGGATTATCCAAAACGCTCACCCCTTGCGCTGGGGGGCATTATCAAGAGGGAACTATGAACCGATCAGGCAGCAGGGATGAAGGATCAACGCCGGTGGCCATTGTCACGGGGGGCGGGACGGGGATCGGGGCCGCATGTTGTGAGGCCCTCGCCCGTGAGGGGTTCAGGATCGGTATCCATTACCGTCGGAGCGAGACAGATGCGCGGGCAGTTCTCTCGAGGATTGGAGAGGGGTTTCTCCTGAAGGCCGATCTCGCTGATGTGGATGATGTTGAGACAATGGTCACATCGATCAAAAAAGAGGCGGGCCGTGTCGATGTTTTGGTCAACAATGCCGGCATTTCCGTCAATAACGATATCAATGCCATGAGGATCGAAGAGTTCGACCTCCAGCGTTCGACGCTTCGCGGAACCTGGTATCTCACCAAACGGATACTGCGCCTCTTCATGCTGCGCACGGGAAAGGGCAGGATTATCAACATCTCCAGCGTGGTGGGGCATACGGGGAACAAATGGCAGATCCCCTATACCATGGAGAAGGCCGCTCTTGATGCCTTTACAAAATCCCTGACCAGGGAATTGCAGGGGCGCGAGATTCTCGTCAATTCCGTGGCGCCGGGTTTCATCGATACGGCCATGACCGCAGAACTTTCCGACGAGGTGCGGCACGGGATTGCTCAGAATATCCCTCTGGGGAGGATGGGCCGTCCCGAGGAGGTCGCCGATGTCGTGGCCTTCCTCGCCTGCAGGGGAACATACGTTACGGGAAGCGTGATCCACGTGAGCGGGGGGCTCTATGGCGGCTGATCATGAAACGGTCCGGCAGGTCCTTGCAATGGTTCCTCAGCAGCGCCCGTTCCGGTTTATTGATGACATACTGGAGATGGATGGTGAGCATATCGTGGGAGCATACCGGTTCCGGGACGACGAATACTTCTACCGGGGGCACTTCCCGGACCGCCCCATTACACCCGGGGTTATTCTGATCGAGACGATGGCGCAGACCGGGGTTGTCGCCTTCGGCATATACCTGCTTATGATTCGGGGCGTATCCCTGGAACAGATCGGTCGGATGGTCACCCTCTTTGCCATGGTCGATGAATGCGAGTTTCACGCTATCGTAAACCCCGGGGAGCGTGTCATTATCAAGGCTGAGAAGGTCTATCTCCGCAGGGGAAACCTGAAGACGAGGACCCGCATGGAGAAAGAAAACGGGGAGTTTATCTGTTCCGGAACGCTGACCGGCAGAGGAGTCGATGCACATGAAACCTAGGGTTGTGATCACGGGAATGGGAGTGGTGGCCCCCAACGGCTACGGTCTTGACAGTTTCGAACAGGGCCTGCGCGAAGGGCGGTCGGGGATCCGGTTCTTCCCCCGGCTGAAGGAGCTGCAGTTCGGCTGTCAGATAGGGGGAATGCCGCAAGGATTTGACGAAGTTCGCAAGAGCTATTTCGATCATGAAAAGCTCCTCTCCCTGAACGATAATATCGGATATATATCCGTATCCGCTGTCGATGCGTGGCGAGACGCGGGGCTCGAGGTGCCCCGCGATGATGATCCGGTGGACTGGGAGACGGGCGCCATCCTCGGGTGCGGGATCGGGGGGATGGATACGATTGCCGAAACCATTGTCCCCATGGTGAATGAGGGAAAGACACGGCGTATGGGGAGCAGGGTTGTCGAACAGGTCATGAACAGCGGAACGAGCGCCCGTGTGGGAGGTCTGCTGGCCCTGGGAAACCAGGTGACCTCGAATTCCGCCGCCTGCAGCACTGGTACGGAGGCTATTGTGGACGCGCTGTGGAGGATACGGGCGGGACTGGCAACGAGGATGCTGGCGGGGGGATCTGAAGGCGCGTCGCCCTACATATGGGCGGGATTCGATTCCATGCGGGTTATCGCCCGCAAGTTCAACGATCAGCCGGAAAAGGGCTCCCGTCCCATGAGCGCCACGGCCAATGGTTTTGTTCCCGGCGCCGGAGGAGCCGTTCTGGTCCTTGAAGAACTGGAAGCCGCGCAATCCCGCGGAGCAAGGATCTATGCGGAGATACTGGGAGGGGCCGTCAACTGCGGCGGACAGCGAAACGGCGGCAGCATGACGGCGCCGAACCCGGAAGGGGTCCAGCGCTGCATCAGAGGGGCGCTGGCCGACGCGGGCATATCTCCCCATGAAATCGATGCCATCAACGGGCACCTGACCGCCACCTTTGCCGATCCTTCGGAAGTCGAAAACTGGTCCCGGGCCCTCGAAAGAGGTCCGGACGATTTCCCCTATATCAGCTCCACAAAATCGATGATCGGGCACTGCCTCGGGGCGGCAGGGGCCATCGAAAGCGTTGCCGTTGCGCTCCAGTTGTATAAGGGATTTCTGCACCCCTCCGTCAACTGCGAGGATGTGCACCCGGGGATCGCGGCCTTCGCCCACAGGATTCCCCAGACGGTCATGGAATATCCCGAACTGAAGATTATCGCCAAGGCCAGTTTCGGTTTTGGAGATGTGAACGGATGTCTGATTTTTAAAAAGTGGGAGAAGGCGTAAGCGGCTTTCGACCCATAATCATTCACTAAGGAGAACACAATGGACGAACAGCAGATTTTTCAGGAGATGGTGAATATTTTGAGGCCATACGTCAAGGATCCGGCCCTGCTCGACGGGGCGACAAAGGATACGCACATACTCGACGATCTCAAGGTCAATTCCGCGCGTCTGGTTGATGTGATCATCAAGTGTGAGGACACCTTTGATATCGAGATTGACGACGACGATGCCGATCAGATCCGAACGATCGGGAATGCAGTGGACGTAATAAAAACGAAATTACAGTGAAATTATGAACTGGAAAACGAGATATTCCCTGCGCCTGCAGGGCTTTCTGGGGCGTCTCTCCATTTTCATCATAGCTCCCCTTGCCCACCTTTTTATGCTGGTGATGGGCTACCGGGTACGGGAACTCGGAAGAGTGAGACAAACGATCCACCGCCTCTTCAGGGAGCACAAAGGGCCCTGGATCATCTGTCCGAATCACCTGACCATGATAGATTCCGTCATCGTTCAGTGGGCCATGGCGCCTCTGCACGGGTATATGATCCGATACCGGCGGTTTCCCTGGAATCTGCCGGAACGAAAGAATTTCCAGAAGAACCCCTTTCTGACGGCGGTCTGCTATCTGTCGAAATGCATTCCCATCAGCCGGGGGGGTGACCGGGACCAGATGAGATCAACCATGGATCGGTGCTTCCATCTCCTGAACAGAGGCGAAAGCCTGCTCATCTTTCCCGAGGGGGGGCGTTCCCGGACGGGACGGATCAATGTGGAGAATTTTACCTACGGCGTGGGGCGTCTGGTGGCCCATGCCCCCGGTTGCCGGGTCATGTGTATCTATCTCAGGGGAGACGGCCAGAAAACGTACACTGGTGTCCCCCGGTTTGGTGAACGTTTCACCATGACGGTAGAGACCCTGGTGCCGGAGATGGAAGGGAAGGGATTGAAGGCCCAGAGGGACTGCGCGCTGCGGATCGTGGAACATCTGGCACGGATGGAGGATGAGTATTTTGATCGGCAACGACGTCGTGGATCGTATGGCTCCTCAGGCAAGAGGGAAAAGTCGGGATATCCCATTCATGAACAGGGTGTTCACGCCGGGTGAGCGGCAAAAGATCCTGGAAAGCAGCGATCCGGACAGAATGCTCTGGAGCCTGTGGGCAGGGAAGGAAACGGCGTACAAGGCGGTACGCAGGCGCTCTCCATCCGTTTCCTCAGCGCCGGCGCGGTATGAGGTGTATCTGCTTGGCGAAGGCAGCCACGTACCTGAATCAGGCACCGTTGACACTCCCTCAGGGCCGGTTTCGGTCCGTTTTTTTATTACCGGCAATTACATTCACTGCCTGGGCGCGGCGACGGACGACGAAATTGACACCATCATCTGGGATATTCGGAAGATTCCCCGGACCTGTTTTTCACCCGATGATGAATCCGCCTTTGTCAGGGAAATGGCAAAACGGGGCATAGCAGGCTATGTGTGTGAGCCGCCGGAGGCTGTCCGCATCTACCGTCCAAAAGGATGTCAGGGTCTGGCCCCTCCCGTGGTACGGATTGCGGGATGCGCCTCTGCCGTCACTCTCAGCATGAGCCACGACGGCCGGTATGCCGCCTGCGCATTTTCAGCGCGCCCTGACCGAGAGAGCCGCCGATAATCTTCCCGCCTTTCTTTTTGTGATCCCCTTTCATGTCGTCTGATTCAGGATAGCCCTTTCGGCGCATTGGACCGCCTGAAGCCCTTGGGCTGAAGCCCTTGGGCTTGACAGGGTAAAAAATCACTTATATCATGGATGCAACCTAAAATGACCGGCAGGTGTGAATGAACAGGCATGTCTGCACCATATCATGTATAATCTTGGTCATGTTTCTTGCCCTTTCGCTTGTCGCAGAGGGGGGAGGGGGTGAAATGGAGATGGTACGAAAGCCAATGATCGCGGGGACATGGTATCCGGCAGATCCGGCGCGTTTGAGATCCGATATAGAAGGATATCTTGCCGGTGCGCGGGTGGATGCCCTTGATGGAACGGTGATAGGGGTCATCTCTCCTCATGCCGGGTACGTCTATTCCGGGCAGGTGGCCGCGTATGCTTACAAGGCCGCGCAGGGGAAGGATTTCGATGCCGTGATTCTCATCGGCCCAAGCCACAGGGCATCTTTCAGAGGGGCTTCCCTCTATGACGGGAAGGGGTATGAGACCCCCCTGGGAATCGCTCCCGTTGACAGGGACCTTGCCGAAAAGATAGCGGCATACAGCGGTGGCATGGTATCACTGACCTCGAATCACGTCCTTCCGGAGAATTCTCTCGAGATCCAGGTGCCCTTTCTCCAGGTAGTTTTCGATCGCGTACCCTTTGTTCCCATCCTGATGGGGACTCAGGATATGGGCACCTGCAGGGCGGTGGCCGGAGCAATCATCCGGGCGGTGGGAGATGGCAGGGTGCTCGTGATCGCCAGTACCGATCTCTCCCATTATCACAGTTACGACACGGCCGTTGCAATGGATTCGGCGGCTCTGGAATATATCGAAAAGATGGACGCGGAGGGGTTCCTCCGGGGCGTTGAAAGCGGGAGATACGAGGCCTGCGGCGCCGGACCGGCGGCCGTGACCATACTGGTGGCTGCCGCGCTCGGGGCCGACAGCGCAAAAATCCTGGCCTACATGAACTCCGGCGACATCACGGGGGACAGAAACGGCGTCGTGGGGTACGCCGCCGCCGTCCTGTATAAGAAAGGTGGAAAGGGCCTGCAATGAGCGAGAAAGTTCTCGATGTGCAGCTGACACAGCAGGAAAAAGGCCTGCTCCTGACCATGGCTCGGAAGAGTATTGAGGCCCGCCTTGCCGGGATAAAGATGTCTCCCCCGGAGATCGGGTCAGGTGCTTTGAAGGAAAAGAGGGGCGCCTTTGTCACCCTCAAGAAACAGGGCCGTTTAAGGGGCTGTATCGGGTTCATCGAGGCACGAAAGCCCCTCGGTGAAACGGTCGAGGAGATGGCACAGGCGGCGGCTTTCAACGACCCCCGATTTCCTCCCGTCCGCGAGGATGAACTCAAGTCTCTCGACATAGAAATTTCCGCCTTGACTCCCCTGAAACAGATACACGATGTGGGCGAGATTGAAGTGGGGCGACATGGAATCTATATAGTCAAAGGGCTCCGTTCCGGTTTGCTCCTGCCCCAGGTTGCCTCTGAGTACAAGTGGGACCGGACTACCTTTCTGGAGGAAACCTGCAGAAAAGCGGGACTTCGGGATGATGCATGGAAAGATCCGGATGCGCAGATATTTATTTTTTCCGCGCAGGTGTTTAGCGAGGAGTAAGGGCTGACGATTTTTCTTCTTCAATCACGATTTCCAATAAAAAACCCTTGACAAATACATCTTTTGTATCTAGTATCCCGGATTCTATTCGAAGGGCGACAAGCGCGTTCATTGAAGGGCTTTGAGGTATTGCCCGCCCGTTCCGCTGCTTGAAACCCCTGTAATATGGATAAGCTAACGTGCTGGCGTAGCTCAATTGGTAGAGCAGCTGATTTGTAATCAGCAGGTCGCGGGTTCGAGTCCCATCGCCAGCTCCAGTTGCTGATGACTGGTGTGGAGGGGTTCCCGAGTGGTCAAAGGGAGCAGACTGTAAATCTGCCGGCGAAGCCTACGGAGGTTCAAGTCCTCCCCCCTCCACCATATTTTTGTCATTTTGGATTTTCATGAGGCGGGAATAGCTCAGGGGCTAGAGCGTCAGCCTTCCAAGCTGAGGGTCGCGGGTTCGAATCCCGTTTCCCGCTCCATTTTTGCCTCTCTGGAGTGAGGAAGGGGATTGTTATCGGCCCACGTAGCTCAGTCGGTAGAGCACATCCTTGGTAAGGATGAGGTCACCAGTTCAATCCTGGTCGTGGGCTCCATTTTGGTGAAAGCAGGTTGATCGATATGAGAGATATCGTTACCCTTGCGTGTGGGGAATGCAAACAGAGAAATTACACGACGACGAAGAACAAGCGGATCACGAAAAACCGTCTTGAGATGAAGAAGTATTGCAAATTCTGTCAGCGGCATACGGAACACAAAGAAACGAAGTAGCCATCCCCTGTGTTTGCGGCGAGGAATGTCTTCCGGGGGCGCTGTTGTGAAGCGAGAAAAATGCAAATGTCCCCGTGCGGTTTTCCTGAGTGTGTCGCGAGGGGCATGGTGTCCGGAACAGGCCAGTAGCTCTAACGGCTAGAGCACCGGACTCCAAATCCGGGTGTTGGGGGTTCGAATCCCTCCTGGCCTGCCAATATGTGTTCTCCGAGGTGATGTAGGATGGGGAAGATACAGTCGGTGATAAGCACTGTGAGACACTTTCTCAGCGAGGCGAAGGCCGAGCTGAAAAAGGTTACATGGCCAACACCCAAGGAAGCCCTTGCATCGACTTCCGTCGTGATCGTTGTAGTTGTTATCGTTTCCATATTCCTTGGTATCGTGGATTTCGGTCTCACCAAGATAGTGCGGTTAGTATTGAGTTAACATTATGGCTTTCAACTGGTACGTTGTTCACACATACTCTGGTTTTGAAAACAGGGTCAAGCGCTCTCTGGAAGAGCGGGTGGCAACCTTTGGCATGCAGGACCATTTCGAGGACATCCTCATACCCGAGGAGGATGTTGTCGAACTCAAGAAGGGTGAAAAGAAGACTTCGAAGCGGAAATTCTTCCCCGGCTACATACTGGTGCGGATGGAGCTGACCGACGAGACCTGGCATCTGGTGAAAGAGACCCCCAAGGTTACCGGTTTTATCGGGACGAAGGACAGGCCGTCTCCCATACCTGACGCGTCGGTGCAGTCCCTGAAGACCAAGATAGATGAGGGGACCCTGAAACCCCAGCCGAAATTCAAGTTTGAGGTGGGGGATCATGTGAGGATTGTGGATGGTCCCTTTACCAACTTTGACGGGGTTGTTGATGAGGTCAGACCCGAGAAGGGAAAGTTGCGGGTCATCGTATCCATCTTCGGCAGGTCGACCCCCGTGGAACTGGATTTTATACAGGTGGTACAGAACTAGTAAAATCGAAAGAACATCTTAAAACGAGAGGGAAACAGAGGGGAGTCTCATGGCTAAGAAGGTTATCGCGAGCATAAAGCTGCAAATTCAGGCCGGCAAAGCTACACCGTCGCCGCCTATCGGCCCTGCCCTGGGTCAGCACGGGGTGAACATCATGGAGTTCTGCAAGGCCTATAATGCCCTGACGCAGAATCAGGAGGGTACGATCATACCGGTTGAGATAACCGTATATGCCGATAAGTCGTTTACCTTTATTACCAAGACCCCTCCGACGGCGGTGCTGCTGAAGCAGGCTGCGAAGATTGCGAAGGGGGCGGGAGATCCCAAGAGGGACAAGGTGGGAACGATAACCCCCAAACAACTGAGGGAAATTGCTGAAATTAAGTATGGGGATCTCAATGCCGTCGATATGGATGGAGCCATGGCCACGGTGGCGGGAACTGCGCGATCCATGGGTATTGAAATCGCCAAATAATCTTACTTCGGGGTTTAAACAAGATGTCTAAGAGGGGCAAGAAATATCTAGAGGAAAGTAGTAAGGTGGAGCCTGGCAGGAAGTATTCGCTGGGAGAAGCCGTTGAACTGGCGGTATCGACCGCGAAGGCGAAGTTCGATGAGACGGCGGATGTCGCCATTAAACTGGGGGTCAATCCCAAGTACGCGGACCAGATGGTCCGCGGGAGCGTGGTTCTCCCCCATGGCCTTGGCAAGACAGTACGGGTGCTGGTTTTCGCGAAGGGGGATAAGGAACGGGAGGCCCTTGATGCGGGAGCTGACTGTGCCGGTTCGGATGACCTTGTTGAAAAGATCAAGGGTGGCTGGATGGAATTCGACAGGGTCGTGGCCACTCCGGACATGATGGGCGCTGTGGGGAAGCTGGGTAAAATTCTGGGACCCCGGGGCCTCATGCCTAATCCCAAGGTGGGCACGGTAACATTCGACGTAAAGGGGGCGGTCGAAGAACTGAAGGCGGGGAAGGTTGAGTTCAGAGTTGAGAAGGCAGGGATTGTCCACAGCCCCGTCGGGAAGGTCTCATTCGGGGCGAATAAGTTGTCGGAGAATATCCTGGCGCTGCTGGAATCCATACTGAAACTGAAACCTGCATCCAGCAAGGGAACATACCTGAAAGCTATTTCCCTTTCCACGACCATGGGTCCGGGAGTCAGTATTGATCCCATGGATGTGAGGAGTATTTTAAAGGCTGTATAAAGAGAGAAAAAGGTCAGAGACAGCAGGCACCGTAGCGTTTAATCGAACAGGAAGTCGGCCTGCCGAGACTATGGAGGAGTTGAAGCAATATCTTTTCCTGTATAGTGGTCTGACTTTCAGAGAATCTTGATCGCCTCAGGGCGGCAGGGTATTTTGAAACTCAACAAATGGAAGGAGGCCATGTATTGAATAGAAGTACGAAGGAACGTGTTGTTGCGGAGCTTCATGAAAAGCTCAAGGGTGTTAAGCTGGCTGTTCTTGCAAACTATAGCGGTATCACGGTCAAGGATATTACGGACCTGCGCAATGCACTGCGCAAAGCCGAGAGCGAGTTCAAGGTGGTGAAAAACAGCCTTCTCAGCATTGCTTTGAAGGACACGGAGTTATTACCGCTGGATGAGTATCTCAAAGGTCCCAAGGCTCTCATGATGAACTTCGGTGCTGTGGCTGAGCCAACCAAGATACTGGTGGAGTTTGCCAAGAAGAACGCCAAGCTTGAGATCGAGGCGGGTGTGCTGGATGGCAAGCTGTTATCCAGGGATCAGATCAAGGCGCTGGCAGAACTGCCAAGCAGGGAGATTCTTCTGGGGAAACTCCTTTCCGTCCTGGTGGGAGTTCAGACCCAGCTTGTGACCGTCCTGAGCGCGGTCCCCCGGGGGTTTGTTCAGGTGCTTGAGGCTCATAGACAAAACAAAGAAAAAAATTAGACACACAGGAAAGGATATAACGAACAATGGCAACAAAAATTACAAAGGAAGATGTTATCAGTTTTATTGAAAATATGACGGTTCTTGAACTGTCCGAGATGGTGAAAGAACTGGAGGAAAAATTCGGCGTCTCCGCGGCAGCTCCCGTGGCGGCGGCAGCGGCGACCGGGCCGGCAGCGGCTGCCGGGCCGGCGGAGGAAAAAACAGATTTTGACGTTATTCTCACGGGATTCGGCGATCAGAAGATCCAGGTCATCAAGGTGGCCAGAGCCATAACGGGGTTAGGGCTGAAAGAAGCCAAGGATCTGGTTGAAGGCGTTCCCAAGCCCGTCAAGGAGGGCGTGTCGAAGGCCGAGGCTGAAGAAATGAAGGCAAAGTTGGAAGAAGTGGGCGCAACAGTGGAGATCAAGTAACCGTCGCACTGAGTGAACTGAGCGTTACGAGGAGATTCAATGGCGGGAGTGCTGAAGCCAGAGGTCAGAGGAGTTTTTTCTGTTCTGGCTTCTCTCTTTTATGAAGGGCAGCGTATTTATAAGGATCACTATGGGTACACATAGAAAAAGTTTCGGCCGCATCAAAAAGATCGTTGAGATACCCGATCTCATAGAAATTCAGAGAAAATCCTATGAAAAATTCCTTCAGACCGACGTGGAGCCTGAAAGAAGAGGGAACTTCGGTCTCCAGGGGGCGTTCAAGAGCGTCTTTCCCATTGTTGATTTCAGCGGAAAATGCTCGCTGGAATTCGTCAGCTACAAGATTGGCACTCCCCGGTATGATATTCGTGAATGTACGCAAAGGGGGATGACCTATAACGCTCCTCTGAGGGTCGTGGTTCGGCTTGTCGTGTTCGACAGTAATGGCCGCAGCGGCGGGCAGAGGACCATACGCGACATCAAGGAACAGGAGATATACTTCGGTGAGATCCCCTTGATGACCGACAAGGGTACCTTCAATATCAACGGTACCGAGAGGGTGATCGTCAGCCAGCTGCATCGGTCGCCGGGGATATTTTTCGGTCACGACAAGGGAAAAACCCACGCAAGCGGCAAACTGATATATTCAGCCAGGGTAATCCCCATACGAGGCTCATGGCTTGATCTCGAATTCGACCCGAAGGATATCCTCTACGCACGGGTGGACAGACGGAGAAAGATGCCGGTTACGGTCCTCCTCAAGGCCATGGGCTATTCTCCGGAAGAGCTGATGGGATACTTCTACAATATTGAGAAGGTTGTCCTAGATGGCGACCGTGTCTCTTTGATCGTGGATGAAAATATTATTGGCGAGAAACTGCCAGAAGACATCAAGGATTCGAAGACAGGCGAGGTTATCCTTAAAAAGGGAAGAAAGATCTCGAAGACCTTCCTGAAACGGGTGGAGGAAGCGCGGATAGATCGGCTGGATGTAGGCCGGGATTACCTTCTGGGGAAGGCTCTTGCTGCTGACGTAGTGGATCCTGGAACGGGCGAAGTCCTCTTGAAATGCAATGATGAGCTGCATGAAGACAGCATTCATCTCATCCTTGAAAGGAAGATCGCTGAGTTGAAACTGATTCAGCTCGATGAGGAGGATGCGAATGCCTATATCAGGAATACCATGCTCATCGATAAGATCGAGACCGGAGAGGAAGCCATTATCGACATATATCGACGGTTGAGGCCCAGCAATCCCCCATCCCTTGAAACGGCCCATCGATTTTTCAACAGCCTCTTTTTCAGCCAGGACACGTATGACCTGTCCGATGTGGGACGGGTGAAGATGAACTACAAGCTTCGCATGAACGTGCCTTCGGATGTGACGGTTCTCCGCCGGGAGGATGTCATGGAAGCGGTCAAGTACCTCGTCAATCTGAGAGACGGCGTACCTGAATACAGTGTGGATGATATTGATCACCTCGGAAACCGGAGGATCAGATCGGTTGGAGAACTGATAGAAAATCAGTACCGGATTGGACTGGTACGGATGGAGCGGGCAATCAAGGAGAAGATGAATCTCCTCGATATAGAAACCATGATGCCCCATGATCTTATCAATGCCAAACCGGTTACGGCTGTAGTCAACGAGTTTTTCGGCAGCAGCCAGCTGTCCCAATTTATGGATCAGACTAACCCTCTCTCCGAGATCACGCACAAGAGAAGGCTCTCCGCCCTTGGTCCCGGGGGCCTCACCCGCGAGAGGGCGGGTTTTGAGGTGCGGGATGTGCACAATACCCACTATGGGCGTGTCTGTCCGGTCGAAACTCCGGAAGGTCCCAACATCGGTCTGATTGTGTCCCTCAGCGCCTATGCGCGGGTCAATGATTACGGTTTTATAGAAACACCCTACCGGGTAGTCAAGGGGGGACGGGTCCTTGATGAGATCCGGTATCTTACCGCGACCGAGGAAGAGGATTACATCATAGCCCAGGCGAACGTCCCTGTCGATTCGAAGGGGAAGTTTACGGGAGAACTCATCACTGCCCGAAAGAGTGGAAATTACATGACCGTTACCCCGGGAGAGGTGGATCTGATGGATGTGTCTCCCAGTCAGCTTGTTTCCGTCGCTGCGGGTTTGATCCCCTTTCTGGAGCACGATGATGCCAACCGGGCACTGATGGGCTCCAATATGCAGCGTCAGGCCGTGCCGCTCCTCAAGCCGGAGGCACCTCTCGTGGGGACCGGGATGGGAGCGGTTGTGGCGCGGGATTCAGGCGCCGTCATCGTGGCAAAAGAGGCGGGTATTGTCGAGGATGTTGATGCCGCACGGATCGTCATTAAACGGGACGTGAGGGATCTCGATGCCTCCGATATCGGTGTCGATATTTACAGCTTGATCAAATATCAGCGTTCAAACCAGAATACCTGTTTTAATCACAAACCGATCGTGGACAGAGGGAGCCGGGTCAATAGGGGTGATATCATAGCCGACGGTCCGGCAACCGATAATGGCGAACTGGCGCTGGGAAGAAACGTCATGGTTGCCTTCATGCCGTGGGGCGGATACAACTACGAAGATTCAATATTGATCAACGAAAGAATCGCCAAGGATGATATCTATACCTCCGTTCACATAGAAGAATTCGAGACGGTGGCGAGAGATACCAAGCTGGGGAAGGAAGAGATTACGCGGGATATCCCCAATGTGGGTGAGGATGCCCTGAGGAATCTGGATGAAAGCGGCATTGTGAGGATGGGCGCGTCGGTCAAGGCGGGGGATATCCTCGTGGGGAAAGTCACCCCCAAGGGGGAGACCCAGTTGTCCCCCGAGGAAAAACTGCTCCGGGCCATATTCGGAGAAAAGGCGGGCGACGTGAGAGATACCTCGCTCAGGGTTCCTCCCGGTGTTGATGGGGTGGTGATCGACGCCAAGATATTTACCCGCAAGGGAGCTGATAAGGACAGCAGATCCAAAGAGATAGAAGACGAAGAGATCGACGGTCTCCTGAAAGACCGGGACGATGAAATCAGAATCGTCACCGAAAATGTGGATAAAAAGATCGTCAAATTGCTGACAGGGAAAACATCCGCCTCGAAACTGGCCGATCCGAACGGAAGGAAGATCCTGCTGAAGAAAGGGGAGACCATTACGAGGGAGATTCTTGATCATATCCCCTCCAGGCTCTGGAAGGATATCACTCTCGATGATTTTGAGGCGGAAGGGAGGGCGCGGGCCCTCTTTGAAGGCCTTGCCGAACGGGTGGAGGGCATCGAGGCCTTTTTCGCTGAGAAGATAGACAAGGTCACGGTGGGGGATGAACTGCCCCCCGGTGTCATCAAGCTGGTGAAGGTCTATGTTGCTATCAAGAGGAAGCTTTCCGTGGGTGACAAGATGGCCGGCAGACACGGGAACAAGGGTGTGCTCTCGAGGATACTCCCGGAGGAGGATATGCCCTTCTTTGAGGACGGGACGCCGGTTGATATCGTCCTGAATCCGCTCGGGGTGCCATCGCGTATGAACGTCGGCCAGATCCTTGAAACCCATCTCGGGTGGGCGGCCAAGGGATTGGGGGAAAAGATCCATGCCCTTGCAGAGAGTGCCGGCATGGATTTGGCGAAGCAAGAGATGAAGAAGGTGTACGCATCTCCCGAATTTGACGCCTTTGTTGATGGGGCCACTGACGAAGATCTCGGAAAACTTGTCTCCAGACTGGAAAAAGGAATCCCCATGGCCACCCCGGTTTTTGACGGGGCCCATGAGGACGAGATCAAGGATATGCTCAAGGCCGCCGGTCTGCCGGAAACGGGGCAGACGAGGCTCTACGACGGCCGGACGGGAGAGCCCTTTGATCAGCCGGTGACCGTGGGGATGATTTACATGTTGAAACTGCATCACCTCGTTGATGACAAGATTCATGCGCGATCCATTGGCCCCTATTCTCTCGTCACCCAGCAGCCCCTCGGTGGAAAGGCGCAGTTCGGCGGGCAGAGACTGGGCGAGATGGAAGTGTGGGCGATTGAAGCTTACGGAGCCGCTTACGCCCTGCAGGAGTTTCTGACCGTCAAGGCTGACGACGTGGTGGGGAGAACGAGGATGTATGAGGCCATCGTCAAGGGGGAGCATACCCTTGAACCCGGACTGCCCGAATCCTTTAACGTGCTGGTCAAAGAATTGCAGGGGCTGGCCATCAATGTTGAATTGCTCGAAGATGCGTAAGGGTCTGCATGCCCTGATCCTCCGCACAAACTGTTAGAAAACAAAGGGAGTGGTATCGAGTGGAAGATATTTATGGTTTTTTCGAGAAGCCGAAGGATCCGGTGCGGTTCAACGCCATTAAGGTGTCGCTGGCCTCGCCGGAAACGATAATCTCGTGGTCTCGCGGCGAGGTCAAAAAGTCAGAGACGATCAATTACCGGACATTCAAGCCTGAGAGGGACGGCCTGTTCTGTGCGAAGATCTTCGGGCCGGTCAAGGATTATGAATGCCTCTGCGGCCGGTACAAGAGAATGAAACACCGGGGAATGGTGTGCGAAAAATGCGGGGTTGAAGTCATTCAGTCAAAGGTCCGCAGGGAGAGGATGGGGCATATCATCCTGGCATCGCCGGTAGCGCATATCTGGTTTCTCAAGAGCCTTCCCAGCAGGATCGGGAATGTCCTGGACCTGACCCTGAAGGAGTTGGAGAGGGTGTTATATTTTGAGTCGTGGATCGTCGTCGACCCGAAAAATACCCCTCTGCAGAAAAAGGAGCTTCTTTCCGAAGACCGGTATCTGGAACTGCTGGATGAATACGGAGAGAACGCCTTTGAAGCGGGTATAGGCGCCGAAGCCGTCAGAAAGCTTCTGGAAGAAATCAAACTCGACGAACTGGACAGCGAACTCCGGGTCGAACTCGGGGAGTCAACGTCGGTTACGAAGAAGACGAAGGTCGCGAAACGACTGAAAGTTGTCGAAACGCTGAGAAAATCGGGAAACAGGCCGGAATGGATGATCCTGACGGTGCTCCCGGTTATCCCCCCTGACCTGAGGCCGCTGGTTCCCTTGGATGGCGGGCGTTTCGCCACCTCAGATCTCAATGATCTCTACCGGCGGGTCATCAACCGGAACAACCGTTTGAAACGTCTTCTGGAGCTCAATGCCCCCGAGATCATCATACGGAATGAGAAGCGGATGCTCCAGGAAGCGGTGGACTGCCTCTTCGACAACGGGAGGCGCGGCCGTGCGGTCACCGGTTCGAACAAGCGCCCCCTGAAATCTCTGTCCGACATGCTCAAGGGAAAGCAGGGGCGGTTCAGGCAGAATCTCCTCGGCAAGAGGGTCGACTATTCCGGACGGTCCGTGATCACGGTGGGACCCGATCTCAGGCTGCACCAGTGCGGACTTCCCAAGAAGATGGCCCTGGAGCTGTTCAAACCGTTTATCTACAACCGGCTTGAGGAAAAGGGATACGTGACGACCGTCAAGAGCGCGAAGAAGATGGTTGAGAAAGAGGGCCCGGAGGTATGGGACGCCCTGGACGAGGTTGTCCGTGAATACCCCGTCATGCTGAACCGGGCTCCGACCCTCCATCGGCTCGGTATTCAGGCCTTCGAACCCGTCCTTATCGAAGGGAAGGCGCTGCAGCTCCATCCCCTGGTGTGCGCGGCATTCAATGCGGACTTTGACGGTGATCAGATGGCGGTTCATGTGCCTCTGTCGGTTGAGGCGCAGGTCGAGGCGCGATGCCTCATGATGTCTACCAATAACATTCTCTCACCGGCAAACGGGAAACCCATTATCGTGCCCAGCCAGGACATGGTTCTCGGCATATATTACATGACCCGATCGCGCGAATTCGTCAAGGGAGAGGGAATGATCTTCTCCCAGCCCGATGAGGTGAGGAGCGCCTATGACGCAGGGGCGGTTGACCTCCACGCGCGAATACAGGTTCGCATGGATGGCGGACTGGTTGACACGACCGTCGGCAGGATACTCCTGTATGAGATTATCCCCGATGTCATACCCTTCGCCTTTATCAACAAGGTGATTAACAAGAAGGAAATAGCCAACCTGATCGATTACTGCTACCGCACGACCGGGGCAAAGACAACGGTCATCCTTGCCGACCGGCTGAAGGATCTCGGCTACAAGTATGCCACCCTCTCAGGCCTGTCGATAGCCATCGGTGACCTCGCCATTCCGGAGAGCAAGGACGACACCGTCGGCAGAGCTCAGAAGGATGTTATCGACATACAGAAGCAGTATATGGACGGCCTGATCACCGACGGTGAGCGGTATAACAAGGTCATCGATATCTGGGCGCATGCCACGGAAAAGGTGGCCAACGACATGCTGCGTAATATCGGAACAGAGGAACTGGATGGTCCCGACGGACAGAAGGTACAGGTTGAGAGCTTCAACTCGATCTACATGATGGCCGATTCAGGAGCCAGGGGCAGCGCCGCCCAGACACGGCAGCTCGCCGGCATGAGGGGACTCATGGCAAAGCCTTCGGGGGAGATTATTGAGACGCCCATCACCGCCAATTTCAGGGAAGGCTTGACCGTTCTCGAGTATTTTATCTCTACGCACGGCGCGCGGAAGGGCCTCGCCGACACCGCCCTCAAGACGGCAAATTCCGGATATCTGACCAGGAGACTGGTCGATGTGGCTCAGGACAGCGTCATTATGGAGATGGATTGCGGCACCCTTGACGGAATCTATGTGTCCGCCCTGGTCGAAGGGGGGGAAATCATAGAAACGGCGGGTGAGCGTGTCCTGGGAAGAGTGGCCTTGGAGGATATTGAGGATCCCTTTACCGGGGAGATCCTGGTGAAGGCAAATCAGGAGATCGACGAGGCGCTTGCGGAGAAGATCGACAAGGCCGGGCTGAGCAAGGTTCTCATCCGATCGGCCCTTACCTGCAAATCAAAACATGGCGTGTGCGCTCTGTGCTATGGACGGGACCTGGCGCATGGTCATCTGGTCAACATCGGTGAGGCCGTCGGCATCATTGCGGCGCAGTCCATCGGCGAACCGGGAACTCAGCTGACCATGAGAACATTCCATATCGGCGGTACAGCCAAATTTGAGGAGCACTCCACTCTGGAAGCGCGGCATGACGGTATACTCAAGTTCGTAAACCTCAATCTGGCTGCCGGGAGAGACGGCGGAGCCGTCGTGATGAGCAGAAGCGGCGAGGTTCATGTCCTGGATCAGGAAGGGAGAAACCGCGGCAAATACACGGTTCCCTATGGGGCATACCTGCGGGTGCCTGAGGGGGAGGAGGTCAAGGCGGGAGCCCTGATTGCCCAGTGGGATCCCTATTCGATTCCGATTCTTTCCGAAGTTGACGGTACGGTAAAGTTCGGAGATATTATCGAAGGAAAGACCATGCAGGAACAGGTTGACGAGGTTACCGGTCTTTCAAGAAAGGTTATTGTCGAATACCGGGCAGCCGATCTGCGGCCCCGGATCTCGATCAAGGACAAAGACGGAAAGACGGCCCGGATCCCGGGAACCCATGGAATTGCACGACATCTCTTGCCCGTGGGGGCTAATATCAGTGCTTCCGAGGGCGATGTCGTCAGAGCGGGGGATATCATAGCGCGAATTCCCCGGGAGACGACGAAAACAAAGGACATCACCGGAGGTCTGCCCCGTGTGGCGGAGCTCTTTGAGGCGCGAAAGCCGAAGGAGTTTGCCGTGATAGCCGAGATAGACGGCGAAATATCCTACGGAGAAGACGCCAAAGGGAAGAGAAAGATTGTCGTGACTCCCGAGGTGGGAGATTCCAAGGAATATCTGATTGCCAGAGGGCGCTATATCAGCGTTCAGGAGGGCGACAGGGTGGTAGCGGGCCAGGCCCTGATGGATGGATCGAGCAACCCCCATGATATCCTGACGATCAAAGGCGAGAAAGAACTGGCGCGGTATCTGGTCGATCAGGTGCAGGAGGTATACCGCCTGCAGGGGGTCAAGATCAATGACAAGCATATAGAGATTATCGTGCGTCAGATGCTCCGAAAGGTGCGGGTCACCGATTCCGGCGACACTTCGTTCCTTGCGGATGAGCAGGTTGATAAAAACACCTTTGAAGAGGAAAATGAGGAAGCAATGAAACGGGGAGGAAAGCCGGCCATTGCTGTCCCCGTGCTCATGGGGATCACCAAGGCGTCGCTTCACACGGACAGCTTTATATCCGCGGCGTCCTTCCAGGAGACAACCCGCGTGCTTACTGAAGCCGCGCTGTCCGGAAAGGTGGATTGCCTGCGCGGTCTCAAGGAAAATGTCATTATGGGACGGCTGGTTCCCGCCGGTACGGGGCTTCCCCTGTATAAAAAGCTGGGGATCGCTGTCGAAACCGAAAAACTGATCCCCGAAAATCAGGAAATAATTGACGAGAAGATGGAGAAAACCCTTGACAGTCAAGTCGTGAATTGATACAAGTCGCTACTTTGCTGCGGGGAAGATGCGGCGTTTTGTGTAAGAGAGAGCGGGAGGGATTGTGGAGGAAGGATGCCTACGATAAACCAGTTGATACGAAAGGGCAGATCAAAGATGGAAAAGAAGACCTCAGCTCCTGCCCTTGCCAGTTGTCCTCAACGGAGAGGGGTCTGTGTGAGGGTCTATACGACGACCCCCAAGAAGCCGAATTCCGCCTTGAGGAAGGTTGCCAGGGTTCGCCTTACCAGTGGGTATGAGGTTACATCATACATACCGGGAGTGGGACATAATCTCCAGGAGCACTCGGTTGTCCTTGTGCGGGGGGGAAGGGTCAAGGATCTTCCCGGAGTCCGCTATCATATCGTGCGGGGATCACTCGATGCGGTGGGGGTACAGGACAGGAAACAGGGACGGTCGAAATACGGCTCCAAAAGACCGAAGTAGACAGGAATAGCGATATGCCGCGCAGAAGAGAAATTGCAAAGAGAAAGATACTGGCAGATCCCAAGTACAACAGCCCCCTTGTGGCGCGGTTTGTCAACAATCTGCTGAAAAGAGGAAAAAAGAGCGTTGCCGAGTCCATACTCTATGGCGCTTTTGACATTGTAGAGGATAAGACGAAAGGATCGCCCCTCGAAGTATTTGAAAAGGCGATGGACAACGTGAGGCCTGTTCTCGAGGTTAAATCAAGGCGGATTGGTGGCGCTACCTATCAGGTTCCCACAGAGGTCGCGCCGGGGAGAAGAACGGCCCTTGCGATCAGGTGGCTCATCGGGAACGCCCAGTCCCGGGTCGGCAAAAGCATGAAGGAGAAGTTGGCGGCCGAATTGATGGATGCGGCTTCGGGGAGAGGGGCCTCTGTGAAGAAGAGGGAAGACACTCATAAGATGGCCGAAGCCAACAAGGCCTTTGCCCACTATAGATTTTGAGGGGTTGGTTTCAGAAGCTGCCTTCGAAGTGTGATTTCTGTTGAGGGTACGCTGAAACGGGATGTCGCATGGGAGTTGACGAGAACGCTGGTTGGTAAAAAATCAGGTGACCATTTTTAAATAAGGGAGGTAATGGTTATGGCAAAGAAGAAATTTGAAAGGACTAAGCCGCATTTAAATGTCGGAACAATCGGGCATGTGGATCACGGGAAGACCACATTGACTGCAGCTATAACGAAACACCTGGCCTCCAAGGGTCTGGCCGAATTCATGCCCTTTGATTCGATTGATAGCGCCCCCGAGGAAAAGGAACGGGGTGTTACCATAAATATCGCGCACGTCGAATACCAGACCGACAAGAGGCACTATGCCCATGTCGATTGCCCCGGCCATGCCGACTATATCAAGAATATGATATCGGGTGCCGCCCACATGGATGGAGCCATCCTCGTGGTTGCCGCCTCGGACGGCCCCATGCCGCAGACGAGAGAGCACATACTTCTCGCCCGCCAGGTGCAGGTGCCGTATGTTGTGGTCTTCCTGAACAAGGTTGACCTGGTTGATGACCCGGAACTTCTTGACCTGGTCGAGCTGGAGCTCAGAGAACTGCTGACGGCTTACGAGTTTCCCGGTGATGATCTCCCGATTGTCAGGGGTTCGGCTCTGAAGGCGCTGGAGAGTGATGATCCGAATTCTGAAGATGCGAAGTGCATCTGGGAGCTCATGGACGCCGTTGATTCGTATATCCCGGAGCCTGTTCGGGACCTCGAAAAACCCTTCCTGATGCCGGTTGGCGATGTCTTTACCATCTCCGGGCGCGGGACCGTGGTAACCGGACGGGTTGACAGAGGGATCGTCAAGACGGGCGACGAGGTGGAGATCGTGGGGATCCGGCCGACCTTCAAAACCGTGTGCACCGGCGTTGAGATGTTCCGCAAGACCCTTGATGAGGGAAGGGCAGGGGATGATATCGGCGTTCTTTTGAGGGGAACAAAGCGTGAAGACGTCGAGCGGGGTCAGGTTGTGGCGAAACCCGGTTCCATTACCCCCCATACAAGATTCAAGGCCCAAGTATACGTCCTCACGAAGGAAGAGGGTGGAAGACATACCCCCTTCTTCAACGGATATCGCCCGCAGTTCTATTTCAGGACAACGGACGTGACAGGGGTCGCCACCCTTCCCGAAGGGGTAGAGATGGTGATGCCCGGTGATAATGTGGAGATGGTGGCGGAACTGATAACCCCTATCGCCATGGAAGAGAGGCTGAGATTCGCCATCCGTGAGGGAGGCAGAACTGTCGGGGCAGGCGTCGTCAGCGAAATTATAGAATAGTTCCTTGACGGGTAAAGGGTTCAATGGAAAATCAGAAGATACGGATTCGTCTCAAGGCTTACGATTATAAGCTCCTTGACAGGTCGGCACAGGATATCGTTGAAGCTGCGAAGAGGACCGGCGCGCGAGTCGCGGGTCCGATTCCTCTTCCGACGGTGATCAATAAATATTGCGTGAACAGATCTCCCAACGTGGATAAGAAATCCAGAGAGCAGTTTGAGATACGGACGCACAAAAGACTTATCGATATTGTTGAGCCGACGCAGTCTACCGTCGATACATTGATGAAACTTGATCTCTCCGCCGGTGTCGATGTAGAGATAAAATTATAGGTTTGACCGAGAGTGAGGAGATGATCGCTCAGGTTTCATCTCCTCCTTTTTTGTCAGAATGATGGATGGAAAGCCGTAGGTGTGATGAAAAAAGGACTGATAGGAAAAAAGCTGGGCATGACCCAGATGTTCTGGGACGACGGTTCTGTGATCCCCGTTACCGCTATCGAGGCGGGGCCCTGTGTTGTCATACAGAAGAAGACCGCGGATATCGATGGCTATGATGCCATCCAGCTCGGATTCGATCGGGTAAAAGAGAAGACCGTCACTAAACCCCTGAGGGGGCATTTTGAAAAAGCCGATAAGGGCTGTTTCAGAATTCTCAGGGAGTTTAAACTGGAATCTGCGAATAATTACGAGGTTGGTGCGGAACTCACGGCAGATATCTTCACGGTTGGCGACTACATTGACGTGGTTGGAACCACCAAGGGACGGGGTTTCGCGGGTGTGGTCAAAAGGCACGGATTCAAAGGCGGCAGGGCCACCCATGGTTCCATGTTTCACCGGGCTCCCGGTTCGATCGGGTCCAGCGCGTGGCCGTCCAGAGTGTTCAAAGGGAAAAGACTGCCGGGACATATGGGTAACCGCCGTCAGACCGTTCAAAACCTGATGGTAGTCAGTATCAGACCGGAGAAAAACATCATTCTGGTGAAGGGATCAGTCCCCAGCAGTACAAACGGTATCGTTTTGATCAAGGATTCTATTAAAATATAAGGTAGATTGCAAAAATGCCGGTTCTGAATGTGTACGATATAGAAAAAACCAAGGTGGCCGAGATTGATCTGAATGACCAGGTATTCGGCGCCGAAGTGAATGAGCATATCCTGTATGAGGTAGTGAGGATGCAGCTTGCGTCCAGGCGTCAGGGCACCGCTTCCACCAAAACCAGAAGTGATGTGAGCGGCGGAGGGAAGAAACCATGGCGCCAGAAGGGAACGGGAAGGGCGAGGGCCGGCACATCCCGATCGCCTCTCTGGCGAGGCGGAGGGACTGTGTTCGGACCGCATCCGCGGGACTATTCCTACGCGGTTCCCAAGAAGGTGCGAAGGGCCGCGCTGAAGTCCGCCCTGAGTTTAAAAGTCAAGGAAGACAGGGTCATCATCCTCAGAGATTTTCCGATGGATGAAATAAAGACGAAGAGATTTCAGGAAGTTCTGGACCGGTTTGCGCTTGGCACCACCCTCTTTGTTCTGGATGAGAAAAATACCATGCTGGAAAAATCTTCCCGGAATATAAAGTCTGTGAAGATGATGCGATCAGAGGGCATCAACGTGTTTGATCTTCTGAGATATGACACCCTCGTGCTTCTGGAGCCCTCCGTGAAAAAGATAGAAGGGGCGTTACAGTCATAATGAACATATACTCCATCATAAAGAAGCCGGTGGTGACGGAAAAAAGCACGGTTGCCAGAGACGAAGAGAACAAGTATCTCTTCGAGGTGGATCGAGGGGCGACGAAGATAGATATCCGCAATGCCGTAGAAAAGATATTCAAAGTTACCGTGTTGAATGTCCATACCGTAAACGTGTCCGGCAAGAAGAAGAGAGTGGGGAGGGTTGTCGGCAGGAGACGGAACTGGAAAAAGGCCGTGGTTACCCTCGCTCCGGGCGGTTCAATCGAAGTTCATGAGGGAGTGTAGGCAGAAGGGATTGTAGAGGAATATGGCACTCAAGACATACAAGCCGACATCTCCGGGAAGAAGAGCCCAGACAGGATTCACCTTCGAGGAGATAACAAGAAGCGAGCCTGAGAAGTCTCTTGTAAAGCCGCTCAAGAGAACCGGCGGAAGAAACAACCGGGGTCGCATGACGAGCAGACATATCGGGGGCGGACACAAGAGGAAATTCAGGGCTGTTGATTTTCGGCGCGAAAAGATGGATATCCCCGCCAGGGTCGCGGCTATTGAATATGACCCGAATCGCTCGTCACGCATAGCCCTGCTTCATTATGTGGATGGGGAGAAGCGGTACATACTCGCCCCCCTGGGACTTGAGGTAGGGGATACGATCGTCAGCGGCGAGAAGGTCGATATCAAAACAGGGAACGCAAGCCCCCTGAAAAATATACCGTTGGGTTCTCTGATTCATAACCTTGAACTGAAGATGGGTAAGGGGGGGCAGATGATCAGGAGCGCGGGTTCCTACGGCCAGTTGATGGCAAAGGAGGGATCCTACGCGCAGGTCCGCCTTCCTTCCGGAGAGGTTCGGAAGGTCCTCATGGAATGCAAGGCGACCATGGGTCAGCTCGGGAACGTCGATCACGAGAATGTCAGTATCGGAAAGGCAGGTCGTTCACGGTGGCTGGGCAAGAGACCCAAGGTCAGGGGAGTGGCGATGAATCCCGTTGATCATCCCATGGGTGGCGGGGAAGGTAAATCGTCCGGAGGAAGGCACCCCTGTACCCCCTGGGGGATTCCTACCAAAGGATATAAAACCAGGAAGAACAAGAATTCTGATAAATATATTGTGAAGAAGAGAGGGTAGAAGGTGGCGCGCTCAATAAGAAAAGGCCCTTATGTCAGTGAAAAACTGCTGAAAAAGGTTCGGGCCGCGGAGGCTGGGGGAGGCCGGGCGGTAATAAAAACATGGTCCCGTCGTTCCATGGTTGCTCCGGAACTTGTCGGCCATACGTTTGCGGTGCATAATGGGAAGAAATTCATTCCCGTGTATGTGACAGAGGATATGGTTGGACACAAACTGGGAGAATTTGCGCCAACGAGGACCTTTTACAGCCATGCGGGTGACAGGAAAACAAAGCTGAAAAAGAGATAGCTTGGGGTTTTGTGATACATGGAAGCAAAAGCGGTTGTGAAATATGTTCGGATATCGCCACAGAAGGCGCAGTTGGTGGTCGATCTGATTCGAGGGAAAAAGGTTGAGGAGGCGGACGCAAAGCTTGGGTTCACCGATAAGAAGGCCGCCCGGATCGTCAGGAAAGTCTTGAAATCCGCTATGGCTAACGCAGCCCAGAATCCCAATATTGATGAGAATGTTCTGTACGTGCGAGAGGTATTTGTAGATCAGGGACCCTCGCTGAAGAGATGGAGGGCGCGTGCACAGGGAAGAGCGGCGGCCATAAAGAAAAGAACGAGCCATATAACGGTCATACTTGCTGAAAGGTAATCTCCGGGGAGGTGTAGGTTTGGGGCAAAAGGTAAATCCCATTGGGTTCAGGCTGGGCATCAATAAGACATGGAACTCTCGATGGTTCTCTGAGCGCAACTACAGTGAACTGCTCCATGAAGATATACGGGTCAGAAAACACCTCAAGGAGAAGTTTTTCCATGCCGGGATATCCAGGATAGAGATTGAACGGGCTTCGGATAAGGCGAAGGTGAACATATATACAGCCCGGCCGGGAATCATTATCGGCAGGAAAGGGACCGAAATTGAGAAGGTAAAGAAAGATCTCGAAAAGATCATGACGGGGGAGATCATCATCAATATACTGGAGGTACGCAAGCCGGAAACGGATGCTCAGCTTGTGGCCGAGAATATCGCTCTCCAGCTGGTACGGAGGGTTGCTTTCCGGAGGGCCATGAAGAGAAGCGTGACCACGGCCCTCAAGTTTGGCGTTCAGGGAATCAGAGTGGCGTGTGCGGGACGGTTAGGCGGGGCCGAAATGGCGAGAAGAGAGTGGTATCGGGAAGGGCGGGTTCCGCTTCACACGTTGCGGGCTGACATCGACTACGGGTTTGCAGAAGCGAAAACCACTTATGGGATCATAGGTGTCAAGGTCTTGATATTCAACGGGGAGATCCTGCCGGACAGGAAGGACATGAAAGGCTCGCAGGGATAGGGTCATTATGCTAGCACCAAAAAGGGTAAAATACAGAAAAATCCAGAAAGGGCGCATCAAAGGTGCCGCCCATAAGGGGCTCACGGTGGATTTCGGCGAATACGGCCTGCAGGCAACGGAGAGCGGTCGCATAACGGCACGGCAGATCGAATCGGCCCGTGTCGCCATAACCCGGCACGTGAAACGTGGCGGCAAGATATGGATCCGCATCTTTCCCCACAAGTCGGTCACGAAAAAACCGGCGGAAACCCGTATGGGGAAAGGAAAGGGAACTCCCGAGGAATGGGTTGCCGTTGTCAAAAAAGGTACAATTCTCTATGAAATGGAGGGAGTTCCGGAACACGTTGCCCGTGAGGCGTTGAGACTTGCAGCGCACAAACTCCCCGTGGCGACGAAGGTTCTTTCCAGGGAGATATTTGATGAAAATTAAGGAAATCAGAGATCTGAGCGTTGATGAGCTGAAAGAAAAGGAGAGAGGTTTTGCCGAGGAGATCTTCAGGCTTCGTATCAGGTTTGCCACAGGGCAACTGGAATCTTCTTCAATGATTGCGAAGGTGAAGAGAAATGTGGCCCGTGTAAAAACCGTTCTCAGGGAAAGGGAAAGAGGGGCGCTGAGCTAAGTATGGATACCAGGGGCAACAAAAGGACGATACAAGGGATGGTTGTCAGCGACAAGATGGACAAGACGGTGGTTGTTCAGGCAGAGCGACTGGTCAAACATCCCAAGTTTCACAAGTACATTAAGAAGTATGCTAAATACAAGGCCCACGATAAAGACAACAGCTGCGGTCTGGGAGATACGGTAGTGATTGTGGAATCTCGTCCCTTGAGCAAGGAAAAGCGCTGGAGAGTGTGCGAGATACTGGAGAAGGCAAAATAGCCTGATTCCGGTAACGGAGAGTGTGTTATGATACAGATGCAGACCTTTTTAACGGTGGCTGATAATTCCGGGGCCAAGACAGTCTGTTGCGTGAAGGTTCTTGGCGGTTCACGCAGACGGTACGCCCGTGTGGGGGATGTGATTGTCGTGTCGGTCAAGGAGGCGATCCCCAATTCGAAGGTAAAGAAGGGAGATGTCCTGAAGGCCGTCGTCGTGAGAACACGGCGGGAGATCGGCCGCAGCGACGGTTCTTACCTCAAGTTTGACGAAAACTCAGCCGTTTTGATCAATGATCAACACGAGCCGCTCGGTACGCGCATATTCGGACCTGTTGCGAGGGAACTGCGGGCGAAGCAGTTTATGAAGATCGTGTCCCTTGCCCCGGAGGTTGTATAACAGTTAGGGATCGTAACTGTTTGGGAGATAGATGGCATGCATATCAAGAAAAACGATACGGTGAAGGTAATCGCCGGCAGAGAGAAGGGGAAAACCGGGAAAGTTCTCGGGGTAACCAAGGATAAAAACCGCGTTTTGATTGAGAAGATCAATCTGATGAAGAAGCATCAGCGCCCCGACGCGAAAGGGAAGGGCGGCATCGTAGAAAAGGAATCCCCTCTGCATGTATCCAACGTCATGCTGGTGTGCAGCAAGTGCAATACCGGGGTGCGGGTGAGGTACAAGGAGCTTGAGGACGGCAAGAAGGTGCGCGTCTGTAATAAATGCCAAGAACTGCTGGATGAATAGGAATACCGATGGCCAGATTAAAGAAATATTATACAGAGGAAGTAACTCCTGTCCTGATAAAGGAACATGGCTATAAGAACTCCATGCAGGTGCCCCGTCTGGAGAAGATCGTGGTCAACATGGGCCTGGGTGAAGCGATACAGAACAGCAAGATACTTGACGGTGCCGTTGCGGAGCTCGCCATGATCGTAGGCCAGAAACCGGTTATTACCAAAGCGCGTAAATCGATTGCCACCTTTAAGCTCCGCCAGGGCATGTCGATCGGGTGTATGGTAACCCTTCGGCGGGAAAGGATGTATGAGTTTCTTGACCGGCTTGTCAATGTCGCCATTCCCCGGATCAGAGACTTCCGGGGGATTTCACCACGGTCGTTCGACGGCAGGGGAAATTTCTCAATGGGTATCAATGAACATTACATCTTTCCTGAGATCGATTATGACAAGATAGACAAGGTAAAAGGTTTGAACATAACCATTGTCACGACGGCGAAGACAGACGACGAAGCGCGTCACCTTTTGAAATTGATGGGCGTGCCGTTTCGCAATTAGGAGGAATGGGTGTGGCAAAGAAATCCTTGATAGCAAAAGCCAAGGCAAAGAAAAGGTTTTCCGTTCGGGAATACAACCGGTGCCCTCTGTGCGGGAGGCCCCGTGCTTACTATAGAAAATTTGACATGTGCAGAATATGCCTGAGGAAACGTTCTCTGAACGGGGAGATTCCGGGCGTTATAAAATCGAGCTGGTAAAGGAGACCACAATGGGAATAACCGATCCCGTTGCCGATATGCTGACTAGGATCAGAAACGCCAATCGCATGAAGTTTAAGAATGTTGACGTGTCGCTGTCAAAAGTGAATCTGAGTCTGGCGAAGGTTTTGAAAGAAGCAGGGTATATAAACGGATTCGATGTCAGAAAAGGCGATCAGAATCCCCACGGTATGCTGCGGATACACCTGAGATATTCCGGGGCGAAGGAACGAGCAATCACCGATATACAGAGGGTAAGCAAACCGAGCAAAAGGGTATATGCCGGAAGTGAGGATATCCCTCAGGTCTTGAATGGATACGGGATGGCCATTCTTTCGACCTCCAAGGGAATCATGGCCGATAAACAGGCGCGGGCCTTGAACCTGGGCGGTGAAGTTCTCTGCAATGTATGGTGAAACCAGTTTTTCATGATTGATAAGATGAAGCGGGAGATGTGTTCATGTCCAGAATTGGCAAGAGACCGATAGATATCCCTGATGGTGTAAAGATCAAGCAGGACGGTTCCCTCATGACGGTGGCGGGTCCCAAGGGAACCCTTTCCATGGAAATTCCCGCGGGTGTCGAGGTTTCTTTGGAGGCGAATATCGCTCGCGTCAACGCGCTGTCAGATGGCGGCAAGGGGAGAGCGCTCCGCGGTCTCGCGAGAACGCTGATTGCGAATACCGTCCATGGGGTCAGCGCCGGGTTCGAGAAGGCTCTGGAAATCGTGGGGGTCGGGTACCGTGGAGAGGTGCAGGGGAAGGTGCTCAAACTCCTTATCGGTTATTCCGATCCGGTGGAATACACCATGCCTGAAGGGATCAGTATCAAGGTCGACAGGCAGGTAAATCTGGTGGTTTCAGGGATAGATAAGGAACTTGTCGGCAGGGTCGCAGCCCAGATACGTGATTTGAAGAAACCCGAACCTTACAAAGGAAAGGGAATACGGTACGCCGGCGAATATGTGAAAAAGAAGGTGGGAAAATCTGCGGGAACGTAAAATTATTATAGAGGGATTACCGTGGCATCGATAAAGAAATTGAAAAAAGTACGGGAACGACGGGAAAAGAGGGTGAGAAGCAGGATCTTTGGAACTGAAGCCCGCCCCCGGCTCTCAGTCTTTCGCAGTGCGAGATACATATACGTCCAGGCGATTGCCGATGATGTGGGGAAGACCCTCGCCCAGGCATCGACATTGAATAAAGGGCTCAAGGAAAGTGCACGGGGTGTTAAAAAGGTCGAAGCCGCCAGGGAGGTCGGGAAGATGTTGGCAAGGGATCTGCTCTCAAAGAACATTACGGAAGCCGTCTTTGACCGTGGCAGATTTCTCTATCATGGAAGGGTGAAGTGTCTGGCAGAAGGTGTACGGGAAATGGGTGTAAAATTATAAATCGTGGGGTCTGGATAAGGAAAACATGGAAGAGCGCGAACTTCTTGACAAGGTAATAAAGATTAACAGAACTGCCAAGGTGGTCAAGGGTGGCCGGAGATTTCGATTCAGCGCCCTGGTGGCGGTGGGAGACGGCGATGGTTCTGTCGGCGTCGGACTGGGAAAGGCCCAGGAGGTTCCTGAAGCCATCAGAAAAGGGATGGAGATGGCCAAGAGGAACATTGTAAAGGTATCCATCGCGAAGGGGACGATTCCCCACGAGGTGATAGGCCATTTCGGGGCCGGAAGGGTTCTCCTGAAACCCGCTTCCAAGGGGACGGGTCTGATAGCGGGCGGCGCGGTGAGAGCCATCCTGGAGATGGTGGGGATACAGGATATACTGACGAAATGTCTCGGTTCCCATAATCCTCATAACCTGGTGAAGGCGACGATGGAAGGGCTGATGAGTCTGAGGGATCCGGCGCAGATAGCCGCCCTGCGGGGGAAGAATGTCGCTGAAATCTGAAGATGATCTATGACGGGGAGCGCAGGCTGTGAAGCAACTGAAAATTGAGCTGATAAAGAGTCCTATCGGAAGGCCTGAAACTCAGAGGAAGGTGCTCCGGGGGATGGGACTGGGAAAGATGCACAAGACCGTGTACCTGAAAGACACTCCGGAAATCAGAGGAATGGTGGGGAAGGTGTCCCATCTGGTTTCTGTGGAAGAATGTGAGATGGACGCATGAAGTTGAATGAATTGAGACCCGCTGATGGAGCCACTAAAAAGAGGAAACGGGTAGGGCGTGGCAATGGTTCGGGTCACGGAGGAACATCCTGCCGGGGCTCAAAGGGACAGAATGCCCGCTCAGGCGGGGGGGTAAGACCCGGTTTCGAAGGGGGGCAGATGCCCCTGGCGCGACGGTTGCCGAAGAGGGGTTTTCACAACAGATTCAGGAGAGATGTCGTTATCGTGAATGTCGGCCAGTTGGGTGTGTTTCCCAGGGATTCGGTGGTAGACGCCGATGGACTGATGACGAGCGGTATCCTCAAGAAGACCGGTGACGCGATCAAGGTGCTCGGCAAGGGTACCATAGACCATCCGTTGACGGTGAAGGTTAACGCGGTAAGCCGCGGCGCCCGTGAGAAGATAGAGTCCTCGGGTGGCCGGGTAGAGGTTATTGAATGATCGGTGGCTTTAAGAACATAGCGAAGATCCCGGAGTTGCAGAAGAAGATTCTCTTTACCTTTCTCCTTCTCGCCGTGTACCGGATCGGCGTTCATGTTCCCACTCCCGGTATAGACACGCAGGCCCTTGCCGCTCTTTTTGAACAGGCGAAGAATTCTTTGCTGGGGCTCTTTGACATGTTTGCGGGGGGGGCATTGAGTACGCTGTCCGTATTCGCCCTGGGCATTATGCCGTACATCAGCGCGTCCATTATCCTGCAGCTTTTGACGGTCGCTGTTCCCCATCTCGAGAAATTATCGAAAGAGGGAGAGGCTGGACGAAGAAAGATAACGCAATATACGCGATATGGGACCGTTCTCCTGAGTATCATTCAAGGGTTCGGTATTGCGGTGGGTCTTGAAAATATGGCCGGTCCCACGGGGCTCTCCATCGTCATCTCCCCCGGATGGGCGTTTCGCCTCATGACCGTCATTACGCTGACGGCGGGGACGTCTTTTATCATGTGGCTGGGGGAAACGATTACGGAAAAGGGGATCGGGAACGGAATATCCCTGATCATCTTTGCGGGTATCGTCTGCCGGGGGCCGGAAGCCGTGGTGAATACCTTCAGGCTCCTGTCCACGGGTGAGATGGGGATATTCTTTGTTGTGATTCTTTTCGTCTTAATGATTGCCGTTGTGGGGGTGATCGTCTTTGTAGAGAGCGCCCAGAGGAGAATCCCTGTACAGTACGCGAAGCGGGTTATCGGGAGGAAGATGTACGGCGGCCAAACCACCCATCTGCCCCTGAAAGTCAATACGGCGGGTGTTATCCCCCCTATTTTTGCCTCATCGATCATCATGTTTCCGGCAACCATAGCCAATTTTGTGCCCCATCCATGGATGCAGGCGGTGTCGGGGTTCCTGATGCCTGGAAAGATTGTCTATGAGACGCTGTACGTTGCCCTGATCATATTCTTTTGTTATTTCTATACGGCCGTCACCTTCAATCCGGTGAATGTGGCCGATAACATGAAGAAGCATGGCGGTTACGTGCCGGGTATCCGGCCGGGAAAAAAGACCGCCGAGTATATAGATACTGTGTTGACGAGGCTTACCTTCAGCGGCGCCATATACGTATCGGCTGTATGCGTCCTGCCGAGTATCCTGATCAGCCGTTTTAATGTCCCCTTTTATTTTGGGGGGACGGCGCTCCTCATTGTCGTCGGGGTGGCCCTTGATACTGCCGGTCAGATAGAGACTCACCTCCTTACCAGGCAGTACGAGGGATTCATGAAGAAGGGCCGAATTGGACGAAGACGCTGAAGGGCTCCATATTGCGAGGCGATACAGCCGATGATCATTCTGAAATCTCCCGGAGAATTGCGACAGATGGGAGAGAGCGGCGCTATTGTGGCGGAGGTGCTGGCAGGGTTACGGGAAAAAGTAAAGCCCGGCGTTACAACCCTGGAGTTGGATGCATATGCGGAGGCTGTAACACGCAAAAGGGGTGCCAGACCTGCTTTCAAGGGATACGGGGGGTTTCCCTTCGCCCTTTGTGCCTCGGTCAACTCGGAGGTTGTACACGGTTTTCCGTCGGACAGGTCGCTGGAAGAGGGTGACATCGTCAGTCTTGATTACGGTGTCTTTTATAATGGTTTTTATGGAGATTCTGCCATCACGGTTGCCGTTGGAACCGTTTCGGCATCGGCCCTCCGGTTAATGGAGGTAACGAGAGAATCGCTCTACAAGGGAATAGAGAAAGCCCGAGAAGGAAACAGGCTGGGGGACATATCTTCTGCCGTACAGAGCCACGCGGAGAAGGCCGGATTCTCGGTGGTGCGCGATTATGTGGGCCACGGGATCGGTAAGGACCTTCACGAGGACCCGCCGGTTCCGAATTTTGGGGCGGGCGGCAGGGGAGTCAAGCTGAAGAGTGGCATGGTGCTAGCCATAGAGCCCATGATCAATGAAGGTGCGTACCGGGTCAGGGTGAAGCCTGACGGATGGACGGTAGTAACAGATGACGGCAGTCTGTCGGCCCACTTTGAACACACGATTGCCATCACTGATGACGGGCCGGTGATATTGAGCAGCAGGAGATGATCCGGGACGGCTGTATACTCCTCGGATGCCTGGCGGGGTGATAGGTCGCATGGCCAAAGAAGACGCCATAGTTGTTGAGGGGACGGTGCTGGAACCATTGCCGAATGCCATGTTTCGCGTAGAGCTCGACAATGGTCACCGCATTCTGGCCCATATCTCGGGAAAGATGAGGATGCATTTTATCAAGATACTGCCGGGCGACAAGGTGACGGTTGAGTTGTCGCCCTATGACCTGACCCGCGGCAGAATTACCTATCGGTCCAAATAAGAAGGAAGTGGGGTGTACGAGCGGTGAAAGTAAGAGCGTCTGTTAAAAAGATGTGCGTCAAGTGTAAAATCATAAAGAGACGTGGCGTTGTAAGGGTCATATGCGAAAATCCGAAACACAAACAACGTCAGGGATAACAGGTGGGAGGTTGCACAGGTGGCACGAATAGCAGGGGTCGATTTACCCAAAAATAAAAGGATGGAAATAGCCCTTACGTATATATACGGTATAGGGAGGTCCAAATCCCGCAAGATCCTCGAGGAAGCGGGAATCGATTTTGATACCAGGACCGACAATCTCCTTGATGAACAGGTCACCGCGATACGGGATATTATCGATAAGGATTCCAAGGTTGAGGGTGACCTCCGCAGGGAGGTTTCCATGTCTATAAAACGTCTCATGGATATCGGGACCTACCGAGGGTTGAGACACCGGAAAGGCCTTCCCGTCAGGGGGCAGAGGACCGGCACCAACGCGCGCACACGGAAGGGGCCTCGGAAGGCTGTGGGAGGAAAGAAAAAGTAACGGGACAGGCGGAACCTGAAACGGGACGATCGCTGTATGGAGAGGAACAATGGCTGAGCCAAAAAAGAGAAACGTAAAGAAAAAGGAAAAAAAGAATATCTCTGAGGGGATTGCCCATATTCAGTCGACATTCAATAATACCATCGTAACGATTACGGATATGAGCGGCAATGTTATTGCCTGGGCTTCCGGAGGAGGGCAGGGATTCAAGGGATCGAGAAAGAGCACTCCTTTTGCCGCGCAGATGACCGCCACGGACGCCGTTAAGAAGGCGAAGGTGCATGGGCTGAGAACCGTTCAGGTGTACATGAAAGGCCCCGGGTCCGGAAGGGAATCGGCGCTCAGGGCCCTGCAGGCGGCTGGTTTGAATATCAGTTTCATCAAGGACGTGACGCCGATTCCCCACAATGGGTGCCGTCCGCCGAAAAGGAGAAGGGTCTAGATCCCCAGGGGGAGAAATTCTGATCCTGTTAATTGAACTACATGGTTTTGGAGGAGTATTTTGGCGAGATATAGAGAATCATTATGCAGGTTATGCCGGGCCGAGGGGGCGAAGCTGTTCCTCAAGGGGGACAGGTGCTATAGCGACAAATGCTCCTTCGAACGAAGGAGCTATGTGCCGGGAGAACACGGACAGATCAAGTTCAGGCGCAAACTGTCGGATTACGGCACTCAGCTGAGAGAAAAGCAGAAACTCAAGAGGACATTCGGCCTTCTGGAAAAATCGTTTAAAGGCTGTTTTGAAGAGGCCGAGCGACAAAAGGGCGTTACGGGGACGAACCTCCTCCTTCTCTTGGAGCGGAGACTGGATAACATGGTGTACCGGTTTGGCTTCGCAAATTCCAGAGGCGAGGCAAGACAGCTTGTGCGTCACAACCATTTTCGGGTGAATGACAAGAAGGTCAATATCCCTTCCTATCTGGTCAAGGTTGGCGACAAGATACAGGTGAGAGAAAAAAGCAGGAAGGTTGCCACCATACTGGATGCATTGGAAACTGTTGCCAGACGTGGCGTTCCCGCGTGGCTGGAAGTTGATAAAGATGCCTTTACCGGTGTGGTAAAGGCACTGCCCGCCCGGGAAGAATTAACCATGCCCATTCACGAACAACTGGTGGTTGAGTTTTACTCGAAGTAATATGTCTTATATGAGGGACGAGCAATATGGAGAGAAACTGGCGCAGCCTTATAAAACCGAAACGAATAGAAGTGGATGAACAAAGCCATACATCGTTTTACGGTGAATTTACCTGCCAGCCCCTGGAAAAGGGGTTCGGCATCACGCTCGGCAACGTCCTGAGGAGAATAATCCTTTCCTCCATTTACGGCGCGGCCATTACTTCCGTGAGATTTGACGGTGTGCTTCATGAATTTTCCAGCATCTCCGGCGTTAAAGAGGATGTTTCCGATATTATCTTGAATCTGAAGGGAGTGCGGTTGAAGATGCACCAGGATGGTCCCCGGACACTTCGTATCGACGCTTCAGGGGCGAGGACCGTCACAGCGGGTGATATTATCACCGATGAGACCGTTGAGATCCTCAATCCCGACCATCATCTGGCAACCCTTTCTGATCGAGCGGTTTTCAAGGCCGAGCTGCTGGCCGAGATCGGGAAGGGATACGTTCCCGCCAGCAGGGAAGTTGAGCAGGGACAACCGGAGGGCACCATCAATATTGACGCCCTGTTTTCCCCCATCAAGAAGGTTTCATACACGGTTTCAAACGCCCGTGTCGGTCAGATAACGGATTACGACAAACTGGTCCTGGAGATATGGACGGACGGCAGCATCCTCCCTGAGGAAGCCGCCGCGTATGCAGCGAAGATATTAAAGGAACAAGTGAGCGTCTTCATCAATTTTGATGAACCGGAAGAGAGGCATCAACCGGAAGAAACAGGAGAAGAAAGTTGCACCAATGAGAACCTGTATAAGGGAGTCGATGATCTGGAGCTTTCGGTGCGTTCGGCCAATTGCCTGAAGAATGCGGGCATCCATTATATTGGCGAACTGGTGCAGAAGACGGAACAGGAGATGCTCAAGACGAAAAACTTTGGAAGGAAGTCTTTGAATGAGATCAAAGAGATGCTTTCCGATATGGGGCTGAGCCTCGGAAACAAGGTGGATTTTCACCCCCCCGAAGTTCATCCTGAAGACAGGGAAGATTAATACTAGAGGGGTACTGCGCGATGCGTCACAGAAGAGCTGGGAGGAGACTTGGCAGAACGACGAGCCACAGAAAGGCCATGATGAGGAATCTGGTAACGTCTCTTTTTGAACATGAGAAGATCACCACAACAGATGCCAAGGCCAAGGAGTTGCGGGGTGTTGCCGACAGGATGATAACCCTGGGCAAGAGGGGGACCCTTCATGCGAGGAGGCAGGCGTTGTCATTTATACGAAGCAGCCGGATTACAAAGAAGGTGTTTGAGGAATTATCTCCCCGGTACAGCGAGCGGATGGGGGGATATACACGGATAATCAAAATAGGAACCCGGGAAGGCGACAATGCCCTTCTTTCTGTGATAGAACTGATGCCTGCGGAAGCGAAAAAGGAAGAAAAGAGGAAAAAGGCCGCCGCAAAGTAAGGATGACAAGACGGGATCTGAAAGGGCAGGGGGTTCCCCCTGCCCTTTTTTATTCCTTGATTTTTCAGCGTGAGCGGTTATAATTCTCCCAGTTTGTATGAGGGAATTTTTATACGGTTTCCAAGCGATTATCCTTGCCCGGAGGGCGAGGATTACAGGGAGGATGCATCATGGCGGAAGAGAAGATCGGCGAAGTAATGAAGTTTTTTTCGAAACCCAGTGTCGCAGCGGTTAAGATCACGGCAGGGGAGTTGCGTGTGGGCGATACGGTCAGGTTTAACGGACACACCACTGATTTCGAAGACACGATTCAGTCAATGGAGATCGATAATAAACAGATCGAGAAGGCGACGGCGGGGGATTATATCGGCGTCAAGGTTTCCGATCGCGTTCGCCCCGGAGACGAAGTATTCAAGGTAACTGGGGAATAATTCTGTCAGGAATATTTCTGGTCGGTCACGGGTGTAACCTGCGGGCTTACCTGCGAAAAGGGAAGTTCAGAGGGCGGGGTTGTGTGGCGCAACCGCTGCCCTTTTTTTGTTCGGGAGGGCGTGCATGCTCAATTCTCTTGCGTACTTGGAAGAATTGAAACAGCGGGGGATACATCTGGGACTCGGACCGATCTCCCGACTTCTTGGCCGTTTTGGCAACCCCCAGGATACATATAAAACAATTCTCATAGGAGGGACCAACGGCAAGGGTTCAACAGCCGCGATCCTTTCTTCCATACTGATGAAAGAGGGATTGCGGGTGGGGCTCTATACCTCTCCTCACCTGTGCGATTTCAGGGAACGGATACGCGTAAACGGTGGTATGATCGAAAGCGATATCCTTGAGAGCCTCATAGAAAAGGTCCGCGCGAAAGCCACTGAGGACATTACCTATTTTGAATACGCTACCGCCCTGGCATTCCTGCATTTTTCGCAATGTGCGGTAGACATCGCTATCCTTGAAGTCGGGATGGGGGGACGGCTGGATGCCACCAATCTTGTCTCTCCCCAGGTGTCCATTATAACCAATATCTCTCTGGAGCATCAGGAATACCTGGGGCGTGATCTGAGGTCGATCGCCCGTGAAAAGGGGGGGATTATACACGAGGGCGGTCTTTGTATAACTGCTTCCACAAGGAAAAACGTTATCGATACGCTCCAGGACATCTGTCATGAGAAGGGGGGGGCACTCTATCGGATAGGAAGGGAGATGCGGGTCAGAAGATCATCAAAGGGGTCCTTTTCCTATACGGGGATTCATAAACGCTATACCGGCCTCACCCTTTCCCTTGTCGGGAGGCACCAGATCACCAATGCCGCGCTGGCCCTTGGGGCCGTTGATCTTTTGTCGGAAAAGGGTATGGATATCAGCGAAACATCCGTAATGGAAGGATTGCGAGATGCCCGGTGGGAGGGACGGCTGGAGCTTATTTCCCGCGATCCCCGCGTAGTGGTGGATGGCGCCCACAACCCTGCGGGGATTGCGACGCTGCGCGAAGCCTTGCTCTCTGATTTTTTGTACCGGAGGTTGATAGTCGTGTTTGGCGCTCTTCACGACAAGGACTACGCCGGGATGTTGAAACGGCTGCTTCCTCTGGCGGACATGCTGATACTGACGCGTCCGAAGGAGGAAAGGGCGGCATCGACGGGCGATCTGTTATCGACCATCGAATCGCGTTACCGCCGTCATGTCGAAATCGTGGAAGATTCGGGAGAGGCCCTCGCCAGGGCGCGGTCTCTTGCCGGGAGGGACGACCTGATATGTGTTGCCGGCTCGCTCTATCTGGTCGGAGAAGTCAAGAAATCAGAAGCGGATAGCGAATCGGCACGGCATGAGACGGAGTAAGGACGAGCGTCTTACTGCCCCGTTCCTGAAGCCGCTCCGGACATCATACGTGTTCGATACAATGCTGCATCCGATGTCATGATAACCGGCATGGGGCCGATATGAACGTGTTCTACCGGCCATGGGCGAAAAGGACCTCCTTGATGGTGAGAAACATGATCCACAGGTCCATAAGCCAAGTGGAATTTTTCACATAATACAGATCATACTGAAGCTTTTCCTTGCTGTCATCCATGCTGTCGCCGTAGGAGTAGTTGACCTGTGCCCAGCCGGTCAGACCGGGGCGGACGGAGTGGCGGAGATTATAATAGGGGATGGTCTTTTCCATCTCCCTGACAAAGACGGGACGCTCGGGTCGGGGGCCTACCATATCCATATCCCCCTTGAATATGTTGATAAACTGCGGCACCTCATCCAGCCTGAGTTTACGGATCACTCTGCCGACCCGGGTGATACGGGGATCATCCTTCCGGGCGAAGGTCGGTCCGCTCAGCGCCTCGGCATCCGCGACCATGGAACGGAATTTGAGGAGATGGAATATCCTCCCGTTAAAGCCGACCCTCTCCTGCCGGTAGAAAACCGGTCCGGGGGACTCAAGTTTGATCAAGAAAGCGATGAGGAGGAGGAGCGGCGAGAGGATCGCAAGGAGAGAAAACGAGACGATCATACCCTGTATCTGTTTGATAGTTCGGTGGATCGGGGTCTGGCAGAATCCCTCTTCAAAGAGAAACCAACTCGGTTTCAGATACTCATCGATGATGATCTTTTTCTTGACCTCCTCGTAAAAAGTTGAACCTTCAAGGATTCTGATATCTGAGGTCTTGAGCTTCAGGAGATCGTGAACCGGCAGTTTGCCGCGCCGGTCCCGGAGCGTGACGACAATAATGTCCACAGGATTGACGAGTTGCAGCGACCGGGATATCTGCTCCATGGGGCCGATAACCGGGATGCCGTAGAAGTCTGTGCCCACCTGATTTTCAACCGCGGAGATAATGCCGATGATCTCATAGTCTCTGAATCGTTTCTGGTGCGTGTCTTTAATGATTTCATGGCTCAGGTCATTGGCGCCGATAAGGAGAACGCGGTTCCGGTTCTTCCTCATACCGTAGTAAAGGACATACCGGAAAAAGAAAAGACACACGAAGATTGCGCTGAGAGGGGGAAGAAGACGCCAGTTGATGAGAGCAAGATTGTTGATGAAAAAACTCAGAGTGACAATAAACCCGCTGGAAATCAGAAAAGCGATAACGGTCCGTTTGAATAGTTCTGCCGGAGAGATCTGTTCCGTAAAGGAAGAGAGTCCGGAAATAAAGAGAGAAATAAGAACAAGCAGGGTAAGGATGAGCAGTGCCAGATGTTCCTGAAAAGGGCCATAGATCCAGAGCGTGGAAGACCGGGGCAGAAGCCAGAAAAAGAGTTCAAAGAAGAGGAGGCTGATCATCGTGTCGGCAAGAAAGATTTCAATGGCCCCCCGCGTCGTATGTATGGAAAACATGATCCGGTTACTCCTCCAGGCGTTCGAACGCCCTGATGCTGTTACCCCCCATGATCTTTGCCGACACGAGGACGGCTTTCGCATTCTCAACCAGAGCGCCGGGGGTTGTGGCGTCATCGGGGTATTGGATTACCCCCCCGCTCAATGTCAAGGGGTGTGATACGGGGATCTTCATTTCGCCGGGAAGCCCGGAGACCGCGTCAAGGATACGGTGTGCCACCTCGAGGGCGTTCTGTCTATCGGTATTGGGGAGCAGGATGCCGAATTCGTCGCTTCCGATACGGCCCGCGATATCATAATTTCTCAGGCACCGGTTAATCCGGTCAGCAATGACCCTGAGAAGCTCGTCGCCAAGAAAGTACCCGTGATCACGGTTGAAACGGTCAAAACGGTCAATATCCAGGATGATGAGAGAGAGTCTGGGGTCTTTCTGGCGGTTCAGGCGCGCCAGTTCTTCGTGGAGCCGCTTCCACCACAGCCCGTAGTTGTACATTCCGGTCAAATTGTCGGTAGAGGCCAGATCCTGAAATTTCTGCTCCGAGGCCGATTCCTCGATAGTCCTGGCTGCGGATTCAGAGATTGTCTGCATGATCTCACGTGTTTCTTCGCCGAGGGTCGGCGATGTATCCGTAAACAGAACAAGCTGCCCCTGCATCGTATCCTGCCAGCGGAGCGGGAGCACGATATACCATTTCTCCTGCACCAGTGCCGGTGGTTCGGAGAATAATTCATCCTGCCGAAAGATTCCAACACCCTGAATTGATGCTATCTTGTCAACGTGCAGCCGGGCGGCCAGTTCTTCGTAGATCTCACGGTACCTCGCAGTGTCGAGTCCATAGCCGAGTATGAGATCAAAAAAACCGGATTGCCGGTTTTTCAGAAGGAAAACGCCCTTCTTCCCGGTCTTCAGAAGGTTGGTGACGAGGTGAAAGATATAGTCGAACACCATGCGCAGTTCACGCAGAGAACTGTATTCCCGAAAGATATTCATCATGTACAGTTCGGAAGGGGTCTCGTGATGACTCGCGGGGAGATCGATCTGGACGAGGTATTCGGAGAAAAAGTGGAGTATCCGACGCACCAGTGATTCTTTCTCCGGCTCGATTCCATGGTTCTGGAGAACGGAGTTGATGTTGATGGTTCCTACCGTTCCGTCACGGAGCGTGATGGGCACGATGTACGATGTGTCGATCTCGGGATTAATCAGATCGTCGGGTTGTATATTGAGTTGCAGCGTATCGGTGGTTCCCCTGACAAAAACAGCCCGGCCGCCGGCAGCGACCTTCCCGGAGATACCCTCCCCCAGGCGCACTCGGGCTTTTTCGATGATCTCTCTTCTGAGACCGCGGGCATTGGAAATGGTCAGCTCCTGCGATGTTTCATCAAGAAGCATGATGGAGCCCCGTTGAGCCCGCATTACTTCCAGGATCACATCCAGAAGCAGGTCCAGGATCTGCGAGGGGATTGGACTGGACAGCCGCTGTGTGGTACCTTCTTTTTCCATATCAAAAACGCTCGCTCGGAAATTCCAGGCCCGGTATCCCCTTGAAACGGCACGCCACGAAACAGCGCATTAAAAACCACGTGTCAGCCATCCACCGCGGTTACGAGAAGCGATAGGGTATGGCCACCTGAATCTGCGGGATAATACTGTACCGGGCAATTTTTTACAAGTTATAAATAATCAAGAAAACAACATCTTTGAATGAAAAACAGATGTCGCGGGGCGCTTTGTGTCGTTTCGATTTCTGGAAATCCTTCGCATGAGAAGGACTCATATGAAAGGGAGCTAATCCCGTGCCTCCTGATGGTGGGGATTGATTTATTGCTTTACTTTTTCTTTATTTTTCTGTTATGACGAACGCGTCTGTTCTTATGCATCTCTTCTTGAGCGAAGATCGACGGAAGCAGTACGTTGGTGCTGTGGTCTGTTACATGGAAGGGGCAACGGCGGCCTGCCTTTCTTTCTGCTGGAGATTGCGGTACCGTTGTGGAGAGCTGAAAGCGTTTTTCCAAAAGGTGAACAGATACGTTGAATCCCGGTAGACTTATCAACAAAACCTTCGATTACGCGGAAATCCACAGAATCCGTGAAGCAATCGTCGGTGAACTCCAGAAAGAAAACCTTAAAACCGTCATGGTTGCCGGTCCTCACGACGATGCCGGCATCACCTTTCTCGTTTCCGTGCTGGGTTACAACATGGCCCGTTTCAGTGCCATGCGGGTATTGCTGGTCGATCTGAACATGCGGCGTCCCCAGCTTCACCTCTCCTTTGGCCTTGACATTGGAAAGGGATTCAGCGCCGTCGCGTCGGGGCTTCTGCCCTGGAGAGATGCCCTCAAGGATACCACCCTCAAAGGGTTGCAGATCATGACGGCCGGCCGGGTCGATACCGATCTCTCCCCATTTCTCACCCGGTCCCTTCTGGATACCCTCATCCGTGAGATGAAAGAGGAATTTGATCTGATCCTCTTTGATACCTCGCCGTTGCTCGTGCAGAACAGGAGTAACGTGGACCCGGCTTTGCTCAGCCTCGTGTGCGACATGGTGGTCCTCGTCGTTCAGGACAAGAGGACGACAAAGACGGAGCTGCAGAACGCCATCGCCGCTATTCCTCAGGGGAGCAGAAAAATCAGGGGAATAGTATATAATCACCAATTCTAGAAGGAATATCTGTACCGGTCTGATTGAGAATGAACGAGAAAATAAGAGGCAGACAACTTGATATTTCGATCTACACGTCGAAGTATGGTATCCCTCTTTTAGAAAGAAAATGGGCTGTGCTCCTCTTCTTCGTTCTGGGCCTTCTTGTCGCCATGAGCCTGCTTTCCCCCATTGTTGAGCCCCAGTTTATCAGCCAGGCGACCCTTCTGGTTGAGGAACCACGCTCCGAGATCTCCCGAGCCAGACAGGAGACGCTGGGGACGGGGAGGGTCTCGGGTCTCTACGTGACCACCGAGGAGGAAAAAATCAAAAGTCCCTACTTTGCCGCTGAAGTCCTGAAGATTCTGCCTGAGAAAGCAAAGGATGATTTGAGGGGCCATGTGGTCATCTGGTCCCGGCTCAAGACGGGCGTCTTGAAGCTGTTCGGTATTGAGCAAAAAGCCGTTCCCCAGCCGGTCATGGAACGGAATCTCCTGGAGGAGCTCCAGAAGAGGATCGAAGTCACCAGCAATATCACCTCAGCCTTGATCTGGATTACGGCGAAGAGCACGAATAAGGATGTCGCCCTCGTGCTGGCCAGGAGCTATGTCGATGTCGCGCTCGCTTCCAATCTGGAGGACAACAAGAAGGTGGTCCGTTCCGAAAGGGAGTTTCTCGAGCAGCAGAGGAACCAGGCCTACCAGAAATATCGTGATTCGGAACAGGCGGTATTCGACTTCAAAAAAGAATACCAGATCCCCGGCGATTTTGATGAGGCGCGCGACATTGGCATCCAGCTGCAGTTGAAGCGGCTCCAGGGCCAGATGGTCATGGATAAGGATCGATTTGAAAAGATGGATGAAGCCTATTTTACAAGCCAGGTAAAAGAGTCTGGAATCGTTGGAAATATCAGAGTGATCAGTCCTCCTGTCTTCCCCATCACCCCCTCACGGACGGCTGAAATACGTCTCATGCTCATCATTATCCTTGGGGGGCTGATAGCCGGGGTTGGCATCGCGTTGCTGCCCGAGTTTACGCGGGGAACCATACGCCACGAAATCGACATTGTAGATGTCAGTCATCTGCCCGTCCTGGGGCATATTCCGAGGATAAAATCATGATCGTATCCAGGAGGGCATGCCTTTTTCTCTTTGTGCTGGCCCTTACCACGGGGCTTCTAAAATCCTCTCTCGCCATGGGGAAGGGAACGATTGTCATTACCCCCATGGTGACCGTCAGTGAGACCTATGACGATAATATTTTTCTCGACAAGAACAATACAAAATCGGATTACATCACGACCGTCTCACCGGGGATCGGATTTTCCGTTACGTCACGTGATAACGGAATGGATCTTTTCTATGCGCCGACTTTTGTAAAATATCATGAATATTCAGGCAACGACACGACGCGGCACAACGCCCGCCTCCACCTGTGGCAGGAGATGGGGAAATCCTGGCGAGTCGACCTGAGGGAAGATTACCTCAAATCGGAGGAATCTTCCGAGGCTTCCTTCGCGGATTATGAAGATCGGCAGAGAACCCGGCACACCCGATACACCTATGAAAGAAATGTTCTTGACGGAGCCGTGCGGTATCAGTTCGGTCCCGAAGATACGCTCACGGCCGGATACCGGCATGACATCCTGGAAAATAAGGATCCCCTGCTGGATGATACGGTGGAGCATGGGCCCTACGCCAACGTAGTTTACTGGTTTGACAAGCAGAACGGTATGGATCTGGGATACCGGTTTACCAAGACCTCATTCGAACGGAACGACGGGAACCCTTCCGGTGACGATTTCGACGGCCACGAGGCGGATGTGCGCTACCGCTACCGGTTCGATCAACGGACGGAAGGGTATGTCGGGTACGGGTATACCAGAAGGATCTTTGACAAACCGTCACGAAAAGATCGCACGGTTCACGAAGGAACTGCGGGAGTGACCCATCATTTTTCCCCTCTCACATCATTAGCTCTGGATGTGGGTTACTACAAGCCGGACGGATATGGATCCGAAGACGACACGGGGAACATGAGCTACGGCGCGACCTTGAACAGAAAATTTGAGCGGGGGTCCATTTCCCTGAGAGGCAGGGGCGGATGGGATGAAGATTATCTGGACGCAGAGCAACGGGGCTATACGCGCTACTGGACCGTTGGCGCCGATGCGGATTATGCCGTCCTGAAGGATGTGACGGCTTATGCCGGCGTCTCGTACCGAAAGAATGAGTACCTGTCGAACATAGAAGACGGAACCTACCGGGGACGGTGCGGCCTCCGGATGAGTTTTCTCCGCTGGTACTCCATCGGCCTCGAATACGCCTATCTGAACCGGAGGAGCGATGATCCGAATGACGAGTATGTGGACAATCGAATCATGCTGATCTTTTCCGCCTCACGGCCGTTCCGGTCGACCTATTAAAATCCTGGTGGAGAAACTGACCTTGCAGCAGGGAGTTCATGCCCGCTCCGTGGATCAGGGACAAAGAGATTGATGGGGCGCGCCGGTTTGTCTGAAAGGATGCAGCCTTTTACGCTGATCTGTGGCGGCATACAGGAAGGGCGGAGACATCCAATCTCCGCCCTTCCTGTCAGTGCCCGATTCCTTTCACTCAACCGGGTGAATCTCAACCCGCCGGTTCAGTGCCCGTCCCTCTTCGGTCTCATTGGAGACCCGGGGCCGGGAGAAATCATATCCCTCCGGGTAAAGCCGGGTTTTGTCCACCCCGCCCTCCGTCAGATAATCAACCACCGCGTTGGCCCGTCTGTGTGAAAGGGTCTGATTATAGGCCTGTGTTCCGAAGTTATCCGTGTGCCCTTGGATCTCCGCCCGTAAGGAAGGATTATTTTTGAATACGGTGATAATCTGATCGAGGGTTCCATAGTATTCGGGTTTGATGTTGTACTTGTCGAAGTCGAAGAGGGTATCCCCGATGACCCAGCAGCCGTCTTTGTCGACCAGCGCCCCCAGGGGCGTCCCGGGGCACTTGTCGGAGGAGTCGAAGACGCTGTCTCCATCGCTGTCCAAGGGGCATCCATAACAATCAACGGCAACCCCTTCCGGTGTTCCGGGGCATCTGTCACGGTAGTCAGGTACGCCGTCGCCGTCGCTGTCCAGGGGACATCCCACACTGTCAACTTTCACCCCTTTGGGTGTTCCCGGGCACTTATCGAGATGGTCCGGCACACCGTCGCCGTCAGTGTCGAGGGGGCATCCCCACTGATCCACCTTTATCCCGGCCGGTGTTTCATCTCTCAGGGCATAGTGCTTCGATTCAAGGCATTTTTCCAAAGATTCGGTTTTGAGGCACGACAGTTGGGCGGTTTCCCGGGGCGATACCTGTTTCGTGGAGTGGCTGTCGGAATCCCTCAAAGAATAGTCGGAGGCGCATCCCACCGCAAGCATACATAAAACCACACCGCCAAGTCGCAGTATTCTATTCATCTGATATCCCTCTAATCTTCAGTTGCCATCATTGATGCGGGCGAAACTGTACCCGCCGGTTCAGTGCCCGTCCCTCTTCGTTTTCATTGGAAGCCCGGGGCCGTGAGAAATCGTACCCCACGGCAGAAAGGCGTTTCTTGTCGATGCCGCCCTGAATCAGATAGTTCATGACCGCATTGGCGCGTCGGTGAGAGAGGATCTCGTTGTAGGCCTGACTTCCGAAATTGTCCGTGTGCCCCTCGATCTCAACTTTGAGAGATGGATTTTTTTTCAGGACGCCGATGACCTGATCAAGGAGCGGGTAGTACTGTGGCTTGATCACATATTTATCGAAATCGAACAGGGTATCCCCGATGACCCAGCAGCCCCGTTCATCGACCAGCGCGCCCCTGGGTGTTCCCGGGCACGCATCACGGTAGTCGGGGACCCCGTCGCCGTCGCTGTCCAGGGGACATCCCGCGCTGTCAACCGTCACTCCTTTGGGCGTTCCGGGGCATTTGTCACGGTAGTCAGGGACGCCGTCACCATCGCTGTCCAGCGGGCATCCTCTGCTGTCAACCGCAATCCCTCTCGGTGTCCCGGGGCATTCGTCGAGATAATCCGGCACGCCGTCCCCGTCGCTGTCCAGGGGGCAACCGTCACAATCGACCTCCACCCCCTTCGGCGTGCCGGGGCACTTATCGAGGTAATCGGGAATGCCGTCACCGTCGCTGTCGATGGGGCACCCCCTGCTGTCGACCTTCACCCCTTTGGGGGTGTCCGGACAGGCATCGATCTCATTCGGCACGCCATCTCCATCGGAATCCCTGAATATCTTCGTAGTTGTGAGATAATCCTGAATTCCTCGATCCTGGAACATCTGGGCCACCGCGTTCGATACCGCCGTATCGCAGCTCTCGTAGAGATCTTTTGCTGAGCTGGTTTCCTCGATATTGACGACATATCCATCACCGGTGATCACGTTGAGATTCAGGGTGCACCCGATGGCATCGAATCCCCAGAACAGCTTCGCGCGGGTGATGGACAGTTTCAGTGTCTTTGGAGATCTCTCGGAGATGATAACATCCCGTTTGACCAGTTCATCCGTGAGAAGCTCGACGGAGGTATCGGTCCACATGAGCAGATTTGCCGACCAGGTATGGGTATAATCGCCGATATGAACCCACTCAGAGTTCGTCTGGTTGTTGACGATGTTGACGGAACAGACGACCTTGTAGTCCGGCTTGAGGACCGTGCCGGGTTTGATGGGGATCGGTTTCGGGACGTAGAAGCGCCCGCTGGTGGCACACCCGCACAGCGCCATGATGAGGATGAACAACCCCGTCCCTCTGCATGCTTTGAAGAATTTGGATTTTAACATCTCTCCCCCACCTTGAAAACTGCTCGTTATTTGTTTCCCCGTCTTATTGAAGCGCTTCCTGTTGGAGACTCCCCGAGGGCAAGCGGCGGAGGACATCGGTATTGATAACCCATTTTCCTCCCTTGTACTCGCAGGCGGCCGGATCCCTGGCAGCGGGAAGCCATATGTCCCCGGTGGTCTCGCAGGCATCGCGATTGCCCGGTTCAGGGGTCCAGGTGCCCCCCGTATCCTCGCATTGCGTTTCATCCACCGCCGGTGTCCATTCTCCTCCGTTCGCCCTGCAATCGGCGGGGTCTTTTCCCTCAGCTCCCCGGCAGTAGGCGGCACCCAGGATCTTTCCGTCGGTTCCCCGACAATACGCCTTTTTGCGCTTGCCGGTTCCCGCATCCACACAATAGGCCACATCGGGATTCCCCTGGGGATCCTGGCAATAGGCGCATCGGTATGCCTCTCCTCTCAGATCGGGGTAATCTCCCAGGTTGACGAACACGTGGGTTGCCCCGATTTCGGCGGCATTGTCCAGGAGTTCGTTAAGGGCGTTGTTATGGGCTATCTGCTTGACCGTACCCCACCACGAGAGGCATCCGCCCGCCGGAAGTGACGATCCCTGCACATTGCCGAGGGCCTCGCACTGCACCTCGCACTGGTGAACCTGCTCGGCTGAAATCAGCCTGACGCGGGAAGCCCGCGTGGACATGTCCGTCGCGCAGGATGTGAGGATCAGTGCGGCGCCTACACAGAAAAGCACACCCCCTGTCGTTTTCCCTTTATCTTTCATGAACCTTCTCCCCGCGTTAAAGGTATATGGGCACTATTACTCTCTTACGGCACGACGATGGTATCATTCGGAGCCAGCCTGATATTTACCTCAGGCTCTCTCCCCCTCACTCCTTTGTCGTAGTTGAAGGGGATATTCTGTTGTTTCCCGTCCACCATCCGCACAATCATGATGTTATCGGAGTCGGCCCACTCGTTCAAGCCCCCCGCCCAGGCAAGGCCCTGAAGAACGGTCATGTCGTCGTACAGTTCATAGGATCCGGGGCGCAGCACCTTGCCGACCACGTAGACCCTGTCCTGGGCCTCCTTGTCCTTCGTCTCTATCCGGGTGACGTACACTGTGTCCCCGCCCTGGATCTTGGGAAGGGGCCGTGTCCCTCCCTTCGCTTTCCCGTGGAGAAATTCTTCAAGATCGAATCGTGTGATGACCTTGCCATCCCGGATGATCGCTATGTCGGTCAGCTCCGCGTACTGATCCTCACCACTCGCGAGAACCAGGAGATCCACGAGGTTCATATTCTCTTCGACTTCGTAAATTCCCGAGTTGCGCACGGCGCCGAATATTCGGACCTTTTCCTTCACATCCTCTTCCAGCCGTTCTGTTGGAGGCGCCCAGGCCATGAGGGTTCTCTTGATATTGCCGAAATTCGAAGAGATCGGGACGAAAACGACATCGTTTTCCTGTATCGGTGTGAGGAGCCTTCCATCGCCGGTTATGGTAAACTGATAGAGATTGACCTCCACCTTTGCCGTTCTTCCCTTCATGTTTCTCTGGATGACCACATCGCTCATGGCCGCTCCGTCAACGGCGCCCCCGGCGGTGCTGACGACTTCCTGTATATTCGCGGTCTCAGGTACATTATACCAGCCGGGATTCGTCACGTGGCCCAGTACTTGAACGTAGTGCCTTTTTTCAATGATGCTCACTTCTACCTGTTGGAGGATGGCGATGTATTTGGGCAGACGGGATTCGATCTCCTTTTTGATTTCTTCGGTTGTCAGGTTGTTGACGAAGACATGCCCATAATTGGGGATATAGAGATACCCGTTTCTGTCGATCTCGATCTTGTTTTGAGCCAGCGACTGGGTCAAGTCCGCGGAATCCGTGGTATCCGGTCGCCTCCCCGGTGCCTGCCTCTGGGGAATACTGATAAACATGAGATCCCCTTTATCCGCCTCTTTCCGGTAGGTTCTGGGCATGGGAACGGTGATAATATCATTCGGGCGGAGCGCGGTGTCGCCTGTTACGCTGAATTTTTTATCCTCTTCCCCGACCTTCCGGTGGAGCGTAATGCCGCCGTGCGCCTCTTTTGATAACGCGCCGCCGCTGATGGCAAGCAGATCATCCACGGTTATCCGCGAGGGGACGCGATACCAGCCGGGATAGCGAACACCCCCCCGAATAAATATGTAGCGCTTGCGGTCCAGAATCTTGGCTGATACCCTCTCTCCCCGGGCGATGAACTGCTTGGCCTCTTTGGTTAATGTGTCGCTGAGAGCCGTCTCGCTGAGGCCCTGGACCACGACCTTCCCGATCATCAGCATGTAGATGTTCCCATCGGGATCGACATCATAGTCGAAGCTCATCTCTTTCTGACCCGGGACCTCTATCCGAAGGATGTCTCCCGGTGCGACAAGTGATTCTTCGCCTCCCGCCTTCGAAGGGAGGGAGGGGGCCGTTGTGGGAGGAGGAGCCTCCAGCGGTTTTCTGTATGATCTTTTGTAAGCAGTCGGACGGCTCTCCACGGAGGACGATGGTTGCAATCCGGTCGTCTCTTTCATTGAAGCGGGCGCAGTCCTTCCGTCATGAGCGGGCTGTGCCGCAACGGCAGGGGGTCTGGACGGGGTCTCGGGCCGGACCGTGATCCGCTGCGGCTGCGCATCGACAATATCGTGAACCTTTCCCCCTGCATATTCAGGAATTGCGGCTATCTCTTTTGAGTACGTGCTTTCAACGTTATTCTGATTAAGTGAGGTTATGGCGAAGAAGTATTTCTTGGAGCCGTTCAGCCCGTGAAGCGTTATTTTTGTCACGTCACGGCCAACCCTGACGGGGGAGGGGCCTTCCTCTGCGTAGTCAGCCGGATCCGGAGTGTAGGGGGGGCCGGGGTTTGTTCCGTAGTAAATCTTATAGCCGGCCAGAGCGGGATCTTTACTGCCACTCCACTCGATAGTGACAGTTCCCTTGGGGGGTGATGGGGGGGGCGTGGATGTCGCGGGGAGTATCTTTTTCGGGGCAGATATCTTCGAAGGAATAACGTTTCCGGTGTTAATCTGTACAACAATGATGTCGCCCTTGTATCCATCGAGTCGCATGATATCTCGCTGCTTCAGCGCCTCAACCTTCGTGGCGAAAGGGCCGATACACGTCCTGTACCAGATTCCGCTTCCGGGCATCTCGATCTTCTCGACGATCGCCTGTTGATTTTGGCGGGTTACGCTGTTCGCGTAGGTGAGGGCGGCCTCTTCACCTCTGAATGAATTGAGGAGGAGGGCGTAATCAGCGGAGGCAAGGGCGGCAAAGAGGAGGATAAGCACCAATTGCTGTGCGACGTGGATGGATATTTTCTTCATCGCTGCCTGACAGTGCACGAGCGCCCCTTTTTGAAGGTAAATCTTCCCAAGATGTGGTGGTTTTGTTGCATATTAATACCACATATTGTATATTGCAAGAAAAAAAGTTGTTTTTTTAAAAAAAACAGAAATTCCGCTTCAAGGGAATATATAAAGATTTTAATTAGTTGATGATTGTTTCCTCGGAAAGGCGCTGCCGGGTGCAGGGAGATGTTAAAAAACTGAAAAAATGTAGTAACGGAGCAGCTTCAAGCTGGAAAACGGGATCCTGTCCGGAGAAGGTTTTTGGTGAGAGAGACGTGATGGCGGCCTGGTAACCAGAAGAAGGCGTTCCTCTTGAAGGAGAGGGCATGATTTTTGCGGTTTCACTTGGTCGAACCGAAAAGAAATGCTACCCGTTCAGGGTGAATATATAGTAAACAGGCTACTGTTTCGGAAAAATAAATTTGTGAGTTCCCTGTTGCCTCATTGAGTTACTTCTTTCGCATCCTGTAACTCAAGAAGCGGAGCAGTGTCCAACTTCGCTCGTACAGAGGAGTTGTTTCCCCTGTACGTTCCGCCTGTGTATCTTATGAAATCGTCCGGCTCCCACATACTTTTTACCGTTGATCTTGAGGACTGGTTCCAGGTTGAGAATCTCAGGCAGGCCATTCCCTTTGCCTCCTGGGCTTCACGTGAATTGCGGGTTGAAAAAAATACCCATTCCATTCTTGATATCCTTGATTCCCTGCAGCAGAATAGCGAGGACGGTCCGGCTCGCGCCACCTTTTTTGTTCTGGGATGGATCGCCGAACATCTGCCGGGCCTGGTGCGCGAGATACATTCTCGGGGGCACGAAGTGGCGTCCCACGGCTATTTTCACCGGCGCTGTTCTGATGAGGCCTCATTTGGAGCGCTGGAAAAAGACCTCGTCGACAGCAAAAATCTTCTGGAAGACATCACCGGAGATCCTGTCCATGGATATCGATCCCCCAGCTTTTCCATCACCGACGATCTGTTGAAGGTGATAGAGGCCAGCGGCTATTCCTATGACTCGAGTTATAATTCCTTCGGCATGAACAGGCGCTATGGCAGGGTGGACCTTGGGCAATACGCGAAAGAGGGAATTTCCATCAGGATTTCAAGCACCTTCCACGAGATCCCCGTCAGCAATCTGGATGTGTGCGGGAGGATTTTGCCGTGGGGAGGGGGAGGGTATTTCCGTCTCATTCCTCTTTCTCTATTTCGCCGGGGCGTTCAAACTATACTGAAACGAGAAGGGGCATATCTATTCTACATCCACCCCTGGGAGCTTGACCCGGGCCAGCCCAGAATCAATGCCATTCCCGCCTTTTACCGGTTCAGGCATTACGTAAACCTGGGGCGTACCGGATATAAGGTGTCGTCGCTGTTCAGTCGTCTGATGGGGTGCCGGTTTGTCACCTGCCGCGATTACCTCGGTTTCGTGGGTGGAATAACGGAGTAACGTTTCCCGCGGCGTACATATGGAGCATGCGACACGGCAGCCCATATACCGCCCCATATCTCGTAAAAGGATCGTATCTTTCATGCCGGTGAGGATTGAGTTTTTGAAAAAGGACAGCGATGCGGCATGGGATGCGTATGTACTCAACCAACCCCGGGCAACGCCCTATCATCTGTCGGGATGGCGACGGGCGATCGAGAGGATCTACGGGCATCGATCATACTGCCTGATCGCCCTGCGGGACCCGGCGGATTCATCCGATGCGGGGCCGGGGGGCATAGCCGGCGTCCTCCCCCTGATCCACCTGAAGCATTTTCTTTTCGGAAACTCCCTCATCTCACTGCCGTTCTGTGACATGGGGGGCGTTATTACCGATGACGACGCGACGGAGGATGCCCTCGTCCGTCGCGCGATCCGGCTGGCGCGCGACGTGGGCTGCGAGATGATAGAACTGAGGCATGCTTTCCCCCATGCGTGCCTCTCCGAAGGGGAAGGAATATCCACGGATGAGCAGGTCCGGATCATCACCCGGCAGCACAAGGTCCGAATGCTGCGGGAGGTAATGCCATCATCTGAGGAACTGATGCGGTCCTTTAAGGCGAAGCTTCGAAGCCAGATCCGGCGGCCGATGAAGGAAGGCCTCTCTGCCGTCGTGGGGGGAGGGGAACTCCTCGATGATTTCTACGAGGTCTTTGCCCGGAACATGCGGGACCTGGGTTCTCCTGTTCATTCGAAACGATTTGTCGGAGCGGTGTCTGAAGAGCTCTCGGAACGGTCGAAGCTTGTCGTTGTCTACCATGAGAAAAGGCCCTTGGCGTGCGGCATGGTAATCGGGTGCGGGGACACACTGGAAAACCCCTGGGCTTCGGCCTTGCACGAGTACAGCAGGATGAGTCCCAACATGCTCCTGTACTGGGCGATGCTCGAGTACGCCTGTGACAGCGGCTATCGGTACTTTGATTTCGGAAGATCATCACCGGGGGAGGGGACGTACCGGTTCAAAGAGCAGTGGGAGGCGCGGCCGTCTCCCCTGTGCTGGGATTATATCACGACCGGCAGGGGGGGGATCCCCGGCGGAGAAGAGGGGAGGGGCAGACGGATAGCTGCTGCGTTTTGGCGGAGACTCCCCGTCTCGCTCACACGCCTCATGGGTCCTGCCATGAGGAAACATATCGGGTTGTAGAAAACGATGATCCTCCGACGGACACTGCCGCCGACGGCGGCGCCCATATACTGCCGGGATATTGCGAACGGACTTATCGGTATCCTGCGGGGCAATTGGGAAATCGACCGCTTCGAGGGGGAGATCAGAGAGTATTTCGGGGTGCGGCACTGCTTCACGCTGTCGTCGGGACGGGCTGCCCTGACCGTCATCCTCCGCGCCCTCAGCGCGCTTCGTCCAGAGCGAAGCATCGTGGTCATTCCGGCGTATACCTGCTATTCGGTAGCTGCATCGGTTGCCCGCGCGGGCCTTTCAGTGAAGCTGTGTGACATCGATCCGCAGACGCTGGATTTCGATTACGCGCAGCTTGAAGATATCGCCACCCGTGATTCCCATAAGATACTGGCGGTCATACCGGCTCACCTCTTCGGCCTGCCTGCCGATATGGACAGACTGAAGGAGATCACCGCGGGTCGAGACATCTTTCTTGTCGAGGATGCAGCCCAGGCTCTGGGAGGGGAATACCGGGGGAGCAAGCTGGGAACACGGGGGGATGTCGGTTTTTTCAGCCTTGGCCGGGGCAAACCCCTCACGACAGTCGAAGGGGGAATCATTATCACCGGAAGGGACAATATCGCCCGGGAGATTGAAAAGCAGGTCCGGAGGATGGAACGGCGCTCGACGGTGCCGCTGATCGTCAAGGCGCTGCTCCTTGCCCTTTTTATCCACCCGCGGCTGTACGGGTTTCCCAAGAGTCTTCCCTTCCTGAAGATCGGCGAGACGATCTACGACGAGGCGTTTGAACTGCGGCGCCTGTCTCCCTTCCAGGCGGGTCTGGCGAGGGGGTGGCAGGGCAATATCCAGCGTCTGAAACTGGCGCGGAAGGAACGGGCTCTGAAATTTCTGCCCCTGGGCCGAAGCGGTTCTTTCCATAGCTACGTTTCCGACAAAAATACGCTGCCGGATCTTCTCCGGTTTCCGCTCCTTTACCGAGAAGCGCCTTCCAAAGAGGATCAGAGGCGTCGGAGTGCGATGGACAGGCTGGGTATCGTCCCGTACTACCCAACCTCCATTCACGATATCGGGGACTTGAAAGGCAGATTTACAGGGGAGCAATACCCCGGTGCGGACGAGGTGGCGGCACACCTGATAACGCTCCCCATTCACCCGCTGGTATCGGAGACCGACGCGGAGCGGATCATCAGCTTTCTGAGAATAAGGCCTGATTGATGGTGAAAATCGAGTTGAACCCGTGTATCGGGCATGCCATAATGGTATAGAATGAATAAGAAAACGGCTGCGATCTTCATTTGTATACTTGTCGGTGCGGGTCTGATTGTCCAGAACGCCTCGGCCAGGCTTTCGGACAGGTTTGCAGGCTTCATGAAGGAGATGACCATCTCTGAAGACGTAATCACCGAAGGGAGTTCCTTTGATGTCCTCTACATCCTTGGTGGTTCCCCATCGAGCCTGAGGGAGAAACACGCAAAAGTGGGACGCCTCTCCGGGAAAATAGAATATAAGAAAATTATGATACTTGACAGACCCGGTATCACCGAGTACAGCAAAGAAGTGGGCCGAAACCTCACCAGCAATGAGTGGTCCGTCCGTGAGCTGGAGAATCAGGGGATCAAAAAGCGGGATATTGAACTGGTATCGACAGAAAAGGGGTATTTCGGCACCCTCGGCGAAGCGAGGGCGGTGACGGAATTGATGAAAGTGCGGGGATACCGCACGGCGCTTCTCGTTACGGCTCCGCACCACACGGCGCGGGTCAAGAGGAGCTTCAGCCGGATTCTGAGAGAGATAAACGGTGAATGCTTCGTTACAAGCTCTGAAGAAAAGGCGGCGATTGGTGAGTTGCTTATGGAGAATATCAAGTTGGTGGTCTATACGCTGATCCTGCTTCCCGCGCAGGGTTGAAAGAGAGGCGCTTCCAACGGGATCGATGTGGTCATTGCAGGGCTTGCAGAATATCTATAGGGTCAGCTTCCATCAAACCGTGAAGTCCCGGCTGCCGTTGCTCTCCTTTATCCTTGCTGCAACGGTTCTTTTTATTGCCTCCTATCACGAGACGCTCCTCTGGATGTACGGACGGTATATCAGCTCCGAGTCGTATTATTCCCACGGTTTTCTGGTTCCTTTTGTTACGGCTTATTTTATTTGGAAACAACGGGATCGGTTCGGAGAATCAACCCCCGGTTTTTCAGGGACGGGTTTTATCCTCATTGTGGTAGCACTTTTGGCACACCTGTTGGGGACTATTATCTATGTCTTCTCGGTATCGGGGCTTTCAATTTTTGTCCTCATTTTTGGATTATCCCTCTTTCTGACCGGGCCACGGATAACCCGAATCATTCTTTTCCCTTTAGCATTTACGATCTTCATGTTCCCGCTCCCTTCCGCTTTTATCAGTATTATCTCATTCCCCCTGAAGTTGTTCGTGGCGAAGAGCGGTGCCTGGATCGCGGGGTTGATAGGGATTCCCGTCTATCTCGAGGGGTTTTATATATCCATTCCGGCCGGTACCCTTCTGGTCGGCAACCCCTGCAGCGGACTCAGGTCATTGATTACCTTCCTGGCGCTCGGCTCCATCCTTGCGTATATCAGCCCCCTCTCACTGTGGAAGAGGGTATCCATTCTTTTTGTTTCCGTGCCGGTGGCTATTGTATCCAATGTCATCAGAGTTCCCGTGCTGATTGTCATCTCTCATTACCGGGGTCTGGAGGCTGCGATGCCGGGAGGTTTCTGGCACGACGGGTCGGGGATCATGGTGTTCGTCATCGGATTTGTTCTTCTTGTCTGTTTCACGAGGATGCTGGAATGGGGAGCACCGGAAAAAAATACATAATCGTCCTTGCCCTGCTTGCCATATCCGCTCTGATCGTCAATTACCTCAGCTACGACACCTTCGGCCGGCAGGGGGATGGCTTTGACGCAATCGACCAGATCCCTCATGTTATCGGAGAATGGAGGGGAAAAGACCTGTCTCTGGAACCGAGTGTGTACGAGCTGTTGGAGACAAAGACCATTATCCACAGACAGTATACGCTGAACGGTACGACCCTCCTCCTGTCCATCGTATATTATCCCCAGACAAAGGTGGATTTTCATGCTCCGGAGAGCTGTCTGGGGGGGCAGGGGATTCAGACCAGGACGTCTTCCCGGACCATCAATCTCAGCGTTGGGGGCAGGCCGGTATCCCTGGATATCAATGAAATTGTCTGGGGAAAGGGGAGTAATGAGAGCCTGGTCTATTATTTTTACAAGGCCGGTTCTTTCGTCGGGAACAGCTACATCCGGCTGCGCCTTGCCCTGGCGCTCAACAAATTTGCCTCGACGGAAAAGAGCGGGTCCCTCGTGCGGGTCTCCATCCCGGTATATTTTTCTGATTACGGGAAGGCCGAGTCGGCCCTGCGCGCCTTCCTGGGGGAGCTTTATCCGTATGTCATCACCGCATTGTAGATAGAGGAGCGGAAAGGCAATCCATGAAACCCGTTCGCGTCATGCAGATCACACACGACCTTGCCATAGGAGGACTTCAGCAGGTTGTTGTCAGCATCTGCCGGAACATCGACCGCTACCGCTTCTCCGTGTCGATCCTGTGCCTGCGCGCGAAAGGGGAACTGGCGTCTGAGCTGGAGCGGATGGGCATCCCCGTTTTTCTCCTCCCCCAGAAGCGGTACGGGACGGACTATTTTTCATTCCTGAAAGTTGCGGAGATACTTCGCCGGGAAAGGACGGAGGTTATCCACACCCACAACAAGCAACCCTTTATAGACGGGACCCTGGGCGGAATGATCGCCCGTTCCCGGACTATTGTTCACACCGATCATGGACGGACATTCCCCGACAAGCGCCGGTATCTGTTCGCGGAATGGGTGATGTCGCATTTTGTGTATAAGATCGCGGTGGTTTCCGACAAGACGGGTGAGGATCTCATACGCTACGAGAAGATCAGGAGGCAAAAGATCGTCACTGTTCCGAATGGTGTCGATCAGCGGCTCTTCGAGGAGTGGACCGAGCCCGAGACCAAAAAAAGGGAGCTTGGTATCAGCGGGCGGTATCCGATTCTGGGTATCGGGGCGCGCCTCGTCGAAGTAAAAGGAATCGAATACCTCTTAGGGGCGGTCTCGAAACTTCGAGAGCGTTATCCCCTGATTCTCCTCGTCATCGCGGGGACCGGACCGTGGGAGGGAAGACTGAAGGCTGTGGCGAGGGAACTGGGAATCGACGATCATGTTGCCTTTCTCGGGGTGCGGAGGGACATGCACGAACTGCTCCGTGCCTTCGACCTGTACGTGCTCCCATCTCTTTCGGAAGGGATGCCTCTGGCCCTGCTCGAGGCGATGGCGGCTGGGTGTCCCGTCGTCGCGACGAAGGTGGGAGGGGTCCCGGATGTCATTGCCGATGGATACAACGGGATGCTTGTTGAACCACGCGATAAAGACGCGCTGGCGAAGGCGATCCTCGGTGTGATGGAGAATGATGAGAAGAGGAACCGCTTCCGCGAGCGGGGGCGTCTCCTCTATGAGCAGCGCTATTCGGCCACCGCGATGACAAAACGATACGAGAGGTTGTACCTCCGGGAGGATGGGTGAGAGCGAACGAGGAGAGCACTCCCACAGGGATTGAAGGAGGGAAAAGGATCCTCATGATCTGTTATTATTTTCCTCCCATAACGGATGTAGGGAGCCTTCGCAGCATTCACTTCGCAAAATATTTCAGACAGTACGGGTGGACGCCTCTGGTCCTGACCGTCGCCAATCCCGACAGGTCCTATTGCACGGTGGGCAGTGAAGGTCCTCCCGAAGGTGTGCATGTGGAACGCTCTCGTTCAGTGGCCAATCCATATAAAATCCTTGGAAAGATCAACGGCCTCGTGGCCAGGCTCCTCAGGCCGCTGGGGATCGATCTGGTCCATAACCGCCTGTACGACCTGTTCTGCATCCCGGATATCTTCCTGGGATGGATACCGCTCACCGTTCTCAAGGCAATCGACATGGCGCAGAGATGTAACGTGGATGCCGTCTACGTCTCATGTACGCCCTTCAGCTCGGCGGTGATCGGCGCCGTGGTGAAAGGGAGGACAAAAAAGCCCCTCATCGTGGATTTTCGTGACCCCTACGCCCTGGAGGAACGGGCAGAGACCTTCCATATCCCGGCATACAGGCGGAGTATCGACAGGAGGATTGAACGGTGGGTTCTAAGAACCGCCGACGCCTTCACGACGACGACGGAGGAAACACGAGACGGGTATATACGGCAATATCCCGAGTTTGGAGAGAAGATACACACCGTGTACAACGGGTTTGACGCGACGGATGCTCCCGGAGGCTCTCTTGATAAATATGATACATTCACGATTATTTATACGGGGGATTTTTATCTCTATACGGAGAAAAGCGCGCTCTTCGCCGGGGCGTTCTTTGACGGACTCTCCCGACTCCTGGAACGGGGGGTAATCCGCCCCGACACCTTCCGGTTTCTCTTCTACGGGGACGGATTTTCCTCGATAGAACTGTTGGCACGCGAACACCGTGTGCACAGTATTGTCCATGCATCGGGCAGAATCCCGCGAAAGGATGTGATGGAGGCGATAGCACGATCCCACTTCAGCCTCCTGAGGATTATCCCTCCCATGATCAGCACGAAGCTTTTCGAGGTGATCTCCCTGGATACCCCTTTTATCGCGACGATCCCCCATGGAGAGGCGGAAGAAATAATACGCACGTATAGCCCCGCATCTTACATCGTCACGGAACCCGACGGCGAGGTGGTTGCCGCCGCCATCAGGGACGGGATGGAACGGTACCGGATGGGGGATCTGCCGCGCAACGACCTGAAGGGATTCTCCAATCACTTTTCGAGAGAACGGGGGGCGCAGCGTATGATGGAGATCATTGACAGCATCGTCGAGCGTCGGACGCCATGACACAGAGACTGCAACGAGGAACCCCGTCCCGCAGGGATAGCAGGGATACCCGCCCATGAACATCCTCCAGACGGCATTTGCCGGGGCCAGCTGGCTTGCGTTCTTTCGGATCATCAGCCAGACTTTTTCATGGATCACCACAATTATCATCGCCCGGATCCTGATCCCCGAAGATTATGGGATGATGGAGATGGCCACGATCTTTACCGGGTACGTTGTGCTCTTCAGCGAGATCGGCCTCGGGTCGGCCATCGTCCAGCGGGATGAGATCACACAGGATGAGCTATCAAGCATCTTCTGGTTTATTGTAGGATGGGGATTCCTCCTCAGTCTTTCCTGCATTGTCATTGCTTACCCGACCGCAGCGGTCTTCCGCAATGAGAGTCTGATCCCCCTCACTCAGTCGATGGCGATCATCTTTATGCTGGGGGCCTTGATCATTGTTCCGCAGAATATCCTCTTGCGCGAATTGAAATTCAAGGTCACCGGTCTCATCGAGGCCACGTCGGTAATCATATCCTGCGTCAGCATGATCATCATGGCAGTGCTGGGGAGCGGCGTCTGGACGCTGATCGGCGGGAATATCGTGAGGACCGCGTGCCGGGCGGTTCTCGTCATGTCTTTTTCGGGATGGCGACCGCGGCTCAGCTTCGAATTTGATCGATTGAAGCCCTATCTCCATTACGGTATCCATGTGGCGATTGGCAATTCCCTCTATTATGTCTACACGAAGAGCGACTGCTTCTTCGCCGGCCGCATGCTGGGAGCCTCGAAGCTGGGTTACTATTCCATGGCTCTGCAGCTGGCGGTTATTCCCACTGACAAGGTTATTTCGCTGATAAACCGTGTCTCCTTCCCTCTCTTTTCACGGTGCCAGAACGACCCGAAAACCTTTAACGATTTTTTCCTGAAAATGGTGAAAATTTTGGGAATCATCGCGCTACCCCTTTACTGCGGTGGGATCTTTATCGCAGATGAGATGATCCTCGCTCTCCTCGGCACCAAATGGATGGATGCGATCATACCGTTCAAGATGCTGTGCGTCGCTCAGATATTCGTGGCCCTGGCGTCGGTGAACGCGATTGTATACAACGCGAAGGGACTGCCGAGGGTTAATGTCTACTTCAATCTGGTGAATGTGGTTCTGCTCCCTCTTTCATTCTTTGTGGCCGCCCGCTACGGTCTGATCTATGTGGCTATACCGTGGATAACCGTTCATCCTCTCGTACGGATCGTGCAGACCTGGATGACGCTTCGGCTTCTTGCCCTCCGGATCTCATCCTATCTCAAGGCGATCAGCCACCCGGTATATGCCGTCCTGTCCATGATGGTCGTCCTGGTCTTTTTCCGGTCCGTCTATCTTGACATGTTTGTTCCTCGGCAGGGGACGGATGTCATATATATCATTGCCACGCTTATTATCGGCGCAGCTTCATATGTAGGATACTATGCCCTTTTCCAGCGCAACGTGATAACGGTGCTGTGGGAACTGATGACGCGCCGCAATCGTCCCCTGTCGCGGAACGATACGAAGGGTGAAGCATAGGAGAAGATATACGGCGGTTATTGACGCGTCTATACTCTCCTGCTATGGCATGAGGGATCTGTTGTGAGATGGAAAGAGAGTCGCGTTGGAAAAAACCGGGGAAGACGCTGCATGAAAAAAAGGGTATCTGAATGATCACGCAGGAGATGCCTATCCAGGTTGTTGTGCAGGAAGAGGCGGCGGCCAGTCAACGAGGATGGTTTTTTATTGCAGTTCTGTACCTTATTGTCGATTTCGCGCGCCCACAGGACGTTATTCCCTTCCTCGGATTTCTCCGGCCCGGGGCGGTCGCCATTGTGCTTCTTACGGGATGCGTGGTGTTCAGCGGCAAGATTTATCTTTCGTGGAGTCGTCAGACGCGGCTTATCTGGGCCTTTATCCTCCTCCTCTTTATCCATGTTCCCTTCGCCAAGAATAATTATTATGCCCTCATGACCGGGTGGGGGATGCTGAAATTCATGCCCTTTATCCTTTCCGTTATTATCCTGGTTGACTCCGTAGGGCGCCTGAGGAGGCTCTTTGTTATCAATGTTCTCATCATGGCCTATATCAGTTATTACGGGATCACCCATGGTGGAAAAGGGTCCGGCGGATGGTTCCATGATGAGAACGAGATAGCGTTGTATGTGAACATGATGCTCCCCTTCGTTGTGCATCTCTATTACCATGAGAGGGTGAAGATAAAAAAGTTGTTGTATATCGGGGTGTTTATTCTGGGGGTTGCCACCATCATTACTTCCTTCTCCCGGGGCGGACTTGTGGGCCTCATAGCCATGGTCGCTGTCGCGTGGCTGATAAGCCGGCATAAGGTCAGGATGTTCGTTGTGATATGTCTGGCCGCCTTTGCGTTTTTCGCGTACACCAGCCAGGAATACCGGGCGGAGATGTCCACAATAACGGACGCGAAATCAGGGACGATCCACGGAAGAATTCTGACATGGGAGGCGGCAACGGACATGTTCCTCGATTATCCTTTCGGAGTCGGTGGAAACAACTTCCCCGTGAGGTTCGAGGAATATCAGCCTGAGGAATTTCTCCGCGGCATGTGGGGGCGCACCGCTCACTCACTGTGGTTCACCCTGCTCCCGGAGTTGGGAATCCCGGGGATCATCATCTATTTCATGCTCCTTTCGGTTAATTTGAAGGAACTCCTCGCTTTGGTGCGGCTGAGATATCAAAATGATCTTGATCTCGAGTACCTGCACACCCTGTCTCTCGCCTTCCTGGCCTCGGCGGCGGGTTTCTTCGCATCCGCCTCAGGCCTTTCTGTTCTCTACTACCCTCATTTCTGGTATCTGACGGCGATGTTCGTTGCCACGAGACAGGTCGCTGAAACCAGACTGGAGGCGCGTGGCAGCCATGCTGTAAGCGACGATGGACAGCAGCGGTAGCGGGATGCTCTATCTCTCACATGACAGGGCTATACGGAGTGAAATGCAGCATTCAAAGCAGAGTAATCTTTCTCTGAACAGGCGAGTGCCGACGACAGCATGAATACCAAGACCGCCCAACAATGGCTGATTCTCGTCATTCCCATGGCAGCGGCGCTCTGTGCGGGTTTGTTTTTCATTGCCGACACGAAGATTGTGGCGGAAGTTATCGCGGGGTATGCATTCTTCATTGTCCCGGGTTACGTGTATTTCAGTATCAGAGGAGACCGGCCTTTCCTGGCCCTGGTCTATGGCACCCCGCTGGGGATCGCGGTAACCGGACTGGTCATTCTTATTATTGTGGCGAAGGTCGGGTGGCATATCCCCGCCCTGCTGCTGGGTTATGTCGGGATCGTTGCTCTTCTGGCTCTCCTGGCGTCCCTGTCGAAGAAAAAAAACGGGGATCTCCTTCCGGGAGATGTCCCCGTTATCCCGGTTTCCATTGGATTGCTCGTGGCCTTCTACCTCATGGCGGTCATCACGGTGCCCTTCGCGAATGCGGGAGTCCTGACGGACAAGGGGTATGCCCTTACCGGTCTCTTCGGGCACGATTACATTCTTCGCGCGCTGACAGCGGTTGCCCTGTCCCACGGTGTTCCCCCCGATAATTATTACTATGCGGGGATGAAGATGCACAACTACTACTTTCTCTGGTACACCCTCCCGGCATTCATATACAACCTCGGCGGGAGGGCGGATGATATCAGAAAGATTGTTTCGGTCGTCTCGATCCTCAACATTCCTTTCTTCTTCTCCATCCTGTTCCTGAAACTCGCCGAAATGGTCACCGATGGGAACAGGGATGTGATCCTGAAAAAGAGACGGTTCCTCCTCGTAGCATCCGTGCCTCTCTTCTTCTGCTCGTATCACTGGGTATTTTTCCTTTTGAAATGGATCGCGACCCGGGTGGACATAGCCTTGCTGAACGCCCTGGCCGGTCAGATGAGCTACACCTCGCAGTCGTGGACAAGGATCATCCTGTTCGAGCCGCAGTTTCCTCTGGCCGTCATGATGATCATTCTCGTGATGATGATCATACGAGAAAGACCGTCGTGTCCCCGGGGGATCGCTCTGGGCCTCCTCCTGTCCGGCCTTGCCATGACCGATCTCGTGGTTTTTCTTCTCTTCGCGGCTTCGTATGCGGTCTACTGGATATGGGGGATGTATCATTCACGAAACAGGGGGGAAGTTGTCCAGCTCTTGACTCTCCTCACCGTAGGGATCGGTGTTGCCCTGCTGATGTACTATATCGACATCTTTGCCATGCAGGAATATTCCAATAAGATTGTCATCAAACCCAGTGTGAATACGATTCTGGTGTTTGTTCTTGTCCCCATGGAACTCGGCTTTCTGTTCGTGTGGGGAATGATGGGATCGAAGGCCATGGTGAAGAGACCCGAAGGGGTACTGCTCCTGTCACTGATAGCGGTGTCCCTCCTTGCCATGGCCTTTGTGACGGAGGCACTGGAGGGAAACGTCTTCCTGCGGAAGGGACTCTACCTTCTTACGATTCCCCTCTTCCTGTCGGCAGGGTGCTACCTGTATAAAGTGGCGTTGAAAAAGGGCATGCTGATTATGCTTGCCTGCGCCATCGCTGCCGTGCCCACGGTGGCGACGGATATATATTCTCTGATCGATACGGATGACGAAACCTTTACTACATACATATCTCGGGACGAGATGGCCGCCGCGCAGTGGCTGCGGCAGAACACGCCTCATGATGCCGTTGTTCAGTCGCGGATCGACTACCCCGGCCACTTCGATTATTCGCTTACCGTCTGTTTCGGAGAGAGGAGGGCGTCCCTTGCTCACTGGAAGATAGCGCGTAACAGGTATCCGAACAGGGCGGTCATCGACGGAAGGGTCGATAAGATACGGCAAATCTTCCAGACCGATGATGATCGCGAGCGTCTGCGGCTCCTGGAGGAACTGGGCATCGGGTACCTCTTTATCGGAGAAAAGGAGCGGGGCAGTTTCCCCGGGTGCGAAGAGAAAATTAAGCGATCTCCCTCGATACAGAAAGTGTATGCGAACGACGATGTCAGGGTGTATCAGATCGTGCGAACTATGGAAGGAGGCATGATAGGTATTAGGGGAGATGGCAGATGAGGCAGAAACATGTCCTGATCCTTGGTGCCGGTGTCTATCAGATCCCTTTGATCAAACGGGTGATTGAATCAGGCCACCATGTCACGGTTGCCTCATATGGGGACTACCCGGGGATGAAAATTGCGCACGATGTGTGGCGCGTCGACACTACGGACAGAAAAAAACTTCTCAGTCTTGCAAGAAAACATAAGATCGATGCGGTTACAACTACCGGTACCGATGTCGCGATACCAGCAATTGGATATCTCAATGAGAAACTTGGATTGCCGGGGGTTAGTTTTGAGACCGCGCTCCTCACGAGCGATAAGATACTGATGCAGCGGCGTTTTAAAGACAGAAGGGTGCCGGCTGCCCGTTTCTCTGAATGCATGACCTTGGATGATGCAAAATCAGCCGTGGAAGAGATCGGTTTGCCTGTTATCATCAAGGCGCCGAACAGTTCGGGATCGCGGGGCATAACGGTTGTAACGTCTGGAGATGATATGGAAGAGGCGTTTCGGTCTTCGAAAGAGATTGCTTCCGGCACGGCCGTCCTTGTTGAGGAACTCCTCGCTGGTGAAGAGTTCGGAGCACAGGCCGTAATTGTTGACGGTGAGATGTCTGCCTTTCTGTGTCACAATGACACCGTGACACCTCCACCGGTTACGGTGCCGATCGGCCATTCCTGTCCCTCTCGGTTGTCGCGGGATGTGCAGGATGATGCACGGGATGTCTGTGAGGAGGCTGCGAGTGCCCTGGGAATCACGAATGCCGTCTGTAATTGCGATCTTATTAATACCAAAAGAGGCATCAAAATTCTTGAAATCGGTGCCCGGATAGGGGCGACCGGGATCCCTGAAATTATTCTTTTGCACCACGGTATCGACCTATACCAGGTGGCGCTTTCCTTTGCTCTTGGTGAGGTGCCTGTGCTATCATTCTCAACCGGGCCAGCCTCAGCGATCAGGATTATTGAGGCCCCAAAGAACGGCAGACTTGTTTCTTACCGATCCACCGAGGATCTGATGCGGCGTAGAGGGGTGGTCGCGATTGATCTGGATTATCCGGTTGGCAGCCCGGTTCGTAGATTTCGCGTGGGGCCCGATAGGATCGGAAGTGTGGTGGTAACGGCCAAAGATGTCGATGCCGCTGAACTGTTTGCGGACGGTATCATTCAGGAACTCCATATCGAGGTGCGGTAAATGCTGATATCGATAGTTATTCCGACCTATCACTCATCGGAATTCATTGGGGAAACAGTGTCAGCTATCGAGCAGTATGTCGCCGGCAGTGAGCATGATTTTGAGGTAGTCATTGCCGATGACGGCAGCTTAGATGGTACATACGAGAAGCTGCAGGAAGTAGCCGAAAAGAGCTTTCTCAAGATGACGATTGTGCAGCTGTTCACCAACCGGGGGCAGTTTCACGCGCTTATGGCTGGATTGGCCCATGCCTCCGGGGACTATGCGGTAACCTTCGATGACGATCTGGAATATCGGCCAGACCAGATCGATTGTCTCTTGGAAAAATTCAACGAAGATCCGGGGAGATGGGATGTTGTAATCGGAGTGCCGGGATCTCGTGACAGAAGTCGGTGGAGAGAAATGGGGAGTTGGGCGGCAAATCGTTTGAATTCGATGATATTTGATAAACCATCTCAGTTAAAGTCAGGTTGTTTTCGCATGATGACCAAGACTTTTGTAATACGCCTCCTCGAACACAAAACGGCAAATCCTCTCATGGGGCCTTTGATCTACAAGACAACCCGCCGAATAACCAATGTATCAGTGAAACATCAAAAGGGTCTCCGCCCCTCGAATTACACCAGAACGGGTCTCGTCAAGGCCCTGTTCAAGAATCTGCAGGTTTTTTCAGAGATTCCGCTGAGGTATGTTGCCAATACCGGCATTTTCATTTCTCTACTGTCGGTTGCGGCCGCGTTCGCCTTTGTCATGCAGTATTTGACGGGGTTCCCTTGGCCGATTAAGGCCCCCGGCTGGACCTCTCTGATTACCGGTTTATGTTTCTTCTCAGGTCTTATTCTGGCGTCAGTAGGTTTTCTTGGTCAGTATGTCTATCGTATATTGGAGGAAGTGAACAAGACTCCTAACTTTCAGATCAGGAGACTCTTTTTGAATAGGAAGTGAGATGCCCTGAGATATTTTTTTGTTTGACGCCCTTGTGGTCCGGGTAAAATGCTTAATAGAACATTTTATTCATTCCTGAACAATCTGCTTGATATTCTTCCCCCGTACGGAAGAGCTTTAGATGTCAGGGGATACCTTGCATCAAAGGCTCTGAAGAGGTGCGGGACGAGACTTCGGATTAGTGCTAATGTGAATATATATAATCCTCAATATGTTACGGCTGGAAACAATGTATACATCGGTTACAATACTTATCTTGGCGGAGGAGAGGTCTTCCTTGATGATGAGGTGATTATCGGTCCTTTCTGCTCGATCGTTGCTGGGAATCACACCCTGAAGGATGGCTCTTATCGCTATGGCCCCTATGAATACGGGACTATTTTTATAGGAAGAGGGACGTGGCTCGGATCCCATGTTACCGTAGCCTCGAACGTGAAGATTGGTAAAGGATGCTGTATAGCCGCCGGAAGCGTTGTCGTAACAGATGTCGAAGATAACGAAATCTACGGCGGAGTCCCTGCGAGAAAGATCTCGTGAGGAAGATTAGCAATTTCCCGGCCATATAAGTTCTCCGACGATTTGTATGGGTGTTAATGATTAAGTTCTCAAGAAGATTAGTTTTCCCCCTCCGGCTTATTGTTTCAATTGGGATACTAATATATTTGATCACCTTCTTCGATTGGCGACGGGTAGTCGAAGTGATGGGTCAGGTTCGCTTCGCTTATATTTGGCCCGCTCCGGCGCTGTTGGCTGTTGCCCTTTATTTTGGTGGTGTCCGCTGGAGTATTCTACTCCCATACTTTGGTATTCGTCTCAAGGCAAGCAAGGCTTTTCTCTATTATTTGATCGGCAGTTTTTATGGAAACGCTCTTCCGGGTGTGATTGGAGGGGATGCCGTACGAATCGGGATCTGTGGAGTAACTGAAAAAAAACCAGTGGCTGACATCACCGCATCGGTTCTGGTAGAGAGAGTGTGGGGCGTGCTGGCGTTGTTGGCAATGGGTACCATGGCCATTATCATGATCCCGGTCAGTCTAAGATCCGCCCTCGGCCCATCGGTCGTGATATTAGTCCCCGTAATGGCAGGGGTATCACTGTTCATCCTATTCGGAGGGTATCTGATTTTAGGTGTAGTGCTTGTCACAAGGGTAGAGCATATTTCTGGCCGTTCCAAGAAGATTGCGGAAACGATCCTGAGAGTTATCGGATATACGCGAAAGATACCTCCTGCCAGTATGACTGCCGTATTTCTTTTGAGCGCTTTCTTTCAATTTGCCGATATCATGGCCTCCTTCCTTCTGGCCAAGGCAATCAATATTGATGTTCCTTTTACGCTTTTTTTTGCGATCTTCCCGATAGTATATATTGTGACTGCTTTGCCCATCTCTTTAGGCGGACTTGGAGTACGCGAAGGGGCACTTACATATTTCTTGAACCGTGTGGGTGTCCTGCCTTCCGACGCAGTCATGCTTTCTTTTATAATCTATTTGAACCGGATCTTGGTTTCTCTGATAGGAGGAGCGCTTCAGATTATATGGAAACCCGCAGTCAACTCGCGGGAAGCGGGTGTGCGCGCGCAGCGGGAGGAGGGTGATATTCCTCTGTGAATGTTTGGATCGGGTTTTCCACAGTTTTTTCAGGGGTGAGGCAGCGTTTGCGGAGAGGGGCGCGGTAGTGCTTATATCCACGGGTGCGAAGGGATGAAGTTGTGTCTGTCGTGCGGAGAGCGGTTCACGGCGGAGGGGTGGTGCTGTCCTTCGTGTTATGCCTGCCCTGAAACCGTCGATGGCTTTTTGTCCTTTGCTCCGGACCTGCTTGATCCTGATGAATATTTCAATCCTGAAGCGTTTGAAAGACTGTTTGGGATAGAAAGCAATCACTTCTGGTTTAAATCGCGCAATCAATTGCTGCTTTGGGCGCTGGAGAAATATTTTCCGCATGCGGAGAGCTTTTTAGAGATCGGCTGTGGAACCGGATATGTCTTGTCCGGCATTCAAGCAAAATTTCCTCGCCTCCACATATGGGGAAGTGATATCTTCAGCAAGGGACTGTCATTCGCACAGCAGCGGCTGTCCAGTGTTTCGCTTCTTCAGATGGACGCCCGGCGAATTCCCTTTGAAAGCGAGTTTGATATAGTAGGCGCCTTTGATGTCTTAGAGCACATTGATGAAGATGTTTTTGTTCTTCAACAGATGCTTCAGGCAACAAAACCCGGAGGAGGGGTGATCATCACCGTTCCCCAGCATCCGTTTCTGTGGAGTGTTGTGGACGAACGTTCATTTCATAAGCGGCGATATACAAGAATAGAATTAGAGAAGAAGGTTACAGAGGCAGGGCTCCGGATTGTTCATGTCACATCTTTCGTCTCTCTCTTGTTGCCGTTGATGCTTATTTCGAGAATACGACGTGAAAGATCGAGAAAAGAATTCGATCCGGCGGTAGAGGCTCGCATCGGGGGAATGGCAAACACCATATTGAAAAGCATCCTGACCGTGGAGAGGGTTTGTATCAAACGGGGGTTTACTTTTCCTGTGGGCGGATCTCTTTTGATGATAGCTAAGCGAGACCGGAGGTGACGAGTGAGTGAGATTCCCTTTAATAGACCCTTTATCGTCGGCAAGGAACTGTACTATATCGCCCAGGCTGTTCAAGGGGGACATCTTGCCGGAGACGGAGCCTTTACGAAGAAGTGCAATGAGTGGATGGAACGGGAATTCGGGGCGAAGAAGGTCCTCCTGACCCATTCATGCACCGCCGCGCTGGATATGTCCGCCCTGCTCTGTGATCTTGATCCAGGGGGCGAGGTGATCATGCCTTCCTTTACCTTTGTTTCCACCGCCAACGCCTTCGCCCTGCGCGATGCCCATATACGGTTTGTCGATATCCGCCCCGATACGCTCAATATGAATGAGAACCTGATCGAGGAAGCTGTGACGGAAAAGACAAAGGCAATCGTGCCGGTCCACTATGCGGGGGTGTCCTGCGAGATGGATACCATTATGGAGATCGCGTCGCGGCACGGCCTCCTGGTCGTGGAGGACGCCGCCCAGGGGGTGAACGCGACATACAAGGGACGCTATCTGGGTACTATCGGGCATCTCGGGACATACAGCTTTCACGAGACCAAAAATTTCATCAGCGGCGAGGGAGGAGCGGTTGTAGTGAACGATGACCGGTTTATCGAACGGGCCGAAATCATACGTGAAAAGGGGACTAACCGAAGCAAGTTCTTCCGCGGCGAGGTGGACAAGTACACCTGGGTTGACATCGGATCGTCCTTTCTCCCCTCGGAGATCGTCGCGGCCTTCCTCTACGCGCAGCTCGAGGAGGCCGACACCATAACGCGGAAGCGGCAGGAGATCTTCGGGTATTATGCAGAGCAGTTTGAGTCGTTGGTCAGTCGCGGTTTCTTCCGGATACCGGCATGCCCTGAAGGATGCCGGCACAATGCCCACCTCTTCTACATCATCATTCAAACCGAACGGGAGGATCGAGAACGGTTAATTGCGCATCTCAAGAAGAAAGGGATCGGCGCGGTCTTCCACTACGTGCCGCTCCACACCTCCCCGATGGGGCGTAAAATGGGGTACGAAGAAGGTGACCTGCCGATAACTGAAGAGATGAGTGAACGGCTGATACGGCTCCCCTGCTACTATGAACTGACCAGAGAAGAGCAAGACCGTGTGATCGGTGCGGTACGTGAATTCTTTGGCGATCTATAGTTCTCATGGCCATGATGCAAGATTGGGCAGCCGGAATTTATGTATGCGGGGATAATGATGCCGTTGACTCTCACGGATGAGGGCGGTGAGGGATGACAACCTCCCTGAGCGATGCCGCCGCTGGAATACTTTATGCGACAGGCGCTGCCTCTTTTTTTCTGAAACGGGCAGGGAGGGGGAAGGCCCTCATCCTTGCCTATCATCACGTAGTGCCGGGGAGGCTGATCCGGGATAACCGCCTGATGACAGGAATGTATCTCTCCACGGAATCCTTTGAAGAACACCTCGGCTTTCTGACGCGGCATTTCAGGATTGAGCCTCTCGAAAAAATCGTAGCCCTGATACGGAGCGGAGCGAGTTGGGAAGAACCACTCTGCGCTGTCACCTTTGACGACGGATGGAAGGATGTTAATGATTACGCCCTTCCCCTTTTGAAGCAATATGCTGTCCCGGCGACGGTCTTTTCAGTCAGGGGAATGGTCGGCTTACAGGGCCCCGGGGGGCTTGATGGCGTCTTTGAGGCTATCCAGATGACGGATCGCCTGGTCGATATCAGGTCCGGGGTTGCGGAGATCGACGCCTTGATCTGGTCGGACGCAATTCTCGACCGGGTGGAAAAGGCCCGGCAGGTGATCAACCGGATCAGAGAGCTCTCGTACGACGAATTCATGAAGACCTGCGCCGGCATCAACCGCTATCTCTCCGGGACGTTCGATCTTGATGGAATCAGGTGGAAGTATGAAACCATGTCATGGGACGATATGCGGGAGGCGCAGGAACAGGGAGTTGATTTCGGATATCATTCGAAGACACATCCCATACTGACGAACGTCCCTGCGGCCCTGTTGGAAGAAGAACTCACCCTCCCCCTCAAGGAATACGGAAGAGAGGGGATTCTCCTCAAGCCTGTCTTCTGCTACCCCGACGGGAAATTCGGCGAAGAGGTGGTAGCGGTCCTGAGAGATGAGAGATACATGGGCGCCGTGACACTTCAGAAAGGGTTCAACGATGCGGGAACGAACCCCTTCTTTCTCAGGCGGGTCAATATTCATGAAGGGAACGGAGGAAGCCTGTCCCGGTTTGTCCTTTCCATAGGGATCCAGAACCGTTGAGCACGATGGATAAAATCACGGTGGCAAGACGGGTCCGGATCGGGATGAGGATCTGGATGCGGAAGGCGAAAGAGTTCGTGCGTTTCGATTCGAAGTCGCTGTCCCTCGTCCTCACCGCCGCCTATCTGCTGTACTATCTGTATGTCAGGGCGAGGAAGGGACAGGCGGAGGCGATCCTTGTCATCGGGAAGATTTTCAGGCATACCCAGTTTCCCTGGATACGGAGAGCGGCAACCCGGTCGCTCCTGGAGAAGTGCAAACGCCACGGGACGAGGCGCCTGGGCGAGGAATTTCTGAAGCTGGCTGGAGAACGTCTCAGCGGGGAGGCCATTAGAAAGCTCTCCCGGAGTGTCGTCGAGGAAGAGGATCGTCCCTTTGACAGGCGTCTCCTGATTCTATCCCCTCCCCGGGGTGATCAGAAGGGTGTGCTGATCATCAAATTCACCGATTATTTCAAATCTTTTCTGACGGTTTTCGACATGGAGAAGCTCTGCCGCGATTATGTCGCGGTCTTCGAGCCGAGCTACAGCGGGTACTTCGATGAGGATATTCTCTGTCTCCTTTCGGTGCTCGGTCCCGTGGTGATCGAGGCCTCCGAACGGGAAGATTATCGATTCATAGAGTCTTTGCGGGCTGATATCTATCCGGTGGATGCGGGCGCCAACTGGTGGGTCGACGACAGGGTTTTTACCCCCCTCGGCGATCTTTCAAAGGAATACGACATCACCATGGTTGCGATCTGGGCGGACTTCAAGCGCCACTATCATCTCTTCGAGGCCATGTCGAAGGCTCGCGTCAAGCGAAAGATAGCCCTTGTGGGCAAGCCATGGAAGATGACGAGAGGAGATATCGAAGATGAGGCTCGCTACTATGGGATCCTCGACCGATTCGACTTTTATGAAGGGTTGCCCCAGGAGAAGATAAACCTGCTCCTCAACAAGTCGCGGTGCCTCATCCTCCTGTCGAAGAAAGAGGGATTCAACAAGTCGATCATCGAGGGGATGTACGCCGGCGTACCCGTATTTATTTTGGAGGGTCATAATTACGGTGAGAAGTACCGGTATATCAATGAGGAAACGGGCGGCTATATCAGAAAGGGCGGACTCACCTCCTTTCTTGACGATCTGGACGAAATACTGAAAAGATACGAGAATCAGTCTCCGGGCGGGTGGATACGGGACAATGTATCTCCGGAGATTGCTACACAGAGGCTGGTGGAGGTGATGAAACGGATCTCATCTGAGCAAGCTGTCAGGATCAACTCCCGGCTGGAAGTAAAGGTGAACACGCCGGAGATGGACTATTACGATCCGGAAGCGTGGAAGAGGATGCGGGACAGCTACCGGGCGTTGAAGGAATACCTCCGGTAAGGGCAGCCCGTCAGGATGTTGTTATGATGAAAAAAAGGTTTTACGGCAAGAGGGGGGTTCTCCTGACGATTGTCATGGTTGCCTGGCTGGCCTTTTTCTGCTGGGGATGCGACAGCAACGAGATTAAACAGATATATGTAAGCGCCGAGGCGGGAGACGACGAAAGAGGGAAGGGCACACAGACTAACCCGTGGAAGACAATCGCGAAGGGGATTGTCGAGCTCGGGAAAGACGGCAAAGATACGCTGCTAATCCGCGCTGGCTCTTACTATGTGCCGGGCGAGATTCAGATGCGCCGTTCCGGGTCTGCTGAGCGGCCTCTCGTCATCAGGTCATTTCCGGGTGAGCGGGTGGTCCTGTCGAACGAATGGGACGGAATCTGCACCACCGGGAGCAGGTTCATCTTGAACATCAAGCGGGACGATTCCTACCAGGGACTCGAACATATCACCATCGAGGGAATTCATTTCATAGGGGGAATCACGGTAGGGGGATCGGACCAGACGTGCAGGAATATACGGCTTGAGAGCTGTACCTTCACGGCGCACGGGGCAGATCTCGGCCCGGACAACCCGTCGCTGATTTGTCTGAGGGGTACAGAGGACTGCAGTGTGAGAAATTGTACCCTGTTCTGCGATGATCCGAGGCAGAACGATTTCAGCGGCATCAAGATATGGAGCGGCACAAAGAGGCTGATCGTTGAGAATAATGAGATATACGGTCTTGCCAGAAAGGGGATCGACAACAAACACGGCAAACCTGATCAGGCGCTCGTCATCAGAAACAACTATATTCATGACCTGAACGAGCGGGCTGTCAATGTCAACGCCGACGGAACAGTTATCGAAAATAATGTCATTCACCACTGTCCCGCGGGGATCAATATCTGGAAAGAATCAGGTTCCCCCGGCGGCAGTTTCAGCAGGATCAACCACAACACGATCGTGGATTGCGATATCGGTATCATGCTTGAGCCGGAATCATCAGGGAAACTCCGCGGCTGCAGAGTGACCAACAACCTGTTGGTGAACTGCGGGAGGGGGGGCTTCGGGGCGCTCAATATCTCGCCGTACCGGAAGATACCCTACGCGCACGGCCACTACAGCAACCACAACTGTTTCTACCATGCTGAAGCGAGGTATTCCGTGCGTGATCGCGACGATTTCCTGTATAATCTTCCGCAGTGGCGGGAGGTGTCGGGGCTGGATGCAGCCTCGATTGAAATGGATCCTGGTTTTATGATCGGGGAGGATGGAGAGACATCGCTCTGCAGGTTCAGGGTATCCGAGGAATTTAGCGGCTATGCACAGACGCGTGGGGATGACGGATGCACCATGGGGGCCAATCTCGTATCCATGCCGGACGGCGGCTGCCGTCTCGCCCTATGTGCCGGCGGTACAAAGGTCTCGGACGTTCCAGAGCCACGGAAAGAGAGTAGCGCCAGTACGCCTTCCCCTCCGCTTGACGTGCGCATCCCGGCGGGGCGTAAATGAGCAATCAATCGAATAATCATGAACTGACAGGGTCGATGGCAGACGGTATCTGGATAACATGGGAGCGTCAGAGGCGGAACATAGGCATCAGTTCGGCCCTGGGGTGGCCCCTCTACGAGATGCTCGACAGCTCGCCGCGGCTGATCCGGTACGTTCGCCTGATCGTAAAGACGATACAAACCATTTCGCGGGAGAAACCTGCCGTTGTCTGTGTCCAGAATCCCTCCATCGTCCTTGCCCTGCTTGGCGTTCTCTGCAAAGGGATCATGGGGTACCGGTGTGTCGTCGATGCCCATAACAGCGGCCTCATTCCCCTGGAAGGGAGATCCGAGATTCTTCTGAAAATCGCGCGGTGGATTCAGCGGAGGGCGGACCTGACTATCGTGACCAACGAAGAGATGAAGGCCATGGTGGAAGCAAACGGCGGAAAGGCAGGGATCCTTCCCGACAGGCTTCCGGAGGTTCCTCCCGTCGAGCCGTCTGTGACACGTGGCGGCAGGGTTGTCACCTACATCTGTACCTTCAGCGAGGACGAACCGTATGAGGAGGTGATCAAGGCAGCCGGGCTCCTCGATGAGAACATTATTGTGTACATTACGGGCAACCACCGCGGCAGAATAGATGTGGGAACGCTCCCGTCCAATGTCGAACTGACGGGGTTCATAGATGAGACATCCTACTGGTCGCTTCTGGCCGCATCAGATGCCGTGATGGTCTTGACGCTGAGGGAAGGATGCCTCGTTTGCGGGGCGTATGAAACGGTCGCGCTGGGCAGGCCGCTGATCCTGTCCGACACGAAGGCGCTCCGGTCCTATTTCAACCGGGGTTGTATCTATGTGAAACCCGATTCCCGATCCATTGCGCGGGGTATCGGCGAGGCACTGCAGAAAACGGAAGATCTGCGTGCCGGGGTCCAGGAGTTGAACAGGACAATCGATCGGGATTGGAGAAATATCTTCTCGGCGTTTCAGGAAGTAATAGGGAGGCTCACGTGACCCAAGGCGTGGAAAAGGGTCTCCCGAAGGTGTGCCACATCGTATCCGGCGACCTGTGGGGGGGAGCTGAGGCGGTCGTGTACCATCTCAGCCGGGGATTGAAGACGCTGGGTGTGGATATCTCGGTTATGACTTTCAACGAGGGCAGGCTTCAGGAATCGCTGCAAGAAGATGACATTGATGTATCGGTTATCGATGAGAGAACGCATGCGCTCCCGCGGCTGGCGTTGGAGATCAGAAGGCACGTGATCGACACGGGGACGACGATTCTCCATTCTCACGGCTACAAGGAGAACATGGCCGCCTTTGCCGCATCCAGACTGACCCCAGCCGTGCGGCTGGCTGCCACCCTGCACGGCTGGCCGGAAGTATACGGGCGGAAGCTCGATCTGAAATACCGGTTTCTGAATCATATGAACCTCTCTGTCATTTCCCGTTTCTTCGATTGCCTGGTCTGTGTTTCTGAAGATGTCAAAGGAATTCTTGTCCGGAAGCATGGAAAGGCCGGTAAGAAAGCAGTGGTGATCCGGAACGGAATTGATGTCCGTCCCGGCGGGGTTGAGCGAAAGAGAGGGGAGGAGCTTGTGATCGGATCGTGCGGGAGATTCGTTCCCGTGAAGGATTACCCCTTCCTCGTCGCCGTCGCCGCGTCGATCCGGGAGCGAAACGGAAATGTACTCTTCAGGGTGGCGGGAGACGGACCGGAGTTCGATGCGGTCCGTGAACTGGTCAGGATCAACAAACTGGAGGATGTGTTTTCCTGTCTTGGCGTGGTCTATGATATGGAGGGTTTTTATCGGGGGCTGGATCTGTATATCAATACCTCCCTGCATGAGGGAATCCCGGTGAGTGTCCTTGAGGCGATGCTCCACGGTCTTCCCGTTGTTGCGCCCCGTGTTGGAGGGCTTGATGAGGTGATCACTGACGGTGTCGAGGGATTTTTGATTGATGAGAGGGACCCCTCCCGGTACGGCGACCGGTGCATGGAGCTTATGGAGAATCTCGGTCTCTACGATTCGATGTCCCGCGCCGCGGGGTTGAAGGTTAAGACCTCATTCAGCGCTGAGCGGATGGCGCGGGACTACCTTGCTCTGTATCGCGCAATGATGTGATCGAGCGCTTTTTAGAGCCCCACTCCATACTGCTGGAGAAACATACGCCGTATCGGAGAGTGTGAACGATGATGCCTGATGATGCCGGAAATGATCTGTTAAAAGAAAAGAGACAGGCGATACAGGAAGAGGAGTATCTGCTTCCCTATCACTATAAGGACGTATTCGCTCCGGGACAGTCGATAGAACGGAACTCTATCTTTTCATTCATCGTGGAGACGTTTCGCCGGGCAGGGAAAGGTCATGTGATCGATGTGGGGTGCGGCGATGGCCGGTTCTGCTTTTTTGCCAAGGACTATCTGGGTGTCGAGGGGCTCGACATATCAGAAAGGGCGCTTGAGTGGGCGCGGGCGTTCAATCCTGAGGTTGCGTTTCATAACAAGCGGATAGAAGATCTGAACCTGCGGGGGGTGTTCGATGGGGCGGTCTCCCTCGAAGTCCTTGAACATATCCCTGATGACGATATGCCGGCCTTCATCAAGGGGATAAGATCAGTTGTCACGGACGATGCCGTTGTCATCTTTACGGTTCCCTCGGTCAGGAAGCCTCTCGAAGAGAAGCATTTCAGGCATTACACGGAAATAACCCTGCGGGAGACACTGGGACCGTTTTTCGGAGAGGTGGCCATCACCGGACACAGCAGAGTAACTGTCGTGCACGGCAAGATATTTTCGGTGATGAATATCCTTTCGCTGATCTGCTACTCAGATCGGTTTTGCTGGAAATACCCCCGTGCAGTCGGTATCATCAGCCGGGCAAAGGAGCGCTACTGGCGGCGGCACCTTCAGGAGGGACCGCCCGAAGCATGCCGTCGACTGATCGCCATCTGTCGCCCTTAGCGTCATTGTCCCGAGGATCAGCATGATAGAAACACTCTTCATATCCGCCGTTCTGCTCATACTCTTCGCGTACATCGGCTACCCGCTCACGCTTCTTGCTCTTTCTGCGGTCAGGGAGAGGTCGGTCCGGCGGTCCGACATCATCCCCTTCGTAACCGTTATCATTGCCGCATATAATGAAGAGACGAAAATCGACGCGAAGCTTGAGAACACCCTCCTCATGGAGTATCCCCGGGACAGGCTTCAAATCATTGTGGTTTCGGACGGCTCAACCGACGGGACGAACCATCTCGTCACCAAGTACGCTGAAAGAGGCGTGCAACTCGTTGAAACGGGCGGGCGTGTGGGAAAGGAAGGGGCGCAGCAGCGGGGGCTGTCCCATGCGCTGGGAGAACTTATCGTCTTCACGGATGTGGCGACCATGAGCGATTCTCATTGCCTGAAGAATCTGGTCCGCAACTTTGCCGATGTGACGGTGGGGTGTGTGACCAGCGAAGACAGGGTTATCAAGGAGGACGGAAAAATAGGGGGAGAGGGGGTCTACGTGCGGTACGAAATGTGGCTCCGGATGCTGGAGTCACGGGTCGGATCGGTTGTCGGTCTGAGCGGTTCCCTCTTCGCGGTCCGTTCATCCCTGTGCGGGGATTTTTCCGGGGGGTTGCAGAGCGATTTCAGGACGGTTCTTGTCTGCATCCGCGAGGGGCTTCGCGGCGTGAGCGATCCTCTTGTGGTTGGGTTCTACCGGGATGTTCCTGATGAATCTGACGAATTTGATCGAAAGGTGCGTACCATGGTGCGGGCCCTCACCGTCTTTTTCAAGAACGCCGATTTGTTGGCGGCGTGGAGATACGGAATTCCTTCCTACGAACTTTTCTGCCACAAGCTGCTGCGCTGGCTCGTTCCCTTGTTCCTGCTGATCGCTTTTGTCTCCAACGCTTTTCTGGTATTTCATTCAGCGCCATATCTTATTCTTTTCCTGCTGCAGGTTGTCTTCTATCTGGCGGCGGTGGCGGGAATCAAGAAAGGAAGAAATGAAAATCCCCTCGTGCGGGTGGCTGCCTATTTTGTCCGGGTGAACCTCTCAATAGCAGTGGCCTGGTGGCGGTATCTCAGGGGGAATCGGATTGTGAGGTGGGAGCCGACAAGGCGGTGAACAAAGAATATAATCGGCGCCTGGATCAGGTCGGGGGATACCGTCCAAGAATGCCGGGATTTTCAGAAAAACGGTGATTACATGAAAAATGATAGAAGAAGCATATGGCGGATACTGGAAGTCTCGAACACGAGGAGGAGTATCGGCGTCTGGTCCGTGATCGCTTGTGCTTTCGTTGCCGTTTTTCTCATTATCCTGTCCATCGACAGAGATCTCTATATGGAACTGGCGAAGGAAGGGACCAATACGGAACGGTTGACCTCCATCTCCTACCTCGTGGCGGGGGTGTTGTTTCTGGTGTTGAGCTGGCGGAATTACCGGCAGACACATTCCTTTGGAATGCTCCTGTTCCCGTTGCTGTTCGGGCTTTTTTTTCTCTTTATTGCGGGGGAGGAGGAGAGCTGGGGACAGTGGCTTCTTTATTATGACCCGCCTGCTGCATTCAAAGACATGAACACGCAGAAAGAGGTGAATGTTCACAATCTCTCTCTGTTTGCTTCCTTCTTGAGTCCCCACAGCATATTGAACCTGGTCGCATTGCTAATCGGTGTTCTCATACCTCTCGGGTATCGCTTCATTGCACCCCTGCGCAGGCTTGCGAATGCGGTTAATTTTCCGGTCTCTCCCATGGCGTGTATCACGCTGTTCGTTTTGGGCCTCTTATATGAGAGGGTATCAGGGTTGATATATCACCAGTGGGCCAATGCCGAAATTCGCGAGTTTATCTTTTCCGTGGGGTTCTTCCTCTTTGCTGTCTCGGCGTACCGGAGGAGAAACCGGTTGGAATAACGTGGCGGAAGTTTTTTCTGAACGTGTGTGAATCAGCATTTATGAGGGGTACGGACAGTGGCGAAGATTTCTTTTGATGGAAGAAAGGGGCGTGTCAGGGCAACCGTCCGGCACGACAGGCCAAAGGGCCAGAAATCCGTCGCCGATGTGGTGCGGGAATTGAAAGAAGGGGGAAAGAGGCCGGCGGGGGAGGACTACCGGGAACGATCGCTCGCGATTCACGGGCTTGTGTGCGCGCGGTGCGGGAGGGAATTCGATCATACCACCAGGCACCTCCTGACCGTTCATCACAGGGATGGCGATCATCACCACAACCCCCCGGACGGGAGCAACTGGGAGAATCTGTGCGTCTACTGTCACGAAGACGTGCACAGCCGGGAAGTACTGGGTGAATATTTCGACGGGGCCTCCGGCGGCAAGGATGCCGCGTCGGTGTATCAGGATGAGACAGCGGGGAACGGGCTTGGTTCTCTGGGGGCTAAACTGCAGGAGGCGCTCAAAAAAAAAGGGACATAGCAGTAATGCTTTGCCAAACACGCGCCGCTGATTTTTCCTCATATTCCTTTCCTGAAAAGGATATTCATCCAGATGGGGCGGCGGCGGATGAAACATGATTGCATTCTGGTGATGGAGACCGCCAGACGGGTACAGACTTTTTGCGGCAGATTTCTTTCCGGCGGTGGTTTGAGTCTGTTTCCGCAGTAGATGCAGGGTTCCAGTTGGGAATAATCTCCGTAGGGATTGCCTGCAAGATCCATGAGGAGAGCGGAAAGAAAGTTGGTGTATTCCGTGTTCTCACCATGAAACCGTATCCTCTCGCAGGATATTCCTGAAAAGAGCGACAGAATCTTTTTTTCATCAAAGACAGTGACATGCCCCCACGGGGGATTTTTTTTGCCGCACGTGTAACAGGTGGTCCTCCCGACCCGAAGGTCCTGCCGGTACGGGACACCAATGATGATATGCTCCTGCGCGACGCGCCGCATCTCATCGCACGCCTTCTGAAGCAGATACGGAGGGATATGTTCGAGAACCTCAGAACAGAAAACGGTGTGGAAACTTCCGTCGGGGAAATGCAGGCTGGTGGCGTCTCCCTGGACGCAGATGACATTTTCATGCGCTATCGCGGGTTTTTCCAGATCGAGGGCGGTTACCGAATCGAAAAAGTCGGTGAGCTTGGCGGAGATATACCCGTCCCGGGCACCGATATCGAGGACCGACGGCGCCCTGCCCGGAATCAGATTCAGGAGACTCTGGATTCTCTCCTTTTCTTTTTCTCTCTTTTCCATACCCTTAGAAGACCCCTCGTGAGCGTTCCGGATGGCGTTCCTCGGCAAGGCGCTACGGAAAGGCGGGAATTCAACCGCGCCGCTCATATGTGTTATGCCGACGCCTTCATACCCCGAGCGCCCACCGGAGGACCCGGTATATGTTGTCTATATATCTCTCGTGGGTGTAATATTCCCGCACCTGCCGCTTGGCGGTCTCCCCCAGGCGGTTTCTGAGATCGTTGTCTTCCCAGAGCGCGATGATCTTCTCCCGGAGCAGGGGAGCATTATCGGGGGGGACGACAAGCCCGTTGACGCCATCGTCAATGATGTCTCTCACCCCCGGCGTATCTGATACGATCACGGCCTTCCCGAGAAACATCGCTCCGAGGTATGATCCCTGGCCGGCGCTCCTGATGTAGCCGGATTCGATGGGGAAGACGGAAAACCGCGCCCGGGCGCAAGGTGCATAGAATTCGCTGATGGTTCCTGAATTGTGGATGATATGGGCATTGCGGGGGATCGACTCTTTGTCGAAGTCGCGGTTCGTCACAACCTTTACCTGGATATCCAACCCTTTGATGGCCTCGAACAGGGTTTTGTAATCCCTGAGACTGGTTCCTCCCGAGTAGATGAATTCCTCGTCCCCCGTTTCCAGCTCTGCCAGGCTGTCCGCGCTGTTCACCTTGAAAGGAACATAGGTCATCTTTTCCTTACTGATCCCCCAGTGCGTGTGGTATGCCTCTATTTCGCTCGTTGATATGACGATGAAGTGATCGACTCCCATCTTGAAGACCCGTGTCTTGAGCCATTCTTTCAGATAGGAGAGGAGGCCGGAGGGCGGTGCTTTCAGTCGCGGGCGGCACACAAGGATAATCTTCTTTGCAAACAGCCATTTGAAGAGGGACATAAAGAATATCTGTCGTGTTCCCTCCGCGAAAAAACCGTCATAATCTGAAAAGAGCACTATCTTTGCCGCGAACCAGACCATACCCGCCATGGTGGTCGGTCGCTCCATCGTTTCGACCGCCATATCTGGATAACGCATCCGGACGGGATGATGATCCAGATATCCCTCTATTGTCGCGAGTTTTTTCATTCGGATTTCCTGGACGGCCGCTCCATTATCACTATCGTCGCGCTCCCGCCGGTCAGCGCTTTTTTTTGCCTTCCCCCTGCCATTCTTTTCCATAAAAGTCAATCAATACGGGCTGCCTCTTTCTGCCTGAGAGATTGGCGGTTTTCTCCATACCCCTCTTTTCATTCTCTCCATGCCGGCCATTGCCTCTTCCAGCGGTATGGGCGCGCGAAGATGGATGGCGATTTGCCCGGCGTTCGGGTCGAAGGGGCTGTTCTCGATGATCAGGCCGCCCGGATTGAGCCTCTCTATGAAATGAGCGACGAATCGGCGATAGTCCGGGATATGTTCGAGGACGTCCATTGCAGCAATTGCATCGTACCGCTCTGTGATGCACGAGATGGGGTCGAATTTTCCATCATGATAAGGGGCTATGCCTCTCACGTTCTTAAGATTATGGCGTTCGACTCGAAAGCGGATGAAATCAGCCTGCAGGCTGTTGATCTCCAGAAAATCGACGTGGATGCCCCGTTTGGCCAGACCGATGGTGTTACACCCTGCCCCCGCTCCGAAATCAAGGACCGTTCCCTCCCCGATGATGTCGAGGGCCGGGGCGTACGGATGGACGGCGTTGCCGAAAAGGTATGCCGAGCCGGCCCGGTAGAACCACGTGAGCTCTCTCTCGTTCTTGGGGGAGAACCACTCGAATTCGCTCTGAAAGTGCTTCTCCGGGCGCCTCAGGAGGTAGGGGGTCAGCTCTTTGGCGGAAAAGCCGGTATACGCGACCAGGTCATCAATGATCCCATGGTAGCCCGGATCGTTGCGAAGCTGTGCGAGGATCCCGTCTGGCAGGCTGTTTGCCGAAAGTGGGACAAATCGCGCCCGGAGGGCGAACAGACTGTAAACCTTCCTGGTGATCCGGTACAGGCGCGGACTTTTCTGGAGCATATGTGCGAAAGGTGATTTTATCATGTCTCTGTCCGCGGTCACTCTGGTCATCAGGTCTGTTTTCGCTGTTTGCCCGAAACGGATTCAATAATGACCTTGATGACGGCGGTACGGGCCACGATATCGTCGGGGAAGATGAATTGCCCATCAGCGTACTGATTCATGATGACAGCGAGGCCCTTCATTTTTTCATCGTTTTTCTCAACCAGGTGGGCTGTCCCGACGCCGATGACGCTTCGATAGCATACCCCCCATCCGCACGCCTGAGTGTTCTTGATGATCCCTTCAACGATATCGAATTCGAAAGAGACCCGGTTGTTCCGACGAAGGATATCCAGTTTTCTACCCTCGCGCGCGCAGTGAAAATACAGCGTTTCTCCGTCATACCCGAAGCAGAGTGGAACCACATACGGCTCATTCCCGTCCGTCAGGCCGAGCCGGCATACCTGACTCTGGCGAATGACGGTGTCGATCTCCGCCCTGTCCGTGATCTCCCGTTGTGATTTTCTCATGCGCTCCTTGTTCCGGCACGTTGAATGTTTCCTCCATATTCATAGAATATGGAAGCGAAAATGTTGCCGCTTCATGGGCGGATAAACGATTATTTAAGAATTGTCAAGGGATTGCTGTTCGACACGGTCTTGTCTCCCACCGAGGTCCCGCAGTAGGCGCAGGTGTAATCATACTTGTCACCACCCGCCAGGACCAGGAGCAGCCGCTTGCGCACCGGCACGGCCCGCTTGCACCGGGGACAGTAGAGTTCGGTTGCGTCGAAGTTTTTGTACATTCCCTTCATTGTTTTACGTCTCCTTGTCCGGTATTGTTTCCGTGTTTTTCAGCCACACCGTGGCTTCGCTGTCGCTGGGAGCCCGGTAGTCGCCCCGGGGTGAGAGCGAACCTCCCGACCCGACCTTCGGGGCGTTCGGGATGCAGGATCGTTTGAACTGGCTGGTCTTGAAGAACCGGTACAGGAAGACCTGCAGCCAGTGTTTGATCTCGCCGATCGTGTATTCCCGCCTCTTATTTTCCGGAACGGTGGGCCACGAACCCTTATTCTTGTCCCGCCACGCGCAGTAGGCCATGAAGGCAATCTTCGATGGGAGGTATCCGAACCGAGTGGTGTAAAAGGTGTTGAAATCCTGCAATTCGTATGGTCCGATTGTCTCTTCCGTCATTTGTGCCGGCTGGTCGCCGTTCAGCCCCGGAACCAGTTCCGGGCTGATTTCGGTCTCGAGGATGTCCATCAGGATCTTCGAGGTCTCGCTGCCGAACTGTTCGGACTGGGCAACCCAGCGTATCAGATACTGTATGAGGGTCTTGGGGACGCTGGCGTTGACGCTGTAATGGGACATGTGATCCCCCACGCCGTAGGTGCACCACCCCAGGGCCAGTTCGCTCAGGTCCCCTGTTCCGACAACAAGTCCGTTCCGCAGGTTGGCGATCCGGAAAAGGTGCGACGTGCGCTCCCCCGCCTGGACGTTCTCAAAGGTAATGTCATATACGGGATCTTCCTGGGCGAAGGGATGCCCGATGTCCCGAAACATCTGGCGGCAGCTGTCCCTGATGTCGATCTCCCTCGCTTCCACCCCCAACGATTTCATCAGGGCTCTGGCGTTGGCGTAGGTCTTGGCGGATGTGGCGAAACCGGGCATGGTGTACGCCTTGATGTTAGTCCGGGGGAGGCCCAGGAGATCCATGGTTCGCGCGGTTACGATGAGGGCATGTGTCGAATCGAGGCCCCCCGACACGCCGATCACGAGATTTTCAAGTCCCGACGAGCGGAGCCGCTGCGCGAGCCCGCCTACCTGTATGTTGTAGGCCTCGTAGCAGCGTTCATTCCTCTTCTCTTGATCGGAGGGGATGTAGGGATAGCGGGGGTATTCTCTAGTCAGGAGCAGTTTTTTTTTTGGAATCTCGACGGAGAAAAGGACTCTTCGGAATCGAGCGACGGCGTCCCGGTGGGTCCGCGCGTTCTGGCCGAAGCCAGTCATCCGCATGCGGTCCTGGACGAGACGATCCAGATCGATATCGCCGTGGATAGTCTGCGCCTCCTGCGAGAAACGTTCCGATTCGGCGATGAGATTGCCGTTCTCACATATGAGAGCGTGTCCGTCCCACGCCAGATCGGTGGTCGACTCCCCGGGTCCGGATCCCGCATACAGGTAGGCGGCGATGAGGCGGGCTGACTGGTTCATGACGAGGCTTTTGCGGTATTCGGCCTTTCCGACTGTGATGTTGGAGGCGGACAGATTGGCGATGACCGTGGCCCCAGCGAGCGCGGCGAAGCTCGATGGAGGGATGGATACCCACACGTCCTCGCATATCTCGACAAAAAGGCTGAAGTTCTTTACGTTCTTGGCCTCGAATATGAGATCGGCCCCGAAGGGGATGCCGCTCTGGCCGCAGATATCGATTTCATTCGATATAATCTCCTCGGCGGGGCTGAACTGTCGTCCCTCGTAGAACTCCCGGTAGTTCGGGAGATACGATTTGACGGCTATCCCCAGAATCTTCCCCCGGTAGAGGACCAGCCCGCAGTTGAAGAGGAGCGAATCGACCCGCAGGGGCGCGCCGACAGTGATGATCATGTTGAGTCTGCGCGTCTTTTCAAGAACGGTGTGCAGCGCGGCGAGGGTCCCTTCCAGAAGGGCATCCTGATGAAAAAGGTCCTCGTTGGAGTAAGCCGATATCCCGAGCTCCGGGAAGAGGGCAAAGAGGGCTCCTTCCTTTGCTGCCTTCCGTGCCAGTTCGATAGTGTGCGCGACGTTGAAATCGGGGTCAGCCACCCGGACCTCCGGGACGCAGACGGCGGTTTTTATGAAGCCGTGGTTATAGAGATTGAAAAACTGCTCCATTGGTTTTCCCTTGGGCGTTTCATGCCCCCGGCGGGTTCATGTGCCGGGAGAATAGTATGGAAGAGAAAAGAGTTTGTCAACACTATCTTTTGTCACTGTCAGGAGCACGTAATATGTCCG
>DIXO01000030.1 GCA_002428735.1 Syntrophaceae bacterium UBA6078 | reverse complement strand
AAAAGTTGGTGGTGGATTACGGAAAGCCCCGCCCATTGCCATGAACCATACAATCTGCTACAGTTTCCGGCCTGCTGTTCTGTTGCATGAGGAGGAGCTATGGGAACATACAGCGTTTATATACCTGAACACCTGGAGCGGATGGTCAAACGCCGGAAAGGGGATCCGTCAGCGGCGATCGAAGAGGATATCGGGCTTCTGTATGCCCTCCTCGACATGACCGGTAAAGATATGGCGGGGCTGTTCACCGAACAGGAGATGGCGCTCCTCAGTGAGGTTTTCAAAAACGATGAGTTCGAGGCGTCCCGGCTTCGGGAGTGGCCCGGCCTCCTCGCCTGGGACGTGGAGGATGTGGAGCGATACGAAAAGCTCGGCGCCCAGTTTCAGGTCAACGCGGATGTGGTCATCGAAAAGCTGGAGGTTCTCACCCCCGTGCAGGCCCTGTGGCTCCTCCACTCGATCAGGCGGGGAGACGACATCACATCCGACTCCGGCGGCGACTGAGACTATTTGCCGAGGAGACCCTTGAGTTTCCCTTCCAGGTCTTGTGCCCGTTTCTGGAGCTCTTCGTCGGCTTTTCCGACTTCCGTCTCCAGCTTCTTGCGCTGAGTGTTCAGGGCGTCCGTCACGGCCGAGCCGGAGATTTTTTCGTACAGCGCCGCAACGATCTGCCTCGCGGCTTCCGCCGGCGTTGCGCCGTTATCTTTCTGTCCGATATCGGTAAGATGTATGTCGGGCAGCGATGCCGTTATCTCCCGCCCGCCGGGCGCGACCCTGGCCAGGGTGACCTTCCCGTCCCGGACCACAAAATCCCTGATAATCAGCTTTTTCCCCGTGCCCTTTTCTGCCGTGGCCTCAGGTTTCTCCCCAGAGGCTTTCTCGTGAGCGGTCTGCTGCTTGATGTTATTCAGGATGGTTTGAAAGTTGTCGGTTCCGCTGCGCTTTTCATAGGTAATATGCGGTGCGACGACCTCGATTCTGTCGATGATAATGGTGTCCCGCATCAGCGATTTTTCATCCACATCCAGATAGACCGACCCCACTTCCACGGCCTTCGGCGAACGAAAGTCGGGAGGGTTCCCGATGGACAGACCTCTGATCTCGGCCCGCGCGGATAAGAGAGAGACGTTTACATCGGACAGGTGTACCTCTGTCTTGGTGATATCCGGCCCATAGGTGTTGACGGCAGTCTTGATAACGGAACCGAGATTCATCAACAGAACAAACAGCACGACAACCACGACGACAATAATTCCAATAACCCATTTTTTCATGATCAGCCCTCCCTTCATGGCCGGGCTAGACCCGGTCTGTAATCATTTCCTCCCGCCGATCCTGCCTCAGTACGTGGAGATATGCGATGCCTCCCAGCAGCGGGGTTGAAAGGACCACAGTCAGTCCCCGCTCTTCGCAGAGCCGCGCGAGCACGGCCGGAGGGAGAAAATCCAGGACCGAATCCCTCAGGTACCGGTATGCCTTTGTATTGCCTGAAATAATGCCCCCCAGTACGGGAAGGACGTACTTGAAATACAGAAAATATATCTTTTTCTGGAAACCGTTGGACGGGACGGACAGCTCCAGGATCGCGATCATGCCTCCCTTTTTGGTGACGCGGGCCAGTTCATCGAGAAACCGATCGACTCGGATAACATTGCGTATCCCGAAGGCCACCATGGCCCGGTCAAATGAGGCATCCCGAAAAGGGAGGGTGAGGGCGTCCCCGCTGATCAGAAAATAGCGGGTGTTGAGATATGGACCGGCTTTCCGTGCCGCCTGCTCGAGCATCCGGACCGACAGGTCGATCCCGATGACCCGGCACCCTGAATCACGGAGGGCGCGCAACGCGAGATCCCCCGTCCCTGTGGCGATATCCAAGACCAGGGAGTCGTCCTCAAGCTGCAGGGCCTGTATCGCCTTTTTTCTCCAGTACCGGTCGATGGAGAGGGACAGGATCCCGTTTAAACGATCGTATGCAGGGGCGATGCGGTCAAACATCCCCCCTATGACTGCCGGACGTTTATCCACACCCTCATTCACTCCCTCCGGACAGCGCGAACGGCCCCCCCCCCCCGTGACGGGGGATGCAACAAACCCCGTTAAAAATCAAAGGTCCCCGGCGTGGGCTCATCCGGTTCCTCCCCTGTGTCGGAGTCGTCGCGTTCCACGCGGGCAAGCCCTACCAGCGTTTCTCCGTCGGCCAGATCGATCAGCTTCACTCCCTGAGTGCTCCTGTGCAGGAGGGACACCTCATTGACCCCCAGCCGTATAATGTTTCCCGTATTGCTGATCAGCATAATGTCCTCATCGCCGGTCACCTGTTTGATCCGCGTCACATTACCGACCTTCGGTGTGGTTTTGAGATTGATGATTCCCTTTCCTCCCCGCGACTGGAGCCGATACTCGGAAATCTCCGTTCTCTTTCCGAATCCCTTTTCGGAAACGGTGAGGATGTAGTTGCCGTCCCTGAGCACTTCCATACCGACGACTTCATCGTCCCCAGCGATACGGATCCCCACAACGCCCCGGGCCGTTCTTCCCATGGGGCGGACATCCTGCTCCTTGAATCGTATGGCGTTGCCCTTTCTGGCACCGAGGAATATATCCTGGTCACCGTTCGTCTGCTGGACGTCGATTAGTTCGTCCCCCTCGTCCAGCGTAAGAGCGATAATCCCACCGGACCGCGGACTGGCATAGGCAATAAGATCGGTCTTTTTGATAACCCCCCGCCCGGTTGCCATAATGACAAACTTACCCGGGACAAAGTCCCTGACCGGGAGGACGGCCGTAATTTTTTCCTCCGGCGCTATGCCGATCATATTCACGATTGCCTTCCCCTTGGCGGCCCTTCCTGCTTGGGGAATCTGGTATATCTTCAGCCAGTAGACGCGTCCCCTGTTGGTAAAAAAGAGGATGTGGCTGTGGGTGGAGGCGATAAACATCCTCTCGAGGAAATCATCTTCCTTCGTTCCCATCCCGACCTTGCCGCGGCCGCCGCGGTGCTGGCTTCGGTACAGGCTGACCGGATTTCTTTTGATGTAGTTCTGATGTGATATGGTTACCACCATATCTTCCTCTACAATCATATCCTCGATCCCGATATCGGTACTGCTCAAGACTATCTCGGTTCTCCTCTCGTCCCCGTACCGCTTCTGTATATCTTCAAGCTCTTCAACAATGATATCCAACACCTTCTGTGAGTCGGCAAGGATGCCCTCGAGTTTTTTGACGAGGGCCGATATCTCGAGATGCTCTTCGCGTATCTTGTCCCGTTCCAGTCCGGTCAGCCGCTGGAGCCGCATATCCAGGATCGCCTTGGTCTGTTCCTCGCTCAGGCCGAATTGCGCCATCAGCTCTGCCGAAGCCGTCTTCGCGTTTTCAGACGCCTTGATAACGGCGATGACCTCGTCGATGTGATCGAGAGCGATGATGAGCCCCTCCAGGATATGCAGCCGCTCCCTGGCCCGGGCCAGCTCAAACATCGTGCGCCTGATGATGATCTCTTTCCTGAAATCAATAAACTTTACCAGGATCTCTTTCAGGTTCATCACCTGAGGCTGTCCCCGGTCGATGGCCAGCATGATGATGCCGAATGTCGACTCCATCTGGGTATGCTTGTAAAGCTGGTTCAGAATCACTCCCGACATTTCGTCCCGTTTCAGATCGATGACGATCCGCATTCCTTCGCGATCCGATTCGTCTCGCAGATCGGCTATCCCACTGATCTTCTTTTCTTTTACCAGTTCGGAAATCTTCTCTATCAGGGTTGCCTTGTTGACGAGGTAGGGAAGTTCCGTAATAACAATGCTCTCCCGTTCGTTTCGCGCGTTTCGCTCGATGATGGCACGGGCCCTGACTTTGATGATGCCGCGGCCCGTACGGTAGGCGGAGACAATCCCTTCCCGTCCGTTGATAAACCCCGCCGTGGGGAAATCCGGCCCCTTGATGAATACCATCAGATCATCTACCGACAGCCCGGGATTGTGGATGAGCTCGATAATACCATCGATCAGTTCTGTCAGGTTATGGGGGGGGATATTGGTGGTCAAACCGACTGCTATGCCTGAGGAGCCATTCAGGAGGAGGGTGGGAATCCGGGCGGGGAGCACCACCGGCTCCTGAAGCGATCCATCGTAATTAGGAACAAAATCAACCGTATCCTTGTCGAGATCCGCAAGGAGTTCATCCGCCAGCCGTGCCATCCTGATCTCGGTATACCGCATGGCGGCCGGCGGGTCTCCGTCAACAGAGCCGAAGTTCCCCTGGCCGTCAATGAGGGGATACCGCATGGAGAAATCCTGGGCCATTCGGACAACGGTGTCGTAGGCAGCCGTGTCGCCATGGGGATGATATTTACCGATGATGTCACCCACGATCCTCGCCGATTTTTTATAGGGTTTGTTCCACCGGTTTCCCAAGTCGGCCATGGCATAGAGCGCCCTGCGGTGCACCGGCTTCAATCCGTCCCGGATATCGGGGATCGCGCGTCCTACAATCACGCTCATGGCGTATTCCATGTAGGACTTCTTCATCTCACTTTCTATCGTTACGGGTATGTTCCTCTGGAACAACTGATCCATGATGCTTTAAAACCTTTCTGCCAAGTATTCGATTTCTGTGCTATCTTACCGTCATCTGTGATCGGAGCGCACGTCTACGAAAGAGCATAACGACCGGGGGCGTTCGCGCATGCCCTTTGCTGTCAATGAGGCTGTACGTTATATGTCAAGATTTGACACATTGAGAGCGTTATCAAAAATAAAGTTCTTGCGCGGTTCGACCTGGTCTCCCATGAGTGTGGTGAATATTGCGTCGGCGGCCACGGCGTCCTCCACCTTCACCTGGAGAAGGGTCCTCCGTTCCGGGTCCATCGTGGTCTCCCACAACTGCTCGGGATTCATCTCGCCCAGGCCTTTGTATCTCTGTATGGAGACCCCCTTTTTTCCCGCCTGAATCACGTAATCTATCAATTCCCTCATAGTGAAAATTTGTTTTTCGCTCCTCACATCATCCGTCTCAGCTTCAACGACGGTATACGGAGCTTCCCCGAGAGGGGTGAGCTGATTGAGCTGAACCTTGGCCTCTGCGAATTTAGGCATGTTGAAGATATCCTTATCGATCCAGGTGGTATGGTCCTGGCCGTTTCGTTTCATGGTAAAAAATACCTTATATCCCCCATGCTCCACATCGGGCTCGGTCCAATGCAGGACAACGCGCTGACCGATAGCCTTGGCGATCCTTTTTGCGATCTTGTTGAGAACGGCATCGTCCTCGAAATCCTTTCGGGAAAACGATGGATCTCCCGCCAATAATCGTATGATTTCACCATCCTTACCACTGTTGTGAAACTTTTCCAGGATGGTGTCGAGCCGGATACCTTTTTTGATCAGTCCCAGCAGCTTTGAGGCGGTGATAATCGTGCCATCGCCGGTGACAACCCGAACCATTTCCGCGCCGCCGGAGAGGATATATTCCTCCATTTCCTCTTCACTGCCGATATACCACTCCTTTTTCTTGTTCGATATTCTGAACAGGGGGGGCTGGGCTATATAGAGGCATCCGCGTTCGATCAATTCGCGCATATGCCTGAAAAAGAAGGTTAAAAGCAGAGTCCGGATATGAGCTCCATCGACATCCGCATCGGTCATGATGATAACCTTGTGGTAGCGAAGTTTGGTGATATCGTAATCTTCATCTCCGATCCCGGCTCCCAGAGCGGTAATGATGATTTTTATCTCGTTATTATTGAGCATCTTATCAAGGCGCGCTTTTTCCACATTCAGCACTTTACCCCGGAGGGGCAGAATAGCCTGATTTCTCCGGTCTCTGCCCTGTTTTGCGGAGCCTCCCGCTGAATCTCCTTCCACAATATACACTTCGCTCCGCGCGGGGTCCTTCTCCTGGCAATCCGCCAGTTTCCCCGGGAGGGAGGTGACCTCCAGCGCGCTTTTTCTCCGCGTCAACTCCCGCGCTTTCCTCGCGGCGTCTCGTGCCCGCGCCGCATCGAGGGACTTGGAAACTATCTGACGGGCGACGGCGGGGTTCTCTTCAAAATAACTCCCCAGTTTGTCATACACAACCGCTTCGACGAGGCCCTTCACTTCGCTGTTTCCCAGTTTGGTTTTTGTCTGACCCTCAAACTGGGGTTGTTTGACCTTGACGCTCACCACGCATCCGAGTCCTTCACGGACGTCTTCTCCCTTCAAAGGGGTTTTATCATTTTTCGCGATGCCACTGTTGACCATGTAATTATTGATGACACGGGTCAGGGCGGAGCGAAAACCGATCATGTGCGTGCCGCCCTCGGTGGTATTAATGCTGTTCGCGTAGGAAAACACGTTTTCCATATATCCTTCGTTGTATTGCAGGGCCAGTTCCACCGAACAGTCGTCCTTTTCACCGCTGATGTAGATCGGTTTGCTGTGAAGGGTCTTCTTGTTGCGGTTGATATACTCAACAAAAGAAACGATCCCCCCTTTATAGAAGAACTCGTTGCGTTTATCGTCCCTCTCATCCTCAATGACGATCTTCAGCCCCGGATTTAAAAAAGCGAGTTCCCGCAACCGGTTGGAAAGAACATCAAAACTGAAATCAATATCTTCAAAGATTTCCCTATCCGGAAGAAAGGTTATTTTGGTCCCCCGTCTTTTAGTTTTCCCGACCTCCGCGAGAGGTTGCGTGGGAACGCCCCGTTTGTATGACTGCCGGTACACCGTGCCGTCTCGACGCACCTCCAGCTCGAGGTATTCAGAAAGGGCATTGACCACCGATACGCCTACTCCGTGAAGTCCTCCTGATATCTTATAGCTGTCGTTGTTAAATTTGCCCCCCGCGTGGAGCTTGGTCATGACCACCTCCGCCGCGGATACATGCTCCGTCTTGTGCATATCGACGGGGATGCCTCTGCCGTTATCTTCAACAGTCACACTGTTATCTACTCGTATTTTAACCTGTATTACATCACAATACTCGGCGGAGGTCTCATCGACACTATTATCCACTACCTCATATACCAGATGATGCAGTCCATCCTTGCTTGTGCTGCCTATGTACATGGCAGGTCTTTTTCTGACCGCCTCGAGCCCGTCCAGAACCTTTATGCTATCAGCACTGTATGAAGTTTCCACTCCCTCTTAATCCAGTCCTTTCTCAGTTCTTAATTTAATAGGCATTACGATACACATATATTCATCACTTCCGGGTACCCTGATAACGCCGGGGCCATCACCGCTTCTTATGTCAAAGGATACGATATCTCCATTAACCGGTTCTATCCCTTCTATGAGGTACCGAACGCTATATCCGACCACCATCCTATCCCCGGTGTAGGACACATCAATTTCATCCCTCGCCTCGCCCACATCCGGATTGGTCGATGTCAAGACCATCCGGTTGTCAAATATATCTACCTTGACGCCGCTGAATTTCTCGGTTGACATGACGCTCATGCGACGCAGGGAGTGCAAGAGTTGTTGCTTATCCATTTGAACCGTTACTCCCTCTTCCTGAGGGATGACCCGTTTATAATCCGGATACTCCGCATTGATCAGACTCACCCGCAGGAGTGTTTCCTGCTTTTTCAGCACACACACCCCATCCACTACCCAGAGAGCGCTCTCCCCACCACCTTCAACCAGCTTTCGAATCTCAGAGACTCCTTTCCGCGGTATGATAATGCCATCGAGATTGGAACTATTACCGACATCGTTATCTAACCTTGCATTCGCAAGAGATAATCGATGTCCATCCGTTGCAACCACGGCAATCTTTCCGCCTGATATGCTGAAAAGGACCCCGTTCAGGTTCGGCCTCATCTCGTCCTGAGAAATGGCAAAAAATGTTTTTTCAAAAAGACTTTTAAGGACTTCACAAGGAACAATGATCGATTCCATCGTTTCACTGTCCGGAACTTCGGGAAAATCGTCAGCTGAGATGCCGGGAATCTTATATAATATTTTACCAGATGTCACATGAACCCAGTTATTCTCCATCACCTGACAATCCACTGTTTCTCCATCAATTTCCCGGAGCATCTCATACAATTTTCTGGCACCAACCGTAATTTCCCCAGGATCATGAATTGTCGCTTTATAATATGACGATAAACCAATTTCGCGATCCGTAGCCACTATTTGGATTGTTCCCGGTTGTGCTTTCAGAAGGATATTATTCAGTATGGGAAGCGTTGTTCTCTTGTCAACAATACTGAGTGTTTTTTGAATACCCTCTAAAAAACTGTCTCTTCTGATTGAAAAATGCATATGGTCACCTATTCTTTATTAAATATATTTTTAAAAAAATAGTAGTAATAGTAGGTCCTGTTGATATGTTCATGGAACTCCCATAACCCCATGGCATCATACAATATCACAGCATTCAAAAGACTTGACTGCTTGTTAATACCCTGCCTGTAACATCAATTCAATCTCTTCAATGATTTTTCTCATTTCGTAATCTTTTTCCATCATCTTTTGAATTTTGTTGTTTGAATAAATTACGGTTGAATGATCTCTGCCTCCCACCTTCTCTCCAATATCCGGGAAGGATCGATGGGTCAGCTTTCTCGCAAGATACATGACGATTTGACGGGCGAGAACCAGGTTTTTATTTTTTTTAGGAGATTTAATATCCCCGGCTTTAAAGTTCATTTTTTTTCCAACTGCTTTTATGATCTCTTCTACGGTAACTTCTCGCTTTGTTGTATGTTTCAATAGATTCTTGATGACGTCCTGAACAATATCAATCGTAATTTCCTTGCCCGTCAGGGAAGCATACGCCGCGATCCTCGTGAGTATACCCTCCAACTCTCTGATATTGGAATCCGCCACCGAAGCGATATAATGATTGATTTCACTCGATATATGGAGATTGTTTTCCTGAGCTTTTTTTTCGATGATTGCGATCCGTGTTTCGATATCGGGAGGCTGAATATCCGCTATCAACCCCCATTCAAACCGCGATCTAAGCCTTCCTTCAAGGTTTTGTATTTCTTTTGGAAATTTATCACTTGTCACAACAATCTGCTTTCCAGAATCATGGAGTGTATTGAAGGTGTGAAAAAATTCTTCCTGCGTTCGTTCCTTTCCAGCAATAAACTGAATATCATCAATAAGAAGCGAATCAATTCGTCTATACTTCTCCCGGAAATTCGACATCTTGTCATACCGTATCGAATGGATCAACTCATTCATGAACTCTTCGGCGGATACATAGAGGACGTTCTTGTGCGGGTACAGAGAAGCGGTATGGACACCAATCGCATTGATCAGATGGGTTTTTCCCAGACCGACACCCCCATATACGAATAAAGGGTTATAATTACGGGCCGGCTGTTCCGCAACGGATAGCGCGGCGGCATGGGCAAACTGATTGGAAGAGCCCACAACAAACCGGTCAAACGTGTACTTCAGATTAAGAGAGGAGGGAATACGAATGGTTTGGTGATCAATGGTTTGAGGGGCATTCGCTTTTGGTAAAGACGCCTTATGATCTGCCTCACTGACAATAAAACGAATGTCGAGCGGAATGCCCGACACATCGACAAGGGAGCTATTAATCAGGTCAATGTAATTTTCAACAAGCCAGTCTTGGAAGAACTTATTAGGAACCTTTAGAAGCACTTTATTATCTTCCATTGAAACGATCTGTATAGGCTTGATCCAAGTTTCAAAGTTCTGTTGGCTTATTTTTTCTTTAATTATTTTAATACCTTCATTCCAGAATGATTCCAATTTGCACACCCTTTATCAACAGTTCTATCAACACCTGTTGATAGAAAAAATCTTTTTTTATTTAGAATTCAAACGCTTAGTGATCGTCCACATTCATGAGTATGTCGGATAATCGATTCAAATCATCGGAGGATGTAAACCGTATTTCTATCACACCTCCCGAGCGCAGTGGCTTGATGCTCGACCGGGCCATCAGTCGTTCCGCTATCTTCCTCTCAAGGTCCAGCAGATATTGGTCTTTCGTGATCTCTTTGCCCTTTTGAGAACGAGTTTTGTGTCCTTGCACCAACTTCTCAGCTTCCCTGACGCTGAGCTTTTTGTCGAGAATCTCTTTCAGAACGATCATCTGCTCTTCCGGAGAATCAACCGACAAAATAGTCCTGGCATGTCCGGCAGATATTTCCTTCTTTGCGAGCGCTTCCTTTGCTTCTCTTGGAAGATTGAGAAGGCGAAGGGAATTGGCGATGGTGGATCGATCTTTGCCTACCCGTCGGGAAATTTCCTCCTGAGAGAGGTGAAACGTTTCCATCAACGTATAATATGCCCCCGATTCTTCGATGGGATTTAACTCCTCGCGCTGGATATTTTCTATAAGGGATAACTCGGCGAGATCCACGTCTTTCGTCTTATGCCTGATGAGAATGGGGACATCCCGCAGACCGGCAGCTTGAGCCGCTCTCCACCTGCGTTCTCCGGCGATTATTTCATATCCTGCGTCATTGTCGGACTTCCTCACAAGAATGGGCTGCAGCAAGCCGTTTTTCTTGATCGAATCAGCGAGTCTTTTCTGTTGCTCTTCGTCAAACGACTTCCTTGGCTGAAACCGGTTCGGTGATAATTCCTCGATGCCGCACATCGCTATGTGTGGTTTATCGGAGGGATCGTCCATGAGATCCGGGAATATGGCGCCGAGCCCTTTCCCCAAAGCGTTTTTCTTGGACATCATATTCTTCCATTCGCCATGATTTCCCTTGCCAGTTCCATGTATGAAACAGAGCCGCGGGAATTGATATCGTACAGTATAATAGGTAATCCATGACTTGGGCTTTCCGACAATCTGACGTTTCGCGGTATAACGGTTTTAAAGACCGTGTCTCCAAAGAATTTTCGCGCCTCATCAGCGACCTGATGGGAAAGCCGGTTTCTCTGATCGAACATGGTCAACAGTATGCCCGCCACGGTCAGCGATGGATTGAGCCGGGCCTGTATCAGTTTTACATTGTTCAGCAGTTGTCCCAGTCCTTCCAGCGCAAAAAATTCGCACTGCAGAGGGATGATAAGAGCGTCGGATGCTACAAGGGAATTAACCGTCAAAAATCCAAGAGAAGGGGGACAATCGATTATAATAAATTCATACGGGGTGTCAATTGTTTTGATGAAGTTTCGCAACCGTTTCTCCCTGTCTCTGAGCGCAACAAACTCTATTTCAACACCGATAAGGTCCTGGTTGGAAGGAATGATATCGAGTGTTGCGATATCGGTCTTGCGAACAATCTCCTCAAAAGGGACCTCCCGCACGAGGCCAGAGTAGAGATTTTTTTCACGTACAGTGGATGAGTCGATACCCACGCCGCTGGTTGCGTTTCCCTGAGAGTCACAATCGATCAGAAGTGTCCTGCGTTCGGCAGCCGCCAGAGAGGCCGATAAATTGACGGCGGTTGTGGTTTTGCCGACGCCCCCCTTCTGGTTGGCTATGCATATGATTTTTCTCATTTTTTATAAAGCATTCTTTCTGAATGTGTGGAATGGGTATACTGCGGTCATGCTAACATACAACCGGAGATTTGAGAAGGAGTAATTTGGTTAACAGGATGTTTGCCTGTCGGATTGCTATAACGGATCCGTGGTGAAACAGAGGAGCGTTCTGGATTCGCCCGTCATGGGAAGCGTGATATTGTGGCGTTCTGCCAGAACGAGCCTCGTTTTTTTGATAGCATCCATCCCCTGTATCATTTCTTCGTTCACCTGTCGCCCTTTCATGGCGATCACGGTTCCCCCCTCCGCCATGAAAGGCATCCCCAGTGTCAGCAAATCGTGGAGTTTGAAAGTCGCCCTCGATATGACGATATCAAAACAGCCTGTATAGCATTTATCGGAAAGGAGGGATTCCATCCTGCTGTTCACGACTCTGATTTCCTGCAACCCCAGTGTTCGGATGACGCTCTTGAGAAACGATGTTTTTTTACGGGATGCGTCGACGAGAGTCACGCGAAGGGACGGTTTGATTATTTTGAGCGGGATGCCCGGAAGGCCGGCTCCCGTCCCGATATCCAGCAGGTTCAGGGGATCAGCTTTGATACAACACGCAGGGGTGAGAGAATCGACCAGATGTTTGATGATATCCAGAGGGGACTTCAAAGAGACCAGCGACATCTTTTGATTCCACACCAGGAGTTCCCGGGAATAGCGGAGAAGCAGGTCTATCTGGCGATCGGTGGGGATTATCCCGATTTCCCGGACAGATTTAAGAAGGATATCGTGTGTATGGTTCATATGTCATCAATCAGTCCCGGGAAGCACGGACGTTTCAGGACATATCCCAGACAGATGAAACGCCCGGCCCGCTCATCATAGGGGATATGCGCTGGTTGAGATCTGTCATGGAAGACCTCGGTAAGGTATGATATAGCACACCACAGCAGAGTGCCTGATTGTAGGTCACGGAACCTCCTTATGCAATGGTAAAAAGGGCGCACCATGGAAAAAGCGGTAATGGAAAACATCACGGTAATACTGAACAAGCCGAAATATCCCGGCAATATTGGATCTGTCGCCCGGTGCGCTAAAAATATGGGGATCAGGAGTATGATTGTTGTCAATCCGGCAACGGTTGACAAGGAAACAATGGCGCAATTGTCAACCCATTTAGCCCTGGATGTGGTTGATAAAATACAATATTATGACACACTGGAACAGGCCCTCGCCCCCTTTCAGTACATTGTGGGAACGACGGGGCGATCTGGGGACACCAGTCTCAAGCGCTCGATGATATATCCGCGGGCAATGGCGAAAGAGATTGTTCCCATATCGCAGAACAACAAAGTGGCGCTGGTTTTCGGTCCTGAAGATCGAGGGCTGACGAACAGGGAGCTTATGCGCTGTGATCTCCTGGTCAAAATTCCCACATCGGATGACCTGAAATCCATCAATCTTTCCCATGCGGTCATGATCATCTGCTACGAAATCTTTGCCGCATCCTCTGAGGATTCGTCCGTTTTCACACAGAAGCTCGCTACGGTGGCTGAGACAGAGGCAATGTACGAACACCTGAAGGAGACCTTTCTGCGCATAGGCTTTATCAAGACTCAGAACCCGGATTACTGGATGATCAATGTGCGGCGGCTCTTTTCGAGGACCACACTGCTTGCCAAGGACGTCAAGATCATACGGGGGATCTGCCATCAGATCGATCTGTATGGTCGAACGGACGTAGGCGTACGGAACCGGGACGCGGCCGAACACCAGAAAAAAACTTGACTTTTCCCCATGGGAACCTTACCTTACAACGTAACCTTTTGGAGTGCTTTTGTGAAAGTATGAGGATATTCGCATGATTGTAGTGACGGGTGGAGCGGGGTTTATCGGCAGCGCGCTCATCTGGAAACTGAATACAGAGGGGGTAGAAGATATCATCGTCGTTGATCGACTGGGAATATCCGATAAGTGGAAAAACCTGGTCGGGAGACGGTTTGCGGATTATCTGGACAAAGAGGATTTTCTGGAACTCGTGCTGGATGATGCGGTTCCGTTTGATGTGGAGGCCATTATACACATGGGCGCCTGTTCCTCAACAACGGAACGTGACGCCGACTACCTGGCGGAGAATAATTATCGCTACACCGCTCAGCTCGCGCGATGGGCCGTTGAAAAGGATGTACGTTTTATTTACGCAAGCAGTGCGGCCACCTATGGAGACGGATCTCAGGGATTTTCCGATGATGATCGTGTCAACACCCAGCTGCGGCCCATCAATATGTACGGCTATTCAAAGCATCTGTTCGACCTCTGGGCTTTCAGGAATGGACTGACGGACCGGATCACCGGCATAAAATTTTTTAATGTCTTCGGACCCAATGAATATCATAAGGAGGAGATGCGAAGCGTTGTATATAAGGCCTTCGAGCAGATACGGACGGAAGGGCGTGTACGGCTCTTTAAGTCGCATCGCCCTGATTTCGGGGACGGCGAACAGAAAAGAGATTTTATATATGTGAAGGATTGTGTCGACGTGATCTGGTGGTTGCTGGAACACAGAGAAGCGACCGGGATTTTTAATCTCGGCACGGGACATGCCCGGACGTGGAACGATCTGGCACGGTCGGTATTTGCAGCAATGGGCATGAAACCGGCGATAGAATACATTGAGATGCCCGAAACGATCAGGGCGCATTATCAATATCATACGGAAGCGAAGATGGATAAGCTCCGTTCGGCAGGATGTCCTGTGCGAACCGCGCCTCTCGAAGACGGTGTTGCGGACTATGTGAACAATTATCTGACACAGGAACGTCGATATTTGTAACGACGATAGAGGGGAACAGCATATGAAAATAGTGCGATTTCTCACTGAAGGCGGTGAGGTGGTGCAAGGATCTTTCAATGCCCGCACGCCGGGGGAGGCTTCGGTTCTGGATGGGGATATCTTTGGCCATATGGCTGCCACGGCGCGGGTGGAACGAATTGTAACCTTTTTGCCTCCTGTTGATCCCCCGAACATTATCGCGCTCGGCCTCAATTACGGGAAACATGCCGATGAAACGGGGATACTGCGTCCGGAGCAGCCGGTCATGTTTCTGAAGGCGACCACCAGTGTCATCGGCAATGGAGGAACGATCCTTCTCCCTGCCGCCGGACCTGATGAGGTTGATTTCGAGGCGGAGCTTGCCATTATTATTCGTAAGAAGGGGAAAAATATCCCTCCCGAAGAGGCGGAAGACTATGTGCTGGGATATGCCTGCGCGAATGACGTAAGCGCCCGGGACTGGCAGACTCGCAAGCAGAAGCAGCAGTGGGCGCGGGGCAAAAGTTTCGATACATTTTGCCCCATTGGCCCGTATCTCGTGACAAAGGATGAGGTGAAAAACGCGGGCATGCTGAGAATTCAGACGATACTCAATGGCCGGATTATGCAGGACTCAAATACAGGAGACATGATTTTTGACATCCCTGCCATAATCAGCGATGTAAGCCGCTCTCTGACTTTATTGCCGGGTACGGTTATCTTGACAGGGACACCCGCGGGGGTCGGCTTTACGCGTAAGCCCCCTGTGTTTCTCAAAGAAGGCGACAGTGTTACCATTTCTATCGAACAGATCGGTGAGCTGACAAATCCCGTATCGAAAGAACGGTGACCGACTTTCGGAATCGGGCAAAAGGGAGTTCCTTGTAACGGGTGATTGTTGTGCAACGGAGAGGATAATACGCGTAACGCTTCCGAAGAAGCGGCGTTGGTGATGCGTATATGCCGCAGGGCATTTGAGATTCATGTAGTGGAGGTGCATGATGAATTGGAGAAAAATAATTGGTGCGAAAAGAGCTAAATTAATTATGGGGGTGTTTCTGGTAACGGCTTCTGTCGGTTTTTGCGCAGGAACCGTACCTTTTTCGACTCTGGGTTTCGACATAGCGTCCCGTGATGCGATCGCGGCCTCCACAACGGAGCTCACTGGCAGGGCTCCGGCATCATTTGCGGATTTGGCCGAACGGCTGAAACCAGCGGTTGTCAATATCAGCACCACAAAGACGGTAGCAACGGGCGGCTTCAGGTCACCATTCAACGATCCGCGGTTGGAACGGTTTTTTGGGGGGGATGAGTTCTTCAAGCGCTTTTTCGGAGATATCCCGGAACGCGAATTTAAACAGAGAAGCCTCGGTTCCGGCTTTATTATCAGCGAAGATGGATATATCTTTACGAATAATCACGTTGTTGAAAAGGCGGACGAAATCGTCGTCAAGCTCTCGAACGGCAAGGAGTATAAAGCCACGATCAAGGGGAAAGATCAAAATACCGACATAGCCCTCCTGAAGATCGAGCCGGACAATGGACTGCCGGTTGTCACAATGGGTGATTCTTCAAAGCTGCGTGTGGGTGACTGGGTTATCGCCATAGGAAATCCATTCGGTCTTTCTCAGACCGTGACGGCAGGTATTGTCAGTGCCAAGGGACGAGTTATCGGAGCCGGTCCGTATGATGACTTTATACAGACAGATGCCTCGATCAACCCGGGAAACAGCGGGGGGCCTCTTTTCAACCTGAGCGGGGAGGTTGTGGGGATCAACACGGCAATTGTCTCACAGGGGCAGGGGATCGGATTTGCCATACCGATCGATATGGCAAAAGACATGTTGCCCAGTCTCAAAAAGAAGGGGAAGGTGGTGCGGGGATGGCTGGGGGTCTCCGTTCAGGGCATCACGGAGGATATTGCAAAAAATCTGAACCTGAAGACAAACGAAGGGGCGCTCGTCTCTGATGTTTTTAAAGGGGATCCTGCCGATAAGGCAGGAATAAAAGCAGGGGATGTCATCATAGAGATTAATGGGAAACGTGTCAAAGACACCCATGAGTTGATACGGATTGTGGCCGGGATTGAGGTGGGCACACAGGCAACCCTCAAGGTCCTTCGGGACGGGAAACAAAGGACGTTTACAGTAGCAGTAACCGAACGGCCGGAGAGCCGAGAGATGGCGGCGGGAAAACCGGAGGAAAGTGGCGAGCACTTCGGGATGACCGTGCAGGAGATTACCCCTGAGATTGCCAAACACCTCGGACTTGCGGATGCGACCGGTGTGGTCATTACACAGGTGGCGGACGGCAGTCCCGCTGAAGAAGCGGGCCTCCAGGCGGGGGATATTGTGCGGCAGGTTAACCGGTCGCGCGTTTCTTCGCTGGAGGAATATCAGGGTGTCATGTCTCGGGCTCTGTCCGGCGACAGCGTCCTGGTCCTCATACAGAGAGGAACGTCAAAGTTCTTCGCGGTGATTCGGAAATAAGTGGCCGACAGGGGGTGTTGGCGCGGTGTATCGGCCATCAGATTGCAGATACCCCCTGCTGTGCCGATACTCCAAACGCTTTGTATCCCTTTACAGTATTGCACAGGCGGCCCTTTCCATGGCCGCCCTTCCCCAAACGGGTTTCCCTTCAAGAGGGTGTTCATTGAGGCGTGTGATGGGTGTGTCGAGACGGCTGGAAACCATATATGAGGCTTTGAATGCGCACTTTGGAGACCTTCATTGGTGGCCGGGAGAGACCCCCTTTGAAATTATCGTTGGAGCAATCCTGACGCAGAATACCAATTGGAACAATGTGGCAACCGCAATAGCCGCATTAAAGGGTGCGGGTCTTCTCAATCCCCAGAAACTGTATGACGCGGAAGACACGGTAGTGGCGAGCCTCATCAGACCGTCGGGTTATTACAATATCAAAACGAAGCGGCTCAAGGCGTTTCTGGAATTTCTGCATACCCGATATGCAGGAGACTTGCAATCCATGTTTGATGAAGAGATGTGGACGCTTCGGCACACGTTGCTGGACATCAAGGGAATCGGCGCAGAAACGGCAGACAGCATACTCCTGTATGGTGGCGCCAAACCGGTTTTTGTCGTTGATGCGTATACACGCAGGATATTGGAAAGACATGGGCTGATTACCCCGGCCTGGTCCTACCGGGAGGTACAGGCCCTGTTCATGGACCATCTCCCTCAAGACACGTCGCTGTATAACCAGTATCACGCGCTGTTGGTCCAGGTCGGGAAAGAGTTCTGTAAGAGAAAACCTCTCTGTGGCGAATGTCCCTTGAACCGTGAACTCACGGTATAGGTTGAGTCCTTTCCGGGAGTCCCTCTGTTTATGGTGGTATCCCGTGGGCTGTTCAGTTAATGCCTTGTTTGGAACAAGAAATATGAATTTGTATGATTATGCGGGAGTTATCCATCTTCACTCCTCTTACTCTCATGATGGGCGGACCCCTGTCGAGAAGATTGTGAGGGCAGCTCAGGCGAATGGTATCGACTTTCTTATGCTCACCGATCACAGCACCTTAGCTGCCAGACGAAACGGGTACGAACGATGGCATGGATGCGTCCTCCTGATCGTCGGTCAGGAGATATCGCCGCGATTCAATCACTATCTTGCCTTTGGCATAGACGAAGAAGTAATCGTCAACGAAGACGATACGAACGCGAAACCGCAGGACTACATAGACCGGGTTATTCAACAGGGGGGGTCTGGTTTTATCGCTCATCCCGACCATGAAGGGACGAGCATGTTTCACGTGAAACATTTTCCCTGGAAGGACTGGTCTGTCTCGGGTTTTACAGGGATGGGGGTGTGGGATTTTATGACTGACTGGCAAGGCATGTTACGCAGCATTCCCCGTGCTTTGGCAGGATATTTTTTCCCGGCTTATGTCTTACAAGGCCCTCGAGAGGACACCCTCAAACGGTGGGATGATCTGAATGCCCGGGGACGGGTTGTCGGGATCGGGGAACTGGACAATCACGATACTCCCTATCGAATAGGCGGAATAACCATAAGCGTTTTTCCGTTTCAAAAGGCTTTTCGATTTATCCGTACGCACATCCTGGTGGATACCCCTTTAAGCGGCGAAACAGGGCAAGATATACGCACCCTTTTGACGGCACTGAACCGAGGGTGTGCCTACATTGCCATGGAATACTTCCATGATGCCAAAGGGTTTTCTCTTACCATCGACGATCCCGACCAGGTGGCTACCATGGGGGATGAGTTTTCTTTACACGAGAAGGCTGTCCTGCGGGTGACGATCCCAGACAACGGGAACATTCGCGTTATAAACAATGGACGGCTCTGCTGCCAAGCTTTTGGGACAAGCATCGCACACACAGTGTCCCGTAAGGGGGTATATCGGGTTGAAGTCTACGCGAAGGTGTGGGGAAAATACCGCCCTTGGATATTTTCGAATCCCGTGTATGTCCGATAAAGGGCTAGAGTAGCGTAATGATTACCTGCCGGGCGGATCGAGGACCGTCAAACTCGCAAAAAAAGATGTTCTGCCACGTACTGAGCAGCAGCCGGCCTTCTTCTGTGGGGATTACTTCCGAGGGTCCCACGAGCCCTGCTTTGATATGGGCATCTCCATTCCCATCTATCTGGTCATGCTGCCACCGACCCTGAGGTGCGATGGTGCGAAGACACTCGAGTACGTCTGTCTGAATGTGGGGATCCCAGCTTTCCTGGATCTTGATTGCCGCTGTTGCTCCCAGCGCATAAAGGGCGCACAGTTTCTACCCAGCGCCATGCTGGAAAACGATCTCCCGAACCCGCCGCGTTATATCCACCAGTTCTTCACGTGAAGATGTGCCGAAGGTTATTGTGGTTAGCATGGTGCGCTTTCGTAAAAGATATCCGCGAAAAGGGGGTGCTGTTCGAGGTGTTCGTAAAATTCCTCCGGGCTTTTGCCCAGAGAGAGCCTTTCAAACGGGCACATCCCGTTACCCGAACGGTTGATAATGTAAGGGACTATATGCGCGAAATGGGCTTCAATACCAAATCCACGAAGTGTTTCTGCTGCCAATTGACTGCCTGTGGATGAAAACACTGCGCGGCCATTGGCCTTTTTCAGAAGAAGGGCCGCGGCATTTCCGGTCACTTTATCGAAAGCGATTACCTCTTCCGTAAGAGGAGCCTGTTCAATGTAGCATATAAGGGGAGCTATCCCCTTTCTCTGAGATCGGAAGATAACACCTCCCTGGCTCATAATCCACAGCGTGTCGGCGCTGCTGAGGAATGATTCGAAATCATCTCTGGTTTTCTGTTCGGTCATAGTGATATCTGAAGCACCCTTTTTCCAGGAATAGGACTATGGGGGGAAGAAAAAGCAGTTGAAGGATAATGCCCGGCCATCCCGTTTGCAGAGCAGACCATGCCAGATGCATGGAATATTCGAGATCCGCAATCTGAGCTATCAGAAAAAAAGCGGCCAGGCGCCCGGCGACATTGGCTCCAACAAGGGAAATAATCAGACCGCACCTCAAATGTCTGTATAAAAGGCCAGCCGCGAGACCATACACTACCGATTGGCTTATGATTGAAGGCATGAGCTGGACAACCGGCATCCCCGAAAAACCGTAGCTAATCAGAGGCGTGAGAAGCCCGACCAGCACACCGGCCCGCCACCCCAGAAAGACTCCGGAGAGCAAAACGAAGAAAAAAAGGGGAAGAACTGTAGGGCCGACACTCGGGTGAATCACGTGGCAAGCCCACGGAATAGAAACTGCAAGTGCAACAAACAGAGTGACATAGGCATACAGCCGACGGTCGGAAAAGCGCAGCCTATAAGGGAGCACAATCGATCCGGTTACTGTCGAGAGAGTGTTCATGGTAGTTTCTCCTGTTATTCATTAGGGTGCAAGCCGTACACTCAAACAGGCTGTCTGGGTTCACTCAATCGGAACATGGTTATTTCCACACCTTCCAGTATATTCTTTGCGGAGGATCCAAACCGTCTTACCCCTCCTCTGTATACGAAGTGTAAACGAGAAGGACCGTTCTGTCAAGAATAATTCTTGCGACAAATTGATGTAACCGTTTGTTTTATATAAATTTATTTTTAATAAACCTATTAAACAGAGACAGGGAACACCTGCACACGCCTGCAGAATGCTATATGCCTTTTTCATTGAAAATTAGCAGTAAGGGTTGTAGTATCGCCTCTAAGGGGATTGCACGAATAGCTCGTTTGTATCCCGTGACAATTGTGTATATCACACACATGTGGGTATCATTCTTTTACCTTCAGAGGCAGACCCATAGTGAGGTTCGTGCTCCCTATGTGAGTTTCACAAGTGATTATATTATGTTACAGGCTGAATAAATTGTTTTCATCAAATCAGGGGGAATAAACAATGCAGGAGATACTGACCGTGATAACTTATCTGGTTGTCTGGTTAATCTGCAAAAAGGTTGTTGGCATTGAGAGCGGCCTTGTCACCCTTGTTATCTCTCTCGGCGCGGCCGTGGGTGTCTATATACTGTCCGCACACAAACGTCGAGAAAGCACAAGCGATGTTTCAGGGGATAATGAAGGTGATAGAGAGTAAGAAAGACCCCGGGGCATTGAAAAATAAAACAAAGATACCCATATGGCTCGCCTCGACGGCCGTTATCCTGCTTATTCTTCTCCTGGCTCTCACCGTTAACCACACCCGCGAAAAAGAAATCGTAAAACAGTTCAGTCGGCAACAGACTGCCATTGTGAAGGGGACAGCAACCGGCATAGGGGATTTTATCTCAGGTATCGAGAAGAGCATGTTCCTTATTTCGAGATTACCCTATGTCAGAGGGATTGTGCCGGAACCCACCGGACAGGACTCGCACGATCCGGGGAAGAAAAAACATCTGGGAATACCCTCCGCCAGGGAAACTAGAGAAGAGGTCATCGCAGAAAGTATCAAGGTCATCTATGAAAATCTTGGCGGAAAAGTGGATTTCATCGCTCTGGAAGATACGAACGGAGTGGTTACAATCGGATACCCGTCCTCCGCACTGAAGGAGATCCTCGGACAGCGCCTCGAACCCCACCCCTATTTTCAGGAAATACGGAAAACCGGGAAACCCTATATAGAGACAATGGTATTGCCGGCTTTGTCAGAGAAGAATACCCGAAAATCAAATACGTCACATGCGGTCATTATTGCCGTTCCTACCTATGATTCAAGAAACCAATTCTCCGGGGTGGTAGTAGCCGCCCTTTCCCTGTCCACTATTGTCGATCGCTATATAGCCTCCCGGCGTGAACTATCCTGCTGTGCGTGGATAATGGACAGGCAGGGAATTATAATCGCCCACCCCGATCCTGCTTCTGTCGGCACAAGCGTGGGCTCTCTGAAACGCAGTGCGGGAGGTGAAGAGGTTTCACTTGCGGAAACCCTGAACAGAGAGGGAGAGGGGTATGGCGAATATAGAATTACCGGAGAGGGGGAAAAACAAGGAAAAACGATTATAGCGTACGCCCCTGTTTATCTTTCCTCAGAGCATTTGTTTGTAGCGATTTCCGTCCCCTACAATGAAATCGCTCTTCTGGCTCGGAGGGGTTTTATCAATGTCATGGCCGGAGCCATGGGGCTTATCATTGTGCTCATCGTTGCGGGCGTGGCCATAGCGACCTCCAGAACCAGACGATTACGCATCAAGGAAGAGTTGGGGCGGCTCAAAGAGCGCGAAGAATGGCGGGAGAAGGTTCTCCGTGAACATAGAAAAATGGAAGGAATCATCGAGGGTTCACCTATCCCTGCCTTTGTGCTGGATAAGGAACATCATGTGACCCACTGGAACCGGGCATGTGCGGAACTGACAGGAGTAACCCCCAGAGCTGTCATAGGAACAGACCAGCATTCTATTGCCCTGTACCATAGCAAGAGACCTACTATAGCCGACACAATCATTGATTCAGACAAGGAAATCCTTGAAAAATATTATGGGGCCAAAGACGTCCGGAAATCGACAACCGTAGGAGGGGCCTACGAGGCCATGGATTTCTTCCCCGACCTGGGAGGGAAATCACGCTATCTCTATTTTCTGGCCGCGCCAATATACGATGGACAGGGGAAAATCATTGCGGCGATCGAGACCATGCAGGACGTGACCCAGAAAAAAGAGATGGATATCCGCCTGGAGGAATATGCAGAGACCCTCCAGAGTGAACTGGATGAGAACGTTAAACTCCGGAAAAAGGTCGAAGGATTGTATAACTATCTCCAGTCCATTATCGACAGTCTGCCGGACAGGATATTCGATATTGATCAAAACGGGATCATCAGCTACGTAAGCCGTGACGTGAAAAATGGCGAAGGCGTTATCTCTGCCACATTTGGCGGTAAGCACTTCACTGCTTTTGTCGAAGAGAAAAACCAGGCATTGGTTCTTGACCGATGGAGGGTTGCGCAGGAGGGAAACCTGACTCCTTATGAAATCATGGCAAGGGCCAAAGATGGTTCGGAAAGAAACCTTCTCATCACCCTGCGGCCTGTCAAGGGGACTGATCATTATCTCCTGGTTCAGCGGGATATCACGGAATTTAAGGCCTTGGAGAAAAAGTTCTATGAGAGCCAGAAACTTGCCGCCATCGGCCAGCTATCGGCCGGCATCGCCCACGAAGTCAGAAACCCTCTCTCCTCCATAAAAATGAGCCTTCAGGTCCTCGAGAAACGGATCCAGCCCGAGGGAAACGATCTGAAAAGGTTCAAGATCGCTCAGCGAGAGGTTGAACATCTCGAAAGGCTGGTCAACGACATTCTCATTTACGCGAAACCTTCCGATCCCGTAAAAAAACCTTCGAAGATAGAAGAGATTATCGACCACGCCCTCGCCATGACTGAAAATAACATAGCGGAAAAGCACATCAGGGTGGAAAAAACCTTCTCAGGAGGTCTGCCTTCTCTGGAAGTCGATCCGGCGATGCTGGAACAGGCGTTTCTTAATATCTACCGCAACGCCATTGACGCGATGGAAGAAGGAGGGACACTGTCAATATCGGCACGGCAGGAGAACAACCAGATCTGCGTCGCAATCAGCGATGATGGGTGCGGTATCTCCCGTGATGACATGCCTCACATTTTCAATCCTTTCTTTACCCGGAAGAGCACAGGAACAGGGTTGGGACTTGCACAGATCAAGAAGATTGTCGACATGCATCACGGGACGATAGAGATATCGAGCGAAGAGGGAAAAGGAACCAGCGTCGTTGTCATCTTTCCGCTAGGGACATCGGGGGAAAAGCACGCTCCGGCGCGGTAAGGAGAGACTGTGCCTGTACTTTTAACCACCCTGCATAAAGATAGTCGAAAACTACACCAGAGAGGAAATGTACACGCGCCATGGCGAAGATTCTTGTTATTGATGACGACAAATCCATCCGTGAAAGTCTGGAATTATATCTCGAAGAAGAGGGGTATGACGTTTACACCGCACCCAACGGCACGGAGGGATTGAATCGGTTTGTAGCAATCACGCCGGATGTGGTGATTCTCGACATACGTCTCCCTGATATAGACGGATTCACCGTCCTCGAAGATCTGCGGGAAGAAGATGAGAAGGTAAAAGTTGTCATGATTACCGCCCACCACGACATGGAAACAACCATCAAAGCGATGAAGGGAGGTGCCTTTGATTACATCCACAAACCCATTGATGTGGACGAACTGGACATAGCCATCGGGAAAGCGCTGGGTTCCATCGAAATGGAGAAGAAGATCTCTGGACTTCTCATGGAGCACCCCCGTGATTTCAAGGTGGGGGATATCATCGGCACGGGCAAGAAGATGAAGGAGGTATTCAAGACCATCGGCGTTGTTTCCCAGAGCAAAACGACCGTTCTGATACAGGGAGAAAGCGGCACGGGGAAAGAGCTGATCGCCAAGTGCATCCATTACAACACGTCCCGGGACGAGCCTTACATAGCGGTCAACTGTTCGGCCATTGTGGAAACCCTCCTGGAATCAGAACTGTTCGGCCACGAAAAGGGTTCATTCACGGGGGCAATAGCAAGAAAGCAGGGGAAATTTGAGCTTGCCAGGTATGGCACCGTATTCCTGGATGAGATAAGCGAGATGTCTGTCAATCTCCAGGCAAAGCTTCTCCGGGTTCTCCAGGAGATGGAATTTGAAAGGGTGGGAGGAAAGGACCGGGTCAAGGTAAACGCGCGAATCATAGCCGCGACCAACAAGGATCTCAAAAAAATGGTGCAGGAAGGAAGATTCCGGGACGATCTCTTTTACCGCCTGAACATCGTATCCATACAGATACCCCCCCTCAGGGAGAGACGGGAGGATCTCGCGCCGCTCGTCGAATACCTGCTCAAAAAAGCCAACAGGGAACTCCACAAAAAGATCGCTGGCGTTTCGGATGAGATTATGAACATCTTCCTCAGATACAACTGGCCGGGAAATATCAGAGAGCTGGAAAACCTCCTGATCCGGGCCGCCGTTGTCGCGAAGGGACAGGTGCTCGGGAAGGAAGACTTCCCGGATCTGGTGGAAGAAAAACATGGCGCGAGCACAGACAGAGAGATCGCCGGGAGTGAACCGGGGAAGATGCTTACCCTTGACGAGGTAGAAGAGATGCACATCCGAAAGGTCATCAGCAACACCGACAAGAACAAGGGAGAGATTTGTGAGATTCTGGGTATATCGCGCCCCACGTTTGAACGGAAACTGGAAAAATACGGCATCTCCTTCACAAAAGAGTGATGGAGGTCGCTGCATCTGAGCGCTCGCGTGAAAAAAGGGCCCTGACGTACCCGTCAGGGCCCTTTCCGTTCAGATCAACCGGTAATGTAAACGTGCCTTTCTAGTGTGACTCCTCCATGGCCAGCTGTATATAGATCATCGACAGCATCACAAAAACCAGGGTCTGGATAATCGATGTGAAGATCATGAGCACAAAGATCGGGAGCGGGACAAGGAAAGGAACAAGGAGAAGCACGATTGCAAGCACCAAGTCCTCGCCCATGATATTCCCGAAGAGACGGACAGAAAGGGAGATCGGTCGCGCAAGGTGACTGACAACCTCGATGGGGAACATGATGGGGGCCATCCACCAGACGGGGCCCAGAAATTGCTTGACATACTTGAAACCGTGTAACCACACCCCCACGATATGGGTCAAAACGAACACGACAAGCGCCATTGAAACGGTCGTATTGAGATTGGCCGTAGGCGACTCAAATCCGGGGATGAGGCCCAGCAGGTTGGCCGTAAGGATAAAAATTGCAATCGTTGCGATCAGAGGGAAAAACTTGAGGCCGGTCGGTCCCATGGCGTCGAGCATGAGATTCCTGACGCCTCCAAGAAACACTTCGAACACATGCTGCATTCTTCCGGGATATATATCGAGTCTCCGCGTCGCAAGAAAAGCAAGCACAGCCAAGATGATCATGATCAGCCACGTATATGTCACATGAGCTGGAAGGGGTATCTTCTCAAGGAATAAAAAGGGATGCATTGTTCTTTCTGAACCTCCTGAGCGGGTTTTTCACATTCGCGCCGATAACGGTTATGATGACATTGATCACCACCACGGAAAGTCCGAGGACAAGCCCGAAAATGTCAACCGGAGTTCTGGTTATGACCACAAAGAGCACAACTCCTGTAATAATAAGACGTACATAAAATTTCAACACCATGAAGGGTTTCGCCCGCTCTGCGTGTTTCTGCAGGGTATTTTTCAAGTCCTGTGAGAGCCAGTAAAAATTTACGATGCTGACAAGCCCACCCACAAGCACCCCAAGGGCAAATCTTCCCGACAGAAAAAGCAGACTGAAGGCAAGGATCACCCCAAGTGTTATCCAGTTCCCCGCCTCAACCTTTCGCTGCATGATCGTTTTTTTTATGTCCGCCATCAGTTCTTCCCTTCGGGGGACGCGGCGCCTCATCAGGAAAGGTGCTCTTGATAAAGAGATAAAAGTTTCTAAAGCCCGCGGCAACGCCTATTACCAGGAATATGGGGGTGAATATGTTGTTCGTTCCCAGCTTTTTGTCAAGGTACACCCCAAGCATGAGACAGCCGAATATCGCGATAACCATGGCCAAACCAAGGCTCGCGGCATAACCCATCTGGAACAGAACCTTTTTTTTGCTGGGTTCCCCCATTGCCGGACCGCCTATAACATAATGGTCGTGTGAAGTCAAGATAGAGGCGGAACGTACTCCCCACCTACAAATTGAATCGCGTGTCGACCTTGAACCTGCGTTTGACCGGCATGCTCACAATATCGGTGACACCGGTCTGTTTCGAAATATCGGAAAGCGACTCTTCTATCGCCTCCCGGGTGGATCCAATAAACGTGAACCAGACGTTATACTCATGATCCCTCAGGTAATTGTGCGTGACCCCCCGGTACGAGTTCACAACCTCCGTAAATTGCTCCAATCGTTCAATAGAGATCTTCGCGGCGCAGAGCGTGCTCGCGAAACCGGCTCCGGCTCCATCGAAGACGGCGCCGATCCTCCGGATGATCCCCTGCTCCTTGAGGCTTCGGACACGCTCAAGGAAATCATCCTCATCGGTGCCCGCCCGCGCCGCCAATACCCTGAATGGTTCTATTGCCAGAGGGAATTCACGCTGCAGTGCATTCAGTATTTTTCTGTCCGCTTCTTCCACTCCGGCGATCCTTTCCGTTTTGAGGGCGGGGGTTCTTCAATGAAACCGCAAAAATGAAGCCTTGGAAATTCAATATAAAAAACCCGCCACCGGCTTCACATGTGGAGTTACTTTACGGTAATGATATCTTTGTTCGCTTCATACGTCTTCGGTCCGATGCCCTTTACCTTCATAATATCTTCCGCTTTTGCGAAGGGACCGTTGGTTTCCCTGTATTGTACGATTCTTTCTGCAAATTTCTTTCCCACCCGCTTGAGCTTGGCCAACTCAGAAACCGTCGCGGTGTTGATATTGATCTTCCCCCCATCCTGGGCAAGGGCCATCGGCACCACGGACATCAGGAACAACGCAGCAAAAAACAAAACGAATACCTTCTGATATGTTTTCATATTACCACCTCCTTAGGGCCGGTGACGGGTTTTGAAAAGAGCGATTCCATGATTTTCCGTGTACTCCATTCCACCTGTTACTTCAAGAAGAATCAGGGGGTATCCATTCATGCGATCGTGCCAGCCCGTCTACAACGTCTGAACCGCCTGATCTACTATCTTTTCAAGCACCTTCACGATCCGACGTGCCGTCTTGCCATCCCACAGAGGCGGTGCCTTTCCTCTTTTGCCGTGTCCTTTGAGAATTGTTTTCACCTCTTCAGGCAATGCCTTGATTTTGATCAGCTTGTTGGTTCCTTCCGAGATGGTAATGGGCCGTTCCGTATTATCACGGACTGTCAGACAGGGAATCCCCAGAACGGTTGTTTCTTCCTGGATCCCCCCCGAGTCGGTCATCACACAGGCAGAGGATTTCACCAAGGCCATGAATTCCATATAACCCAGGGGTTGCGTCAGTAAAAGCCTCGGAGCACCGGCAATCTCCTGCAACAGGGCGTGTTGTTCCAGATGAGCGTACGTCCGGGGATGAACCGGGAAGATGACCGGCATTTCAACTGCGACCGCGCACAACGTACGAACCAATCGCTCCAAATCCTGATGGGCGTCGACGTTCGAAGGACGGTGAAAGGTCGCCACTCCATACCCGCCCGGAGCATACGCCTCGGGAAAAGCAATGATCCGTCCCGGTACGCTCAGATCCTCCAGAGCCACATCACGGTCCTTCAGGCTGTCGAGAGCCTGGAGCAGGGTATCTATCATCAGATTGCCCACGAGAAAGATTCGCTCCGGAGACTTCCCCTCACGGAGCAGATTCTCGCTTGCGTCCCCGCTGGTGGTGAAGAAATAATCGCATACCGCGTCAGTAACGACGCGGTTTATCTCCTCCGGCATCGATCGGTCGTAACTCCTGAGCCCCGCCTCATAATGCGCCGTTTCGATATCCAGCTTTGAGGCTACCAGGGTGCAGGCCGCCGTGCTGTTTACATCCCCCACCACCATGACCATATCCGGCCTGAGATCGAGGCACACCCCTTCAAACCTCTCTATGATGCGGGCCGTCTGCACGGCATGCGAGGCGGACCCCACCCCCAAGTTGATCTCCGGCTTCGGTATCTCAAGTTCTTTGAAGAACAACTCCGACATTCTCTCGTCATAGTGCTGGCCGGTATGCACAATAACCGCATTAATAGCCGGGTGATCTTCCAGCGCGCGCATCAGGGGCGCGATCTTCATAAAATTCGGTCGGGCGCCGGCGACAAGGATCAGCTTATATCGTTTTTTCAATTACTACTCCCCCGTGACAGCCAGTAAGCCAGTTAGCTGTTAGCTAGTGGCTGATCAGCTAATAGCTCACCAGCCATCGGCTTAATAGCTCCTCAGCTTATCAGTTAAATCCCTTGGGGCGTATATTCAGGGACAATTTCGTGGAGTTTTTTCTTGATGGCTATGGCGTCGTAGGTATCCGCAATAGCGAGGAGCCTGTCGATCTGTTTATTCAGGACCTTGCCGTTATATTCCTCGCCCTGAAGGACGAGGACCTTTGTATGCTCCGTCGGCACCGTCCTTTCTCCCTCCGTGATCAGCTCCTCATACAGTTTTTCCCCGGGACGGAGGCCGATAAACTGTATGGGGATATCGCGTTCCGGCTCAAGACCGTTCAGGCGAATCAGATCCCGCGCCAGGTCGGCGATACGCACCGGTCCCCCCATATCCAGAACGAAGATCTCTTTCCCGTTGCCCAGAGCCCCGGCCTGGAGTATCAATTGAGCGGCCTCCGGGATACTCATGAAGTACCGTGTCACATCCGGGTGGGTAACGGTCACGGGGCTGCCGCGGGAAATCTGCTCCTGGAACAGCGGGATCACCGAACCGGAACTTCCGATAACGTTCCCGAATCGAACGGCCATAAAATGTCTTTCGGGATCACCATTCACACTCGCCGTGATCATTTCGGCCACCCGTTTTGTGGCCCCCATGACATTGGCAGGCCGCACTGCCTTATCCGTGGAAACGAGGACAAATCGTTTGACCCCCGTTTCAAGTGACACGTCTATCAGGTTCCGCGTGCCGAGGATATTGTTGTATACCGCCTCCCAAGGGTTCAACTCCTGCATGGGCACATGTTTGTAAGCCGCCGCGTGCAGCACCACATCGGGATTGAAGGAGCCAAATGCCCGCCGCACCGCATCCTTATTCTTGATGTCTGTGAGAAATGCCGACACCGGGACAAAACTGAATCGCTGCTTGAATTCGATCTCGAGCCGAAAGAGGTTATATTCGCTGAAGTCCAGAAGCGCCACGGCCTCGGGGTTGAAACGGCCGACCTGTCGTACCAGTTCGGAACCGATGGACCCTCCCGCCCCGGTTACCAGAACACGTTTGCGCTCCAGATAGTGTTTTATTCCTTCTTCATCCAGATGCAGTTCACCCCTGTTGAGAATATCTTCAAGCGTGACATCGCGCACCGTCTTTATCGAGACTTTTCCTTCAACCAGTTCCCAGATTCCCGGTAAGGTCCGAAACCGTTTGCCCGTCTTTTCACAGAGGCCGATTATCCGCCGGACTACCTCCCCTTTCACCGAAGGCATGGCAATCAGAATCTCGTCAAAGGTCACTCTGATCCGATCGATCTCGTCCACCGTTCCGAGAACCGGGACACCGTGAATCGCCTTCCCCCGTTTTGCACGATCATCATCGAGTAACCCGATAGGGGTGAACCGGCTCCACGGGGTTTCGTTGATCTCCCTGAGCACCTTTTCCGCCGCGTCCCCGGCCCCGATAATCAAAAGCCTTTTGACCGGCAGAGAATGGGAGGCGGAGTCAGTCCTTCGAGCAGGCCTGAAATACCCTCCCAGCAGGATCCGTATAAGCACCCGGATTCCCCCCGCCAGCAGAAACGTGAGCCCCCAGTCGATCAGATATACCGAGCGGGAATATCCCTGAAAGTGATACTGGTACAGGATAAAAAAGACAATGACGCCTGACGATACGCTGACGGCAATGAAAATATTTTTCAAATCCGAGATGCTTGTGTATCGCCACATGCCTCGATACAGCCCGAAAAAGTAAAAGCAGGCGAGCTTGAAGGGGACCAGATACAGAAGGGCCTTTTGTATCTTTATCCAATCGGAAGGAGATATATGGCCCTCAAAACGCAGCCAATGAGCCGTCATATAGGCCGCAGTGATAAGCACGGCATCTATGATGATCATGAAGTAGAAGTTTCTGTTACGAAAAACCGTTTTCATCGCTGTATCCAATTATTCAAACGGAAAATTGACACGTTATGTTTGTCCCCGGAGACGCGCCCACCACAGGCCCAGATATTCATGAAAGACCCGCTCCATCTTGCGAAGACTTTCGACGTTGGGAAAGAAAGGAGGGGGACCTATTTTTTTCCGTTTCTTGACCAGATAATGGGCCGGGGCGGGTATGGGATTCATCTGCAATTTTCGAAAAAGGGCCATCGAGCGCGGCATATGCGAGGCGGAGGTTACCAAAATAAAACGCTCATCTCCAATTATTTTATGGATGAAGCGGGCTTGATCTTTTGTATCCTTTGAACGCTCCTCGAGGATTATTTTGTCCCCCCCTATTCCCATAGCTTGAGCAACACCCTCCATAACCCGTGCTTCAGGTACCGGGTCAAAAACAGCACCTCCCGATAAAAGAAGGCGGCTCTCCGGCAAAAGTTTATGGATTCGAATCCCTTCGACAAGTCGGCTGATCGAGGGTTCGGAGAGTTGAGATGTTACAGGCAGCGCGGCATCCGATTGATGGCCCCCACCAAGTACTACCACCCATGTCACATCGGAGAACAGTGACACATCTATAAGCGGAGGATACCGATATTCCAGAGACCTCAGAGCAATATCCGCGACGGGGGCATAGCTGAAAAGTATGAGCGAAGCAATGCCCATAAGGATGATTGCCTTCCCCGTCTTTTGTTTGCGGGTAAACAGGAGAAACCATAATCCAACCAGCAGGATCTCAAAACATATTGACAGCGGGAGCAACAGAGGCGCTACTATTTTTTTCAATAAAAACATACTACTCGCGCAAAGCCCTTTACCCTTGATGTGTAACCGCCATTTCCTTTAGCGCTCTTTGCGTTTTGGCGAGATCGTTGTGTGTTTTCACCCTTTTCATACAGCCAACACCGATTCTCGGTATTGGGCAACGGAAGCATCACGTGTGAGGAACAGCATACCCTCGGAGCGGGCCTGAGCTAGTAGCAGACGGTCGAAAGGGTCTTTATGGAGCGGTGGCAACGAATCGACTCTCAAAGCATGTTCAGCGGTTACGGGGAGCTCCGTGTACCCATTCACTACGAGCATCTTGCTCAAACGATACGGGTCAACCTTAAAATCTTTTCGCCCAAGTCCCAGCTTAATAACAATTTCCCAGATACTTGCCGCGCTGAAAAACAGAGTGTTTTCAGGTGTCGTTAAAAGGGTGCGCGTTGACTCGGTAAGCTTTTCTGGTTGCCCGGCCACCCACAGGAGTATGTGTGTGTCAAGGAGCAGCTTCATGATTACTTCTCCTCAAAAAGCAGCATAATCTCCGATTCCCCCATTGAATCAAAATCCTCAGGAATAGAAATCTCGCCCGCCATAAAGCCCAGTTTCTCGCCGCCTTTCCGCTCTTCCTCAGATAGAGGCGAAACCTTGACCAGCGGCTTTCCTGCCTTGGCAATTATGAAGGACTTTCCTTGCGAAGCCTCTTCAACCAGACGGGAGAGATGTGTCTTGGCTTCATGAATATTGATGGTTTGCATGGCACATCCCACTTAGTTTAATGGACTTGGTTTATGTAGTTTATGTATAATGTCAGAAATTGTCAATCTCAAATTATATTCTTAAACTATGCAGGAGTCATACGAAGGGATTTTTTTGTGGGTTGAACATGGCTCATTTTCATCTCTGCAATCTATTTCTTCCCCTTCTTTGCGGCCTCATGTCTTTGTGTGAAGTCGTTTCCTGTTGTTAATGTGTAACCCCTTCGCCCCTTATAACCTTCTTGAGGGTCAGCGCTATTATCCTCAGATCAAAAAGAAATGACCTGTTCTTAAAATAATACTCGTCAAAGTCAACCTTTACCGGAATCGGCAGGGTATCCCTCCCGTTCACCTGAGCCCAGCCGGTAATTCCCGGGATGATTTTGTGAATTCCTTTCTGGGTACGAAGTGCAACGAGATCATCCTGATTATACAATGCGGGGCGGGGCCCTACGAAACTGATGTCACCCTTCAAAACACTATACAATTGCGGCAATTCATCCAGACTGAACTTGCGCAGAAAGGACCCGACCGGCGTAAGATAAACATCAGGGTCTTTCATGAGATGCGTTGCAACGGCAGGAGTATCGACGATCATTGTCCGGAATTTGGGCATCCTGAATATCCGGTTATTGATCCCCACCCTATCCGACCAGTATAGTAACGGTCCCTTTGATGTTAGCTGAACAAGTAAAGCACAAAAAATCATGGGGATGGATAATAGGGATAGCAGAAAAAGACTCAACAGGACATCACAGATACGTTTCACTTCACAGAACCTTCGCGCATTTCTTTGATTGTCTCTGCCCAACCGGTTTTTAAATCATATTGTGGTGAAAACCCCAATTCTTTCTGGATCAAGCTGCTGTCTACGGCAATATCTTCAGTATATTTGTCAATCATAGCCTGTATAGACAGAGGCTTTAAACTGATCGAGCGGCAAACTTTATCAGTTATGCCTGCGACTACGCGCGAGGCCCCAACAGGTAGTGACAATCGCGGTGGCTTACGACCAAGGGCAGAACAAATGGCTTCAATGATTTCACTCAAGGTATGAAATCCGCCATCCGTTACGTTAAATACGCGACCTGCCGCAGCAGGGTGAGAAACAGCCAATGCAGCCGCATAAGCAACATCTTTATCATAAACCAGCGTCCGCCTATTACGTCCACTTCCGATAGGGATAAAGCGATGACGCGCCAACGCTTGCGTCAACCTTTGGTAGTTTCCTTTGATGCGTGCACCGTAAACAGCCCCCAGACGCAACACGGTTCCTAATGGTCGACCATCGGAGCTCCTCGCATTCAACACGATCTGCTCCGCAGCACATTTGGTCTGAGCATAAAAAGTGTCAGGGTGCGTCGGCGAATCCTCATTGAGCACGCAACCATTCGAAGGCCCATACACCGCGATCGTACTGAACAGGACGACACGCTTCACGCCCGCCTTGATTGCAGCTTCGGCCACTGTCGTCGTACCGCCCACATTGATGTGTTCATATTTTCCCCGCAATTCAGGCGGGGGATTAACGATATGCAGAAGCGCCGCAAGATGAACAACGGCGTCCACGCCCTGCATCGCAGACTGAACCGCACCCTGATCAGTGACATCGCCAACATGCGTTTCCACGTCATCGGGCCAGCCGCCGACAGGTGCAGGATCAATTGACAAGGTACGAATACAATAACCCGCATCATAGAAGGCTTTTACAACCAGGGGACCCACGGCTCCTGTGGCACCAGTAATGAGAACAAACATTTCATTCCCACCCGTTTTTAAACATAAGTATCAAACTCAAACTTAATCATCAGAAAAGTTACGTGAAGATCCCTTCAGTCATTTGTAAGATAATTTTGTCGCGATCATATTCATTGTTCAAAAGCGACTTCATATTACGTCCAAATATCGCCAACTCTTCCTTTGGCGCGCCCAGAAATTTTTCAAATCCCATCTTTATGTCTTCAATCTCACCGGGATGCGCAACAAAACCAAGTTTATTAGTGATCACCAAATCGGAGACCTCCCCCTTCATGATGCAATAGATCGGTTTACCCGATGCGAGATAGGCTTGAAATTTTGCGGGAACCGTCAAGGCAAAGATTGGTTTGTCAATCAAGGATATTATTAAAACGTCACTGCCTTCAAACCACCGTGGCATTTCCTTTAACGGCTTTCGACCCCAGAAAAACACATGATCGATACGTTCTTCTCTCACGATTCTCTTTAGATTCTCAAGATTGGAACCATCGCCGATGATGTTCAACCGTGCCTGGTGATAATCCCTGGACAGATGTGCGAATCCCCGGATAACATTTTCCAGGTTCTGCACCTTTCCGATATTGCCCGCAAAGGTAAAGTTAAAACCCTTCTTCAATGACTCATGCGGCAACACTCCGTCGAAGTCCAAATCATCAGGAACCCATTGAGGAGAAAAAATCACGTTGGCATCCGGAACATATTTCTCTATTTTTCGTCTAAACCCCTTGCAGGATATGAATATCGCATTACAGTACTTATAAACAGACCTGACAAACAAATCCAGTATCTTCTCGGAAAGAGCCCTTTTTTTAAATCCATAGGCATAGACGGAATCCGGCCATATGTCCAATGTCCAGACATGCAGGGCGCTTCCGAAAAGCTTTTTCATAAGTACCGCGGGAATGGCCTGGGTCAAGGGCCCGATGTGGTAAACAAAAACCCGCTCATATCTCCTGCCGATAAACAGCGACATCAAAGAAGCAAGGAAAGCAAAACACAAGTAATTGAGAACTTTCAGTATAACATTTTTACGGTATCCCATGAGGGAGAAGATCCGGTAGATTTTAATACCGCCCCATCTTTCCGTCTGAAAGATCTTATTTGTATATCCCTGATATATCTTGTCGAACGGATAACTGGGGGCCTGCGTCAAGACACCAACATGATACCCCTTGGCCTTCCACGCCCGGGCCAGATCATTGATTCCGAATTCCTCCGGGAAAAACCGTTCGGAGACTATCAAAATGCTTTTCGAAACAGGGCTCATTTCACATCAGATATCTGAGCTGCGCGAAGGTCTGCCTTCACGTGTTATCCCTTACGGCGCTACTCATCCCCGGGGGAAAATCCGCCATCTTCACAATCACATCCCAATTGTCTCTGAACCACTCGACATTTTTCTTAAAACCATCTTCAAATTTGACCATCGGACGATACCGTATGAGTTTCTCGGCTTTTTCAATAGAGGCCAGGAGCCGCGGCTTTGTGTCCCATTTCCGCCTCGGTTTATATGTAAGTTCCGCTTTGTTTCCGGTTGCTTCATTGACAAGCTTGGCCATATCCAGAATGCTGATCTCCCTCCCCGAGGCCAGATTAAAGTTTTCGCCGACCGCCTCTTGATAATATCCTGATTTGATAAGCCCCTGCACCAGATCAAGCACATAGGCGAAGTCCCTGGTTTCTTCACCCGTCCCGGTAATGGGGAGTACCTGGCCGTGCATCGCCCAGTAGATAAAGTTCGGAATCACATTTCGGTACTGGCCGGGGACTTCGCCGGGACCGTACGAATTGAAAAAGCGGCAGTTGATCGTCCGCATGTCATAATGATGCGCGTAGAAATTGCAGTACATCTCTCCCGTCATCTTGTTGATCTGGTACGGCGTCGTCAGGTGCATCGATATAAAATCTTCTTTGAGGGGAAGTTGGGGATACGATCCATAGATAGCGCACCCACTCGATGCATAGACGAACTTTTCCACCCTGGCAAGCCTCGAATATTCCAGCAGTCTGATCAGGCCGATGATGTCGACTTCAGCGGAGATTTCCGGATAGTCGACCGAATTCTGATTGGCGAAGAAAGCCGCCAGATGAAAGACATGGGTGATGTCTTCCTTGAAAACCCTCTTGAGATCAACATCATCTCTTACATCTCCCTCGACAAACATGACATTGCCGAGCGGTACCACATTCCAGGGATTTTTCTCTTTGATAGATGACAGATTATCCAAAATAACAACCCTTCCGTCCGGCCCCACCAATTCCGCCAGGGCAAGCACCAGGTTGCTTCCGATTGCGCCCGCCCCGCCGGTCACCAGGATCTTTCTGCCCATATAATACTGTTTCAGGGCATTCTCCAGCTTCAAGTTGAGCAGGTATTCATGTACCCATTGAATTCGCTTTTCATTACTGGTGTTCATCCTTATCTCCTCATCTGTTGTGACAGTATGTTCACTATCCGTTCACCCGCCTTCCCGTCTCCGTATGGGTTGACCACATTGGCCATCCGTTGATACGCATCGCGATCTGTCAAAAGCCTCCGAGTCTCGGTTACGATGGTCTCGACATTCGTACCCACCAACCGTGCAGACCCGGCGGCGATTCCTTCAGGTCTCTCTGAGGTGTCACGCATCACTAGGACAGGTACCCCCAGCGTTGGAGCCTCTTCCTGAATCCCACCAGAATCCGTAAGAATAATATGGCTCTGGCTCATCAGAAAAATAAAGGGCTCATAATCGAGGGGGGGAATCAGATGGATATTTTCCATATTCCCTAAAAGAGAATACACCGGTTCCTGGACGTGGGGATTGAGGTGCACGGGATACACGATCCGGACATCATGGTTATCCCGGGCCACGATCTGCAAGGCCTGGCAGATTCTCTGAAAACCCTCGCCAAAACTCTCACGTCTGTGGCCGGTGACCAGAATGGTCTTCACGTGATTCGTAAGGGAGACGCCATGCTCAGACAGAAACCACGCGCGCCATTTTTCATGCAACCCGGTTGAGTTCTGCTTTATCAGTGCCCACTCGAGGGCATCGATTACGGTATTTCCCGTTACAAAAATCGAAGACGCCTCAAACCCTTCCGCCAGCAGATTCTCCTTCGCCCCTTCGGTCGGTGCGAAATGAAAATCGGACATCACACTCGTCAGGCGGCGATTTATCTCCTCAGGGAACGGGCTGTACTTGTTGTTTGTGCGCAGGCCCGCTTCAATGTGGGCGATCGGTATTTTCAAATAAAAAGCCGCCTGGGCGGCAACTAACGTCGTTGTTGTATCCCCCTGGACACAAACGACATCCGGTGCTTCCCGTTCCATCACCCCCGTAATACCGGTTAAGGCCAGTGCTGTCAGATCGGGCAATGACTGCTTCTTTGTCATAATATCAAGGTCGTAATGGGGGTGTATATCAAAGAACTCCAGCACCTGGTCCAGCATTTCTCTGTGCTGTGCGGTCACGCAGATACGGGTGTCAAATCTGTCGGGATACCGTTCGCATGCTTGAATGACAGGGGCCATCTTGATGGCCTCCGGCCTGGTTCCGAAGACAAATAATACCGTTATCTTGTTATTCCCCATATCCTATCACATCCGATAAAACCACTTCATCCATGCAACCGTCCGTTTGATCCCCTCTTGCGGGTTGACTTCCGGATTGTGGTTTAAATCCCTGACGGCCTTTGAGAAGTCCATCGTCTTGATCTTTGTCGTAAATGGTTCAGCCTCTTTATATGTCACGAGCGATGCATCGGCGCCGGTCGCGGCCAGAATCAAATCAGAATATTCCTTTATATCCATCTCCCACTCTGACCTGCCGCCGACATTATACACCTCGCCGGGAATGAAATTGTCAACGATATTCGCAAATGTTCTGCAGGTATCCTCGACGTAATCTATAATTCGCTTATGCCCCTCATAAACGATGTACGGCCTTCCATTTAGGCAATGAAAGATGAATTTGGGGATAAACCCCCTGTACGGTGTGTATTCTTCATGAGGCCCGTAACAGTTGACCGGACGCACCCTCACCGTTTCGGTCCCGAACATCTGGGCCGAATTGAGGCACATCAGTTCACCAGCCCATTTGGATATGGCGTAATCGTTCATCTGATACGTATCACCTATCCTGTTTTCTTCCATCACAGTCTCGGTCATTCGTCCCTCGTAATCTCCATAGACTTCCGCGGAAGAAAAAAAGATCATGCGAAATTTATATTTTTCCTGAAGCCGTAACACATGTTTGGTCCCGATTATATTGGTCTGCCAGAGGTTCTCATAGTAAGCCTCACCGTTCCATCTGCCATATTCGGCCGCAAGATGATACACGTAATCGAAGGGCCCATATTCCTCGAAAACCCTCTCTATCTGGCGATGATTTTTTACGTCACACCGTATATACTCATCCCGGTCCGTATTATAAAGATCACAGCCCACAACGCTATGACCCCGTGTCCGAAGCTCATTACATAAATTCGTACCGATAAATCCCGCGCCACCAGTGACCAATATCTTCATCCTATTTTTCTCCTTTTTATAATCTGCGCTAACCTGCGAAATCTGCAGATCAGATTTCTCCATTTTTCCGCAGCCACTCTACGGTCTGCTCGACACCGGTTTGCAAATCATAGGGCAGGGGACCGGATATCTCCATAATGGGCCGCATGTCAAACACGTATTCCGTCAGGATGTTATTCAACCTGAAGCTCGTCAGGGGGACCGCGCGCCATCCCGCTGTCTTCAGCAGATCACCGCACCGGGCGACTGTTTTCGCTGCCCAGAGCGGGACATGGCGAATAGTGCGGGAACCCACTGCCTGCCTGATCATGTTCGCCATGTCGTACAGATCGGCCGGCCGGTCATCCGCCAGGTAGAATGTTTTACGATCGATCTTCTCCCGGGGCGCGACAAGTAGCTGGTTAATCTCATGGGCTATGTTTCCCACATACCCGAGAGACCTCCGGTAGTGACCGGAACCGATGTGCACGTACCAGCCCCGAGCGATTGCCTTGAAGAAATTGATGTACGGCTCCTCTCCCCACGGCCCCCAGACCGAAATCGGCCGGATAATGGTCCAAGCATAGGGAAGATCGTGATGCCCTCTTATGATCTTTTCTCCCTCCACTTTGCTCCGGCCGTAGAGGGTGGTCGGCTGGTAATCCGTGTCGTCCTTCGGCACATACCCCATCCGGCAGACGAGAAGCGACGAGGTAAAGACCGCCCGCTCGACGGGGACCTGCGCAATGGCACGCAGGAGGTTTTCCACCCCCTCCATATTGGCGGCAAAATCGCTTAATTTCTTCTCATCCAACCCGGTCTTCGCCGCCAGGTGAACGACATGCGTGGGAGCAAAATCCCGCACGATCCTCTCCATGCGTGGGGTGTCCAAGATATCACACTCCCGCCAGAACTCCGTGTGGGCAACATTCCGGGGCGGCCGATTATCCAGATTGACAAACTCCGCCTGGTTTTTCTTCAAAAGCAAGTCGATATAATTCGTGCCGATAAATCCGGAGCCGCCTGTCACCAGTACCTTCATCCGCTTCACAGTCCCCCTACATCCTTGACCTTGAACACCGCGTCCTTGTCCAGGGTCAGTATTTCCTCGAAGATCTCGGGATGTTCCCTGAATCGCTGTAGCGCGCCGTACGGAACAAACTCATCATCCTCACCTTTTTCACCGCCAATGACACCCTGTTTTTCGATTCGACCGGCACGGCGCAAGACCACCTCACGGCATGATATCGTGTCAAACAGCATGGTTCCGGGGGTGGCGGAGTGCTTCCGGAGCACAACGCTCAACTCCGGGTAATCGGCCCTGAATCTTGTAGAATATTCGACCCATGAATCAGTCGTTGTCCCCCTAATCGCACTTTCACCTGTCCCAGCCACATTGTATTGGAATATCTGAAGGGCAAACAGTTCGTCACCGCTCGTGCCGCTCTTCACGTACCCCTTGAGTTCATACATCTTTCCGACATTACAAGTAATGTTCTGATAGGTTATTTGTGAATTATACTTCCTTTCCACACGTTCAAGGTAATTTCCAAACGGGAATAACTTAAAGAATTTATAAATGACACCAAAACCCCTCTTCTTTTTCAGTTGAAGGCAGTTTCCACTTTGCCCACCGGGGATGGCCGCAATTACCGAAGAGACAACGGGATCCCAGAATGCGATCCCAGTCGAAAAATCACCATTCGAGACAACACTTGTATCGAGCGGGACCACGATGTATCGGCAGTTATACCTGCGCAGCAGGTCCTTAATCTCTTCCAGGCTCACGCTGAAATTTACGATCCTCCTGTTGTCGAGCTGACGTTCCTCAATCATACGGGTACAGGAAATGACATGATGGGGTGTCGACATGACCAGATACTCGGCCCGCTCCTTATCGATGGCGACCACTCCCGGCTCATGCGTTGACAACTTCCTGTAAAGCGGATCATCCTCCAAATCCAGGATACTAACAGTGACAGCGTCGCGGTCGATTATCCTCCATATCATCGAACTAACATCCGGCCTCCCAAGAGGAATAACGACTCCCCCGATAACAACAATCGCCAAAAGAACTGTTTTGCCTTTCTTGCCGTATTCATTCAGCACATTGTCCCATAAAAACATGATAAAAATGCTTGCGATTGCACCATAATTGCATGCCAACGCCAAAACCTCATAGAATGGAGCCATTAACCTGAGAGGGAGTACAGAACCTAACAAATTTGCTGTTAGGGGCGCCATGATCGGATTGTAGAGGATCAGATACGGTCCCGCGAAGACCGCCGCTACTGTTAGGGCAAGATGCCGGGAAGAAACGCTCGGCGAGGTTGTCAAAGAAATGACAGGAAGCCACCTTCCCTCTTTTTTTGCGACAGACAGAGACGGACGAAACCAGATAAACAGGGTTGTGACGACACAACCAAGAGTATTTTTTATGTTATCAAGAGTTATCAAAAACTTAGGGTGTACGGCATACAGATCCGGGTTGATTACCCATGCATTTCTTAAAAATTGTCGCAATACATCCTCTTTATCAAATACCACCCATGTATCCTTCAGATAATCTTTCCCTAATGGATTCACGATCAGATAGGCAATAACAGCGGCCGAGATTACGATAAAAACACCAAGGCCAACCATCCTGCCCCAGTTGGGGCGGCTTGCGGGGTAAAGAATCGAGACAATAAAAACAATACCAATGCTGTACGGTATCAGAAAAAGATTTTCGGGGTGCACCCCCATCGCGGCTACGGCCAATAGCGCTGTCACCGCCCAATGTGCCAATGTTTGGGAGTATACATACCGCAAACAGTAATTGAGCCATAAAGGGAATAATATCAGTTGGGCACAGGTTTCAGGATAGGGCAAAAACTGGAGATAAAACGTTCCCATGGGTGGACCCCACGCCAAGGCCTTCTCAGCAACCCAGGGACCAACCATAAGAAGAGTGCCAAGTATCGCTATCCAACGTTCCCTGATCAGCACCTTGATGAGAGAATAAACACCAAGGAAAAACAGTGGAGACAAGAGGGCCGCAAGGTAGACATAAAGCCAAGTCACGCTCGTATGAGCCAATCGTGCGGACAGACCAAAAGCCAGATACCAGGGATTCGCAATATAATGTGTAATGTAAGAATATTGGGGCCCCTGGAAGGGATTGCCACCTATAATCCTGGCACTATCGGCAATCTTGTGAAAACCCGCCAGGTGGGTACTGGAATCAAAATCATACCGCTGATACTCAGTGCTCAATCCAACCACTATCGCAATAATCAAGAGAACAACCACCAGGCTGATCACATATTGAAAGTCGATAGAGTCAAATTGGCTTTTCCCCTTGGGGGAAGGAGTCGCATTTTCATAACGAGACCATACAACAAAAAGTGCTGCAAGACCCAGTGTATCGCCAACCAAAACGCCGTTTATAACCATATCACTGGGCATCTGCACCCGATATGCGACCGCCGCAATGAGTGTCCACACTCCCATGGAGAGTCCGAGGAACAGAGTCCCGCGTTCCAAGGGGTCCAGTGTACGTGCCAGCGTTGGAAACGCCAATTCCAGAACTACGAATCCTGGAAGGATGAACATGATAATAATGGCTGGAGATAATTGCGCAATGGGACCGGCGGGAAGCCATCGTTTCCAGATGAATACAGTGGCAAGAATTATCAGAATAAGCCATAGTATATACCACCTGTTGATTCGGCGACACAACAGGGGAACACATCCTAAAAGTACAATCCCGATATATAAGAGATCTCGCATATATCTTTAATAAAAAGGTTGCAAGCAGGGATAACGATAACATTTGGAAACTAAAAAATCAGGGCCATCATGTATTCTTAAACAAAAGCAAAAATCTCCTTAGCATTTGCATGATGTTTGACCACCGTATGTTGCTGATAATCAGAAGCATTCTTCTTGGAAAATAAAACTTGAATACACATTGACGCTGAAGTCTTTTAAGTTCATCACCTTTGATACCTGGAGGAGAATATGTTATATTTCCCCACGTATATGGTACTTCGTAGTCTTCCTGCAATTCTCCCGATTTGATTAAGTCGTCTGTTATTTCTGTTGCTGGCAGCGGTGTAAAATTACCGAACGCCGCATGGTCTAATGGCAAAGATTTTGCGAACCGGAGCGTAACCTCAACGTCATGCTTTGTTTCCCACGGAAACCCAATGATAAACGTTCCTGTAACGCGGAAACCGTGCTTTTTAGCCAAACTTATCCGGTTCCTTATGAAATCGGTCGTTTCAAGTTTTTTTATCCTGCGCAGGGTTTCATCAGAACCCGACTCGATCCCGAAACTGATCGAGTAAAATCCCGCCCGTCGCATGACTGCAAGGAGTTCTTCGTCGATCTTATCGAGCCGTATCCCATTCGGCAGGGCAAGATCGATATTGAATCCGTGCCGGATGATTTCCTCGCACAATGTGTGTGCATACTCCTTCGAAAAAGTAAAATTGTCATCGAGAATATGTATTTCCCTGACACCATATCTGTGCGTTAGCAATCCTATTTCTTCAATTACATGTTCGCATTTTCGATAGCGCACCTTCTTCCCGCTGTTAACCGAAGCAGCACAAAATGTACAAGGATATGGACACCCTCGAGATGTGATTATGGAAGCAAGCTCCTTTTGACGGCAAAAAAACCCTTGCGGCACGCCTCCAAAATAGCTTTGAATATCAAGCAAATCATACGGAATCGGATCAAACTGAGAGATATCTTCAGCAAAGACGTTCGCGACCTCCTGGATAGAACCTGTAACATTCCTATAAATGAGACCCGGGATGTCCGCGAAGGATTCATTTCTGTTGCAAGATATTGCATCCACAAGGAGTGCCATGGACATCTCCGCCTCTCCCCGTATCGCGTAATCGATCCCGGGAAATTCATGAAATACGTTCACCCCCCGAGCATTGATATGCGGACCTCCAAGCACAATAACCGTATCGGGAAGAGTCTTCCGGATGACCGATATATTTTTTTTGACCATACCCTTGTTATGAGAAAACACTGTTATACCGATGAGTTCCGGTCGTGCATGGTTGATATGTCTCGAAAAATCGTTTTTGGTGTATCTAAGATGCTCGCAATCCAAAATAGAAACCTCGTTGTTTTTACGCAGGGCGGTGGCAAGATATGCGAGACTCAGGGGGGGAACTGTGTGAACTCTTTTGCTTTCTTCAATGATGGGTTTTGTAAGAAGAACCTTCATCTACACTCATTTCTCCGATGGTTGAATAGATCCTTGATTGGACTTCCCTTATTTCTTCTTGGCGGTCATAATGAAAAAAGACTGCCAACGAGGTCCAGAACCAAGGCGAGAAACCCAATACATCATGTTTACCAACATGCCAGTGATAATTTTCAGGCGGGTCTTGTTATATATGGGTGTAAGATAGTGGTTCTCAATAACATCAAATCCTTTACAAAATAAAATCTTTTTTAGATAAGCGGGATCGATGAATCGTTCATCATCAGTCCAAATCCCTATCAAATTACGCAATAATATCATTGGTTTTCGATACAGGCAGGTATTATTTGGTTCAAGGCAAAAAAACAAACCTTTATCCTTAAGAAGTCGATAAGCATTAGCAGGCCGTTGAAAAACTGATT
>DIXO01000045.1 GCA_002428735.1 Syntrophaceae bacterium UBA6078 | reverse complement strand
ATTTTTTTGGTGGTGGATCAAGGAAGGGCCGTACAGAGAAAATCGACAGGGGGAGAATCGATCGGACCTCCCCCTGAGCACCTGACCGGTGCGCGCTTTCCGCTCTGCACAGGTCAGCAGAAATTGACGAACGCTTGAAAGGGATTGACTTTGTTTCAAAAAAAATATAGCAACATGTGCACACGCACAGTCGAAAGGATGGATACGCATGTTTGTAAAGCAGATGCAGGTGGGACAGATGGCGGTTTTTGCCTATATCGTGGGTGATCAGTCAAGCGGGGAGGGGCTGGTGATCGATCCGGCCGCGGAGATTGAACGGATTCTGTCGGAAGCGTCAGCCGCCGGGCTCACCATTACGCATATCGTAAATACCCACGGTCATGTGGATCACATCTCCGGGAACGCCGACATGAAAGAGCGCACGGGGGCGCAGATCATCATCCACAAGGATGATGCTTCCATGCTTGTCTCGACGCCCCCTATGATGCTGCGCATGTTCGGCGCCAGGCCTTCGCCGCCTGCCGACATGACCGTTCAGGATGGCAACCGCATAACGGTGGGTGGTGTTGAGCTTGACGTCATTCACACTCCCGGGCATTCTCCCGGAGGAATGGCCCTCTATACCCCCGGATATGTTTTCACCGGCGACACTCTTTTTGTGGAGGGACTGGGGAGGACGGACCTCCCCGGGGGATCGTGGGATGTTATGTATCAATCAATCATGCGGAGACTTCTGACCCTCCCCGATGAAACCGTGGTACTGCCGGGACACAACTATGGGAGGATGCCGACCTCCACCATCCAGAACGAACGGACCAACAACCCGTTTCTGAGATAGAAAAGGTTGCAAGCCATGGAGAGGAATACCGTGATCACGACAAACCTCAAGGGATTGGCCCTCTTCAGCAGAGGGAAGGTGCGGGATGTATACGAGGTGGAGGGAAACCTTCTTATCGTCACCACAGACAGGATATCCGCCTTTGACGTTATCATGAATGATCCCATCCCCGGGAAGGGGAAGATCCTGACGCATATGTCCAGTTTCTGGTTCCACAAGATGGAGGACCTCATCCCGAATCATCTGATTACGACAGACGTAAACACTTTCCCCCACGCATGCGCCCCATATAAGGAAATACTCGAGGGGAGAAGCATGCTGGTCAGAAAGGCGGCGGCTCTGCCGGTGGAATGTGTGGTACGCGGATATCTCAGCGGGTCAGGGTGGAAGGATTATATCTCCGATAGCGCTGTATCCGGGGTACGCCTCCCTCCGGGGTTGAAGGAATCGGCGCGGCTTCCGGAACCCATCTTTACCCCGTCGACCAAGGCCAGCGCCGGCGAGCACGATACACCCATGACACGTGAGGAGATGGAGAACCTCATCGGTCGTGGTATGACGAAGCGAGTCATCGCCGTCAGTATGAAGATCTATGAACGGGCCCGGTCAATTGCCGCCCAGGGGGGTATTATCATCGCCGATACCAAGATGGAATTTGGAACCATAGATGGAGAACTGATACTGATCGATGAGCTCCTGACTCCCGACTCGTCCCGTTTCTGGCCCGAGGACGATTTTGAAGAAGGTCGTTCTCAGAAGAGTTTCGACAAACAGTTTCTGCGGGATTATCTCCTTTCCGTATCCTGGAATAAAAAACCGCCCCCCCCCCCGCTCCCCGAGGATGTCATCAGGGGGACGGCAGAAAAATATCAAGAGGTCCTGCGACGCATTGTCGGATGAACCTTTTTCGGGATTCCTTCCTTGACAGGTTACCGGACAGTCCTTATCTTAGCTTCGCCGTTCGTATTCCCCATGACAGGTCCATGCGAACAGTAAATTCTCCGAGCGAACGGGAATCCATACAGTAAATTCATGAAGAACGACTACTATGCAATCCTTGGCGTTGACCGCAGCGCCTCGAACACCGAACTCAAAACAGCATATCGCGCGATGGCCCTCAAATACCATCCTGACAGAAATCCTGGAGACCGGGAGGCCGAGGAAAAATTCAAGGAGGCCGCCGAGGCGTACGAGGTCCTGTCCGATCCACGGAAGAGGGAGATTTATGACCAGTACGGCCACGAAGGGTTGAGAGGGAACGGGTTTCAAGGTTTTTCCGGGTTCGAGGACATCTTTTCGAGCTTTGGTGATATCTTTGAAGGGATTTTCGGGTTTGAAACAGGCAGGGGGCGTTCGCGGACAGTGCCCCGGCAGGGAGCGGATCTCCGGTATGATCTGAGGATCTCTTTCATGGATGCGGCATTCGGGACATCCCCGGAAATAGAGATCGAGCGGTTCGAGGGATGCACCACCTGCGGGGAGACCGGCGCCGCTCCGGGAACCCAGCCTTCGACATGCCCCACATGCCGGGGAACAGGGCAGGTAACCAAGTCGAGCGGATTTTTCAGCATCAGTTCAACCTGCCCGCAATGTCACGGCGCCGGCAGGATCATCGAAAACCCCTGCACGGCCTGCCGGGGAACCGGGAAAAAGAAGCTGCGAAAATCGATACAGTTGAAGATACCGCCGGGGGTTGAAACCGGTTCGCGTCTCCGGCTGCGAGGGGAGGGAGAAGAGGGGCTGTTCGGCGGTCCCAGAGGAGACCTCTATGTTTTCCTGCATGTAGAACCTCATGAATTTTTCGAGCGGGATGGACAGGACATCGTCTGCCGCGTCACCATCCCCATGACACAAGCGGTCCTCGGCGGAACCATCGAGGTTCCCACCCTTGAAGGAACAGAACAAGTAAAGATACCACGGCATACCCCTCACGGCAAGATATTCAAACTGAAGGGGAAGGGCATTCCCCATCTGCGGGGGTTCGGAAGGGGAGATCAACTGGTCCAGGCCATGGTTGAACTGCCGACCAATCTGAACAAGAAAGAAGAAAAACTGCTCAGGGAATTTGCCACGTTGCGCGGAGAGCTGTAGATAGTATTCCTTTTCCCTGTTCACCGCCCCGGACCCGCAAGGGCACCGGCACGGGCAAATGGTTCAACGAGAAAAAGTGATTTGGCTTCATCACAAGCAGCGACGGTGGAGAGGATGTCTTTGTCCACTTCAACGCCATACAGGGTGAAGGTTTTAAAACCCTGCATGAAGGACAGCTTGTCAGCTTCGACATCGAACAGGGAGCGAAGGGCTTGCCAGCGGCAAACGTGGTGACACTGTAAACCGATTTACAGAATCGGAACATAAGGAAGGCGGAAAGATGGACCCGCCACAGGGAACATCTTTCTCCCCCCGTCACTTCCCCGCGGCCGGTTTTCCCCTCTGGCCAAAGAAGGGATAACAAGCGGTTAGCTCATCCATGACGCACAACAATCCTTTGACATATTCCCGCAAATAGATTAGAAGTGCAAATCCTTTCAAAACTTGGGAACACAGGAGCAGGGTATGTACAGCGCAAGTGATCTGAGGAAGAACCTGAAGATACAGATAGACGGAGCCCCATATGTGATTGTTGATTTCTCCTTTGTGAAACCGGGGAAAGGGCAGGCGCTCTACCGGTGCAAGCTCAAGAACATGATCAACGGAACGCAGTTCGAGCGGACATACCGGTCGGTGGATACCTTCGAACCCGCCGACCTCAAGGAAAAGAAGATGCAGTACCTCTACGAGGAGGACGGGAAATACTGCTTCATGGATACAGAAACGTACGAACAGGTCTACCTTTCCGGAGACCAGGTGGGGGACGCGACAAACTTCCTCTCCGACAATCTGGACGCCGAGATTCTTTTCTTCGGAGAAGAACCGATCGGAGTTACCCTTCCCAATTTTGTCGATCTGACAGTCACCGTTGCCGAACCCTGGTCAAAGGGGGATTCGGTCACGGGGAAGTCCAAGCCGATCGTTGTGGAGACGGGCTACTCGCTCCAGGCACCTCCCTTCATCGAAGAAGGGGAAAAGATCCGCATCGACACCCGTACCGGCGAATATCTGACCCGCGTCAAGGAATGATGGAAGCAGACTGGAGGCTTGCCAAAAAGACGGAGGCCCTCCACATCCGCGCCGCCATGATCCAGGCGATACGCGGTTTCTTCATGAGGAAGAATTTTCTCGAGGTGGAGACGCCCATCCGAATCCCCGGCCCCGCCCCTGAAGCGCATATCGACGCCATCCCCTCGGATGGCTGGTACCTCCACACATCACCGGAACTGTGCATGAAGCGCCTGCTGGCCGCCGGTTATCCCCGCATATTTCAGATTAGCAGATGTTTTCGCGGAGCGGAGAGAGGATTCCGTCATATGACGGAATTCACCCTTCTTGAATGGTACGAGAGCGGGATCGATTATTGGCGAATGATGGAGGTGTGCGAGGAACTGCTCATCGCCGTGGCTCACAGCCTCGGGCACAAAGGAGATATGACCTACTGCGGAAGGAAGATCATCATGCGGCGTCCGTGGGAACGGCTTTCCCTCCGGGAGGCCTTCAGGCGCCACGCTCCCCTGTCGCTGGAAGATGCCGTGGAGCGGGACCGCTTCGATGAGATTATGGTCGATGCCATAGAGCCGAATATCGGAACGGAGGGGCCCGTCTTCCTGTACGATTATCCGGTTGCGCTCGGGGCGCTCGCGCGAGCGAAACAGACGGACCCGACGGTGGCAGAGCGTTTTGAACTGTACATGGGGGGGCTCGAACTGGCGAATGCGTTCTCGGAGCTGACTGACGCAACCGAGCAGCGGGAGCGTTTCGAAAGAGAACTGACGCTCCGCCAAACATCGGGGAAGGCTCCATACCCCATGCCCGAACCGTTCCTGGCTGCGCTCTCCGCCATGCCCGAGTCTTCAGGGATTGCGCTGGGGGTGGACCGGCTGGCAATGATTTTTGCAGGGAGCGAATCGATCGACGACGTGGTGGCCTTCACCACTGAGGATCTGTAGTTCATCAATCCCGGTACATGGATTCGATCAGATCACCAAACTGGGCGTTGATGGCCTTTCGCTTGACCTTCATAGTCGGTGTGACTTCGCCGTCTTCGGTATAGAGTTTTTTATCGAGGATCCTGAATTTTCTGATATTCTCAACACGGGCCATCTGCCGGTTTACCTTGTTAATCTCCTCCTGTATGAGATCGATGACCTCCGGAGCCCTCGTGAGGGTCGCGAAGGTGGTGAACTGGATCTTCGCGTCCTGAGCGAATTTTACGACATTCTCCTCGTCTATGACGATAATGGCCGCCAGGTATTTCCGCTTGTCCCCGATCACGACCGCGTCATTGATGTAGGGCGAAAATTTCAGCTGATTTTCGATGTACTGGGGCGCGATATTTTTCCCTCCGGCGGTGATGATGAGATCTTTGAGCCGATCCGTTATCTTGAGATACCCCTCCTCATCGATCTCGCCCACGTCGCCCGTATGCATCCATCCGTCGACCAGGGCCTCCTTCGTGCTCGCCTCATCCTTGTAATATCCCTTGAAGATCCCCTTGTGTCTGACGATAATTTCCCCCCCGTCTCCGATCTTCACCTCGCATCCGGGAAGGGCCCTCCCCACCGTACCCAGTTTGAAGTTGAATTCGTCCGACATATGGGTCACGCCCGATGTCTCCGTCATGCCGTATCCCTCACGGATCGGAATGCCGATGCTCTGGAAGAATTTGAGTATATCGTGGGAGATCGGCGCGGCCCCGGAGAAACCGATACGGGTCCGGTCGAAACCGAGCCGTTCTTTCAGTTTCCAGAAGACGCAGAAGTAGGCCAGTTGATAGGGGATATACAGCGTCAGCGGCACCCTCTTCCCGGCAAGCCGTATGTTATTGTATCGCGCACCTATCTTGACCGCCAGTCCGTAGGCCGTTCTTTTGAACCAGGTGGCGTCGGCCATTTTCAAAACGATGGCTGAATAATATTTCTCCCAGATACGGGGAACCGCGTGAAAGATGGTGGGGGACACATCGATCAGGTCGTTCATGACGGTATCCGTGTTCTCGGTGAAATTGACGGTATGACCCACCGTCATATGCATCATCATGTCGAAGATCTGTTCATAGACGTGGTTGAGAGGAAGAAAGGATATGGATTCGTCGTCCCGGGTGGATTTGGTCACCTTTTGCGCCTGCTCCCCCACCCACAGATACCCCTCGTGACTGAGCGTGGCTCCTTTCGGGGGACCCGTTGTTCCCGAGGTGTAGATGATTCCGGCGATATCCTCAGGTTTTCCCTCCTTCACAAGGCTCTCGAACAGGGCGGGGTCCTCCGCTGCGACCTCGCGCCCGATCGCCATCAGCTCGTCGAAACTCATCACCATCGGATCATCAAGGTCCCGGAGCCCCTCCATGTCCCACACGATGAGATTGCGCAGTTGGGGCGTGTTTTTCCGGAAGATCAGCGCCTTGTTCAACTGCTCCTCATCCTCGCAGATGAAGACGACCGAATCCGAATGACCGACCACATATTCGCATTCCTTGGCGGGATTGGTGGTGTAGACCCCGACAAAGGTGGCGCCGACGGACATGGCCCCGAAAGCCGAATAGAGCCACTCCGGCTTGTTCTCGCCGATAATGGCGACGTGTTCGCCCCGCCTCACTCCGATACGATAGAGGCCCAGCGCCGCACAGGTAACATTATCCAGATACTGTCTCCAGGTAATATCCCGCCAGATCCCGAATTCTTTCATCCTCAACGCGATCCGGTCCGGCTGTCTGCCGGTCATGGCGACAAGGGCCTTAGGCAGGGTGTCTGCGTGCATGGTATTCCCTCTCCATAGGGGCTACATATTCAGCGGAATCTGACTTTTCTCCGGTATCGCTTCGATGATTTGGCCTTCCGGTATCCATCGGCCTCCCGTTCCTCGTCGGTATCAATCCCGAGATAGAATCTCTTGACATCCTCGTCTTCGAGCAGCGCCTCCGGTGTATCGGCCCGGACGATCCGGCCATTTTCCATGAGCAGGGCAAAATCGGCATACTTGAGAGCCATATTGACATTCTGCTCGACGAGGAGAACGGTAACCCCTTCCTGGTTGATATCCCGTATGATATTAAATATCTGTTTCGTGAGAAGGGGAGACAGACCCAGAGAAGGTTCGTCAAGCATGAGGAGCTTCGGCCGGCTCATGAGAGCCCTCCCGATCGCCAGCATCTGCTGTTCGCCTCCGCTCAGATACCCCGCATCCTGCCCCTTCCTCTCTCTGAGGATGGGAAAGTGCCGGAATACCATTTCCATATCAGCCTTGATGCCTTCCTTGTCCCTGCGCGTATAGGCACCCATCTGGATATTCTCCAGGACGGTCAGCTCGGGAAAGACTTCTCGGCCCTCCGGCACATAGCTGATCCCCATCCTGACGATCTCTTCCGTATCCTTCGTGTCGATCCGCTTGCCCAGAAACTCGATGGACCCCTTTTCCGGCTGGTCGTCATCTTCGAGTATCTGCATGATACTCTTCAAGGTTGTTGTCTTGCCGGCCCCGTTGGAGCCAAGGAGCGCCACGATCTGCCCCTCCCGTACCTCAAAGGATATCCCGTGAAGCGCCCGTATCAGATCGTACCATGTCTCGATATTCTTTATCTGCAGCATTATCATTCCTCCCCGAGGTAGGCCTTGATTACTTCGGGATGGCGCTGGACTTCGTGGGGAACCCCCTCAAAGATCATCTCTCCCTGGTTGATCGCGAGGATTCGGTCGGAAATGCCCATGATCATATTCATGTCGTGTTCGATCAATAAGATGGTTGTCTTGTATATTTCCTGAATATCCTTAATCCATATGTTCAGATCTTCCTTCTCTTCCGTATTCATCCCTGCCGATGGTTCATCCAGGAGGAGCACGGTCGGTTCCAGGGCGAGAGCCCTTCCCAGTTCCACCAGCTTTCTCTTCCCGTAGGCGAGGTTTGCCACGAATTTGTCCCGCACGGACTGGAGGTCGAGAAAATCGACGATCTGCTCCACAAACTCCCTGTTCTTGACTTCTTCTTTTGCCGCACGAGATCTCCGGCCGAAGAGGGTGGCGGTCACCCCGCTCCAGACGCCGGTCTTCATGTGAATGTGGCGTCCCAGCATCAGGTTGTCCATGACGGTGGCGTTCGTGAAGAGTTCTATGTTCTGGAAGGTGCGCGCTATCCCCTTCTGGGCCACTCGGTCCGGCCGGGATCCCACCAGATCTTCGCCGTTGAGGAGAATCCTCCCCGAATCCGGCTTATAGATGCCGTTTATCAGGTTAAAAATAGTGGTTTTACCCGACCCGTTGGGACCGATGATGGAGAATATGGCGTTTTCTTCAACCTCAAAACTCACGTTATTCACCGCTTTCAGGCCGCCAAACTGTATGCTGAGATTTTCAACCTTGAAGAGAGACACTGTGATTGATCCTCATGCCCCGCATTTCTGATAGTGCAAAAATCGATCTCAATGATCGGGCGAAGACCGCGCGTTTGTCTTCACGCGGCCCCGCCCCGTGATCACCGCGAACAGGCCGTGACTCGCTATTTCTTTTTCCATGTTGCCAGGTCATTGAACGCCCAGTCCTGCAGCAGGATGTAGGACGCGCCCGGCCCGCACTGCTGGATCTGAATGGAGTCCGTTCCCTGATGGACGCCCTCGCTGAAATTGACTTCAGGTCCGATACCCTGGAAATTCCTTATTGAATTCAGTGCCTTCAGGCAGCCTTCCGTGCTGAGGTCCGGCCCCGCTTTCTTCAAAGCCTCGACAAAGGGTTCCGCAAACAGGATGCCAGCGAGGAAAAAGGTTCCCCATCTCTCGTCGGGAGCCATCCGTTTCGCCGCTTCGCGGTATTTGACCAGCAGAGGATTGCTCGAATCGGGAGTCAGCCCGAACGCCCCCGTAATAACTCCTTCAAACAGCCCCCCCGATATCTTGTACATGAGCGGGTAGTCCGAAAGGGTATTGGAAGATACCCATTGCGGCTTATAGCCGATGGTGGCGCAGGTCTTCAGCGCGATGACGGCCGTGGTAGGATTGACCCACATGATGACGGTCTCGGCGCCGGAGTTCTTGAACTTCAGCATCTGCGAGGCGAGGTCCTTCTCCGCTGGTTCAACGGGGATTTCCTCCACCAGCTTCATCCCGTAGGTGGCGAGCCGCTGCTTGCATCCCGCGAGACCGTTCTTGCCGTACGAGTCATTCTGATAAAAGAAGCCGATCTTCTTGAATCCCTTTTTCTCAACAAGGTATTTTGTGAGAATGCTCGCTTCATCCTCATAGAGCGGGTATACGCCAAAGAGGTATTTCTGCGGTGGAAACACATATTCCACAATCGCCGTGGACGGGCCGCACCAGATAACCTTATTCTGCGCGAGGTAATCCTTGACCGCCATGCCGCAGGCGGCACTGACCCCGCCAACAAAAGCAAAGACCCCCTGACGTTCAACCAGTTCTTTGGCTACCGCCTTTGTCTGTGCGGGGTTGTACTGGTCATCCCGGACAAAATATTTGATCTTTCTCCCATGGATACCCCCCTCCTCATTGATAAGGTTAAAGAGGATGGCGCTCCCCCTGGCTACCGAACCCCACGGCGCCGCGGGTCCCGTCTGGGGTCCCCACTGCGCTATGCGAATCTCTTTGCCGTCGAACCCGGGCTGGACGGCAAAGCTGTCCTGAGCCATCGCAACCATACAGACAACCGCCAGCAAAACCGTACACACTGTTTTTGTGATTTTCATGTTTCCCTCCTTTTATCTCGTCTGAATTCCCATATTGGATTCCGCTTTCCTTTATACTCGAAACAGTACTGCATCCTCACGGGTGAAGCCCCGGGCCGAATGGTATCAAGCCACAGTATTTTGTGGCACCGGCGTACAGGAGCTATACCTTCTTTACGTAATGCTTCGCGAACAGACCGCTGGGACGCACACACAGCACAATGACAATCACCAGAAACGCGACAATCGGCTTCCATTCCGGCCAGACGTATCCGAAGAAATTTTCTATCAACCCGAGCAGTTCGCCTCCGATGAGGACGCCGGGGATGCTCATCAGCCCTCCCAGCACCGCCGCTGCAAAAGCCCTGAGAAAGGGTTCCATCATGAAGTTCGTATCCAGTGTCGCCCGCGAGGCGAAAAACATGGCGGCCACGGCGCCCATAAGCGAACTCAACCCCCAGGCAAGGGAAAACATCCGTTCCACACGGACACCCATGATCTTGGCGGCGTTTTTATTCTGCTGCGTGGCCTTCATTGCCACGCCCAGACGGGTATATCTGAAAAAAAGATAGAGGAGCGTCATGAGAACGGCGGCCACTACAAAGACGCCGATCGCCCAGTCGCTTATGATAATTCCCTTTATCGGTTCGTGGGTAACATTATACGCCATGGGGATTTCAAAATACTTCTGTTCCGCGCCCCATTTCCACCCTGCCAGCCCCATGAGGAGCATTTCCGCCCCAAGGGTAAGCACAATAAGCCCGAGCGCGGTTGGCTCCTTGGCGGGACGAAGAAAGACAAATTCGATAGCCACGCCGAGCAGGATCGCGAACACCATGGTGATGATAAAAGCCAGCCAGAAGGGATAATGATAATGAAGCAGGATATGGTAGGCCACGAAGGTCGAAAACATCGCCATTTCCCCCTGCGCGAAGTTTACCACCTCGGAAGTCTTGTATATAATGACCACGGCTATTGCCAGGAGACCATAGCAGGCGCCTATTGCCAACCCTTCAACAACCAGTTGTCCGATCATGTTGTCTCCCCATTACACGTGAAAATACCGGTGAACGAAACAAGCAATCCTGCCGCGTAAATCAGACTTAAAAAGGCCACGTCATCCAGTATTTTTTGATTCGGATCCACACGCCATACATACCCAGCGGCTCGAATATAACGATCCCGATCATGATAAGCCCGAGGGCTATCCCCCCGACGTTCTCCAGGCCGATCACGGTAAACCATTTTCGGGAAATGTTGGTAAGAAACTCTCCCACGTACGGGGCCTCTGAGACATTCTTCAAGAGATCGTACTGAAGATAGGTTATCAGAGTGGCGCCCATAATCGCGCCGAGGATCGAACCCAAGCCACCCACCACAACCATGACGAGGAAGATGATGGAGAGGATCATGTTGAAGGTAAAGGGATCGAAAAACCCGCAGACAAATCCGAACAGCCCTCCCGCTATACCCGCGTAAAAAGCGCTGACAGCGAAGGCGAGGGTCTTGTAGATGGTGAGGTTGACCCCCATGACCTCCGCCGCAATATCGCTGTCCCGTATGGCGACAAAGGCTCTTCCGATGCGTGTTTTCATGAGGTTTATGGCGCCCACGACCATAATGATGCCAATCACCAGTATGAGGTAGTACATACTGACATCGGACCCCAGGACCCAGCTGAAGCCCATCTGTGGTATCCCCAGGTCCAGGGGGGGAGCGTGGAGCCCCATCCTCCCGCCGAAGATGTCCCATGTGCCTATGACATGCATGATGGCCAGACCGAATCCGAGCGTCGCAATTGCAAGGTACGGCCCCTCCAGCCTGAGCGCCGGCAGACCGAGAATAAAGCCGAAAAAGGCGGCGATAAAAGCCGCCAAGGGAAGTGCCAGGATAAAGGGGACGTGAAAGTGCGTCATGAGGAAAACCGTCCCGTAAGCCCCTATGGCGAAGAAACCGGCATGCCCCAACGATATCTGTCCCGTGTATCCGACGAGGATGTTGAGCCCCACGGCAAGTATCACGTGGACAATAATGACATTGAGAAGATAGATGTGGTAGTTCGGCACATACAGGGGAAGGGTGAAGAGAAAAAGGAGAAGAACCGCAGACCAGAAGAGAACCACACCACTGCCGATGAGCTCAATGTCTTCGTAATACTCCCGCTTCATATCCATGGAGAACACCTCTCTCTGCAGACGGTTATCAAGAAAGGGTATCTGTATGCGCGCAAGAGTCGCGGGCAGTCGTGTGGAAGATATATGGCAGGCTTGGCAACCTGCCCCCCCCGATGTGTTGGGTAGCTTAAGAGAAAAGGATATCCGGTGTCAAGACAAAAGCGATGGGATATGATTTCGAACGACAAAGAAAAGCATCAAAAACGGTAAGCCTGTACGTTCAATCACCGTCGGTTTCTTTGATGCCAAGCGCCTGCCGCATCCTGTTTCGTTGAGCCTCCGACCCCTCACAGGGTTTCATGGCAAGAATCGAATACTGCATTGCCGTTTCGAGATCGCTGGTGAGCCATTTGTGGATGATATCTTTCTGTACAGCCAGGGCCGACGGATCCATATCGCACAGATCCGAGATCCGTTCCTTGAGCCGTTGCTCCAGCACGGATTCACCCACCACTTCGTTGACGAGTCCCATCTGAAGGGCCTGAGAGGCATCGTAGCTTCGACCGAAATAGCACATCTCCTTTGCCTTGAGAAGTCCCACCAGTTGCTTCATTCAAGGCCTCGCCTCCGGTATCTTCGATGACCTTCGATACCTCAAGATAGGGTCTAATCGGTGCACCTATCTACCTCTCCCGCACTCCCTTTTTAATGATAAAAATAACAGACACTATTTAATCCACAATCTTTACCTTTTAGAATCACATTTGCGCCTCATATCAAGCGAGCAATACGCGCTCCTTCATCAATCGCTTCCAATATTTTTCCTGTCTTAGTACAATCACCAATGGTATGGACTTCTGGGATAGTTCCTTCTACCTCCCGTAAAAGGTCTGCATGAGGTATAGCTCCACAGGCAAGGACTACAGTGTCTGCCTCAATGGTATGCTTTTCCCCGTATTGGTCTACCACCATCAAGCCCTTCTTTGATATTTCTTCTCCCTTCGTTAGAGTTAAAAGTGTAACACCCCTTTCAGTGAGGTAATTAATGAGAAAATCTCTCCCCTGTCTCTTTCCCAGATCTGCCGCGATTAGGCTGATCATCTCAACGATCGTAATCTTTTTCCCTTTTTCTAGCAAGAATGCTGCCACCTCACAACCAACCTGCCCACCCCCTAAGATGGCAATATGTTTTCCAACATTAACCCTGTCGCCCAGGACATCCTCGGCAGTCACAACATTTAGGCCGTTGATCCCCTTAATGCGTGGCACAAGAGGGGTCGACCCCGTTGCAAGAATTACAACATCGGGTTTGTAGTTTTTCACAAGAGCCGAGGTTGCTTTTTTCTGTAATTCTACTCTAACACCGGTATTTGTAATCTGAGATGACAAAAATTTGATGAGCTTCGTGATCTCTTCCTTGAACGGCGGGATAGCAGCTAACAGCAACTTTCCTCCCAGTCGCTCGCCTTTTTCCCATAGAGTCACCTTATGGCCACGTAACGCAGCCACCCGTGCGGCTTCCATCCCGGCTGGTCCGCCACCGACAATAAGAACCTTTTTCTTTATGGGGACTTGTTCAATCTTATATAAGCCCTCTCTTCCAATCTCTGGGTTTACGGCACATAATCTTTCACCATTAGGCCTTGCATTCCCAACACAATCACTGCATACAATGCAAGGTCTGATGTCTTTCAATTTTCCTAAATAAAGTTTATTGGGCAATTCTGGATCAGCCCTTAATGCCCTCCCCATAGCGATAAAATCCAATTTTCTTTCTTGAAGCAGATGCTCAGCTAACTCTGGAGTAATCCTTCCTACCCCTATGACAGGACGATGAATTGCTTTTTTTACACCTGCTGCCAAGTGCGCTGCCCAACCTGGAGGAAAAAAATAGGGCTTGGAAGAGGTATAAGTAATATCGGCAGTGGATACACTGATAGCATCACAATACGGCTCGAGTATTCTTGATATTTTCTTTGCTTCCTCACCTGTCGTTCCACCGGGTATCCCCGTTTCCTCACCGTTGATTCTACACCAGACCGGATATAACTTCCCCACTCTATCTCTTACAGCCTGAAAGATTTCGATAAATATCCGTGCTCTATTTTCAAGTGTTCCTCCATAGCGATCCTCACGGCGGTTCCACGCAGAAGACAGAAATTGTGCTATCAGATAAGAATGCGCACCGTGAATTTCAACACCATCAAAACCTGCATTCATGGCTCTTTTGGCTGCCCTTGCAAACAATTCTATTACATCAGAGATTTCATCTTCACTCAAAGCCCTGGGGATATCACCTCCGGGCCTTGCTATTGCCGAAGGACCCACGGGTTGTAATTTTGTGATGGGTCTAGACTAGCTGAGGCACATA
>DIXO01000044.1 GCA_002428735.1 Syntrophaceae bacterium UBA6078 | reverse complement strand
CAATTTCCTAACCGGAAATTACTGAAATGAACCATTATTTCGAAAGAAATTCCTGATCCCGTATGCTATGGGTAGGTAAAAAATACGTTTACAGGAGAAGAGGATGGAGACCAAAAAAGCGTTGACCGCGCCCTGCGGGCTGGACTGTTTCAATTGCGAACTGTACGAACTGAATCTGACGGACAAACTTGTTGACATTTTTCACACGAAAATGGGTATCCCGAAAGAGGCGATCCCGTGTAAAGGCTGCCGGCAGCAGGACGGAAAGCACTTCCATTTGCCGGTGGAGGGGTGCGTGACCCTGAATTGCGTCAAGGCCAGGGGTGTCGATTTGTGCTGCGACTGCAGTGATTTTCCATGCGCTTTCCTGGCGCCGATGGCCGACCAGGCTGCCCGGTATCCTCATAACATGAAGGTGTACAACCTCGGCCGGATCAAAAACGTCGGGATAGAACGATGGATCGCGGAAGAAGCGGGGAATATACGGAAGAAGTATTTCACGGGTAAATTTGTGGTAGGAAAAGGGCAGGCGGATTGATAGCCCCTCTCTGAGGCCGGTCATGTCCCGTCCCGCGCGCTGCGACGTAAAGCAGAGGTGCGTATGCCGGAAATCAGGATTGCTCAGGGATATATCCCCGGATCGCTTGGGCGCGTTGTCCAACTGCACGGCGCCTACTACCATCAACACTGGGGCTTCGGGCTCTTTTTCGAAGTAAAGGTTGCAACTGAGCTTTCCGATTTTCTCAAGCGATATGACGAAAGCCGGGATGGTTTCTGGCTTGCCCTGGCGGACGGAAGCGTCGAAGGCTCCATCGTTATTGACGGCATCCACGCCGAAAGCGAGGGGGCGCATGTTCGGTGGTTCATCGTTTCCGATGCCTTCCAGCGAAACGGAGCAGGCACCCGGCTCATCGAGACCGCCATGAGGTTCTGCCGGGACAAGGGATTCGGGAAGGTTTATCTCTGGACATTCGAGGGGCTCGGAGCCGCCAAGTGCCTCTACGAAAAGGCGGGTTTCATGTTGGTTGAGGAACGCAGGGGAACGCAGTGGGGGACTGAGGTTAACGAACAGCGCTTCGAGTGTCTGTTGAGATAATAACGGCTATATCGCCGCCCTGTTTTTTCCGAGCAGGGATTCCAGAACCGCGGTCGTGACACGATAGATATCGGGGTCTTTGCTCGCCCGCGGGCCCGCGACGTTCAGGACCCGTATCGCGTTGTTTTTAATCCATTCCTTCAGCGTACCCGCCGCCCCGGCGATGGAGAGCCTTTCCATATCGAGGTGGAGATGTGGGCGCCCATGTTCTTCTGCACGTATTTCCGTCAGTGCCGATCCCCCGTCGAGCGCTCCGTGAGAGAAGATAATGGTTCCGTCCGAATCGATTACGTTCCGCTCGGTGCGCTCCGCATAGCCGTCGGTGGGCATCTCCCGCATCCGGTATCTATCGGAGAGTGCTCCCGCTTCGGTCATCCGTCCTCTCGGCACCCAGCCTCCATGAGGGATGCCCGCCTGTATGGCGACATCGAGGGCCGCCTGATCCGCGCCGGTCTGGCCGCCGGATACTATCTTCTCGATCATTTCATTCACAGCGCGTGAGTGTGAGGGTCGGCGGATGGTCCCGCCGGTTTCTTTTTTCCTGCCGTGTCCCCTCCTGATGCGCCGTTTGAACCCTTTCCCCCGGAAGATGGCTTCTTCCCTTTTCCGCTTCGCGGCTTCAGGGGATTGGTGCGCATGGAAAGGGCGATGCGGTGTCGTTTCATATCCACGTCAATGACCGTGACGGATACTTTCTGATTGACTGTCAAAAGGCTGTGGGGATCGCGGATAAAGCGATCGGCCAGTTCGCTGATATGGACGAGTCCGTCCTGGTGGACACCGATGTCCACGAAGGCGCCGAAGGCCGTCACGTTTGTCACCACGCCGGGAAGCTTCATCCCTGTCTGCAGGTCCGCAAGCGTCTTCACCCCCTCGGTGAAGGCAAAGAGTTCGAATGGCTCCCGCGGGTCGCGGCCGGGTTTGGCGAGTTCATCCATGATATCGGTGAGGGTGGGAATGCCGATGGTGTCGCTCACGTATTTTTTCAGGATAATCCTGTCGCGCAGTTCAGGTTGCGTCATCAGGTCCGGAACCGTGCAGTCCAGATCGAGGGCCATTCGTTCCACGATCTCATAGCTTTCGGGGTGGACGGCGGAGGCGTCGAGAGGATTCTTCGCGCCGTGGATCCTGAGAAACCCGGCGGCCTGCTCGAAGGACTTCGCCCCCATGCCGGGGACCTTTTTCAGTTCGGCGCGCGACGGGAAGGGGCCGTTTTCGTCGCGATAGGCCACGATGTGCGCCGCCAGCCGTTCCGAGAGGCCGGAGACGTAGCTCAGGATCTGTCTGCCGGCGGTGTTCACCTCCACGCCGACCATGTTGACGCAGCTTGAGACCACATCGTCCAACGATTTTCTGAGGGCCTTCTGATCCACGTCATGCTGATACTGCCCCACGCCGATGGCCTTGGGGTCGATCTTGACCAGTTCCGACAGGGGGTCCATGAGACGCCTCCCGATGGAAACGGCGCCGCGGACGGTCAGGTCGTGGTCGGGGAATTCTTCACGGGCGGCTTCCGAGGCGGAATAGACCGACGCCCCGCTCTCGCTGACAACGATTACCGGGATCTTCCTGCCGAAGTCGATTCCCTTGCAGAACGCCTCGGTCTCCCGCCCCCCCGTGCCGTTGCCGATGGCGATGGCCTCGATACCGAACCGCTCCGCCAGATTTCGCAGGGTTTCTTCCGATTCCTTCACGCGGTTCCGCGGTTCCAGGGGATAGATGGTATCGTTGTGCACGAGCTTCCCCTGCGGGTCGAGGCAGACGATCTTGCACCCGGTGCGCAGCCCCGGATCGATGGCGAGAACCCGCTTCTGGCCGAGGGGCGGCGTGAGAAGGAGATTCCGGATATTCTGCGAGAAGACCCTGATCGCCTCCGCGTCAGCCCTGTTTTTGCTTTCCAGGCGGGTCTCCGTTTCCATGGAAGGGGCGAGGAGGCGCTTGTAGCCGTCGCGAACGGCGAGGCGTACCTCCTGTGAAGCGGGACCGGCGCCTTTGACAAAATGCCGCTCCAGGATGGCCATGGTCCTTTCCTCATCAGGGAGGACCCGAAAGTTGAGGAATCCCTCGGCGGCTCCCCGGCGGATGGCCAGAACTCGGTGCGATGGGGCCGTGGCGACCGGTTCCTCCCAGTCGAAGTAATCCGTGTACTTCGATCCCTCTTCTTCCTTGTCCTTGACTGCCTTCACGCGGATCAGCGCCTTCCTGGCAAAAAGTTCACGGAGGGCGTCCCTGACCTTCGCGTCTTCGTTGATCCACTCGGCAATGATGTCGCGGGCACCGGCGAGCGCGTCCTGCGCCGTTGCCACCCCCTTTTCCGGATCAATAAAGGCGGATGCCTCCACGAGCGGGTCCATATCTCCCTGCTCGAAAAGCAGAGTGGCCAGCGGTTCGAGCCCCCGCTCCTGTGCAACGGTCGCCCGGGTCCGGCGTTTCGGCCGGTAGGGGAGGTAGATATCCTCCAGCGCGGCCAGGGTCGGTGCGGACATGACCGCCCCCCGCAACTCGTCGGTAAGCTTTCCCTGCTCCTCCAGTGATTTGAGGATGGCCTCTCTGCGCTTGTCCAGCGTGTCGAGTTGTTCGAGGCGGTCCCGGATTGATATGATATTGACTTCATCGAGTCCGCCCGTTGCTTCCTTGCGGTATCGGGCAATGAAGGGGACGGTCGCTCCCTCTTCGAGAAGGAGGGCGGCCGCGCGTACCTGTTTTTCCGTCAGATTGAGTTCGCGCGCGATCTGAGCGATATGTGTGTCCGGCATCTGTTGTGTGAGTTCCATATGAGTTTGATTTTCCAGGAAATGAGAAGGTGTCGGGATTTGGGGATTACCATATCCTGAACCGGTCTGGTGTTCGGGAGATCTCCTTAGCTGAAGGGCATGACGTAGCGGTACATCATCCAGAAGTGTGAGAAGGTTCCCATCATGACGAAGACATGAAATATTTCATGAAAGCCGATGACACGGGGCCACGGGTCGGGTTTCCTGATGGCATAGATCACGGCGCCCGTCGTATAGAACAGCCCGCCAAGGAACAGCCAGACCATCCCGCCGAGGTGAAGGGCCTGTATCAACGGCCAGATGGCTACCACCGCCACCCACCCGGTAGCGATATAGATGAGGGTGTAGAGCCACCGTGGGGCCTGCATCCAGAAAATCTTCATCAGAATGCCGATGACGGTCAATCCCCAGATGACGCCGAACAGACTCCACCCCCAGGCGCCCCGCAGGGGGATCAGGCAGACGGGGGTGTAGGTGGCGGCGATGAGGATGAAGATCATCATGTGATCGATCTTGCGGAGACGCTGGCTGACTGTTTCTGAAACGGGAAGCCAGTGATACAGAGTGCTTGCCGTATAGAGCAGAATCATCCCGGCACCGAATACGGAAAAGGCCGCGATGTGAACAGGCCTGACGGGGTGGGTGGCTCCCCATATCAGGAATACGAGCCCGGTCACAGCGAGGACAAGACCGATGAAATGGGTCAGCCCGCTCACGGGATCCTTCAGTTTTATCATGGCAGTGGTTCTCCTGTTGGGAATAACGGGGCGGAATGTTCCGCAACCGGTATACGCCCGCCGGCCCGCGTTGCTGATCCCTCAAGGCCGGGAATCAATACTAATCGTTCCCCGGTGTATTGTCAACGGGCAACTATGATTCACGGCCGAGGGAAAAGCGGCAAACGTTACACGCGCAAGCACAAGAAAACGCTTGCATTGCGGGCTCATTAGTGTAGAAGGGGTGTATTCTTGAAGGAAAGGACATACCAGATGCATATAGTACAAAAAAGGTGGCTTTACATCCTCGTGGTTATTGTCATGGCCTTCTGCGTTCTGCAGGGATGCAAGGGGGAACCGAAAGTCCCCGAGGGCGCGGTAGCTATGGTCAACGGGGAAGTAATTACCCAGGATGAACTGGACGCGGATCTGTTTCTTGTGAAAAAGCAATATACCGAACTGGCGCAGGCGGATGGAGAAAAGCTGGCTGGAATAAAGAGAGAAATTCTTGAAAGTCTTATTGCCCATGAGATTCTCTACCAGGAAAGCCGGAAAAAAGGGGTACAGGTAGAGGAAACGGCTGTCGATGAGCAGATTGCGAATATAAAGAAACAATTTCAGGAGCAGGGTGGTTTCGAGAAAATGCTGGAGGAGATGAACCTGACTGAAGAGAAGCTGAAGGTCCAGTTCCGTGAGGGGATAGCAATCCAGAAACTTGTGGACCAGGAGGTTGTAAACCGGATCGAGATATCGGATGAAAAAACAAAGGACTATTACGATAAAAATCCCGATCTTTTCAAACAGATCGAAAAGATTCAGGCGCGGCACATTCTGATCAAGGCTGAACCAGCGGGGGATAAGGCCGCGAAGGCCAAGGCGCTGAAAGAGATCAAGAATATACAGAAGGAACTGAAGGGGGGGGCGGATTTCGCCGAACTCGCTAAAAAATATTCCCAGTGCCCCAGCAGCGCTGACGGCGGTAACCTGGGAGAGTTCGGGCGGGGTCAGATGATCAAACCTTTTGAAGACGCGGCCTTCGCCCTGAAAAAGGGAGAAATAAGCGATATAGTCGAAACCGATTTTGGCTATCATCTCATACTGGCGGGGGAGAAAAAACCGGAGACCATAAGCGAATACGGAGAAGTCAAAGATCGGATCGCCCAGTACCTCAAGAGTATGGAGACCAGGGCCGAGGGAGAAAAATATATCGAGAAACTGAAGAACGAAGCGAAGATAGAACGATTCCTTCCGGAACCGAAAAAACAGGACCCGGCCAAATAACGCATTCATAGGACGAATTTATTTTTGCGGTGGCAAGGGGACGATTCTTCATTGCCGGGGCGGTGGGTGAGACCAGGCGGCCATGAACGGTGAGGTTTTTTCTGATGACGCGCTGATTGTCCCGGGCAATTTTCTCTGTGACCGGGGGTACCATGCCCGCTTCCGACATCGTACAGATATGCAGGATGGACAAGCCTCGCAGAGTGCGACGGATGGACCCTGATTGCTCAGCCATATAAGGAAAGGTGACAACACCTTTCCTTTTTTATTGTTATACACGATCAAGATTGTGTACATTCCATGAAAGGGGGGGGGGAGACATATGACTTTCGAAACCATCCGCTATGAAAAGCAGGGGCACATTGCTACGCTGACTCTGAACCGTCCTCCGGCCAACTCGGTGAACCTGGCCATGCTGTCCGAGCTTGAGAAGGCCCTTGATGATGCCGGGCAGGACAGGGAAGTGAGAGTTCTCATTATTACCGGGGCCGGTGAGAAGGGGTTCTCAGCGGGATTCGATGTGGGCGATGTTGCGAACGCCCATATTACAGGACCCAAAGGCCAGGAGCTCTGGACGAGGATCGACCGGTTTCCCAAGCCGGTCATCGCCGCAATCAACGGCTATGCCTTTGGCGGCGGCTGCGAACTGGCCATGGCATCGACCTTCAGGGTTATGCAGGAGGGGGCGAAGATCGGCCTCACCGAACTCAATCTCGGCATCATCCCCGGATGGGGCGGGACGCAGCGCATGCCCCGGATACTGGGAAAAGCGAAGGCGCTGGAACTGATCCTCTTCAGCAAGCGCCTGACCGCAGAGGAGGCTCTGGAAATCGGTCTCGTCGACAGGGTATCCGCAGGAGGGGCTCTGATGAGCGACGTCATGGAGATGGCCGAATTTCTGGCACAGCGTCCGCCCCTCGCCGTAGAAGCTGTTCTGAATGCCGTGAATACGGGACTTGAAAAAGGACTGCTCGAAGGGACAAAGGTGGAGTGGGAAGGGACTCAGAAGGTAGCGTCGTCAAAGGACGCCATTGAAGGTTTCACCGCCTTTCTCGAAAAACGTCCGCCCAATTTTACGGGGGAATAACTGATTGCAACAAAGGAGGTCACGGTATGAAACTGGAGAATGTGCAGAAAATTGCCATGATCGGCGCCGGTGACATGGGGCACGGCATCGCCGCGTCCTGTCTTCTTGGCGGATACACGGTAGCGCTCCGTGATGTTGAGCAGAAATTTGTGGATCGCGGTGTCGAAGGGATTCGGAAGAGCCTGGCTCGGTTCAAGGAAAAGGGGAAGATTACCCCGGAAGCGCACGACGACGCGCTGGCGCGGCTGATTCCCGTCGTTGATCTCCAGGAGGCGGTCAAAGATGCCGATTTCGTGATTGAAGCGGTTCCGGAAAAACTGGAACTCAAAAAGAGCGTTTTCACCGAAGTCGACAGGTTCGCCCCCGAACATGCCATCCTCGCGTCCAATACATCGAACATCAGCATTACCGAGATTGCGAAGGCGACAAACAGACCGGACAAGGTGATCGGATACCACTTTTTCAATCCCGCCATTCTGATGAAGCTGGTGGAGGTTACCCGGGGAGCTTGGTCCTCGGACGAATCGATCCGGATCGGCTATGAACTGGCGAAGAAGATTGGCAAGGTTCCCGTTATTGTCGAAAAGGATTCGCCCGGCTTCATCTATAACCGGGCCAACGAACCCACCCTGGTTTTTCTCTCGAAGATCCTGGAAGCGGGTCATCCCACACCGGAGGAGTTCGACGCGGCCATGAAACCCTTCATGCCCATGGCGCCTTTTGAACTGCTGGACTACGTCGGTATCGACATTGCGTACCACGGCATGGAATACTTCGCCCAGGTCCTGTCCCCCGATTACACACCATCCGATGCCATGTCGGCCTACATCAAGGCGGGCGATCTGGGAAAAAAGACGGGGAAGGGGTTTTACGACTGGTCGCAGGGAAGACCCCAGATCGACCTCTCAAAGGCAACCACGGAGTATGACCTGAACCACCTGATTGCCTTGCAGGTGAACGAGGCGACGAAACTTATTGAAGAGGGCGTCTGCTCCGATCCCAGGGAGATTGATCTTGCCATGGCCAACGGCGGCGGCTCGCCCTTCGGCCCCTTCGCCTTGGCAAAGGGAATCGGGTATGACGTACTGAACGCGAAGTTGGAGGAGATCTATAACACATTTAAGCTGGAGATCTTCAAACCGACGAAGCTCATGAAAGAGGGGAAGATCGAGGTCTAACCGGTTGATCGGGGAAGGCTCATTGTTTGATAATGAGGGAAAAAGCGGAAATGCCTGAGACACCGCTCAGGCCCATCAGAGAGCCGAGCAAGAAGGAAAAGGAGGAATAAACGATGCCTACCATTATCGTCGAGGCGGACGAAGGACGGACCGTCGAACAAAAGAGAGGGCTTGTAAGGGACATCACCGAGGCCGTGTGTACGCACTTCAAAGTCCCTCCCGAGGCAGTGACGGTTTTGATTCATGAAGGGAAAAAAGAAAACCGGGGGAAAGCCGGAAAATTGGCCATAGACTGAGCTAGTATTGTCTTGAATCTCTTTTGGGTCTAATCCTCCGCAACTTGCTGCGGGGTTCTTCATTCAATATACATATTGCCGGAATTATGCCTGAAAGGTTCCCGAAAACCATGAAGAGTATCGACAACGAATCAAGTCGTTTGTATTACGGCTGGATAGTCGTGGCAACGGCTTTTCTGGCGACCATGATGGGGTATGGGATTACCTATTCTTCCGGTGTGTTTTTAAAACCGCTCTATTCTGATTTTGGATGGACCAGAGCAATGACAGCAGGAGCATTTAGTGCATATGCCGTCTCTCATACCGTTTTTGCCGCTTTCGCCGGATGGTTGACCGACAAATGGGGCCCGAGAATAGTGGCCGCAACTGGTGGCATATGCCTGGCGGGTTCAATGATTATGATGAGTTCTATAACAACGCTGTGGGAGTTCTATGTGTACTATGTTTTTCTTCTTGGATGGGGAGTCGCTGCTGCTTATACACCTATGGTAACCACGGTTTCCCGATGGTTTACCGTTAAGAGAGGCCTTGCTATCAGTTTAACCGTAACAGGAGTCGGTACCGGTTCATTGGTGCTATCACCTTTGGCTGCATGGCTGATTACTTCTTATGGTTGGAGAACAGCGTATGTTGTTGTGGGAGCTATCGTTTTTACGGTATTCATTCCCATAGTAACGTTTATCAAAAAATCACCGCGTGAAAATTTTAAAGTGGGAAGCGAAGAAACGCCAAACGCAGTGAAATCTACTGATGATTTTTCCTTCCTGAATGCTGTCAAAACAAGGTCTTTCTGGGCCTTAAGTTTAAGCTGGGCCTTTGCAGCCCTGGCGTTATGGGCCATTATGATCCATATGGTCCCGCTTATCACAGATAAAGGCGTTCCCTTGACCACAGCCGGGTTTCTTGCGGGTTTAGTGGGAGGTGGAAGCATTATTGGCAGGATAATGGCTGGTTTTCTTTCAGATAAACTGGGGAGAAAACAGATTCTTATCGCTGCGTTTACGCTTCAAACAGTGATGGTGGTCTGGCTTCTGTTTTCACAGGAGCTGTGGATGTTTTTTGTCTTTGCCCCCCTCTTCGGGATCAGTTTTGGTGGATGGGCCGGGGTGATCCCCGCTTTCCCCGCCGACTATTTCGGGCTCAAAGCAACTGGTTCCATATTTGGTTTTGTATTGATGATTGCCGGGCTGGGTGTTGCGGGCGGCTCTTTTCTGGGGGGATATATCTTCGATGTTACTCACTCTTATCATTACATGATCGTCATGTGTATTATTGGGATGCTTTTAGCTATCTTTTGCTCGTTACTCCTAAAAAACCCAAGAGAAGCTTGACTATTATGAACGAAGAGCGGATATTCTTCAAAAGCGCAGGCCTGACCATTGAGGGACTGTATGCCCCGGGGAGCAATTCAAAGGGCATGGTCGTCACCCATCCCCATTCCCAGATGGGAGGGAGCATGGAGAACAATGTCGTGGAGGCACTCGTTACCGCTTTTCATGACCACGGGTACACGACCCTGCGGTTTAATTTCAGGGGCGTGGGGGGGAGTGAAGGAGACTTCGACGACGGTGAAGGTGAACAGGACGACGTCAAGGGGGCCATTGCCTTTCTGAAAGAAAGAGGGTTGGACGATATAACCTTGGCGGGCTATTCCTTCGGGGCGTGGGTCATTTCGAGAGCTGTTGCCGGTTACGAAGGTCTTTCCGATGTCATCCTGGTTTCGCCCCCTGTCGATTTCGTGCAATTCGACTTTTCCCACCTCACAGGAAGATGCGGGTTTATCATCTGCGGTGACCGGGATCAGTTCTGCCCCTTGCCTTCCCTGGAGAAAATAGTGAAACAAGTGGGGTGCCGGCTTGCGGTAGTCCGGGGAGCCGATCATTTCTACTTCGGATATGAACAGTGCATAGAGGAATCTCTTGCCGCCTATCTTGATTAGGGCTGAAGCCTCTGCGGTTCTCAAATTCCGGGAAATATGGAAGCATATCCAAGACAAAAATCGCCCGACTGATGCTTTTTCATCTGGACAAAACCATGCCTTTCATGAATAGAGGAAGGAAAACTATTGCGAGGATGACGTATGGAAAAGATTCCGATCGGCATCAGTTCCTGCCTGCTGGGTGAAAATGTCCGCTATAACGGCGGCCACGCGCTGGACCGTTTTCTGCGCGATACCCTGGGCAGATATGTTCAGTATGTTCCCGTGTGCCCCGAGGTGGGATGCGGCCTCGGCGTCCCGCGTGAAACGTTGCGGCTCGTGGGCGATCCTGCGCGGCCCCGCCTTGTGACGGGCAAAACAGGCATCGATCACACGGAACGGATGGAGACATGGGCCGGAAAGCGTGTGAAAGCCCTCGATAAGGAGGATCTCTGCGGATTTGTCTTCAAAAGCGATTCACCATCGAGCGGGATGGAGCGCGTCAAGGTATATGACGACAAGGGGATGCCCCGGAAGATCGGCGTAGGGGTCTTCGCCCGGATCTTTATGGAACATTTTCCCCTCACGCCCGTCGAGGAGGAAGGGAGGCTCCACGACGCTGTTCTGCGGGAAAACTTCATCGAACGTATCTTCACATATAAGCGCTACCGGGAGGCGATGCGGGGGAAAGACCTGATCAGGAATCTTGTGGCCTTTCACACGAAAAACAAGCTGCTTTTCATGGCCCACAGCCCGAAACACCTTCGGCAGATGGGGAATCTTGTGGCCCATGCGAAAGAGTTTCCGCCGAACGAGTTCATCACGCAGTATGAGAAGCTGCTTATGGAGGCCATGGCCCTCAAGCCCACGACAGCGAAGCACACCAATGTCCTGCATCACATCATGGGCTACTTCAAGAAGCAACTATCCTCCGATGAGAAGAAGGAGATTCTGGAGATCGTCGAGCAATACCGCAACGGTCTCATTCCCCTGATCGTGCCGGTAACCCTGATGAATCACTATGTCAGGAAATACGACGAGCCGTACCTGAAAGAACAGTTTTATCTCAATCCCCATCCCCTAGAGTTGCAGCTTCGCAACCATGTGTAAATGAGGGACAGAGCCCCTATTTTTAAGAAAAAGGGGGAGCTCTGTGGGGATAGAGAGGGTGCTCCCAGTCTTTCTGAGGGGGGACCCTTCGTGAGCAGTCCTCAACGAAGCACGGATTACGCTTCTTCCCTGTTCAATTCATCCAGCCTTGAGAGCAGTTCGCTGTTTTCTGCAATGTCCTTCATGGAAGCGCCGTAGTGTTTGTAGCGTATCATGCCGTTCCTGTCGATGATGAGCTGTGCCGGCATGCGTCCCAGTTTGAAGATCCGGACCTCCTGCCCGTACAGCTTTGATACGCGGTGCTCCGGGTCGGCCAGTCCCGGGAAGGGCATCTTATGTTCACGCCACCAGTCGGCGAAGGCGTGCGGTTTCTCAGGGCCGATGGCGATGACCTCGGCGCCCCTTTTCACGAATTCCTGATAGTCACGGCGCAACTGCGCCATGTGCTTTCGGCAGTATGGTCAGACAAAGCCGCGGTTAAAGATAAGAACGACATGTCGGCTGCCCTTGTAGCCGGACAATTTTACCGGTTGGCCTTCGCTGTCGGCAAGCTCGAAGTCGGGGGCCGGTGTGGGATCGACTCTTTCCGTATCACTCATGCCTCACCTCCTTATTTCACATCAATAGGTACATCCATGACACGGTTTGTCAAGGGTAAAAACCGCCGCGTTTCAGCCCTCACGGCAATAGGCCGCTTCCCCTGCCGGCACGCTATTCCCTTGATTCCGTTCGTGGGTCCCTATATAACGAACTCATATACATGCTGATAGAGGGAAAATCGGATACGAAACCACTGGGAAAGAAGATATCGTAAAAAAACAATGGGAAGTATGCTCGGATTTCTGTAACGGTCATGTGTGGACGGTTCACCTTATACAGTTCGCTCAACCACGTGAAAAAAGTCTTCGGTGTCGACACCGTCACCGACGAGATGCAACCCAGCTACAACATCGCTCCCGGCGACGAGGTCTGCGCGATCATCCGGCAGGGAAACACCCGCCTCGGGAAGCTGCGCTGGGGGCTGGTCCCCCCCTGGGCGAAAGATCTGCCCCGGAGACCCACGCTGATCAACGCCCGCGTGGAAACCCTGGCGGAAAAACCCAGCTTCAAAAGGGCCTTCAGGGAGAGGCGCTGCCTCATACCGGCCGACGGCTTTTATGAATGGAAGGACCGGCAGCCCTGGTACTGTACTCCAATCGGCGACACCCTCTTCGGCTTCGCGGGGCTCTGGGATACGTGGCGGGGGGCCGATCAATCTCCCTATCACTCCTGCGCGATCATCACGACGGAGGCGGGCGGATCGATGCGGGAGATCCACGACCGGATGCCGGTGATCCTCACCCCCGAGGCGATGGAGGCATGGCTCGATCCCCAAACGACCGACCCGGCTGCCCTGCGGGCGATCCTCACGGACGGCCGGGTGACCACAGTCAAGACGTACCCCGTTTCAAAATTCGTCGATTCACCCGGGAACAACGACCCGCGCTGCATCGAACCGGTATCCGTGTAAAACTTCTTGACACGATAGCGTAATAGAGTTAGGAGCTTCACATGCTTTGATCTTGATGCATTCTGTGTACGTGTGAACAGCTGTAAACCGGGGGGGATTATGGCCTGGTCATCGAAAGCCCTGTTTCTCAAAACGAGAGATGGGGCTTTTTGTTTGGAAATATGGGAAATGTCCATGGTTTTCCAAACAAGGTTTACCCTATTCTAATAACTCAAAGTTGGTACAAGAGAAAGGAGCGAATGAATGAAAAAATATTTAAAACCGATGGCATTGATTTTGATGGTAGTATTTATGGGTTGCGCAACGATTGTCGGTGACAAAACCCAACTCATACCGATAAGCAGCACTCCCGATAGTGCAACAGTTCTCATAACAGATGAAAAAGGAGCACAAGTATTTAGAGGGAAAACGCCTACATCCGTGACATTGCATAAAAGTGACGGTAGTTATTGGGGTAAGAAAAATTATTCCGTTATAATCTCTAAGGAAGGTTATGACGCACAGACCATTTCTTTGACTGCCAGTGCCAATGGCTGGTATATTGCGGGTAATCTCGTTTTTGGTGGGTTAATTGGGTGGTTCATAGTTGATCCGTTCAATGGAGCCATGTACACTTTAAGCCCTGAACAGGTTACAGCGTCTTTAGGAAAGCAGGCATCGTTTCATAATAATTTCTCGGAGGGGGCTATTTCTATAGTTTTACTTGAGAACGTGCCCCGGGAACTTAGAGATAAGATGAAGAAAATAAGGTGAGATCTGTTTGATTAAATAATGGAATAATTGGGAGCACTTCCCCGTTTTCATGGAAAAGATGGGGTGGCTAAAAAATGGGGAAAGTGCCCCTAGTTTTCCTAGTTTTTAAAGGAGAAAGTAATGGAACCAAGCAATATTGTCGAAACGGGTATTACGATAAGCGACTGGCTGATGATTGTTGCTGTAATTTTAGGACCTATCCTTGCTGTACAAATACAAAAATTCATTGATAGAAGAGCAGAAGATAGAAACAAGAAATTAAGAGTTTTTCGAGATCTTATGACAACCAGAGCCACAACACTAGCTTTTCAGCATGTATCAGCACTGAATATGGTTGGCTTAGAATTCAATGGAAAAAAGTATACTAAAGTGGTTAACGCGTGGAAAACCTATTTGGACCATTTAGCTTCATATCCAAAAGATGATGAAAACATGCAGAAAATCTGGGCCGAAAAAAAGGATGACCAGCTTTCAGATTTACTTTATGAAATGGGTGAGTCACTTGGTTTTCAATTTGATAAAGTTCATATTAAAAAGGCTGGTTATTCTCCTCAAGCTTATGCAGATCAAGAATTTGAAACAAATTTTATACGTAGAAAAATAGTGGAGATGTTTCTTGGTGAAGGATCAATCCCAATGGCAATAAAGCAATTCCCTGTTGATGAGGAGTTCGCTTGTAACCAAAAGGAACTATTCAAATTGATGAAAGAACATTATGAGGGCAATAGGTCGATCTCTATAAAGCTCGACAATGGGGAGAGCTAATAAATTACTGGTGGTAAATCCGGTGACACCATACCTATTTTCTTGACCCCTGCACAGGTAATCGGTTCGCGTCCTTTCATCGCGCTCAACCCCGTAAACCATAAAACAGCCGCATCTAACGAAGACAATCGATATTCTCCCCCACTTCCCCGCCACGCTATTCCCTTGACCCCGCCGGGGGTTCCCTATATAACGAACCCGTTTTATATTACCAAGGAGGTTGTATCATGAAGATTGTACTGTTGGGCGCGCCCGGCGCGGGTAAGGGCACGGTGGCGAAGCTCCTGTCGGAACTCGACGGGTCCGTGCAGATCTCGACGGGAGATATCCTGCGCGCCGCCGTGAAGAGCGGTTCCAAACTCGGCACAAAGGCGAAGTCATATATGGACAGCGGCGGACTGGTGCCCGATTCCCTGATCATGGAGATCATGGAGGCCCGTCTCCAAGAGGACGACTGCACAAAGGGGTTCCTCCTCGATGGCTTCCCGCGGACGATCCCGCAGGCCGAGGCGCTCGAAAAACTGCTGGCGAAGCTGGGGATCGCCCTCGATTTCGTGGCCAGTCTGGAGGTCCCCCGGGACGTCATCCTCGACCGCCTGACCACGCGCCGGACCTGCTCCAACTCGGCATGCCAGGAGATATACAATATCAAGAGCAATCCGCCCAACCCGGACGGGACGTGCAAGAAGTGCGGCAGCCCCGTCATCCAGCGCGACGACGAGACGGAGGAGGCGATCCTGAACCGCCTCGAAACGTACAACGAAAAGACCGCCCCGCTGATCGGCTTCTACAAGGGGAGGGGGCTTCTCCGGAATTTTACCTCCCTCAGCAGCAAGGACACGGTCGCCGAGATCGCAAAGAGCCTCAAGGGCTGAAGGTGAACAGTCTCTAAAGACGTGATCGACTACGAGAAGGAACTCAACCCCGAACAGCGCGGCGTGGTTACGGCCCCGGACGGCCCGATCCTCGTAATCGCCGGCGCCGGGAGCGGCAAGACGCGGGCGCTGACCTACCGGGTCGCCCACCTGATACAGCAGGGGATCGATCCGGGGCAGATCCTCCTCGCCACTTTTACCAACAAGGCCGCCCGCTCCATGCTGTCGCGCGTGCAGACGCTGGTGGATGTGGACCTGGGAAGGCTGTGGGGGGGGACCTTCCACCATGTGGGAAACCGCATCCTCCGACGGCACGCCGGGATGCTCGGGTACGACCTGAGCTATTCGATCGTGGACGCCGAGGATTCCCGGCAGCTCATCAATACCTGCATTCGGGAGATGGGGATTCACACCGCGGACGGGGTCTTTCCCAAGCCCAGCGTCGTGGGAGAGATCATCAGCCTCTCCGCGAACACCGGCGTCGCGATCGAAGAGATCATCGAGGGCAGATACCGGAGTCTTTCCCGCTGCATCACCGATATCCTCAAGGTCGCCCTGCGGTACCGGCTCCGCAAAAAAGAGCTGAACGTGATGGACTTCGACGATATCCTCCTCAACTGGCGCACCATCCTGACCGATTTTCCCGAGATACAGGGCGAGTACGCGGAGCGGTTCCGCCACATTCTGGTGGACGAGTACCAGGACACCAACATCATCCAGGCCGAGATCCTGGACCTTCTCGCCGCCCGCCACCGGAACCTGATGGTGGTGGGGGATGATTCCCAGAGCATCTATTCCTTCCGGGGGGCGAATTTTTCAAATATCCTCCGGTTTCCGGAGCGCTACCCGGACACGCAGGTCTTCAAGCTGGAGACCAACTACCGGAGCACCCCGGAGATCCTTGCCCTGGCCAACATGAGCATCGTGAACAACCGCCAGCAGTTTGAAAAGGTCCTGCGGGCGGTCAGAAAGAAGGGGGTGCGGCCCGTTTTCGTTCCCCTGCGGAACGTTCTCCAGCAGGCCGATTTCGTCGCCCAGCGGATCATCGAACTGGCCGACGAGGGGGTTCCGCTGGGGGAGATCGCCGTCCTCTACCGGGCCCACTACCACTCCATGGAACTGCAGATGGAACTGGTCAGGCGGGGAATCCCCTTCGAGATCAGGTCGGGGATACGGTTCTTCGAACAGGCCCACATCAAGGACGCGACCGCCTTCATGCGGATCGCGGCGAATCCCCTCGACGAGATCGCGTGGAAGCGGGTGCTGAAACTCTACCCGAAGATCGGGGACGTGACGGCGCGCAAGATATGGGAGTTCGTCGCCTCGCGGTCCGAGCCGCTGGATGCCGTTTTTTCCGACGAGTTCATGAAGCAGGTCCCGAAAGGGGCCGCGGCCGGGATCGGCGGATTCAGAGAGACCCTGAAGGCCGTCCGGGAGCTGGCCGCTTCCCATGCCCTGACCCAGATTATCGACGTGATACTGCAGGGCGGCTACCGGGAGCGCATGGACGAGAGATACGGGGACGGGGCCTCGCGCGAGGAGGACCTGCGGCAGTTGTCGGATTTCTCAGCGGAGTTCGATTCGCTGGAGGAGTTCCTCAGCGACCTGGCCCTGATGACGAACATCACGGAGGAGGAGGCCGCCTACCGGCCGGAGGAGAACAACCACCGGGTCGTCCTCAGCTCGATCCACCAGGCCAAAGGGCTGGAGTGGTCGGTCGTCTTCATGATCTGGTGCTCGGAGGGGATGTTCCCGCTGGCCCGCGCCCTGAAGGAACCGGGAGGCGAGGACGAGGAGCGGCGGCTCTTCTACGTCGCCACCACGCGGGCGAAGGACCAGCTCTACTTCTGCCATCCCCTGATCAGCCGCGCCGGAAACGCGTGGGGGATGGACGCCGTCCCGTCGCGCTTCATCGCGGAGCTGGCCCCCGCCGACCGCGAACCGGAGGAGCTTCCCTTCGATCAGTGGTCGATACGCTGATTCAACCTCCTTTTGTATCAATCCTTCTCAATTCTTCTGAGGTCTGAACGGTCCCGGGCGCGCCTGCACGCGGCGAGTATGCTGAGGACCTTGAACGGTTCCTCGATCAGCGGAAAGGTCGGGACGCCCCCGGGCTCAAGAAAGGCCTGCGCTGCTTCCCGGTGTTTCTTCTCCCCGGTGAAGGTTGTGAGGATCGGTTTATCGGGATATTTCCGGGACAGATCGACAAGAAAATCGAGAGGAGGAACCCCTGTCTCATCGGTCAGCAGGAGAATCGGGACAACCGCGTCGATGTTGGGGTCCTTCAACACGGCCTCCATCCCCTCCCGGTACGCCTCCAACATCCCTCTCACCGATGCCGCGGGCCAGATGTCCACCGGGTTCCTCATTCTGATGAAGGACGGACTGATTTCCTGAAGACGGCGCCGGGTTGTCTCCTCCACCTCCGGGACGTCCAGCTCCAACGTACGACGGCATAAATCGGTGATGCAGACAAGTTGAGCCCCCGAAGGCGCCAGGAAACTGACCCGGTTGCCCTTGGGAAGGGGCATGCATGCCAGGACCTTGGCGGCCAGAACAAGATGAGAGTATTCGTAGATTCTGACGACACCGGCCTGTTTTAAGGCGGCGTCAATCAATCTGTCGTCCGACGCCATGGCCGCCGTGTGGGCGACGGCTGCCTTTGCCCCTTCGACAGTGCCCCCTCCCTTGAGGAGGATGACCGGTTTTGATCTCGTCACCTCACCGGCAATCTTCATAAACCGCTTCGGATTTTTGAAGCTTTCCAGATATACGAAGATCGCCTTTGTCTCCGGGTCGGTCGCGTAATATTCGAGAATATCGTTTTCATCGATGTCCAGCTTGTTTCCAAGCCCCACCACCCTGGCAACCCCGAAGTGTTCCTCGGTCGAGATGTAACGCATGGTATGGGTGGCGAAATTTCCCGTCTGGGCTATGTAGGATATGGGGCCCCGGGGGATTCTGCCCAGGGGAAAGAAGCTGGACGTGAAATGGTGAGGCATCGATGAGTGACCGGACGTATTGGGTCCCAGGGCGCGGATGCCGGTCTCTTTGATCGCCCGCAGAAGCTCCTCCTGCAAGGCCCTGCCCTGCTCGTCCACCTCGGAAAATCCTCCCGCGGCGAGCACCACGGCCTCGATTCCCCTGGCCGCACATTCCCTTACGGCGGCGGGGTTTGCCTTGGCCGGGAGGATGATTATAGCCAGATCCAGACCTTCGGGAAGATCTTGGATGGAACGAAAGGCCCGTATCCCCAGTATCTCGCCGCCTTTTGGATTAACCGGAAATATCTTTCCGGTGTACCCGTTGGCGAGCATATTTCGAATGACGTCGTTGCCGGGTTTATGGGGAGTCGAAGAGGCCCCGATAACGGCAACAGCGCGGGGTTCAAAAAACCGTTTCAAATCCTTCAAAAATAATCTCCTGCATATGTTCTGTTTGTAAAAGTGAGTGTGACAGGACGATGTCGGGGGTGAACATCTCTTGTGCGCCGTGCCTCGTGTGTTTCAAAGACAAACAATGGATTATTAGAATCGCACAGTCTTCGGGGCCAGATGGTCCCCCGAGAAGCGGAAGGTTTGCCCTTCGCCCATCGGCTGATCCGGTGATGACGAATAATCATTCAGCAGGAATATGCCCGCGCTCTGCGGAACAATAATTGCCGCAACCTGCTTTCAACCCTGTTTCACACTTTTGGCTACCACAAATGCGCCTGTACCGAAGCCGTCCTTGATTGTTCCCTGTGGCTCTCCGGGGATCAGCGTCTGTTTGAAGGACGGATTTTCAAATCCGGCATCTCTGAGATGCCCGCTCACTTCCTGGGTTGAGAAAAAGGTGGCGTCTTTGTAGAAAACGCTTTCATCCCGCTTGGCGATGTATTCTTTGCCCAATTCGCTTTCTTTATCCACAAAGCCGACAATAACGCACCCCCCCGGCTTCAGCACCCGGAATGCTTCCTTGAATGACTGGAGAATATCATCGACAAAACAGATGGTTGTTACCATCAGCACAAAGTCGAATTCAGGGGCAGGGAAGGGCAGCTTCTCAGCCACGCACCGGAAAACCCGGACTCCCTGTTTCTCCGCCTTGCCCGCCATCTTCTCCGATGGTTCCACACCGATCTGTATCCCCAGAGGAACCGCGAATTTGCCTGAACCGACGCCGACCTCCAGCCCCCTCGCCGGGGGAGGAGGCATGACCAGGCGTACCGCCTCCAATTCGGCGTAGTAGGCATCGGCGTGTGCTTCAAACCATTCGTCGTATCTGTCGCTGTGTTTTTCAAACGGCTCTATATTGGGCATACAGGATTCACGCTACCGGGTTTCGGGTCCGGTTCCCAATCTCGCGGAAAGAAATGCATCCATTTTATCCCTGTCCGTTGCGACCGCCACAGGGACCAGTTCCTTCTCAAGCAAGACATTGGTTGAACTTCTGAACTGATACGGCTGTGCCTCTTTGGAGTCTGTCGTGTGGATCGCCACTTTCAGTTTATTCATATACTTTTCCTTCATTTCTCTGGCTACGCCTATAGCCTTTTTGCACGACATTCAGGCGGGATTTCCGCTGTGAAAAACCAGCAATTCCAACATCGTTTTGAGACCTCCTTTACCCTTCGTTGTTTTCTCCTGTTTTAAAGGCCAGTAATTCAATAACCCAAGCGAGTCTAGGTACTGCAACAGAGTATGTCAAGTGATTTATGGGCGAACCGGCATTCCGTCAGTGAAGAGATCATCAGCTACGGAAAGATATCCTCGGCAAAAGGCGCACCATCGCATCATTGCAATGTATCGCTTTTGCTATAAGTGCCATGATTTCTGAAGACAACCAACCGGCCGATTAAAAATCAAACAGTTTTCAGGACCAGATGGTCCACCGGGAAGCGGGGGCGCTGCGGGGGCGACTGATCCGGATACCCAACGGGGAGAAGCATAACGATGTGGATGCTGTCATCCAGTTCCAGTATCTCGCGTACTTTCTCCTTGTCGAATCCTCCAACCCAGCAGCTTCCCAGACCGAGGTCAACGGCCCGGAGAACCATGTGCTCTATCGCTATGGCGGTGTTCATTGAAAGATATGCCCGCGCCGCTTCCACTCCTATCTGATTGAAGGCGCGTGCTCTTGAATCGGCCATATCCTCATTCACATCGACGCCCTCGAAGATCCCGGCTTCGAGTAATTCGGCCCGGCGCAATTCCCGGGTCGTCATGGCCGTCAAATCACAACAGCACACAAAAATAACGGGGGCCCGGGTGATAAATGTGTACGGTGTGGCGGTCCCCAGTTTGGCGCGCATGGCGGGCGATTTGACGACAACAAACCGTGATACCTGGGTATTGGTTCCCGAGGGAGCCAGACGGGCCGCGTTGAGCAGCTCATTGATTATCTCCTCCGAAACCGGGTCGTCCCTGAATCTGCGAATACTACGCCGCTCTTCGATAACGCGCATGAGTTCCATGTGTAATTTCTCCCTATGTTTTGTGTGTCGTGGGCCTCCGCTCGCTGATCTTAGAACCCTGTGAAAGATTTCCTTAAAAGCTCGCCGGGGGAGGGGGCTTTACCAGCGTACCGCTTCCAATTCGGCGTGATAGGCATCGGCGTGTGCTTCAAACTATTCATTATTGTATCTGTCGATGTGTTTTCAAACGGTTTATGTTGGGTATACGGGATTCACGTTATTGGAGTTCGAGCGCGATTCCCAATCTGGATGGAGGGAATACGTCCATTTTACCCCTGTCCATCGCGACCGGAACAATGACCAATTCCCTTTCGAACACGACAGTGGTGGAGCTTCTGGACTGGCATGGCTGTGCTTTTCTAGAAGCTAATGTTGAGGACATTGGTACCATAATCACAACCACAAGGCAAGGGGTAGCCATGTTGTACTCGCTGGATGGATATCAATAAAAAATGGGGACATTCCCAGAATTTGAAAATAATCCAAGATGGGATGTCCCCAGCTTCTCAGGGTTTTCGGTTTTTAGAAAACAATAGGCATTTCAGCCTCTTGAATCTTTTTAATCAACTCCGTGATGGTAGTTTTGTCAGGGTCAATTTCGCATTGCCTCACGCAACATTGGATTAAATAGATCAGGAATTCGAGTGTAGGATTTTCTAAGTTTGCCATACTCCCTCACCTCCTTTCCATGCTTCAGGTAAGTTGCCATGTTGTTTTGAGTCCCCTCTCCCTTCCTTCTCCCTTTCATGTAACGATTATAAGTGTATATGTATGTGTTCTCCGTTCCGTCAGCAAATGGACATGGCGTAATCATAGGCATCGTGGATGGCATCCATTACCCTTCCTATCGCTCTGCAATCCCCGATCACATACACCGGAATTTTCCCGGAAAGGTGTTCCTTGAGAGAATCCTCCGGCACCATGCCCTTCGTGTAGACGATAAAGTCGACACCCTCGATGGAATTTTCCCCGTCGCCTTGTGTAAAGTAGACCGTTCCATCTTCAACCCTCGTGACGTCCGCGTCCGTGATAATGGGGATGTTCAGTTCCTCCAGGGCCCGTAGCAACAGTTTCCGCGCGATCGGTTCCATAGCGGGGGCGATCTCTCGTGACCGTTTCAGGATGGTGATATCGTTCCCCTTCCTGGCGAGGACCTCGGCCGTCTCGGCCCCGATGAAGCCGCCGCCGACGACGATGCCCTTTTTGCCTGCGGGCATTTGGTCTTCCTGGAGAATCTCCGCCCATCTCCATTCCTTCAACCCTGGGATGAGTGGAGGCTGGGGGTGAGAGCCCGTCGCCACGATCACGGCATCATACGAATCGACCAGGTTCTCTACATCGGCTTCTCTGTGGACCACGGAAATCTTCCTTTGCACCTCTTGAATAAAATAATCGTTTATTCGTTTGAGGTTCCCTTTTCTCGGCGTCAGATAAGCGAGATTGAACAGCCCACCCAGTTTGTCCTTTTCGTAGAGGGTTACATTGTGCCCCCTCTCGTTCAGGACAAGCGCAGCTTCCATACCTGCGGGCCCGCCGCCCACAACGGCTATGTTCCGAGATTTCTCGACCGTGGGGACCGCTTCTTCAACCTTTCCGACAGTGGGATTCACGAGGCACATCAAACCTTTTCCGCTCTTCACTCCTCCGAGACACCCTTCGAGGCAGGAAGCGCAGGGACGAATGGGATCGCTGATTTCTCCCAGTACCTTGCCTACAAAATCAGGGTCTGCTATGAGGGCCCTCCCGATGGCGACAGCATCTGCCATATCGTTTTGGAGAATTGTTTCCGGATCCTTCCGTTCATTGATCTGACCGACGGCAATCACCGGGAGCCCCACCTTCTCCCTGATACGCAAAGCAAAGTCCCAGGTTTTCCCCTTGGGGACTGCCATATGCTGGAAATACCAGGGGGGCGTTTCGCAGACGGAACCGCTTGAGACATGCAGTGCGTTCGCACCCCGTTCCTCGAGAGCGACCGCGAGCCGCATCGCATCCTCGAGTCTGAGTCCGTTCGGTATCATCTCATCTGCGCTCAGTCGGACGATGATCGGAAGCGTGACGGCCTTTTTCACCCGTTCCAGAACTTCGAGGCCGTAACGAAGCCGGTTTTCCCAGCTCCCGCCGTACTGATCGGTACGGTTATTCACTGCCTCCGAAAGAAATTGAGCGATCAGGTATCCATGCCCGAATTGGAGTTCAACAAAATCGTACCCCGCCCTCTCGGCTCTGACGGCGGCCTTCTCGAAGAGTAGTTGGGACTCTTCGATGCGGGATTGATCCATTGCCTGAGGTTCTTTGACGCCGGAGGGACACATCCGCGTAGAGGAGGAAAAAAATTGATTGCCCGGGATGGCTGGGTTCGCCATTCTCCCCGGATGATTCAGATGGGCGATCGCCAGGGCCCCCTTTCCATGGATGACATCCGCGAGTCTCTTGAGCCCCGGCAGCATATCGTCACTGTGAATCCCTATCTGAACCGGCAATTCCCGCAGTGCCGGGTGCAGGAAAAACGGTTCCGGAGTGACGGCCCCGACGTGCCTGTTTCGCCTTTCGAAGAACCGGAGATGACGGTCGGTTACTTCCCCTGTGGGTATTCCATACCCCGTTTTGATCGGGGCCATGATAGTCCTGTTCTTTATTATCGTGTTCCCGATAGATAGCTCTGTTGGCAGTAACTGCATGGAAGGCCTCCTTTTATTTGGTGTAATACGGATGTTTGCTTGTGTGTTCCGTTTTCTATCGAATCCTCCCTTTTTTTGATTGATACCTGTCTGTCGTGCCTGAACCGTAGTGGTTGGTCGTCCGTTACAGATAGATCTCTCCTGCATACCATGCCAGACCGACCAGCAAACCCACTGCCAGGTTGATACCCTTGACGGAGACGAAGTCTCTTTTTGATTCCGCGAGCAGGGGGAGCATCCCATGGCCGTCCTGTACGATGGAACTCGCCAGGAGGATACCGAAAGGAATCGCTCCTTCGGCAAAGAGGGTTACAAATATCAAGTGCGGACCCGATTCAGGAATGAGCCCCACGAGGCATGCGATCAGGAGAACGGTCAGATAATTTGAGCGAATCCAGGAATCGAGATCAAGATAATGAAGCAACACAGCCATCAATAGCAATGCGCTGAATGTCCAAAGGAATACACGCGGTACATGGACTTTCACGATATGTTCCCACAGGTGTTCCTCAAGGAAGTGTTCAGGCACCGTCGCTGTAATAAAGAGCGCGACAAGAGAGCCCCCCAGGAGGGTCACCTTTATCCAGTTCCACACGGAGGGACCCATCCCTCCGGAGATCAGCGCAAATATGAATAATACCAGGGAAAAGATCAGCACTCCCCGCTGCAGGGTGAGGTTTTTCAGCTGGTTCAGGATTTCGCCCCGGGGATAACAGACACAGTCCTCATCATGAAATATAAATCTCCTGTCTTGACTCCCCAGGGCGACCATCCCCGGTTTGAAGAACAGGTCTGTCAGGAATCCCGCGACCATCCCGATTAACATCAGGATCAGCGTCAGAATGATTGCCGTGCCCGGAAACAGAGAGAGCATGACGAAGGCTTCATCGCCGCTGGTTGCGATCATGACGGTGACCAGCGCGCCGAATCTGACCGCATTGTGGGCGTAGAGGGCCACAATGGTGAACGCCCCCAGGCAGCCGGGCGTGGCGCCTAAGAAAGCGGCGAGGAGATATTGCATCCAGGGGTATTTCTGTAATGAGTCCTGCCAGTCTCCTCTGGTTAGTACATTGACGTATTCAATGATCAGCATCATAACGAACACGAAGCTCGTTATGGTCAATGCGTGCTTGACACTTTCGAATACCATGGCTCTCTTCTCTTACGACATACCTGCCCACCTGTCCGTCCTCGCCGGAACGGCGAGAGAAAAAGAAATCTACGATTGCGATTTCGTATTTACCGTGTCATCTGGTTTCCACAGTGGGGGCACTTCGTTTCATTGCACGGTATGCCGACCTCATGGGGAACCCGGTGGCCACAATTGGGACAGACACACTCTCCCCCTGTTCCGAGCCCCTGGCCTCCCATTCTTCCCCGGCCGGCGGTACCTCCCGAGCCTCGCCCCATACCTCGTCCCGTTCCCGGTCCCGCTCCCTGCGGTCCTGTTCCATCTCCTCTTGGCATTGCGATTACCTCCTTTCGTTTTTTCATCTGTCAACGACGATCAGTCCGTGATTATTCTCCGCGGATTGTTCCCTGGACACTCGGGTTTCATGTTACAATGGCCACCGTGTTTCCGGTCGGGCGAATCCTCTTTACCCTTTCGCCGGTCGCTTCAGAACGATGTGTTTTCTAGTATCGCCTTCATTCTTGGCTTTTTCTATCAAACCGATATTTTCGTGTATCAACTGTACGGCATCGGCAATGCTGTCGGTTTTGACCACAACGCAGACAAATTTCTTCAGCAGCCTCACGATATTGGGCCCGAATTTTCTGCCCGCTATCACATCAATACCGCCCAGTGCCGAAGATGTTGCCTTCGCCTTGCCCGGATCGCCATGTTTTATTGATGCGTCTTCGACATATTTTACATTTTCTCGTGTTTCGATGAACTCTTCCTTTGAATCTGAAAACTCATACACGCGAAAATACCGTGCCATGCCGAAATGGTCATTGTTGAAAGAGTTCCCGTCATCCGTTGAGAAAGCAATAGTCAATTTCATACAAATCCTTCCTCTCTTTGTGTTTCATGGCTAACTATAACCACAGTGTATCCGCCTTATCTGCACTTGGTTATTACTCCGCCATTGTGAACCGGATCTTCCATTTTTCCATGATCATTTTCTCTTGAATTCCGAGACAAGGGCCTCGATACTTGCCTTTGCGTCGCCGAAGAGCATCCGCGTGTTTTCCTTGTAGAAGAGGTTGTTCTCGATCCCCGCGAAGCCGGGGGCCATGGAACGTTTCAAGACGATGACCGTTTTCGCCTGATCCACGTTGATAATCGGCATGCCGTAGATCGGACTGCTCTTGCTTTCCCGGGCCGCCGGATTAACCACGTCGTTGGCGCCGACCACCACGCATACATCGACTCCCGCGATCGTCCGGTTGATATCGTCCATCTCGACCAGCTTGTCATACGACACGTTGGCCTCGGCGAGGAGCACGTTCATATGCCCCGGCATGCGCCCGGCCACGGGATGGATGGCGTACCGCACGTCACTCCCGTTTTTCTCCAGGATTGTTTCCAGTTCATGGATGGCGTGCTGGGCCTGCGCGACGGCCATTCCGTACCCTGGGACAAAAACCACCGAACTCGCGGCCTCGAGAATAAAGTAGGTGTCTTCCGCCGAGATGGGTTTCACCTCGCCCTCGATGGCCATGACACCCTCTGTTGTGGTGGCGCCGAACCCCCCGAAGAGGACATTGCCGAGCGAACGGTTCATCGCCTTGCACATGGCGTTGGTCAGAATAATCCCGCTGGCTCCCACCAGGGCCCCGGCAACGATCAGGATGTTGTTTTGAATCGCCAGTCCCGCCGCGCACCCTGCGATGCCGGAGTAACTGTTCAGAAGCGAAATCACAACCGGCATGTCGGCGCCGCCGATGGGGATGACCGCCATGATACCCAGGATCAGCGACAGGACGATAATGACTATCAGTATCGAATAGCTGATCGGCAGATGCATGATCAGGAGGGCTCCCGCCAGAAGCGTTGCCACGAACAGCACCCCGTTCAGCACGGTCTGGCCGGGGAAAAGAATAGGCTTCCCGGTGATGTATGTGGCCAGTTTGCCCCAGGCAACGACACTCCCCGAAAAAGCGATACCGCCGATCAGCACGGCGAGAAAGATCGTGGTGGTAGTAAAGAGATCGAAGGTGGCCATCGAATGGTAGGTTGTCCATCCCACCAGGAGGCTCGCGAGACCGCCGGAACCGTTAAACAAAGCCACCATCTGTGGCATCTGGGTCATGGCGACAAGCCGTGCTGAGAAGGCGCCGATGATGCTCCCCACGATAATCCCCACCGCCACCCACTTGTAATCGATAATCCCCTGGCTGAGGAGAGTCATTATGACGGCGAGAAACATGCCGAGCGCGGAGAGCAGATTTCCCTTTCGTGCTGTGGCCTGCGAGGTCAGCATCTTGAGGCCGAAGACAAAGAGGATCGCGGAGATGATGTACACCAGATTTATGAGAATCGGTATGATCATTTCTCACCCCCACTCGGTTTCTTCTTGAACATTTCCAGCATCCTGTTGGTAACCAGGTATCCCCCGACCACGTTGATCGTCGCGAAAATCACGGCCGATGTTCCCAGAATGACGCTCAGGGTGCTTTCGGCGGATCCCGCCGCTATCACGGCCCCAACGAGGGTGATCCCCGAAATGGCGTTGCTTCCGGACATAAGCGGCGTGTGAAGCCGCGCGGGAACCTTCGATATCACCTCGAACCCGACAAATATGGCGAGTACAAGCACCATACTCATACAGATGAGACAGGCGCCCTGACAGGCAATCTGATCCATTGTTTTCTCCTTACGTAACCTTTTTCAAAGTCTCACTGAAGATTTCATGTTTGTGGGCAACCAGGCACCCCCTGATAATCTCGTCATCCAGGCGGAGGACCAGTTGCTTCGCATCATTATCCCAGAATTCGGTAATGAAATTCAAAAGATTGCTCGAATACATCTGGCTTGCGTGTTCGGCCGCGCGGCCCGCCACGTCGGTCAGCCCCATGATCGTTACCCCGTCTATGACGACCTCTTCTCCGGCAATCGTACCTTCAACATTTCCCCCGTTTCCCGCGGCAAGATCCACGATGACGCTTCCCTTCTTCATGGAGGAGATCATCTCGCCGGTAACGATCAAGGGCGATTTTTTCCCAAAGACCTGCGCGGTGGTGATGACCACGTCGGCCGTGGCGCAGTGTTTTGCCATTTCCTGTCGCTGCAGGCGGATCTGTTCCTCAGAGAGGGCCTTGGCGTATCCGCCTTGCGTCTCTCCCGTTTCCCCGAGATTTACTTTGACGAATTTCGCTCCGAGCGACTGTACCTGTTCTTCGACGACAGGCCTCGTGTCGAACGCCTCGACCCGGGCCCCCAACCGTTTCGCGGTTGCGATCGCCTGGAGACCGGCCACACCAACCCCGATGATAAAGACGCGGGAAGGGGCGATGGTCCCCGCCGGTGTCATCATCATGGGGAACATCTTGTTGAGTTTCTCCGCCGCGGTAATGACCGCCACGTATCCGGCAATGCTCGCTTGGGAACTCAGGGCATCCATCTTCTGCGCCCTGGTGATCCTCGGGATCATCTCCATGCTGACGGTGCTCACTCCCTGTGCGACGAACGCGTCGAGAATCTCTTTCTCGTTGAACGGGTCGAGGTGGCTGATATGAATGCTTCCCTCTTTGAGAAGCCTAATTTCTTCAAGAGGAGGTTTGTGCAGTCGCAATACCAGGTCGGCGTCGGACAGGAGCCTCTGCCGGTCCGGGCTGACCGAAGCCCCCTCGGATTCGTATACGTCATCAGTATAGCCGGAGGGCTCCCCCATCTTCGTTTCGATTTCAACCTCGGCGCCACGCTGAACAAGGCGTTTCACATCGGAAGGAATCATCGGGATACGGTTATCGTGAGGTGTCTGTTCTCTCGGAATGGCAATCTTCATATCTGTTCTCCCGTTGTGTGCTGTTTACGCGCATTATCTGCCCCTCGATATTCTGACGATATGGAATAATAACACATGCGACATGTCAGTTTCCCTGTGCGGCAAGATCCAGGATCTTTTTCAATAGAAGAGGGTCCTTGAGAAAATAACAGCGCATGTTTCCCTCTTTACGGCAGTCGACGATATCGTGCCGTTTGAGAATTGCCAGATGCTGAGAAATATTTGCCTGGCCTGTTCCTATGTGGTTTTCTACATCACCGACACACCTTTCGTTTTTCAACAGTTCCGTCAAAATCTTGAGTCGGGTGGGGTTGCCGATGGTCCTGAAAAAGACTGACATTTTCTCATAATCCCCGTTATTCATAGATCACCACAATATTCAGATTATGATATATTCTTTTTTTCTAATATAGTCCCAAAAGGTTCCTTGTCAAGTATAAAGTGACTTGTGAGAGCAATGCGGATCTTGTGAAATCAGGAGAAATCGGAGAAATGCGTCGGTTCCGGTGAGATGGCCGCGATTATTGTGGTTCAGGAGTTGTAATTTCTTTTACGATGCTAAACTACCGGATGATCAATATGATCAAAAAAAGGGAAAGCAAGGCAAAAAATCGCTTAGATGCTTGTTGGCCTCGCTCTCCCCGGTGCGATAGAAGAAATTGTTTGTATGAATGCCCTAGACAATGCCTTTCAGAGGAATGACTACCTTACATGCGGCATTGACGATGGGGTATACGATCGGCGAGGAGGTCAGCGCCGGATGGGTCCCCATCTGGAATTTTACGATATCGTCTGCCGTCATCCTGTGCATGATGCAGGCGCTTACCACATTGATCATTTCCCCGACAGACTTACCTCCTGACATGGAACCACCCATGATGACACCGGTGTCCTTGGAAAATAGCAGTTTTACCTTGGTATGACTGGAATTCGGCATGCCGCCCGGATGGGTATCCGGGGCTTCCGCCGTGCCGATCACGATCCTGGCTCCCATGTGGGTCGCCGTCCTTTCGGTAAGGCCCGCGACACCGAAGGCCCTATCGTTGATGACCGTGGAAAAAACGCTGATGGAGCCGCAATTATGATGTGTCGGGGAAAAGAGATTTGCCCCCGCGATCCGAGCTTCCGAAGTGGCAATGGACGCAAGCATGATCCCGATGGGCCTCCCGTCAAAAAACGATTGTTTCTCAGCGCAGTCGCCGCAGGCATAGACATCGGGGTCGGTATAGCTTTGCATATAACGATCCACTTTGATTGTGTCTCTGAAACCGAGTTCCAAACCGGTTTTTTTCGCGAGCTCTGTATTAGGGACAGCTCCTATCCCGAGGATTACCATGTCAGCCTTCAGCTCTTGGCCGCTTGCAAGTTTGACCCCGGTGACCCTTCCATCACCTAGGATGGCCTGCACTTTCTCGTTTACCAGAATAGTGACCCCGGCCTCTTCCAGTTTTTTTTGCGCCTCTTCACAGAACTCGTTATCCAGCGCTATCTGCAGGCAGTGAGGCAGGGCCTCCACGATGGTTACATTGACATCTCGTCCCTTTCTGCATTCATCGGCAAACTCCATGCCGATAAAGCCGCCTCCGATGATGACCAGATCTTTCACATCGTTCATATGACGATAAACGTGTGATAGATAGTCGAATTCTTTTTTGACCGGGTACACATTTTCTTTTTCTATTCCGGGAATAGGCGGAATGAGCGGAACCGAGCCGGTAGCAAAAACGAGCTTCTCATACCCGATGGTTTCGCCGTCCTTCATGGTGACAACTTTGCTCTTGCGGTCAACATCGACGGCCTCGCCTTTGATGAGCTCTATCCCATTGCTTTCCAGAAGGCCGTCCGGGATGACATTGTTTTCGGGGCCGCCCACGGTCCCGTAAATATAGGGAATACCGCAGGGAATGAGGACAGTTCCCTCTTTTCTGATAAGGATGACCTTTTTGTCGGGGTAGTGTCTCCGGCAACTGATTCCTGCCGTGATTCCTGATAATCCACCTAAAATAACCACATCCGCTTGTTTCATTCTATCCCCTCCATGAGTTGATTGGTGTTATCCAAGGAACAAATACGGCACGTTGCTCTGTGGGCACCATCTGAGCCGATAAGAGTGTATTGGAATGTCTGTTTTTTGATAAAAAAACCCAGTGTAGCACGCACGCTAAATGACGCTTCCGTAAATGTCAACCCAAAAGTTCCATGAGGACCCATGAGAGGCATAAACGGGATCATTCCTGGATTTTCGTATGCTGCGCCGCTATTTGATCGCCTGTAAGGGTTCCTTACATTACTTGCCCTTTTTGTTTGGTGTGTCTTGGGCAGTAGCCCGCTGATGTATGCACCCTTGCTGGGGGTTTCCTCAAAAGCTCGCTGGGGGCAGGATCCCTGCCGCGACCTTTGCCATGGTTTCATACTGCGCGAGGGGGGACTCGGCCAGGATCATCATCTTCTGCGCCGCCATCGATCCCTCGGCGTGGACCGTCGTCACCTCGTGGAAGGCCGACTCGTGCGAGCAGACGTGCCGCATCGTCTCGTGGATCATCTGCATCCGCTCGAGGGTGCTGTACTTCTCACTCCCTCCCAGGTAATGTTCGAGATAATCGTGGATGTCGGGGTTGTCCCAGTCCCGCCTGTCCGGGGAGGTCGCGATGATTCCCCCGGCGATATCCTGTATCAGCTTGATGAATTCGTGGTATTTGCCGGCGAAGTGGAGTTTGGCCATGTTCGCGATGAGGGGGTTGGGGACGGCGATCTCCCCGTACATCACGGGATTCTGGGCCGCCGCGTTGGCCAGGGCGCGGAGTGTCTCCACGTAGGCGGCGATGTCCGCCAGCTTGTCCCGTATGTGACCCACCTTCTCGAGGCCGTTGTACTTGGCCATGGCGACCGCGCAGCCCGCCATCACCTCGACCGAGGGGACCTTGTAGCTGATCGCCGTGAAGCGGTGGAAGGTGGCGAAGGTATAGGCCAGGAGCATGGAGAACTGCCACTCGCCGCACATGAAGACCCGTTCCCAGGGAACGAAGACATTGTCGAAGACGATCATTGCCTCCGTCAGCTCCCTGACCGGGCGATCGGGGTGAAACTCGCGGTTCGACCAGGGCCCGCGTCCGCCGCGGCAGATGAAGGTGACCCCCTCCGTGTTGGCCGGTATGGCGAAGCTGACCGCATAGTCCCCCTCGTTCTCCCGCATCTGCCGGGTGGGGACGACGATGATCTCGTTGGCCGCCGGGGCGCTGGTGATGTGGATCTTGGCTCCCTTGACGATGATCCCCTCCTTGTTCCTGTCGACCACGCGGAGGTAATAATCGGGGTGCTTCTGCCGGGCTGGCTCCTTCGATCGGTCCCCCTTGACGCAGCTCACGGCGCCGCAGGTGTGCAGGTCGTTTGCCCGCAGGTGCTCCAGGAAATTTTTCGCGTTCTCCTGGTACTCCTTCTTTCCCATCTGGCCGGCGACGACGAAGGCCGCGTTGAGGCAGTCTGTCCCGATATCCTTTCCGAAGGGCAGTCCCCCGGTGAGCTGGATGGAGCGCTGAATTATCTTCGTGCGGTTCGCCAGGTCCTCGGGACCCTTGGGGGTGATGAAGAGGCGATTGATCGGTTCCCCCGTTTCGGGGTGAGGGGCCACAAAGAGGTTCTTCACATCGGGGTTCTTCGAGGCGGTCAGCTCATACCCGGCCCCGATCGTGTCGCAGGTAATCCCCAGAATCGGGTGTTTGGTTATATCCGCCACTTTCTCGCCACTGATGTAGACGCGCCTCCCGTCTTTCAGGCTTTCCTTGTACTGCTCTACGGTACGAATTCCCATGGTTTTTCCTCCTTTATCCCTTTGTTTGTTTTGCAATGGTTCCGTGAGTCAGGAGATACCCTCGGTATCTCGATGGCTCCTTGATTGACCCGTTCTTCTCCACGGGAAGAACATGGGTGTCTGCTCCTTGTATTCGAGATAGTGCCCGCCGAGCCGCATCTCAAGTTCCGGTTCTTCGATCGCTTTCAGTTCCAGGACGTTTGCAAGGATGAAGAGGGGTGTGAAGATGAAGAAGAGAGAAACGGAATTGAAGGCCAAGGCAAGGCCGAAGAGGAAGATAAAGACGCCGCTGAGCATGGGATTGCGGATGTAGGCATACGGACCTGACGTGACAAGTTCGGGGGGCGGGTTAGAGGGAACGGGTGTTCCCTTGACCCGTAAGAAATGAAGCGCTGACCAGAAGGCCAGAAAGAGTCCGATGAAGATCAGGGGCACTGACAGGACGATACTGACCGAGGGGTGAAGGAAGCCGGAAAAGCCGAAGAAACGGTCCAACGGGAATGAGAGGATGAGAAAGAGTAAGGCGAAGAGGAAATAGGAAAGGGCGACAATCGGGGTCAAGAGCAGGCGGAGCCTTCTGCTCCCCGTTGCCACGGTGTATATGAGGCGTATCCATCCGTTCCTCGGGTTCATGGTTGACCCTCCCTGTGTGGAGCGGCTTCTTTCGGACTTGGGCGCGGAATATCGGAGGAAGGTTCTTTTCTTTTGTCATGTTGATTTTCGCCGACCCCGCCGCGCCGCCTCAGGCTCGCATACTCTTCACAATGGCCCGGAGACTATCGACCGCCTCCCTGTTTCTGCGGGAGATAATCGTCTCTCACCGGGGAGAAGACCTCCACGGCAACCGAGTCTTCAAAAATCGTGGCGCCGTGCTCAACATTGGCCGGAATACACCAGCTGTCGCCGGGCATCACGTCATGTTCGTCCGGACCGATAGAAAGGCGCATCTTCCCCTTCACGAGGTAGCCTGTCTGTTCGTGAGGGTGCGCGTGCCGCGGCAGCACGCTCCCCTGTTTCAACTGGAACTCGGTCATGAGCGTTCTGTCCCCATACACGGTCGTTTTGAGCTCGATCCCCGGGATAGCGGGGGTGTATCCACCCTCACTGCGTTTCCGAAACACGGTTGCTTCTCCTTCTTTGCTTTTTCCCACTACTCCATCTGGGAATTGACAAACTCCCAGTTGATCAGGTGCTTCATGAAGATGTCGAGATAATCGCCGCGCGCGTTCTGGTAGTCGAGATAGTAGGCGTGCTCCCAGACATCCACGGTGAGCAGGGGTTTCACGCCGTGGGCGAGGGGGGTGTCGGCGTTTGCCGTTTTCATGATCTCAAGCCTGCCGTCCTTCTGTACCAGCCACGCCCAGCCGCTCCCGAACTGAGTCAGGCCGGCGTTTTTGAGCTCCTTGGCTAAGGAGGTGTAGGCCCCGAACACGGCTTCGATCTTTTCTCTGATGGCGCCCGTGGGGAGACCACCGCCCTCGGGTTTCATGCAGAGCCAATAAAAAGTGTGATTCCAGACCTGGGCCGCGTTGTTGAATACGCCCGCCTTGTCGGGATTGCCCGCGGTCTGCATGATGATGTTTTCCAGCGACTCACCGGCCAGTTCGGTATTTTCGATAAGATTCTTGAGATTGGTTACATACGCGTTGTGGTGCTTCCCGTGATGAAACTCCAGCGTCTTCGAGCTGATGTACGGCTCGAGGGCGTCCTTTGCGTAGGGAAGATCAGGCAGGGTAATAGCCATGTCGTTTCTCCTTTCATCCTGAGAAATGTTGCGGCGGATCTCAACATCAGACACTCATCGCTGGCACCCGGTTATCGAGCCGCCGGGCAGGTCTCGGCAAGCAGTCTCATGCCGTTTGCGTAAAACATGTTATCGTAGAAATCGTCTGAAAGATCAAGACCCAAAAGATAGTCGATCTCCCTCTCACGGGGGAGTATCATGTTGGGGAAATCCGATCCGTAGAGGATACGGTCCCTGTATCGCTCCAGGTATTCCGTCTCGAGGTTGAAGGTGAAGGGGAGGCCGGGCCAGAAGCTGTAGGCGGTATCGAGATAGATCCCGGGATGATCGTCCAGGAGGTCCATACACTCTGCGAATTCGAGCCCTCCCATGTGGGGGACAGTGACCGGGAGGTCCGGAAAGCGTTCGAGGACCCTTCTGAAGTGGCCCATACCCACGAACTGGTTCGTGCGTGGTCCGTTCCCCACATGGAGGAGCAGGCGTTTCCCTTTCTCACGAATCATTTCGTACAGAGGAAACAGGCGCTGGTCGTGGGGATACAGCCTCTGAACGTGAAAATGCATCTTGACGCCGACGACACGGGGATGCGCTATCATCCGTTCCGCGTACTGTAGGGCGTTGCCGTCATCGGGGTGGTAGGCGGCGAAGCAGTAAAGATCGGAAAATTGCTCGAGGAGGGCGATGTTCCACTCGTTCATTGGCTCCGCGATCCCTTTTTTGTGCGCGTAATTTGAGAAGACAATGGGTGAGACACCCCGCCCGTTCAAATATTTGACACACTCCCCGCTGTAATACTTATACACCACATCCGTCCCCGACGAGGCGAAGAAGTTCCAGACAGCATCGAACCCCTTGTCGGGAAAGAGGTGCACGTGGAAATCAACAATTCGGGAAGGATGTGGTTTCATCGGGGCGTCTGTACCTGCCGGGTCATGAGGGTATTTCCGATTATCCGTTTATGGGGACAGTGACTGATTCATTAGTAATCTCAAATGCCTGAAAAAAGCGTGCCTGGCATCGGCAATCTCAACAGATCGATCGGTGAAGATATCATTCAAGACCATGGCTGGCTGTGCCGATTGTAATAGCACGGGGGGTTTTCCTGTGTGCTGTTGCGTCCGGCAGGTATCATACGAGTGGTGAGTACAGAGGAACATGTTAAGCAAATTCAGACATAACCTTGAGAAAACCGACTGGGATGAATACGCCGCCAGGGAGGATTCCTACCTGAAAATATTCTATGCCGGCGTCATCATCCTGGCGGTCACCGTAGCGGGCCTTTGTCTGTTCCATCAGTACATGCCGTGGTAGCAGGCGAAACCAGACCCCTGACATATGCCGTTACTTTGTGACGGTGTCGATCCACCGCAGGTATTGTTCACTACCGGCCGTTACCGGAATCCTGATTATCTCCGGTACAGCATAGCGGTGATTTTGGGAAATGACCGTTTCAATCTCCCCGTACGAAGAAGACGGCGCCTTGATCAACAGCAACTGTTCGTCGTCCCTGTTGAGGGCGCCGTCCCACTCGTAAAAACTGGTGACACCCGTTATCTGCACACAGGCCGCCAGCCTGGACTCAACGAGCAGACGGGCAAGCCGTTCCCCTTCTTCGCGGTCCGGGCATGTGGTCAGTATGACGCAGTATTGGCCCGCTTCAGCCATGATTGAATCAACCGCATCCTCCGCCGCAGGTGCCGCAGGCGGCGCCGAGGGACAGGTTCGAGGTAATGGAAAAACCGGACCCACTGGCCGAATCAATAAAATCTATGTTGATCGGTTTCGCCTGCTCAAACAGCGATTCCTCGATGACAAAGGTGATGCCATCTTCCTGAAACGTCTTGTCGCCTTCTTTTGCCTCATCCAGAGACATTGCCAGTGAGGGGCCCGATCACCCGCCTCCGGCATATATCAACCGAACCGGGAGGTTGTCGTCTCTCGATTCGAGAACCTTCTTGATCATCTCCTGCGCCTTTTCCGAAACTGCAAACATGCTTTTTCTCCTTTTTATGTGTGTTGCTCATGCGTTACTTTTCTCATGAGCTGTTGATAAAATGCCATAATGTTTTCCACAAGACGGCATACGACCCGGGGGCCGTCGATTTCACCGTAAATCCAGCCCGTTTCCCTGAGTATCTTCAAATGCTGAGAGACACTCGCCTGCGCCAGGGGAAGGGCCCTGACGATATCCGAGCAGATGAACTCCTGGTCGGGGGGTTTATTGCACAGCATTCGGATAATTTCAATCCTGGCAGGGTGGGAAAGTCCCTTTGCAAGCCGTGCCAGAATCTTTTTGCACGTTTCAAGGTCCGTCGTGTCGAGCGTTTCGATATATACAGCGTGAGGTCCTCCCGCGCAACCATCCGTCACCATCGTTCGTTCACATCCCCTGAGCGGTTTTAGCTCCCATATACAGAAAAGAACGCGTGTTCCGTTCTTTTTCCCTCATGTCCGCGCGGCTTCCTACCACAGATAGTGCTTATCGTCAATACACGATTATACGATAGGCATCGTTCCGGAATTGTCAAACAGAAAAAGGAATGAGATCGGGCGGCTCACAACATCCGAGCCAAGAGCCAATGGAGAAAGAAAAAGTAGGCAAGGGCGGTGGCCAGAAGGACCGCGCAGGGCAGGAGAAGATGGCGGTACACGGGGCCGAAGGCGGCACCGAAGTGTTGATTGGAAAGGAGCAGGCAGAGATGGAGGGGCGAAATGAGCACCCCTAAGACACCGCTCACCATAGCAAGCGCCACATAGGCCAGCATGAAGGATGCCTCACCCATGGTATGGATCAGGGGGATGATAATGGGGAAGGTGCTCCCCACGAAAGCGATGGTGATTCCCGTGACCCCTCCCACGATCAGGGGAAGAACGACCACGATGAGAACGAGAGGGACAGACAGCGCCATAAATTCCGCGCTGATGGCGGCTACGGCGCGGCTGTCTTCAAGCATTCCCTTGAAGATCAGTATGGCAATCACCATGTAGAACATCTTCAGGATGTGGGGCGAGACGAGGATTGCACGGATCTTGCCGGTGGTCATTTCGCTCCGGATCCAGACATGCCCGATTGACAGGATCAGGGCAATGATCAGTCCGATTTCCTTGGCTATGCCGAGTCCGGGGAATATGACCGCGAGGAGCACGCCCATGCCGAGTCCCACGCAAATCACTATGAGTATGGGAACAAGTTCCCTCAAAAAGGGCGTGACGGGACGTGTCCTGTCACGATTACCGGCGGCCCGTGTCAGATCGGCTCCCCTGATGGAGAGAGAGCCGAGGGAAATGGTTATGATGGTAAGTGGCCACATGACCAGAACGACGGTCCAGAGACCGGTTCCGGCCAGGGTAACCGCAAGGAGGACTCCGGGATAGAGTGGCCACCAGTATTCCCAGATATGGCGGTACCAGTAATTGATGAAGCTGAGCTGCTCCGGACTCAGGCCGCTCTGATTTCCCAGTTCTTTGACCATGGGGGCGGAGAAAATTGCCCCGCCGGGCATGGGAAGCAGGCCGATCAGCGCCGGAAAGATGGCGAGGTTCAGACGCGGGTTTGCCACGAGGCCGCGAAAATTCCTGACGAGCCGCTCCATGTTGCCTCCGGTCTCCATGCTGCTGCTGAGGATAAGGATGAGGGTGACGACCACGGCGAGGGACAGGGTCTTGGGCATCATGACTGAAGCGGTGGCCGAGGAAACCATCTGCCGGATTCCCAGGCCGAAGAAGAACCCGATCAGAAGTGCCCCCAAGACGAAGGCGTTTCCCAGCGAGACCTTTTTCCTGATTGCCAGGAGAACGCAGATGAATACGATCAGGATCCTCACGATGGCCGGGATACCCAGCATAAAAGACATACGACCTCCTGGAACAGCACCCCCTGGGCGCAGCCGGCAGGGGTGATATCGCCTGTGCACTGTCATGTCAAGGGTTTTGTCGAAGGAGGCGCACCTGTGGGAAGACCGTGCAGGTCACTGGTAGCAGATCCTGTTTTTCCCCTGTTCCTTGGCCCCGTACATGTTGTGGTCCGCCCGTTTAATGAAGGCGCGCGCCTCTTCCTCGGGCCGATACTGGGCCACTCCGATACTCACCGTTTCACGTGCTGGTTCGGGACTGTCCGCGGGTTGAAACTTCTCGTTCGCGAACTCTTCCCGTATCCGTTCGGCAAGTACTGTTGCTGCGTCACCGGCCGTATCCGGCAGGATAATGGTAAACTCCTCTCCGCCGAACCGGTACGCGGAATCCGTTTTTCTCAGGCATCTCTGGACGACCTGTCCCAGCCTGATCAGGACCTCATCCCCTTCCAGGTGCCCGTATGTGTCGTTGAAGTGCTTGAAATTGTCGATATCCAGGAGGAGAAGGGAGAGGGGGTGTCCGTATCGCTCGGCCCGTTCAACCTCCACTTGCAGTTCCTCGTAGAATCGACGCGAATTATACAGTTCGGTCAGAGAATCGGTGACGCTCAGGGTTCGGTATCGAGTTTCGCTCTCCCGTAGCGCCTCTTCTGCGAGCTTGCGGTCTGTGATATCCTCAAGGGTCTCCACAGCTCCGCTGAGACAACCCTCGGCATCTTTCAAGGGGGATGCGGTAAACCGGAGCCACCGAGCCTTTCCGTCAAGGATGGTGAAAAAATCGGTTACCTCGTAGGCATCCTCCACAAACTTGGATCGCTTGTATTTTCCCTGGTACCAGCGCCGAATATCGTTCTGGAGCCCATCCACAATCAGATCGGCGATGGTGGGCCGGGGCTGGTAGTAAAAAGCCTTCCAGTGATCCCGCGTGCCGATGATCTCCTGGGCCGGGATGCCGCTCATCGCCTCCAGAGCTCTGTTCCAGCCGATAACCGTGTGGTCTTTGTCAATAACGAACATGGGTATGGGAGAGCTGTCCACTACCTCCCGAAGCATCTGCTCCTCCTTGGGAGTTGTTCTCTCTCGGCTCATATTCTCCCCTTCCGTGTTATTGTTCATTTTCGCCATGATGGTCACCTTATCGGCAGAAGACGCCATTTTCAAAGATTGTTATGATTTCCCCGGTTGACAGGCGGGCTCGCACAACCTTTCGCTCCGTGTTTACCAGGTCCCAGTGCAGCGCGGAATCATTGAATCCGAGATTCCGTTTCATTTCTTTTGTCAGTTCGGTCGGGTCGCCGTCGTAGGTATCCGCATAGGACGCCCCCAGGGCTATGTGGCAGTTCCCCCACTGCCCTCCATAATTCTCGTCGAAAAGGGTGTCCGCCATGAACCGGTCGATCCGGGAAAAACGTCTGTCGGTAAGAGAAAATTCACCCACCCGGCCGGCCCCCCGGTCCATGGAAAGCTGACCCGCCGCGAAGTCTTCGCCTGAAGCGGCTTCGACCTTTACGGCGCGCCCCTTCTCAAAAAGGAGCCTGATCCCCTCCACGTAGTTTCCGCTTCTGAATGAAGGCTGGTTGGCGAAATAACGCCCCTCGGTTCCCCGCCAGTCGGGAGAGAGAAACAGCTCAAAGCTGGGAATGTTGTGGCCGGAAACGCCTATCCACCGTCTCCGTTTCCCCGGTCGTATCCGCAGGTCCACGTTGTCCGACTCTACATGGTAATATGAGACGTCCATGCCGTTCAGCCATTTCTTGATCGCCCCCGCCTGCCGGAACACGTTCTCCCATCGGGACGCGGGGCTGTCGCTGTCCAGGAAACAGCCCTTGATGATCTGATCCGTATATTCCTCGATGGTAAGGCGCGCGTTCCGGGCCAGTTCAATCGTGGGAAAGGTGCAGAGGGTCCAGCCGAATCGCCCCGCCGCTTCTCTCCGGTCCAGGATCTCGCGCAGCGCCTTTCGCGCGATCACCGATCCGGCTATTTTTTTTGGGTCCGCATCTTTCAGGTGGGTCAGGGATTCGGGGGCGTGGAGATAGATGCTCCCGCTCAGCGCCTCGTACAATTCTCGTTCGCCGGGGGGGAGAAACACGAGCTGCCGACCGTTCGCTTTTTCGAAGAAGGATCGTTCCATCCGTGCGCTCAGTCCCGCGCGGGGGATGACATGCATGCCGCGATCCAGGAGCTTGTCATAGAGAATTTCGAGGAGGCCCGCGGCGGGTGAATCGTACCGGATCAGGATGATGTCCCCCCGCCTGAACCGGGCCGTTCGGGACTTTAGAAGCCCCCATATCAGGGCGTCGGCGTATCCTTCAAGATGAGATGTGGTCAGTGGCATGAAAACTCTCTTTGAAATATTGAATGCGTGCAGATGCTTTTTTTGCGCCTTCCGGTCTCGATCTGACTCCCCGGCCTTTGTTCCGGGGTGAATTACGCGTCCTTGAATATCTTGTCGAAAAAGGGGGCCTTCTCTTTTGGAAAATATATGGCCGTGCCTCGATCCACAATGAGCTTCCCGTCGAGGTGGTCGAGTTCGTGCTGGACAACGCGGGCAAGAAATCCCGTGTAGCGCCGGTTGATCTTGTTCCCCTTTTCGTCGTAGGCCTTCACTTTAATGGAAGTCGCCCTCACCACATCGGCGCTGATGTCGGGACATGACAGGCATCCTTCCTGCCCCTTTTCCGTGTCTCCCCGTATCTGCGTGATTCGCGGATTTACCAGAACATCATACTGGCCGCCTCCCTTCTGAAGAGGACCTCTCTCATTGAATTGCCCGTTCTTGAAGACCACCACGCGCTTGCTGATTCCTATCTGGGGAGCGGCAAGACCCGCGGCGTCATCCCGGCCGACGAAGGCATCGATCAGTGTTTCTATGTCACGCTTTCCCTCATCGTCAAAGGGAACAGGGATTTCATCGGCGCGTCTCCGCAGAAGCCGCGTTTCCTCTTCGTTGATCCGCTCGTTTTCCCACAATTTCCAGGTTTTCATCGTTCTCCGTCGGGGCCTTTCCGTTCGTGGTATGTCGCTTCTATAGCACCATGAGGCTGTTATTTCAACGCTGTTGCAATAATATTGAAACCCTGATAGTCCACAAGCCATAGTGGCGAAAGGAGAGTCCCATCCAGTGATCGGCGCGCTTATTACAGCGGTGACAAAGCGGGAATTTTCCCGGGCCATGCGGTTTGAAGAAGGGGTGGGCGCGTCGCTCCCACGGGGAGGAGAACGGGCGGACCGGCTCCTCTATCTCCATATCCCTTTCTGCGAGAGCCTCTGTCCCTATTGTTCCTTCAACCGGGTGGTGCTGGACGCGCCGCTCTGCCGGCGGTACCATGAGGCCCTCCGAACCGAGATTCGCCTCTACCGGGACGCGGGGTACAATTTTACCGGTGTGTATGTGGGGGGCGGCACACCGACGATTCTCATCGATGAACTGCAACGGACCCTGGGAGTGGCGAGAGAGTGTTTCAGCATCAGGGAGGTCTCCGTCGAAACCAACCCCAATCATCTGACCCCGCACAACGTCGACGTTCTGAAGAAAAGCGGTGTCAACAGACTCTCGGTGGGGGTGCAGAGTTTCGATGACGGACTCCTCAAGGCCATGGGACGATACGAAAAATACGGGAGCGGCGAGGTAATCGCCGGAAAGATCGCGGAGATGGCCGGTCAGTTCGATACCCTGAACGCGGACATGATCTTCAATTTTCCGGTCCAGACGGAGGAAATACTGAAGAGGGATCTGGACATCCTCATCGGCACCGGGGTGGATCAGATCACCTATTATCCGCTCATGGTTTCCGATTCCACGCGCCGGAAGGTGGAAGGGACGATGGGGCGGGTCGATTTCGGGAAAGAGAAAACGCTGTACCGGATCATATCGGAACGGCTGGCGCCTTCGTACCGGTTCTCTTCGGCGTGGTGCTTTTCCCGGCGCGGAACGATGGTCGATGAATACATTGTGGACTATGACGAATACGCGGGTCTCGGGAGCGGTTCGATCGGATACATGGGGGGAAGGTGCTACGCGAACACCTTTGATATCCCCCGCTACATCGAGACCCTCGACAGAGGAGAATTTCCCTTGATGGCGTCGCGCGACTTCTCAATCGCACAGCAGGCCCGGTATGATTTTCTCATGCGCCTCTTCGGCATGGAGATGGATATGGCGTCTCTGAATGAGAAATACCGGGGGCGGGCCTTGCGGTATCTCTGGAAGGAGATCCTCGCCTTCATGCTGATCGGGGGGGTGCGATACAACAAGGGCACGCTGTTTCTGACAGACCGCGGCAGATACTACTGGGTCATCATGATGCGGGAGTTCTTCACCGCGGTCAACAACTTCAGGGACTTCTGTCTGAAGAGACAGTGATTTCCCATTTGCAATTTCAGGCCTTTTCCCCTAAAACTCATGTCTGACACGTGCCGATTGCCGATAGGCGGAGGATTTGGAGCGGGATGAATGACGCAACTAGAGAACTGCTGAAAGATCTCCCGAAGATCGACGATATGCTCCACATTCTCGAAAAGGACGGCTCCTGTGAAGGGATCTCCCGGGACATTGTGGTGGCGAAATGCCGTCAAGTGGTCGACGAGATGCGGCTGCAAATTCTGCATCCAAAAAAGGGAGGAAAAAACCCTCTTCCTGTGCCGGCAGCCGAGGCCGCGCAGGCGGTACGGAAACGGCTTCTCGATCTGTATACCTCCAGCCTCCGCCGGGTGGTCAATGCGACCGGCATAATCCTGCACACAAACCTGGGGCGCGCCCCGCTCTGCGCTGAGGCCCTCGCACGGATAATCGATGTCAGCGCCGGATATTCAAATCTCGAATTCGATCTCGACACGGGGAAGCGGGGGGTGCGCTACGATCACGTGAGAGAACTCCTCTGCTCCGTATCGGGGGCCGAAGATGCCCTGATTGTCAATAATAACGCCGCCGCCGTTCTCCTTGCCCTCAACACCCTGTCCGAGGGGAAGGAGGCCATTGTGTCGCGGGGCGAATTGATTGAGATCGGGGGGGAATTTCGCATCCCCGAGGTGATGGGAAAAAGCGGCGCCGTTCTCCGGGAGGTGGGAACAACGAACCGAACCCATCTGTCGGATTACGAAAATGCCGTGGAAAGCACTACCGGAGTGATTCTGAAGGTGCACACGAGCAACTTCAAGGTGCTCGGATTCACCAATGAGGTTGGTCTGGAAGAACTGGTGACGCTGGGGAACAACAGGGGAGTCCCGGTGATGAACGATCTGGGGAGCGGCTGCTTCGTTCCGCTTGATATGTATGGCTTCGAGAAGGAGCCGACGGTTCAGGAGGTTGTCAAGACGGGGGTGGACGTGGTCACCTTCAGCGGGGACAAGCTTCTCGGAGGGCCGCAGGCCGGGGTCATCCTGGGGAAGGGGGCGATCCTTGCGAAGATAAAGAAGAACCCCCTCAATCGCGCCCTCCGGATAGACAAATTAACCTTGGCGGCCCTTGAGGCGACCATGATCCATTATCTGGATCTCGGTCGGGCGATTTCCGACATACCGGTACTCCGGGCGCTGACCGAACCGGTGGCCGAGGTCGAAAAACGGGCTCATGAGCTGATCGCCCTCCTGAAACAGTTATCACTGAAAGGTCTGGAATTTTCCATGATGAAGGCCACGTCCATGGCCGGAGGCGGTTCGCTTCCCACGCAGGAGATCCCCACCGCCGTTATCGCGGTGGAGTCGCGGACTCTCTCGGCGAGCAGGCTGGAGAGAAAGTTGCGCACGCTGGAAATTCCCATCATTGCAAGAATTTACGAGGACAGGGTCCTTTTTGACCTGCGAACGATTGCACAAGAGGACTTTCCCTTGATACGGGACGGGATAAAACGGATAGCCGGAGAGTCGTGAAACTTCAGTCGCGGCTGATTTCTCTGTTAGGCAACGGAATGAATACAATGATTGAATATCTGAAAGAAATGGCGAGAAACATAAAATTAGAAACAGAATATCGTTGGGAGTTACCCACGGGCCTTCCAATAGACATCCCCGTCAATGTCATCGGATCTTTCTCGCAAAACATCTATTTGAAAGAGAATCTTGCCCCTGTATTAGAACAGGATAATGATTTGAGTATCCACTACTGGATTATCCGTGACTGGGGCGGAATCCGAACATTTAAGGTTGGCGACCGCAATGCCGAGGTTATCAAAACTTTCAAAAAGGAGGTCCAGCGAGGAAAGCTCACCCGATCTTCATTTTCTTCGATTTCTTCCTTGTCGAAACTGAGTTCCTTTTGGGAGCCGGGAAAATATGCTATTTATGATTCACGGGCTGTTTTTTCTTTAAACTGGGTAATTTTCCGCCACTCCAATGACAAACAGCTTTTCCCGCAGCCGGTCGGACGCAACACGGCAGTTTCCAAGTACGACACCCGGACTCTGTTTGCACTTTCGGGAATTGCCCATCAGTATCATTCACATAAAACCGCTTATCATAACTATTGTACCCTTCTTCAAGATTTGTCAGAGAAGGTTTATGGCACTCGAAAACCATACTTTGTTGAGATGCTTTTATTTCTGGCGGCACCGACAAAGATTATTGAGGACATTGAGAAATCCGTCACAGTCAAAATTGATTGAATGTATGGATTGCCCAACAAGGGCAATCCAGCCGATCGCTACGCTTGACGGTTGGCTTCCTGACCGAGATGATTTTCAGGCGGCTGTTGAAGAAAAAAAGCGCGTCAAGCTGAGAGGAACGGTTAAACCGGCGGTCCACACCGATGCTGCGTGATAAAGCCGCGCAACGCCGGTGACTTCTACATTAAAAGGTAAATTCATGGGGTGGATTAATTCTATAGATATTCTGACGAAACTTATCCTTATTGGTCAAATACTGATCGTGAGCATAACTGCATTCACAATTTGGGCGTCTGTACAAAAGAATAGGTTGGAGAGTAGGGACAAAACGGCACTCTTCGAGCAGATAGAGATCAATAAGGACATAACATCAAAACTTTCAGCAGAAAATGCAGTTCTGTCTAAGGAATTGAGTGTAAGCAACGAGACCATAGCCAAGCTGGAGAAGAAAACATCTCCCAGGGGGCTAACGGAAGAACAGAGCAAAAAATTAGACTGTCTACTATCTTTCGAATCAAAATTTCAAGTTGCGGGTATGTGCCGTATGATGGACCCCGAGAGCTATAGTTATGCCGAGCAATTGTTGTCCGTTTTTCGGAAAGCAAAATGGAAAGTTATAGAGACAAACCGAAGTTTCTTGGATGACATTGATAGTGATGTAGTAGTCGCAATCACTGAAAACGATCAAATTGATGTAGCTAACCGAATCATTCGTGCACTAAACAACGTTGGCATTAAGGCAAAGAATCTTGACAAAATTCGCGAAAACTCTTTTTCCGGAGCCCAGTCCAACACTATTTACCTAATCGTTGGAGCAAAGAAATGAGCTTTTAACAAGACAATGCAGCCGACTCCTTTCCGTAGCGATCCCCCATGATACCTATGCAGCCAATTTCAGGAGATGATGGAGAATCCATCCTGAAGGTGCCCTCCCCGGGGAGTGGTGAGCGACTTGATATCTTTCTGTCCCATACGGGACTTTTCGGGACCCGCTCCCAGATAAAGCGGGCGATCGAGCATGGACAAATCACTGTCGACGATGTGGCGGTAAAACCGGGTTACCGTCTGAAGGACGGCGATCTGATCCGGGTCCGGCGGACGGAGCCGGCGGAATACGATCTGGCCCCGGAGAATATCCCCCTCGATATATACCATGAAGACGGGCACCTCCTGGTTGTCAACAAGCCCGCCGGTATGGTGGTGCATCCCGCGGCGGGGAATCCCGGCGGTACCCTCGTGAACGCCCTCCTGTTCCACTGCGCCGATCTCTCCGGGATCGGCGGCGTCAGAAGGCCCGGGATTGTGCATCGGCTCGACAAGAACACATCGGGCCTGATGGTGGTCGCCAAATCGGACGCGGCTCATGCGGGGCTGTCACGACAATTCAAGGAACACCTCGTCACCAAGATATACCGCGTTCTCGTGCACGGGAATCCGAAGGAGTCAGAGGGGGTTGTCGATCTTCCCATCGGCAGACACCCCGTGGACAGAAAAAGGATGTCCACGGTCAGCAGGAGGGGAAAGGAATCTCTGACCAGATGGCGCGTCGAAGAGCGCTACGGGATCGCCGCGCTCCTGGGTGTCCGGATTGAAACGGGGAGAACGCATCAGATCCGCGTGCATCTCAGCGCTATTGGCTATCCCGTTGTGGGGGACGCCGTCTATGGAAATTCAAAGAAACAGATCGTCATGGTGCAGGATAACGCCGGGCAGACCGCGCTGAAACAGATGCGCCGGCAGGCCCTCCATGCGAGCGAACTGCGCTTTCATCATCCCATCACAACCGCCCCGCTGTGTTTTTCCTCTCCCCTTCCGGATGACATGGCGCTGACCTGCGCGGCCTTGAAAGAGCGGGCAACAGATGTCTGAAAACCAGGATCATCGATATGGCACCGACGGGGAATTCTTCTTCGCCCGTCGCGGCGGTATTCAATACCTCGAGTGCCGTGCTTTTGAGGAGTGCGGATGCATCACCCACGCCTTTTGCACACGGTGGGGCGGGACCAGCGAAGGGAGACTGGCTGATCTCAACTTCGGGATCCATGTGGGGGACAGCGAAGAACACCTCGCACGCAACCGGCAGCGGCTCCGCTCAGCCTTCGGCCTGCCGGGAGACAACCCCGTAACGGTGGCGCAGGTCCACGGAGACGGCATTATGGTGATCGATGAGACATTTCAGGCTGAGGAGACGGGCAGTCCTCTCGCATATGACGGTGTCGTTACCGCCGGGCGCGGGATCGCTGTCGGCATCAAGACGGCCGACTGCGTTCCCCTCCTCTTGGCCGACCCGGAACAGGGAGTTGTGGGAGCCATCCATGCCGGCTGGCGGGGAACAACCCTTGGAATCGCTGCCAAAGCCGTGGACGTGTTCATCCGGTCATTTTCCTCTGTACCCGAGGATATCCGGGTTGCCATCGGTCCCGCCATTGGACGGTGCTGTTACGAGGTTGACGCCCCGGTCTTTCATGGATTCAATAATACCGAATTTCAGAAACATGCCTTCACGGGGGGAACAGGGGAAGGGAAATGGATGTTCGATCTGATTGCCGCCAACAGATTTCAGTTGCAGAGAGTGGGAATTTCCCCGAAAAACATATTCGCCGTGGACCTCTGCACCTCCTGCCGGCGTGACATCTTCTTTTCCCACCGGGGGGAGGGGGGAGATACGGGCAGACAGCTGAGCTTCATTATGCTTCGGTAGAATCTCAGATCCTATGAAAATTATCGCAAGAGGCTTATTGCCGAAATGTTATACTGACAAAGAGGAGCACACGGAAAATCTTTTTTCTGGTGTCGGAATGTACGCTGTGCCGAAGAATGAAGGTATGGTATTCTTCACAAAGTGGCGGGTTGATCCGTCTCGAATCCCTGCAAGGAGGTATTCCGCATGCGCTCAGAGCAGATGAAAGAAAGGGGAACGTCGAAGGATGTTGTCTGCGGGATGGACGTGTCGACTGATTCTCCGCACCACTACCGGTATGAAGGGGAAGATTACTATTTTTGTTGTGAACACTGTTTACAGAAGTTTAAAGAGGACCCCGAGCGCTACCTGCAAAAGAGAATATCGGAGGGAGAGACACTGAAGGACGTTGTCTGCGGGATGGACGTGTCGGCTGATTCTCCCCACCACTACCGGCACCAGGGGAAGGATTATTATTTCTGCAGCGGGCACTGCCTGCAGAAATTCAAGGAAGATCCCGAACGCTATCTGAAGAAGGGGCAGGCGGCGCCTGAGGGCATGGCCGACGGGGCGGCATGCTACACCTGCCCCATGCACCCGGAGGTAATGCAGGATCATCCGGGGAGCTGCCCGAAATGCGGGATGGCTCTCGAGCCTTCCGGGGCGCCCCCCCTTACGACCAGGACCGAGTACACCTGTCCCATGCACCCGGAGGTCGTGCAGGACCACCCGGGGAGCTGCCCGAAGTGCGGGATGGCTCTGGAGCCGCGCACGGTCACCATGGAAGAGGAAAATCCGGAACTGGTCGATATGACACGACGCTTCTGGATCAGCGCAGTTCTCGCGCTCCCGGTCTTTCTCCTGGCCATGACGGCCGATCTCTTCCCGGCCCTGCTTCCGGCATGGCTCTCCCTGCGGGCTGTTCAGTGGATCTCGTTTATTCTGGCCACGCCGGTGGTCCTCTGGGGCGGCTGGCCCTTCTTCGTCCGCGGCTGGCAGTCGATCCTGACCTGGAACCTCAACATGTTCACCCTGATCGGTCTCGGCGTTTCGGTGGCCTGGACCTACAGTGTGGTCGCCCTCCTCATTCCTCGGATATTCCCTCCTACCATGCGGATGGAGGGGGGGATGGTGCACGTCTACTTCGAGGCGGCGGCGATGATTACCGTCCTGGTCCTCCTGGGCCAGGTCCTCGAACTGCGAGCCCGTTCCCGGACCAACGCCGCCATCCGCATGCTGCTTGAACTCGCCCCTAATACCGCGCGGATCGTCCGGGCCGACGGCACGGAGGAGGACATCCCCCTCGAACAGGTCAATCCCGGTGATGTGTTGCGGCTGCGTCCCGGCGAAAAGGTTCCGGTGGACGGGACGGTAATCGAAGGGGAGAGCAGCGTCGACGAGTCGATGGTGACGGGAGAATCGATCCCGGTGAGGAAAGGGCTCGGGGATAGACTGATCGGGGCGACCACAAACGGGACGGGAAGCCTGCTCATGGGGGCCGAGAAGGTGGGTGCCGACACCCTCCTCGCGCAGATCGTGAAAATGGTTGCCGAGGCCCAGCGTTCGCGCGCCCCGATCCAGCGACTGGCCGATGTGGTGTCGGGCTACTTTGTACCGGCCGTGGTAGCGGTAGCCGTCATCGCCTTTGTGGTCTGGTGGGCGTGGGGGCCGGAACCGCGCCTTGCCCACGCCATCGTCAACGCGGTGGCCGTTCTGATTATCGCCTGCCCATGCGCCCTGGGGCTCGCCACCCCCATCGCGATCATGGTCGGGACCGGGCGGGGCGCCACGGCGGGCGTCCTGATCAAAAACGCAGAAGCGCTGGAGATCATGGAAAAGGTAAATACCATTGTGGTGGACAAGACGGGGACCCTTACCGAGGGTCGGCCTGAACTCGTCACCGTGCGTGCCGCCGGGGGGATCGATGAAGAGGAAGCGCTGCGCCTGGCTGCCGGACTGGAACAGGCCAGCGAACACCCGCTGGCCGAGGCCATTGTCCGTGGCGCGCGGGAGCGGGGGATCCAGCCGCCCGCCGCCACTGATTTCCAGTCGGAGACGGGGAAAGGAGTGATCGGAAAGGTTGACGGGCATCAGGTTGCGCTGGGCAGCGTCCTTCTTCTCGAAGATCTGGGGATCGAACCCGGCGATCTGGCCCGTGAGGCCGAGGCCCTCCGCACCGAAGGGCAGACGGTTATCTTTCTGGGAATCGACGGAAAGATCGGCGGGCTGATCGGTGTCGCCGACCCCGTCAAGGAGTCAACCCCGGAGGCGATCCGCGACCTGCACGCCGAGGGGATTACCGTCGTGATGCTCACAGGTGACAACCGGGTGACTGCCGAGGCCGTTGCGGCCAGACTGGGCCTTCGTCGGGTGCATGCCGAGGTGCTTCCCGAGCAGAAAGTGGCCGTGGTAAAAAAACTGCAGGCGGAAGGCAGGGTGGTCGCCATGGCAGGCGACGGGATCAACGACGCTCCCGCCCTGGCGCAGGCCCAGGTGGGAATCGCCATGGGAACGGGAACAGACGTCGCCATGGAGAGCGCCGGGATCACCCTGGTGAAGGGGGACCTGCGGGGGATCGTCCGCGCCCGGCGTCTCAGCCGGGCGACGATGCGCAACATCCGCCAGAACCTGTTCTTCGCCTTCGTCTACAATTCGATCGGCGTGCCGATAGCGGCAGGGGTGCTTTACCCCGTCTTCGGCCTGCTTCTCTCGCCCATCATCGCGGCGGCGGCCATGAGCTTCAGTTCCGTCTCGGTTATCAGCAATTCGCTCAGGCTTCGGCGCGTGTCGTTGTGAGCGGCGCAGCCGGAGAATGTTGTGCCGGGAGAGGTGTTATGGTATGAGAGCTCGAAACGAATTCACCGGCGACAACCAGCCGAACCGTCAGGCATTATACGGCGCGTGACAGCGTGCAGCGGGATTCGAGACTACCAGAGAAAACGGAGGCATACATGGCTAAGGAGATAACCGTTCAGGATCTGAACACGGAGGCATTCATCACGGAGAAGGTGGGGGAGATCAGAGAGGCCGTGGGGGATACCACCGCGATCAACGCCCTCTCCGGAGGGGTCGATTCGTCGGCGGTCACCATGCTCGGGCATAAGGCCCTGGGCGATCGCCTGAGGACTATTTTTGTTGAAAACGGAATCATGCGCGAGGGGGAGGCCGAGCAGGTGGTCGGATTCTTCCGGAAGCTCGGGGTGACGGTCGAGGTGGTTGACGCGCGCGATGAGTTCTTCACCGCTCTCAAGGGGATTACTGATCCGGAAGAGAAGCGCGAGGCGATCACCCAGACCTTCTATCGGGAGGTCTTCGGGCGCATCGTCAGGGAAAGCGCGGCCACATGTCTCCTCCAAGGGACGATCCTGACCGATATCGACGAGACCGTGGCGGGGATCAAGCGGCAGCACAACGTCTTCGAACAGCTCGGCATCGATCCCCAGAAGGCCTTCGGTTACCGCATCCTCGAACCACTCATTCAACTCCGCAAGGACGGCGTGCGGAAGGTCGGCGAGGCACTGGGACTCCCGACCGAACTGTTTAACCGCATCCCCTTCCCGGGACCAGCCCTTGCGGCGCGTGTCATCGGGGAGGTGACACCGGAGCGGATCGAGGTGGTCAGGAAGGCGAATCTCATTGTTGAACGCCTGCTCAAGGGCAGCGGCGCCTTTCAGTACATGGCGATCCTCCACGAGGACCGCGTGACCGGGATGCGCGACGGGAAGCGCGACTTCGGCCTGCAGATCGAGGTGCGCTGCTGGGACAGTGTCGACGCGCGGACCGCGACCCCCACCCGGCTTTCATTTGAGACCCTCGAGGCGATTGCCGGCGACATCATCCGCGAGATCCCGGTCGTTGTCAGTGTCACGTACAACATCGCGTCCAAGCCTCCCTCAACAATCGAGGCGATCTGAGGGAGGAAGGGCACATGGGCAAGACCCTCACGCAGAAGATGCTGGAGCGGCACCTCGTCGCGGGGATCTATGAGCCGGGGAGTGAAATCGGGGTCCGCATCGACCAGACCCTCACGCAGGATGCCACCGGGACGATGGCCTTTCTGCAGTTCGAGGCCATGGGGGTTGACCGGGTGCGGACCGATCGTTCGGTCAGTTATATTGATCACAATACCGTGCAGATCGGGTTTGAGAACGCGGACGACCACCGGTATCTCCAGAACGTGGCCGCCCGGTACGGCGTCTATCTGTCCCGGGCGGGAAACGGGATCTGCCACCAGGTTCACCTCGAACGGTTCGGCAGACCGGGGACGACACTCCTGGGCTCCGACAGCCATACCCCGACGGGGGGAGGCGTCGGACAAATCGCCATCGGGGCGGGTGGGCTGGACGTGGCACTGGCCATGGCCGGGCAGCCCTTCTACCTGACCTGTCCCCGGGTGATCGGGATCACCCTGACGGGGAAACTCCGGCCCTGGGTGAGTGCCAAAGACATCATCCTCAAAATCCTGGAACTATTCGGGACGAAGGGGAATGTGGGATGCGTCTTCGAGTACGGCGGTCCCGGAGTTCCCATGCTGAGCGTCCCGGAACGGGCGACGATCGCCAACATGGGGGCGGAGTGCGGTGTTACGACCTCCATCTTCCCCAGCGACGAAGAAACAAAAAGGTTTCTCCGGGCTCAGAGGCGGGAGGGGGAATGGGAAGAACACGCCGCGGATCCGGACGCCCTGTACGATAAGGTGATCACGATAGACCTCTCCAAACTGGTCCCTCTGGCGGCGACCCCGCACAGCCCCGGCAATATAAGAGCCGTCAATGATCTTGAGGGGATGGAGGTGCACCAGGTCTGCGTCGGCTCCTGCACCAATTCGTCCTACCGTGACCTGATGGTGGTCGCGGAGACCCTGAAGGGGAAGAAGGTCCACCCGGGGGTCAGTTTCATCCTGGCCCCGGGTTCCCGGCAGGTGGTGGCAATGCTTGCGAGAAACGGGGCCCTGGCCGATCTCATCGAGACGGGGGTCAGGCTGGAGGAAAACGCGTGCGGATTCTGCATCGGTAACAGCCAGTCCCCTCAGAGCGGGGCCGTTTCTCTCAGAACCAGCAACCGGAACTTTCTCGGCCGGTCGGGGACGAAGGACGCCAATGTCTACCTGGTCAGTCCGGAGACGGCGGCTGCCGCGGTGATAACGGGGAGGATCACGGACCCGCGGGAGATCGGTATCCCCTGCCCGGAGATCGCGATGCCCAACTCGTTCCTCATCGACGATTCGATGATCATCCCGCCTCCCGACGACCCGGAGAGGATCGAGATCTACCGGGGCCCCAACATGGGAGAGCCGCCGGCGAGCGAACCGTTTCCCGGGACGATATCCGGTGTCGTGACCATCAAGGTGGGGGATAACATCACCACAGACCACATCCTACCGGCCGGGGCGCGGATGAAATACCGGTCGAATATTCCCGCTTATTCCCGGTATCTGTTTGAAGTTGTTGATCCGGATTTCTACGCGCGTGCCAGGGAAGTAAAAGATGCCGGCCGGCACAACATTATTGTCGGCGGGCTGAGTTACGGCCAGGGCTCTTCGCGCGAACATGCCGCCATCTGCCCCCTGTACATGGGGGTGAAGGCGGTCATTGCCCGGTCCTTTGAACGGATACACGCGGCAAACCTGATCAACTTCGGGATTGCCCCTCTTACCTTCAAAAATGAAGAAGATTACGAGGCGGTGCAGCAAGGGGATTCACTGAAGATCCCCGATATCCGCGGAAGGATCGAGACCGGCAGGCCGCTGGTCGTCAGAAACACCACCCGAGGGGCCGAATATGAGGTTGCGTGCGATCTCTCGGAACGGGCGGGAAAGATCCTCCTCGCCGGGGGGATGCTGTCTCTCATCAGGAACGCGGGAAAGCAGGAGTAGTGTGAATGGGTGAAAAGATCAGGGTAAAGAACCCGCTGGTGGAACTGGACGGGGATGAGATGACGAGGGTGATGTGGGGAATGGTCAAGGACAAGTTGCTCCTCCCGTACCTCGACATGGAGATCGACTATTACGATCTCGGTCTCAGGATGCGGGACGATACCGACGACCAGGTCACGATCGACGCGGCCCGCGCCATCATGAAATACGGGGTGGGGGTCAAATGCGCGACCATCACCCCCAACGCGGACCGGATCGAGGAGTACGGCCTCAAGAAACAGTGGAACAGCCCCAACGGCACCATCCGAGGGATGCTCGACGGGACGGTCTTCAGAGCGCCCATCCTGGTGAAGAACATACGGCCGGCGGTCGCCGGCTGGAGACGGCCGATCCATATCGGGCGGCACGCCTACGGGGATGTCTACGCGAACAGGGAGATCCGGGTATCGAGTCCGGGAACGGCCGAGTTGGTCTTCACGCCCCGCGACGGAGGGAAGCCGGTGCGGAAGGTCATTCATGAGTTTGCGGGACCGGGGATCATTCAGGGGATCCACAACCTGGACAGTTCCATCCGGAGTTTTGCCACCGCCTGCTTCACCTACGCACTGGACCAGAAGATCGACCTCTGGTTCGGGACGAAGGATACCATCTCCAAGACCTACGATGCGCGTTTCCGCGAGATCTTCGACGAGGAGTACGAAGCGAAGTGGAAGAAGCCTTTCGAGGAGGCCGGGATCGAGTACTTCTTCACCCTCATTGACGATGCCGTGGCCCGGATCATGAAATCGGGGGGCGGGATGCTCTGGGCATGCAAGAACTACGACGGGGATGTCATGTCTGACATGCTCGCCTCGGCGTACGGGAGCCTGGCAATGATGACCTCCGTCCTTGTTTCTCCGAAGGGGCACTTCGAGTACGAGGCCTCCCACGGCACCGTACAGAAGCACTACTACCGGCATCTCGCGGGAGAGGAGACCTCCACGAACTCCACGGCGCTGATCTTCGCCTGGACGGGGGGATTGAAAAAACGGGGGGAACTCGACGGGACCCCCGAGGTGACGGTGTTCGCGCAGAAGATCGAAGAGGCGGTCATCGAAACGATCGAGGGGGGAATCATGACCGGGGACCTCATGAGAATCGCGGACCCGGACCCGAAGAACCGGCAGGTGAACACGGCGGGATTCATCGATCACATCGGGGGGATTCTGGAGAAAAAGATGTCCTCGAGAAAGCCGGCATCTCTGTGATGATTATTTTTTCCCCAGTTCCTTTGATCTCCGTGTTGCGGCCTCCACCGCCGCGGCAATGGTTTCACTGATCCTCCCGGCCCGGAGCGCCTTGATCCCCTCAATGGTAGTGCCGCCGGGGGACGTGACCATATCGGTAAGCTGGGCCGGTGTCCGTTCCCCCCTGAGGCAGAGTTTCGCGGCCCCCACCATGGTCTGAGCCGCCAGTCTCAGGGCGGTTTGGGCATCAAGCCCCTGGCGCACCCCGGCATCGGCCAGGGCCTCTATGATGATGAATCCGTAGGCCGGGCCGCTCCCGCTCAGTCCGGTGACGGCGTCGATCAGCCCCTCTTTCACGACTACGGTCATGCCGACGGAATCGAATATCCGGCGGGCCGCGGCGATGTCATTCTCCGTGGCGTTGCTCCCCCCGGCGAGGGCCGTTGCCCCTTCTCCGATCAGGGCGGGTGTGTTCGGCATGACCCGTATGACGCGGGTCCTGTCTCCCAGTATTCCTTCCATGAACCCGAGGGTGACTCCCGCCGCGATGGAGATGACGAGCCTGCCTGAGACGGTACCGGCGATGTCCCGTAGCACGTCCTCCATGTTCTGGGGTTTGACTGCCAGAATGATGATGGCCGAATCCTGCACGGCGGTCTCCATGGTATCCGTAATGCCGACATGCAGGGTATCGCAGAGGTGATTGAGCCGTTCTCTGCGTATGTCATGAACGGTTATGTACTCCGGCCGCGCCAGCCCCCCGGCAATGATCCCGCCCGCAAGGGCTTCCCCCATATTCCCCCCTCCTATGATGCATATCTTCTCTTTGGGCATCGTATCCAGCACCCTCCTTTTCTGCGCGGCATGAAGCGAACTCCCGTCCTCTCCGGAAAACATGTCTTGACTTTTAAGATGGCAGTCACTATTCATAACTTATTTTAATATAAAGGGGAAGAGATGTTTATCATAGGCAATTTTATCGAAGCCCTCGCGCGGATTATCGATATAGGTCTGACCATTTACATGTGGATCATCATCATACGGGCCATCATCTCCTGGGTGAACCCCGATCCCTATAACCCCGTTGTCCGGTTCCTGTACAGGGCCACGGAACCGGTACTTTACCAGGTCAGAAGACTGATACCGATCAAGGGCCTGGGGATCGATTTTTCCCCCATTATCGTGATCCTGGCTATCGTTTTCCTCCAGAGCTTTGTGGTGAGAAGCATGTTGCAGATCGCCGCGCACTTCGGATAGCGGTGACCTCCCCGGGAAGGATGAGCGCTATCATGATTTCCATCGATCAGACGGCGGACGGAATCGCGTTCAATATCAGGGTCATACCACGTTCCTCCCGGTGCGAACTGTCCGGTATCCAGGGGGACGCTTTGAAGCTCAGGATAACCGCGCCCCCCGTCGAAGGAGCGGCTAACGCAGAGTGCGTCCGCTTCCTGTCGGATATCCTGGGGGTAAAAAAATCTCAGATACGGATTACCGCCGGACACCGATCAAAGAATAAACGGGTCACCGTTTCGGGGATAGACAGGCAGGATGTGGAAGACGCACTACGGCAGTGAGGGGTTTGTTTCTTCTGCCCCGTAAGGAGAAGAGGGCATTGTTGCGGGATATCTTCAGAGAAAAACTGCAGAAACGGCTCGTGCTGGGGTTTCTGGTTGCCACCTGCCTCACCGGATTAGTGGCCACGCTTGTGGGGATAAAGATCATCAGCGACAGCACCATGAACGAGGCTCAGAGGAAGGTCCAGCAGGACATAAACACGGCGAAGCTCGTCTATGGATACAGCCTCGAACGCCTGGCCTTCCATGTAAGCTCCGTCGCTTTCCAGTCCCCGCTGATCGAGGCCATATCGTCCGGAAATATGTCCTCTCTGGAAGATCTGAAAAATCTGATCCGCAGCGGCGGGCAGACCCGGAGCGAAGGAAAAACCCCCTTTATACCTCTGGACATGCTTTCACTTGTGGATGCGGAAGGCACTGTCCTCTATTGTGCTTCCAATCCGGCGGCGAGAGGGGACAATGTCCTGTGGGACGCTGTTATTCGGAGGTGTCTCGAAGATGGGGCTCCCCAGTCGTCAACGGAACTGATCCCGCTGGAGCGGATCAAGCGGGAAAACCCCCTCCTCTCTGAGCGGCTGGCGATTCCAGTTATCAAGACACCGCAGTCGATCGAAACCAGTCGGGAGCGTCTGTCCGAGGGGATGGTGCTCAGAGCGGCTTTCCCCGTTTTTGACGGGCAGGGTGCGCTGAGAGGCGCCCTTGCCGGAGGGATCCTGCTGAACAGTGACTACGCTATGGTGGACAAGATAAAAGAGACACTGTACCACGACGAAAAATATCGAAACCTCGACATGGGATTCGCCACCATATTCCAGGGAGGGGTTCGCATATCCACAAACGTACTGACGGAGACTGCCGAGAGGGCGATCGGGACGGTCGTGTCAAAGGAGGTATACGAGCAGGTTGTCTCACAGGGAAAAGACTGGGTCGGGAGGGCCTTTGTCGTCAACGACTGGTATCTGAGTTCGTACGTTCCCATATGTAACAGCGACAACGCCATCATAGGGATGCTCTACGTAGGGATACTGGAAAAGAAATACCGGGATATGCGAGTGAACGCCCTGTGGATATTCCTCGGCATCACAACCCTCGGCATGGTTGTCGCCTTTATCATCTCCTTCCGCATGGGACAGACCATCATAGAAAGGATACGGATACTGAAGCAGGCCACGGAGACCATCGCCACCGGCGATCTCGGTTATCGTCTTCCCTGCAGCAAGTCCTCCGATTTCGGCATGCTGGACGAGGCCTTCAACGATATGGTCATTTCTCTCAGGGATCGAGATGAACGGTTGAGAAAGGCAAACCAGCAGATTACACAGACTGAACGACTGGTCTCTCTGGGGCAGATAGCAGCCGGGGTTGCCCACGAGATGAACAATCCCTTGGGCGGCATTCTCCTGTACAGCAACCTCATTCTTGAAGAACTTCCCGAATCAAGCCCGGCGCGGGAGAATCTGAACAAGATCATCTACCAGACAAACCGGTGCAGGGAGATCGTCCAGAATCTCCTTGATTTTGCCCGAACCCCGTCGGGGGAGATGGTGCCCCTCGATATCAACGAAGTACTCATGACATCGCTCAGCCTGGTAAGGGATCAATCCATGTTTCATGGGATAGAGATAGAAACGGTCCTGGCGGAAGGTCTTCCCCGGGTGAACGGCGATCGGTCGCGACTGGAACAGGTTTTTCTGAATCTCTTTATCAATGCCTCCGATTCCATGTCCGAGGGAGGAAGACTGACGGTGGCAACGAAGCTGATCAGCAGGTTCCCGTCCGACAGGCAAGAAGAAACGGAGATGGAGCGGATCTGCCTCCTGGCCAGTCCCCACACCGTCAAGATCACCATATCGGATACAGGGAAGGGAATCGACAAGGCCTACCTGTCCCATATCTTCGAACCTTTCTTTACCACAAAGGATCCGGGGAAGGGAACCGGCCTCGGACTGTCCATTGCCTATGGGATAGTCCGGAAGCATGACGGGTTCATCGATGTGGAGAGCGAACCGGGGCAGGGGACGACCTTCTTTGTTTTTCTCCCCGCGAAGGGGGACGGGACTTTTCCACGGACCCAGATACGGGAGGATACCGTTGGCTGAAAAAAGGCGGGCGCTGATTATTGACGATGAGGATTCCATACGTGACGCATGCCGGCAGGTGCTCTCGCGAATGGGGTGTTCGGTGGACGATACGGGAGATGCCCGCCGCGGCCTTGGGATGGCGCTCAAAAATCCCTACGATCTGATCCTTCTCGATGTGAAGATGCCCCGGATCAGCGGTCTGGATATTCTGAAACAACTCAAGATGGAGTCCGGCATATCGGCTCATGTTGTCATTATTACCGGATACGGAACCATTGAGATGGCTGTGGAGGCCATGCGGCACGGGGCCTTCGATTTCCTGGCGAAGCCGTTCAGCGCCGCCGAGCTGAGAAAGGCGGCGACCTGTGCCCTCAAGACTCCGGGAAATGCACTGCTTGAAGGAGATATCAGTGAACTCATTGGTGACAGCAACTACATGCTGAAATTGAAGGACACCATCAGGAGGGTGGCGTATACCGACAGCACGGTCCTGATCACGGGAGAAAGCGGAACAGGGAAGGAACTGGTGGCCCGCGCGATACAGAGGCTCAGTGCCAGGAGCGAACAGCCCTTCATCCCGGTCGACTGCTCCTCCCTTGTGGAAAATTTGATGGAGAGCGAGCTCTTCGGTCATGTAAAGGGATCCTTCAGCGGCGCGGAACAGTCCCGTGAAGGACGTTTCCAGATGGCCGACGGAGGGACGCTCTTTCTGGACGAGATATCCAACCTTTCTCTCGCCACCCAGGCCAAGCTGCTGCGGGTTATTCAGGAAGGAGAGGTCCCGCGGGTCGGCAGTTCGAAGGCCGACAGTGTCGACGTGAGACTCATCGCGGCGACAAACAGGGACCTGCGGGCGCTGGTAACCTCCGGCCAGTTCAGGGAGGATCTCTTTTACCGCATATCCGTCGTTCCCATAGAGCTTCAACCCCTCAGGGAACACCCGTCCGATATCCTCCCTATCGCGCGGTACTACTTGGACCTGTACACAAAGAGGCATAAGGGGAGAGAGGGGCAATTCTCCAGGGAAGCACAGCAGTCGCTCATAGCCTACACCTGGCCGGGAAATGTGAGGGAAGTGAAGAATACGATGGAACGGCTCTCCGTTTTCTGTGACAATGAAACGATAAATCTTTCCGATATCCTTTACTACGGCCAGGAGACAGGTGCGCAGGTTCCCGTGGGCGATGTCCATACCGGCCGGATGACCCTTGTAGCTGTGGAGAAGGAACATATCACGAGGGCGTTGGAGCATTTTGATTACCGGATCGGGAAAACGGCGGCCTTTCTCGGCATCGACAGAAAGACGCTGAGGTCGAAGATCAGGAACTACGGTATCGACGCGGACGAATAAAGGACTTGCTTTCAGACAGCCCTTTTGTTTCCGTCCGCGGTACGGTTGTTCATTGGCTGGATGGGGCTGTCTTCCCCCGGATGGGGCATTCTGCCCCGCTGTGATCAATGACATGAAGAGAGTGAAAGAATTTTATCAATGTATTACAGACGGTTACATTTATGGCATTGGATTTGCTTTGTTCAACGATACTAACAATAAAGGAGGTGTCGAGTCATGGCCGAGAAGAGGAAGATACTGCTCATAGATGATGACAGGGATTTTTTGATGGCGACCAAACTGATCCTTGAGAAAAACGGGTATGAGGTGCTTACGGCGGAGAATGGCAAGGCTGGCGTCGACGCGATCCGTTCTGCCAGTCCCGATCTGGCAATTGTGGACATGATGATGGAGACATGGGGAGAAGGGTTTAGCGTGATCTCCGAGGTTCGTGCCATGGAAGGGGGAAAAGATCTGCCGCTGATCATCCTGAGCGGGGTTGATCTTCAGGGTCCGTACCAGTCCTTTGAGCCTTCTGAGCAATTCCCTAGGGTGGATCTCATACTGCACAAGCCGGTGAAGGCCGATGATCTGATAAAACACGTCAAAGCGCTCCTGGGGTGAATGCCCATGTCCTATGAAAGCCAAGAGGATCTTGTCCTTATCATTGATGATGAGGAGACAATCCGGGATGGGTGCCGACAGGTCCTCGAGAAGTCAGGCTACGATGTCATCACCACGGGGGACGGGTCGGAAGGGATCAGGATTGCCAGGGAACAAAAACCTAACCTGGTCTTCGTGGATCTCAACCTGCCCGGCATGTCAGGCCTGGAGGTCATCGACATCCTGCTGGCAGATATCCCTCATATCGTTCTCGTTGTCATTACGGGGTATGCCTCCATCGTATCCGCGGTGGAATCGATGAAGCGGGGGGCCTATGACTATCTCCCCAAACCCTTTACCCCCGATCAGCTCAGGGCTGTGACGAAAAGGGGGCTTGACCACCACGCGCTCATCATAGAGGCGGAACGCCTGCGGGCTGCACAGGAGGAGATGGCAAGGGATTTCATTACCTTTGTCAGCCATGAGATGCGCTCCCCCTTGATGACCGTCCAGCAGAGTTTAGAGTCACTCAGGGTAGTGGCAGGGGACTGCCTGAGCGATGAGGCGAACCAGATCATAGAACGATGTGAGAAGCGGATTCGGAATCTGGAGGATCTGGTTGAACACTGGCTCAATATACGCCAGATAGAGGAAGGGACGCTCATACGGGACAAAGGGATCCTCAATATCGCCGATATTCTTCTTCACAGCATGGAGGATATGGCCCCGCTCTGTGAAAAGAGAGGGATCGTTCTGAAGAGCGATATCCCGGAAGATCTGCCCGCGATAACCGGGGACAGGGAAAGCCTTGTCAGGGTTTTTGTGAATATTATCGGGAACGCGACCAAGTACACCCCCGCCGGAGGAACCATATCCATTCGAGCCCGGCATGATGATTACCATGTCCACGTGGCCATCTCCGATACAGGGAGAGGGATCCCCAAAGACAAGATTCCCTTCATATTCGAGCCCTTTTACCGGGTCAAGGAACGGGGTGAACACATCGAAGGTTCCGGATTGGGATTGACGTTCTGCAAGAGAATCATGGACGCCCACGCAGGGAAGATAGAAGTTTCGTCAGAGGAGGGAAGGGGAACAACCTTTAACTTGCGATTTCCGCGCTAACAAGAACTTCAGTGGTTCAGAGATTGACAGTTTCTTAAGCGGTCCGAACAATAGGCTGGGGCAGATAATGAAGTGTTACGATGAAGGATACTACGAACGCCACGAGGACGACAGGCCTGACAGGTGTTTTCTTTGCGGAGAACAAGCCGATCTGTTATGCGTCGTCCGGCATATAGAGAGCATGAAGATGGTGCATCTCTGCCCTGCATGCATGGCGGACAGGGTGTCGGAATACCTTCTCGACAACACGAAGGCATGGAAGGGGAAGGTAGGGAAAAAGGAGATAGAAGACGCCCTTAAAATCTTTCAAGTGGTACAGGGTAAGTAGCGCGGGATGACGCCGGCCACCCCCCCCTCCCAATCAACGTTTCCTCAGGCAAATGCCGCGGAGGTGGCGATCAGCAATCCCGCAGCGAAGATAATGATTCCCAGACCCGCCCCTCCCGCTGTGGCCAGAATGGGTGTCAGTCCAAGCAAAAGAAATCCGAATGCACATCTCCCTTCTCTTCCGTCCATGATATTCCTCCTTACTATTCTGTTCTTTTGACACTGACGGCCGATATAACGAACCGGGCCTTTGTCAGCGGGTATTTCATCACGATCCCGACCGCCTCCACCCTGTCGCCCGCAGTCACCCTGTTTGAAGGGGCGGTAAACATGATGACCCGCATCTGCCCTGTGGCGTCTTTGATGTGAAAGTGAGGTCTGTTGAGCCACATGAAGCTGATCTTCATGACCTCGCCTGATATCCGTACCACCTCGCCGACCAGTGCCTGGTTTATCTTTCCAATCATGCACGTCCGCGCCTGCGGTTCGAACTGCTCCTGTGCCTGTGCGAAGCTCCGGCGGCTCATCCACGCCAGCACCATGGGGATGACTAAGAGCAGTATCAGGCCTGGAACGGTGTACAGCAGAAAACGCGAATCACCCGTCGAGACATACCGGAGGGCGACCGCCGCCGTGCAGATAATAAAGACCACCCAGGCCAGTGCTGACATCCGTCCCCTCTACTCGGCGGGCAGGTCTTTCCTGAACATCAGGAAATACGTAACCCCGATGAAGAGGAACCCGCCGAAGATGTTTCCGATCGTGGCGGGAATGAGGTTCCAGAGCCATACGTCGGACCAGGAAAGCCCTCCGTTGGCGAGGAGAAGCCCGCCCTGTTTCGCAATGACCGCCGGATACCAGTCGCAGAGGAACTTCCCGGCCGGCAGAAAATACATATTGGCCACGCAGTGCTCGAAACCGGTGGAGACGAAGGCCATGATCGGAAACCAGATGCCGAAAAACTTTCCGATCACGTCGTCCGCCGTAATGGCGAGGAGGATGGCAATATTGACCAGGAAGTTACAACCGATGGCCTTCATGAAGCAGGACCAGAGCCCTGCGGCGCCGACAGCCTTGTATCCCAGAATCTTTCCCACCGCTATGCTTACTGCGCTCATGCCGAAGGCGTTGACTGCCATGGTACCATCCGCCTGTCCACTCACGAAGGGGCCCACGGTCATGATGTATGCGTAGGCCAGCGAGCCGACCAAGTTGCCGATGTACACCCACACCCAGTTCCTCATCACGGCTCCCCAGGTGACCTTCTTCATCATCGCGGCCATGGGGACGATCATGCAGTCACCGGTGAAGAGTTCCATACCGGTGAGAACGATGGCGATGAGGCCGACGGGGAAGACGGCGCCACCGACGAGCTTGGAGATTCCCGGTGTCGCTATGCCCGTGACGCATACGGTACACAGCGCCGCACCGATGGCGATGTACGCACCAGCCATGAATCCCCTGAGGAGCAGGTTAAAGATTGAAAGCTTTGCCTTGCCGACTCCCGCTGTACCGACGAGAGCGACCATTTTGGCCGGGGGGTTGAAAGCCATGAATAAATACCTCCTCCATATGTATAAATTTTGTATGCGCCCTGTCCGCTTTCTGCGGACATTTTTTCATCTTTTCAACAGCCTGTGCGAGTTGTGCGCAGATCAACGCCACCCCTTGTCAGATCTTTGGAATGGCATCGTGCACACGGGGGAGAACGATACGGATTCACCCTAGCTGGCGAAGGCTTCCTTGACCTCTTTTTTCCAGATACAGAGGAGCTTTCCACCATGGGTCTGGCACTGGACCAGTTCCCATTCGCTTTCCCCTTCTTTGTCGAGGATTCCCTTAAAAGGGTCCTTCCCGCCGGGTATGCCGTCAACGATACAGGTCCCCGTATCATTGCATGAGATGGCTTCGGGGGGGACAATGCTGTCCAGATCAACAATACTTGTCTTGTACTTCCATCGAGGCATGGCTCCGTCTCCTTTCACGTGCTTCGTATAAACGCTATGCGGCTTCAACCTTCACTGCGCAGACCTTGTATTCGGGGATCTTCCCGACCGGGTCGAGCGCGGGATTCGTCAGAAGATTCACCGCGGCTTCACTGAAATGGAAATTCATGAAGATCGTTCCTTCTGGCGGGGTCTCGATCACGCTGGCCTTCACCTTCAGACTGCCGCGTCTCGATGTGACCACGACAAAGTCTCCATCCTTGATCCCCAGCTTCTCGGCGTCCCGGGGATTGATTTCCGCCAGACTCTCCGGGTACCGTTCAACAAGCCCCTCGCTCCTGCGGGTCATGGTTGCCGTGTGAAAGTGGTAGAGAACGCGCCCGGTGGTGAGGAAGAACGGGTACTCCTTGTCCGGGACTTCATCAGACGGACGATACTCGATTGCCGAAAAGAGTCCCAGACCCCGGGAGAACTTGTCCTTGTGCAGGTATCGTGTCCCGGGATGATCAACATTGGGGCAGGGCCACTGGAGCCCCTCCTTCTCGATCCGCTCGTACGTAATCCCCGCGTAGCTGGGGGTCACGGTGTTGATCTCGTCCATGATCTCCTCGGCGGAAGCGTAGCTCATCGCGTATCCCATCCGTGTTGACAGTTCGGAGATGATCTGCCAGTCAGCCTGTGCCTCGCCGGGTGCGTCAACGGCCTTTCGGATGCGCTGGACCCTCCGCTCCGTGTTGGAGAAGGTTCCGTCTTTCTCGGCGAAACAGGCGGAGGGGAGCACCACATGGGCGAGTCTTCCCGTTTCATTCAAGAATATGTCCTGTACGACGAGGAGATCGAGTTTCTTCAGCGCCGCCTCGACATGGGAAAGGTCGGGATCCGAGATCATCGGGTTCTCGCCCATGATGTACAGGGCCTTGAGATCTCCCCGATGGGCCGCGTCCATGATCTCCATGATTGTCAGCCCCGGCTGTGCGGGGAGGGAGGTGTTCCACGCCTGTTCGAACTTCGCCCGCGCCTCGTCATTCGCAACCTGCTGATATGCCGGGAAGACATTGGGGAGGGCTCCCATGTCGCAGGCGCCCTGAACGTTGTTCTGGCCTCTCAAGGGGTTGACGCCACCCCCCTCGATGCCGACATTACCGCACAGCATCGCCAAGTTCGCGCAGGACTTGACATTATCGGTGCCGTGCGAATGCTGGGTGATTCCCATGGCGTAGAGGATGGATGCGCTCTTCGCCTCGGCATATATTCGCGCGGCCGTTCTGATCTCCCCGGCCGGCACCCTGGTGATCTTTTCGACATAGTCGGGGGTGTATTTCGCGAGGGTTTTTTTCATCGTTTCGAACCCCTCGGTACGCTCCGCCACGTATGCCTTGTCGTAGAGATTCTCTTCGATGATCACGTTCATGAGACCGTTGAGAACGGCCACATTCGTGCCCGGTGTGGGGCGCAGCCAGATGGTGGCGTAGTCCACGAGGCCGATCTTCCGGGGGTCGATCACGATCAGCTTGGCGCCGCGCCGGCGGACCGCTCTCTTCACGCACGATCCGATTACCGGGTGGTTTTCAGTCGTGTTCGTTCCGATGGCGAGGATCGCATCCGCGCATTCTATCTCATCTATCGAATTTGTCATGGCCCCTGATCCGAATGTGGCAGCCAGACCGGCTACCGTGACGGAGTGTCAGAGACGGGCGCAGTGATCGACATTGTTTGTTCCGATCACCGCGCGCATGAATTTCTGGAAGAGGTAATTTTCTTCATTGGTAACCCGCGCTGATGAAAGCCCCGCGATACTGTCGGGACCGCTCTTCTTCTTGATGGCGGTCAGCTTTTTCGCGATATAATCATAGGCCTCATCCCAGGTCGCTTCCTGCAGTTCTCCCTCCTTGCGGATGAGGGGTGTCTTCAGACGGTCCGGGCTGTCGATAAAGTTCATCCCGAAGCGCCCCTTCGAACAGAGCATCCCCTCGTTGGGTTTGCCGTATTCCCTGTCGGTGGTGACCTTGATAATCTTTCCCTCGCTGACGTTGAGATCCATCTGGCACCCCACGCCGCAATAAGGACAGGTGGTACGCACTTTTTCGATCTCCCACGGCCGCCCCTTGAACCGTGCCTGTTTGAATATGAGGGCGCCGACAGGGCAGGCGTCCACACACGCACCGCAGAAGACGCAGTTCGAATCGATATAATCCTCGTCGAAGGCGGGACCAACCTTCGCGTATGATCCGCGCATAGAGAAGTCGAGGACCTCGTGGACCTGGATCTCGTTACAGACGCGGACACACCTGCCGCAGAGGATGCATTTGTTCAAGTCCCGCCGGATCATGGAATTGGTGTCCTCTATCTCATATCCCGGAGGGTCGATCTCGAAGCGGGGCTTCTCGATTCCCAGCTCGTAGACGAGGTCCTGAAGCTCGCAATTCCCGTTCTTTTCACACTGGAGGCAGTTGTGGTCTCCCGACGACCAGAGGAGCTCCACCACCAGTCTCCGGGCTGTCAGGACCCGCTCCGTATCAGTTTTGACGACCATTCCCTGGCTGACCGGCATGCAGCATGATGCAACCAGAGACCGGGCGTTTTCCACTTCCACCACGCAGACCCTGCAGGCTCCCACGTTGGTGGTCCCCTTGAAATAGCAGAGGGTGGGGATGTGGATGCCGTTTTCCCTGGCAACTTCCAGGATCGTTCGTCCCGGGGATGCCTCTATCGCCTTTCCGTTGATCGTTAAAGAAAGTTTCTGATCCATGGTCAACTCCTTTGCTATACGGGTGCGCTGGCCGCTTGACGGGAATCCCGCTCTTGGTAATCGTTATTGCAGCCTCAGGGACAACCCCATTTGATTTTCAAAACACCCTTGTTTCTATGTTCCAAACAATCAGAGAGTCTTCGACGTTCAGTCAGCGATGGCCCCGTGATAATTCGAGAGAAAAGAGTTCCATGGCTCTTGTGAAAACCGTGAATTCTCCCGAACCGGACGGACCTTACATTATTTTTCTGTCCTTTTCAAGGAATTTGCACCACCGTAATCCACCACCAACTTTTGG
>DIXO01000033.1 GCA_002428735.1 Syntrophaceae bacterium UBA6078 | reverse complement strand
GACAGTTCTATTTGCTCTTGACAGGAATTTCAGTGGAAGGTATCGTCACATCTCCTTCAATGCAAGATGACTGCTCGTTGGGTAAAGCGGCTTGAAAGAACAGGCAGGGACATGGTATGGCCTCACGCATCGTGTGCCCTGTTTCATACTCCCTTACTGCGGGACAATTGAATGGAGAAAGCAACCACTATAGACGTTCCCGGGATCGGCCCTGCCCTCCTGAACAAGAGTAGAAGGGCGAAGAGACTGTCCATCGCCGTCACGACTTCAGGGGAGGTGCGCGTAACCCTTCCCTGCCGCGGCACCGTCCGTGAGGCGAAAGAGTTCCTCCGCGAAAAATCCGATTGGGTTGCGGCGCATCGTCGGAAAGCATCACTCCTCCGTCTCCGCCACAACCAACTCACCGGAAACCACCGGCCTCTCTCACGAAACAATGCGGAGGAGATCCTTCGGGAACGCCTTGACCATCTGGCCCGGAAACACGGCTTTCCCTGCAACAGGGTTTCCATCCGGAATCAGAAGAAGCGCTGGGGGAGCTGCTCGGCGGACAATAATATCAGCATCAACGAAAAGCTGGCGAGACTCCCCGACCGGCTCATCGACTTCGTTCTCCTCCATGAGCTGGTCCATACACGTGTGAAGAACCACGCGAAAGAGTTCTGGCTGGAACTCGGAAAATACGTGGACAACGTCGAGGTCCTTCGAAGAGAATTGCGTCAATACCGCCTGGATCTTCTCTAAAACAATAAGGGCGATATTAAAGCGACGCAATCTCTCAATGTATCTTACGCGTCGAGCTTCTTGAGCAGCCAGGCCATGTTTACTCCCAAGAGCTTCATGGTGGCGATTCCTTCCGCATCCTTTTCGACGTCGCCCTTGTTTCGACCGATCGCCATGTTCCAGTAGTTGGACCCCGGTATGATCATCTCGCTGTAAAGGAAGAAGTTGTTGATGGTGCTGAAAGCGTGGAGACTCCCGGCCCTCCGGACCGCAATTACGGCTGCTCCCACCTTTCGCTTGAACATACCGCCGTTCGCCTTGCCCACCAGACCCGCCCGATCGATCAGGGCCTTCATCTCGGCGCTCACATCGGTGAAATAGGTTGGCGAGCCCAGGATGATAGCGTCGGCCTCGGCCATCTTTTCAATGCATTCGTTCAGGATGTCGTCATCGAAGGCGCACCGTCGGTCCGCGTTTTCGAAACACTTGTAACAGGCGCGGCACCCATGGATCTTCTTGCCGGCCAGGCTGAAGACCTCCGTGTCAATCCCCTCTTTCCGCAGTTCGTCCAGCACATATTCTATCAGAATGGCGGTATTTCCGTCCCTCCGGGCGCTGCCGTTGAATGCGATTACCTTCATGCCGTATCCCTCCTTACTCTATCCCCGATTTTCGATGGGAACGTACACCCGCTCTTTACTCCCCATGTAGACCTGCCGCGGACGGTACAACTTCCAGGACGGATCGTGAACGCTCTCCCGCCACTGGCTGATCCATCCCGGCAACCGTCCGATGGCGAACAGAACGGGGAACATGTTCAGCGGGAACCCCATGGCCCTGAGCAGGATGCCGCTGTAGAAATCAATGTTGGGATACAGGTTGTGGTCTATAAAATATTGATCACGCGTCGCAATCTCCTCCAGGTTGAGCGCGATATCGAGAAGCGGATCGTTTGTCCCGAACTTCTGGAGGAGTTTATCCCGCTCCTTTTTGATGAGAGGCCCCCGTGGATCATAGGTCCGGTAAACACGGTGGCCGAATCCCATCAGGCGGAACGGGTCGTTTTTATCCTTGGCCCGGGCGATAAAGGGGGCGGGGTCGCCGCCGGCGTCATATATCGCCTGAAGCATCTCGATCACCGCCTGGTTTGCCCCGCCATGAAGAGGCCCCCAGAGAGCACACATGCCCGCTGAGATCGAGGCATAGAGATTGGCCTGAGAGCTCCCCACGTGCCGCACCACCGAAGTCGAGCAGTTCTGCTCGTGTTCGGCATGGAGAATCAGAAAGACCTCAAGAGCCCGCACCACATCCTGATCTATGACATAGGGACGGACGGGCGAGTCGAACATCATATTCAAAAAATTCGCGCAGTATCCCAGTTTATGTGAGGGATAGATCACCCGATGGCCGCGGGATATCTGATGAGACATGGCAGCCAGCGTCCGGAGCTTTGAGAGGAGCCGTGCCACGGTAATATTGATCTCCTCCTCCTCCGTCCTCTCGGGGAGAGCCGGGTAAAACGCCCTCAGCGCGTTCACCATGGATGAAAGGATCCCCATGGGATGTGCCCCCCGGGGAAACTTTTCAAAGAAGGCGCGCATATCCTCGTGGACCATGGAGTGGGTATTCAACATTTCAGAAAAGGCCTTTCGCTGAGAAAGGGCGGGCAGTTCCCCATTGATCAAGAGATAAGCGGTCTCAACAAAGGTGGAATGTGCCGCCAGTTGCTCGATGGGGATCCCCCGGTATCGCAGGATCCCTTTTTCCCCGTCCATATACGTAATCGCGCTGGTGCAGCTTCCCGTATTGACGGACCCCGGATCAAGGGTGATATACCCCGTCTCCTTGAGAAGATTCGATATGTCGATCGCCTTCTCTCCTTCCGTTCCCGCCACGATCGGGAATTCATAAGTCTTCCCTTCCACTGTCAGTTTGGCCGTTTCGCTCATATAGCAATACCTCTCAATAAAATGAGCTGGAATCTATAGCAAATTTGGAAGGTCTTTACCAGCGATGAGTCATCACCACGTCAAGGATCCCTTTCTCTGGTGCGGACGGGGAACAACCGGGACTGGATGGGGATTTTTTTATGTACAAACGGGTGGAGACCGGGGACTAGTTGTCAGACTTAATGACACACTATGTCAGCGGGTAGTTTTTGTCGAGCTGGACACAGATGTTGTGCAGGAATTACTGACTCAATTTTGAACTAACAACACGGTTAATGCTGATGCCGGATTCGGCCGCAAGGACAGCAAGATTGCGATGTACCTCAGGTGGAATTCTAACCATAAATTTGCCGCTAAATTGTCGGCAAGCAATGGGCTCCGGGATAACTTCATGATTGTCTTCCATATCCGCAACAACCTCTGACACTAATTCCCGTATTCCTTTTAAGGCAGCCTCAGGCGTAGCAGACAGCCAGCTCAAACTTGGAAATTCAGCGCATAACCCAACATATTCATTATCGTCTTCTGACCATGTTACTCGGTATGTGTATCGATCATTTTTTAATGCCATGATTTACCTCCAATTTATCAATATCCAAAAGCACTTGCTTCACCTGATATGGTTTTGCTTTTCCTTTATCATTTTGTATATTTATTCGCGGATCTCCCTGCCACGGTGTTTTATAAATTCGGTGACTGCCGGCGCTTTGACGTGGTTCACCAAAAAAATGATCGCAAACCTTACATAAATCACTGAAACGTATCCCCTCTGGATTTTGCGTCATTCCGGCTATTATTTTATCAACTATCGCCATAGGGTTATAGTATCAATAATGATACCATTGTCAAGGGCTAATATAAGTTCAATACCAATTCATTTCCAATTTATCTATACATAACGAAAGGCTGACTTGAAAGATAAAATGATTCTGTCCCCCTTTATCCCGTAACTGTCGGATCAAATGGTTCTTCCTGAGCACGCCAGAACAAATACCAGGGAGAATACGAATTCTTTCTTTTTGTAATCTGCAACGAACGGCTCTCAAGAGAAACAGGTAAGGATGTCACCAGATTTCACCGGGACGGGGAACAACCGGGACTGAATGGGGATTTTTATGTACAAACGGGTGTGTTGCAAACGGGTGGAGACCAGGGACTAATCGTCAGGTAAAATGCTCCTTCCTGAAGTCTATAAGTCTTTCGCATCGTTAATTCTTTTCAGGTTTCTTCTCGCAAGGATCAATCTGTTCCGTAGATGATGGTTCCGCGTTTCGGAATATCCGGTTGAACAAAAAGGCCAGGGCCTCAGAAGGCCTTGATCCTATCCCAATCTCAAGGTGCTTACAGCATATCTGTCTTATGCGGTCCTGCCCTTTCTTCTTCTCGCAAGGCCAACGATTCCCGCCAGCCCTGTCCCCAGAAGAAGCATTGTCCCCGGTTCAGGGACAGGAGCCGAGCTCTGAGTGTCAGGGACCATCACCCAGCCACCCGCATTGCCGTTGCCAAGCGGCGCAAGGGTATCTGAGCCGAATTGTGTGTTGTACGCGTACGTAAAGCTCCCAGACTGGACTCCGTCTTTTGCGTAGAAGTCACCCCACATGGGAGCTCGGTCCGTAACGATGGTAATCGATTCCATTGTCGATTCTCCCCCCGTCTCCCATTTCAGACCAGCGATCGAACCAGGCATGCCGGGATTCCCGTTTTCACTGGTGAATATCCCGATCTCGTACCCGCCGGTAGTTCCGTCCAAAATGTTGTCGGTCGTAAAAGTGCCCGACACCTCAAGGATCAGGTGGCTAATGGCTCTCTGGGCGGCTGTAAAGGTATAGTTATAGATCCATAAATTATCTTTGAAACCGACGTCCCAACTCAGGACGGCGTCATTCCACCCGTTCGTCCCGATCAGCGTGCTCTCTCCGTCAATGCTCCCCATGTAGGTCGCCCAGCAGTTGGTGGCAATCAAAAGTGAAACAACAAGAGCAAGTAACAGTCTTTTCAAGGTGTACCCTCCATCTGCTGAATCGTGGCTTTGTGCTCCGTTTGGAGCGTGCCGATTCATCTGCCTTCTTTGTGGACAAGATGGCAGGAGGGGAGCCGATTGTACATACTACTAAAGTAGGATTTTTAAGTGTTTTTGAATAGTTCCATGAGGTACCCGCAGAACACCCTGCCCTGCGAACAGAGATAAATAGGGAGGGAAGAGAAGGGAGGAACTCAATTTTCTTGAACAATCTATATTGACTCTTGACACGATAAAGATGTTTCGGTAAAAGCCCCGCTAATTTTTACCGAATAATACTGAGATGTCTGATCTGTTGAAATTTGCCTTGCCGAGTAATATTTTTTCGTAATCGTAGAAATATTCCTTAGGAGGTAAAGAGGAGTGTTACGTGAGCAACGAGATGATCGATCAAGTATTCATGGTAAATGCCACAATTCATCTGCCAGCCTTAGAGCAGTTTTTCACTTCTGTTTCCAGCGGAGCAGCCTTACATAAAATAATCCTCGATGAAGACAAAAGACCTTCGGATTTCCTCTTTCTTGGCGCAAACAAGGCCTTTGAAGAGCTCACCCGGCTGAACCGGTCGGATATTATCAACAGAACCGCAAGTGAGGTATGGCCCGGGATTGGAAAGATGCCATTCCATCTGATAGAAACGTGCGGAGAGGTGGCCCTCACGGGAGAAGGGAAAACCTTTGAAACGTATATGCCCCCTTTGAACAAATGGTGCTACGTCACGGCACTCTGTCCGGAGAAGGAATTTTTCGTAACGATCTACCATGACCTTTCAGATCGTAAAAAGGGGATTTTACCTATCTGTTCATGCTGCAAAAGGATACGCAACAACGATGGCAGATGGGTGCAGATCGATCTCGGTATTGTGAGTACGCTGGGGATGCAGCTGAGCCATGGCATCTGTCCCGAGTGCGGAAGAAACCACTATCCGGATGTTTTTCAGGGGATGGAGGACAAACTCCTATCTCATTAAGTGGGGAAGGTCGTCTGCGGACAGAGTCTCTCGAAACTGAAAATCTTTTTCACGAAACAATTTCAGACAGGCATCTGTCACATCGGTATCGTACAGAACCCCTCTATTTTTCTCGATCTCATTCAGCGACATATCAATGCCCAGGCTCGCGCGATAGGGTCTGTGTGAGGCCATGGCTTCCACGACATCGGCGACAGCCAGAATTCGTGAATATAAAAAAACCCTTCATTTGGCGATCTGCTCCCATTTCAATCGGTAATAATTTATCCCGAAGTATTCGCCACTGCAAGGAGTAATCGGCGTCAATGTCAAGAGCAAATAGAACTGTC
>DIXO01000053.1 GCA_002428735.1 Syntrophaceae bacterium UBA6078 | reverse complement strand
AACGTGTACTGGGCCGGACAGATGGCTGATCCGGGAACCGCGCATTTGTCGATCCCGCCGTCGTATGTTCCCGTCTCGCACACCGGGGGCATTTGGCACGTTCCGGTACCGGAATTGTAAGCGTACCCGCTCGCGCAGCCGTCTGCCGGCGGTGCAATGCATTTCCGAGTCGCCGGATCGAAAACGCCGGCCGGGCAGGACGGATCGCGCAGGCAGGAATCAGTCGACGGGTTGTAGACGAACCCCGCGGGGCACATTCCCGAATACATCTGGACAACGCAAAGATCGGCTTCGCCGCTGAGATATCCACCGCCCGGGCAGACGACCTCTTTCGAGCAGAGATCGATCGCCGGGTTGTAAGAAAAACCGTACAGGGAGCAGTCGTGCGTGGGATTGGATTCGCACAGGCCCCTGCCGCCGTTCCAGGTATAATCGGCAGCGCAGCCGGTAGCGGGCGCCTGCTCGCACCGGTCGCGACTGGAATGATAGGTCCCTGCCGCACATTGTGGAAGAGCAGTGCAAAGGCTCCTTCCCGAATCCAGGGTAAAACCAGTCTGGCAGGAATTGGAGGGGGCGAGCTGGCACTTATCGACCGAACCGTTCAGGCTGCCGCCGTTGGGACAGGTTACGGCTTGGTAGCAGACCCCATTAGCAGGATCATACGTGCCGTTTGAACAAGTCGGCGTGCCGGCCGCCTCGCATTTCTCGGAGGTACCGTTCAGGCTCCCGCCCGCCGGGCAACCTGCGGCCTGGTAGCAGGTGGAGCCGGAAAGGGTCCAGCCGACCGGGCAGGAATAGGTGGGGCCGGAACAGGCTCCCGGTGCTGAGCAGTACCCCCCGCTGCAGGCATAATTACCCAGAGGGCAGACCTGGTAAGGGATGCCGTTGAAATAAAGGGGGTACCAGGGCGTCCAGATCGTTGAATCATGCCCCCAAAGCGCGTTCGGGTAGCCGGGAAAGGTGTTTACGCCCAGGGCGTCCAGGGCGTTCCAGTAAACCGGGGTGCCGGGATAAGTCGAACCCGTGACGTTGACGCCCTGCGTGCTCACGTAACCGGTGAAGTCGCAAATCCCGTTGGGGTAGTATCCGAATTCCGGATCGTACACGTTTTGACATCCGTAAATGGTGAATCCCTGTCCCGATCCCACGAGGTAGGAAATATAGTAACTGCCGGGAAGGGATACGTCCGATGAACAGTTCATGCCCGTCACGTTGTAAGACAGGGAACCGCCCTGGCTGCAATAGAAGGTGAGAGTGCCGCCGGAACAGACGATGCGGCTGGGCTGGCACCAGGCCTGCGGTCCCGACAGCGTCACGTTCGGGGTAACGGTGCTGCAAGCGGCCGATTGCGCGCACGAGGAAGAACACGCGGCAAGGCTCGGATAACTCCCTCCGAGTGAACACGCGTAGCTGGCCGTCGTGGACTGTTCGCACCGATCGGTGACGGGATTATAGGCGCCGGCGGAACAGGACGGCGACGCCTGGCATTTACCGGCCGAGCCGTTCCAGGCGTAAGACGCCGGGCAGGACGTCCCGGACGGGGCCGATTCGCACCGGTCCCTCGCGGGATTGTACGTCCCCGTGGAACAGGAAGGATCCATCTCGCACAGCAACCTTGCCGGGTTCCATGAATATCCTCCCGCGCACGCGGGCGTGAAAGCCGCCTCGCACAGGTCCGTCACGCCGTTCAGGGTCGCTCCGGCGCCGGGACAGGCGGCGGGGGCGTAACAGGCTCCGGCCGCGTCGTCGTAGGTCATGCCCGCGGCCGGGCATACCGGTACGCCCGTGGCCTCGCATTTTCCCGATGAAGCGTTGTAAACGCCGGGGGAAGGACACGCGTGACCGGCGGGAGTCGTGCAGAGATCCGCCGCATCCGAGTACGAGCTCCCGTCTGGGCAGGGCGGCGGCCGTTCGAACCGGTCAAGGCCGGGATTGAAGACGTATCCCGCCTGGGCGAGGGACGCCGCCGAAAGGACGCATTTACCGAGGTCCGCGTCGAAATTTCCGACCTGGCAGGAAGGCTCCGCGAGGCAGTCACCCGATCCCGGGTCCATGGCCGTCCCTTCCGGGCAGGACGAGACGTTTGCCGTCTCGCAGACGTCCCGCAACCGGTTGAGGATTCCGCCGCCCGGGCAGGCCGCGTCCCTGGTACAGGCTGAGAATGCCGCGTTATATTCGAAGCCGGCCGGACACCGGTCGCTCCCGATATTGAATATGCAGAGGTCGAGACCGCCATCCAGCATGCCTTCGCCGCAATCCGGATTCTTGACGCAGGAGTCGCCGGTTGGATCGAAGGAAAAGCCCTCTCCCGTGCAGCTGTTCGTCACTGGGGCTTCACACAGATGAGTCGATCTGTCGACTGTCACGGCCACGCCCCCTTGGGGTTGGGCGATGCAGATACCGCTTACAAGCTGGTAGCCGGACGGGCAGCCGTTAACGGCGGTGCAGGCGGATCCGGTCGAACAGGTCCCTCCGCTGCACGGATAATTTCCGAGGGGACAGTTCTGATAGGAGGCGCCCGATATTCCGATGCCCGTCCACGTCGCCCAGTCGCACCGGTCATGAAAAGAGAGATACGAAGCGTCGTCGAGTATGCAGGACGTGCTCCTCGTGGATCCGCTGACCACGGCGTGATCGAACGTGAGAACGCCGAAAAGCCGGCCGCAATTGACCGGCATCCAGGAGCCGTACTCCGGGTCCTGCATCCCGTCGCAGCCGTAAACGTAAAGCTGGTTGCCGCTCCCCTGGAGGTAGGTGATGAAAGCGTTTTCACCGCCGTTCGCGTCCCCGGAGCAGGAGGCGCCCGAAAGAGTCCAGCTCCGGCTGCTTCCTCCCGGGTTCGCCGACAGGTAGAGACCGTTCCCGCTGCAGAACATCCGGTAGGCACCGTTGTAAAACCAGTACGAGCTCGATTGGTCCGGAGAGACGGATACGGAATACGTCCCGGTCTGGCAGGAAGCAGTCTGCATGCAGGCGTTTTGGCATGAGGCCTGGTCCCCGTAAGTCGTTCCTGTCGTCGGGCACTTGTAACCGGTCACGATCTGCGGTCTTTCGCACCTGTTCAGCGTGGGATTGTACGTCCCCCCGGGGCAGCCCGTCCCGTTGGTGGGACACAGGGGATCCATCACACCCAGCCCGCAATTGACCGCTCCCAGAGGACAAAAATCGCTGCCTTGGACGGTTACGCAGTTGGCAACCTCGCTCGTGAAATCGACGTTGCCGTCTCCGTTCATGTCCTTCGCGCAGATCTTCTGCGACCCGTCCGCATGTACCGTTTCCAGGCGAGGGGAGAGCACCGCGAGGAGGACAAGGAAAATGATTGCGAAGGGCCTCTTCATCAGTACCTGGCCCCCGTCGTGCAGATCAGGTCCTTGCCCGCGGCGTTGAGGACCGAGAGCACCGACGCCGCCTCGGAAAAGCCGTTCAGGCAGCCGCAGGCGTTGACGACCTCTTCGCCGTCCCCCGCCGGGCAGACCCCGTTCCGGCAGAGCCGGTAAAAGAAGTCGTAGGCCGCCGCGCTCTTCTGGTACTGCGCCTTGTTTCCCGTTTTTCCGGCCTGGGTGTCGGACTTGAGTTTTTTGGTCCTGCAGGCCTGGTCGCAGGAATCGGAAGAAGATCCTTGGGTAACCGCCCCCAGTGGCGAGGTGACGCTCTCCGTTTTCCACGATCCGTCCGCGTCCTTCCTGAGGTCGGTATAGACAAGGGAGCCGGAATCCGCCGAACTGGAAGAATAGACGGCGTCCACCCTTCGTTTGGTGTCCGTGAAATCGTATTGGCCCGGGGTCTCGCAGATGTAGGTCCTGTCCTTGCGCCACCAGTCGCGGCAGACGTCGTGGGGAAGGTATCCCGTAAAGGTCCGGCAGGACGAGAGGGGCGACAGGGTAGTGGGATTGTAGTTGCTGAAGGTGTGGACCCCGTCCGACTGCTCGTCCCTGAGCCGGCACTGCGGATCGGTCTCGTAGGCAAGGCAGCGATTGTCCACCGTGTCATCGATGACATCCGTCCTGTCGGCCGGTTTCATGCAGCATAAGCCGTTGCAGAGTCCGTCGCTGTAGCCTGCCGGGCAACTGATGTGGTTCGCGTTGGAGGTGTAATACCATCCTTCGATCCACGCGAGGTCACCGGAGGCGCAGGAAAACGCCGCCGTCTCGTACTCGCGGGAATAGACGATGACCTGAACTCCCCCGCACAGGAACCGGATGCGGGCGTTCTTCACCACGCCGCCGTGCGGATCTCCGCAGAGGTAATTCCCGATGTAGAGGCTCCCGCCGGAAGAGGTGATACTTCCGGGCTGGGGAAAATAGCAGCTTCCGCCGCTCCCCCCGTCGTGGGTCTTGATGGTCCGCGGGTAAGGGCTCAGGTAGTTGATGGTGCAGCCGTTCAATGACGGGTCCAGGGAATCTCCCGGGGATGAGCACCCTGTCACCGTGGTCACGGTCACGTTCCGGATGACGGAACACTGCCGGTAATCGCCCTGGCTCTCCTGGGCGGCCTGGGAGTTCGCGATCAGGCTGTAGTAGCTGGCAGGGTCTCCCGCCTGGGAGACCTGTGCCGCGTCCTTGGCATTCGCGAGGCCGACGTCGCTTCCCGTGCTGTAGTATTGCTCCGGCGAGCTCGATCCGTACGAGCCGGGAGAATCGGAGCATTGCCCCGCGTCCTGGCCGTAATAAGTGATCGTCGATCCTTCCTCTTTCACGTCGGTGACGGCGTATTTCCTGTTCACAGCCTGGACGGCGCTGGAGACACCTCCGCCCAGGTCACGGAGAACGGTCGACAGGTTTCCCTGGACGAGGTTGCTCCCGCAGCTCGCGTTGACGCAGTAGCAACCCCCCAAGTTCGAAATTGCTGTGGTCGCAAGTCCGACGCGGGCGGAGGAGTCGGCGTTCCAGCGATAATAGCTGCAGTTCCCCCATGTGCCAGCCTGGCAGGAGATGATCCCGTTTGCGCACACACCAGAGACGGGGAAGGGGACGGAGAAGACGAAATCCGTGTTCCCGTCCATGTCGAGGTCTTGGCTGACCGCGATCTGCGAAAGATCGCCGGACCCCCCGACCTGAATGGAAACCTCGATGAACTTCCGGGAGGACGGACAGAGAAGCTGGGCGGAAAAGGATTTGTTTCCGTCCAGGGTCCGCATGGGCGTGTCGCGGGAGGTCATGGGGACGGAAATCTCGCTGTTGACGGTGCCAGGCGACCCGAACCTTTGGACGGCGGCACTCCCGAGATCGTTTCCGGCCTGACCGGGATCTCCGGAACCCGCCGCATGGACGATCCCCGGGGCGAAGCACAGGAAAAGAAGGAACAGGACCCTAACCGGCCGTCCTGTATCTCTTGACCATTTCATTGATCGCTTCGCCATAGCTCATTCCGTTGTCCACGAGGGATTCGATCTCGGCGATTTCCGCCGCGTCGGAGGTGTAGAGGTAATAGGAGAAGGGGTCCACGGCGAGCCTGGCCACGCCCTGACCGAACGGGGTGTCCATGAAGATTTCCGAGTACTTGGGCTTGTTGCTCCGGACCGACTTCAGGATCTTGAGAGCGAAACCTTCATGCTCGATCAGACCCTCCAGCTTCGCCCGATCGAAATCGCTGGATTCCAGATAAAACTTGAAGGCGCTGTTTGAACGGATCACGTCCCCGATGCTTCCGAACTGCTTCAAATCGAGAATGGACTGTGTGATGACCGTAAAGCTCCCACCGTATTTTCTCGCCCGCCGGTATCCTTCTTCAATGACCCCTTTCAGTGAGCTTCCCTCCTGCATGAACTGCCACGCCTCGTCGAAAATGATGAACCTGGGCCTCGACCGGTCGGAGATATAGAGGTCCTGAGTCACGGCGTTGATCACTTGGAGCGTAATGACCTTGAAGAGCTCCTTCTGGGGCTTGAGATGTTCCAGTTCGAGGACGACGAACTCGTCTCCGGCGATGTTGAAATCGGAAGTCCCGTTGAACCATTTCCCGTAGAGGTGCCCGCTCGTGAACTCTGTCAGGTTGAACGAAAGGTTGCGGGCAAGGGACCGGAATGCCGCGATATCATTCTCGTTGCAGGAATCGAACTCCTCCGCGTGCTCGGGGAAAGTGGACAGGTACTCGTAGACGGTGTCGATCGAGGCGTCCGCTCCTTCCGTCCGCCAGGCCCACTTGACCGCCGACTTGATGAGCGACATGGCCGTCTCCGCCGTGTCCTCCGGTACGATGTCCGTGGACGAGTAGACCATCTGCAGGACGATGGAAGCGATGACGGGGAGATCGCCCGCGGGGTCCATGACGTTCGTGAACGGGTTCATGCAAATCCTCGATTGCTCGGAGAAATCGAGGAAACGGGCGCCAAAGAGCCTCGTCATCTTCTTGTAGGAGCCGCCGATGTCCACGATGCGTATGAGGGCGCTGGAAGCGAAATAGTTGTAGACGAGGTAATTCACGAGGAAGGATTTTCCGCTTCCCGAAGAGGCTGCGATGAAAATGTTATGGTTGTTGGCGTGCCGGTCGAAAACGTCCAGGGAACAGGGCTGCCCCTTTCTCCCGATGAAGATGAGACTCGGCTTGCCTCCGCCAGAGAAGTCCGCCTGGACGGGGAGGGTCACCGCTACGCTGTCACAGGGCGCGATAAAGTCCCGGTCGAGGTTGTCCACGTTGTCGTCCCGGTCATAGAGGCCGAAGGGAAGGGACGAGAGAAAGAGGACGGGCAAGATCCCCCTGTCCTCCTGCATGACGTAGCCCTGCGCTTCCCACATCCGCTTGGCCCTCACGATCGATTCACTCACGGTCTTTTCGCTGTCCCCCCAGACCCAGAGGATCGGGATCACCCTCACGAAAGGGGTCCCCTTTTCCACCTCGTCCACCGCGGTCATGTACTCGTCTTTCTTTCTCATGAGGGAAGGAGCGAAGCTTCCAACCCCCTGCTGCTGCAAAACGAGGTTGCACTTCGTGTGGAGCTTCGACTTGAGATTGTGAAATACGACGTTCAGCGCGAAGAAAAACGGCGTCGTGATCTGGTTGGCGTCGGAGACCACTCCCCACACGCCCCCGAAGAGCTCGTTCGTCTGGAGCGGGTCCACTTCCTTGGGATAGTGTTTTACCGTGGTGCAGCGGAAATACCGGTTCCCTACCTTCATTCGGTCCATGGATTTTTCGATGACCGTATCGGAGAAGATCACCTGTTTCCGGATAGGAATCGAATCGTCGTAGGCGTCGTTATTCGGGGAAGGAACGTCATTCAGGTATCTGCGCATCCAGTCGACGAGCGCATAGGGATGCACGGGCCTGGGATAGAGGTCCGCCCCCCTCAGGATTTCCAGTATGGAGTTGGAGAGATCCTTCGCGTGGAGCTTCATCTCCCGTTCTTCGGGGAACTTCACCGCCACGAAGAGGCGGAAATTTCTCAGAGGGGTCTTGAGAAAGATATCCATGCCCTCCACGCCCTTCTCAAGGAAAGCGGCGAACTTCTCGGAGGCCTCGTGAACGATCGCGAGGTCGCGCGTTTTCCCCGCCCGGTACGCCTCGATGTAGGGATCGATATAGCTGTCCGCATGAAGAATGAACTGCATGACGGATCCATGCGGGAGCCCCAATCGGAAGAGCCCTTCCAGGGTGAAGAGGGTCTTTTCCCCGGCGAAGCAGAGCGGGCTGCATTCCCAGAGGAAGCCCTTGGTGCCGTCCGCGTTTTGGTATGCTTCCGTTTCGCCGTCATAGGCGATCCAGGGGAGATAATCGGAAAACCGGTCCCTGCGGGTCAGGTCCCGGAGATCTTTACGGGTCATTCCCCCACGGGCGCCGAAGATCAGGTCGAAGAGCCTTCCCATCAGTCGGCCGCTCCTTCCTTCAGGTAGCCGCCCATGATCCACCGGGGGTCGTCAGCCATGAAGTAGACGTACCTCGGCATGAAGAGTTCCCCTCCTTCGCCCTTGTAAGGGAGGAGAAGCACCCTCATGATTCGGGGAGGCGCGACGAGCGGCGTGACCGGATCCCTGAGGAGCCCGGTGAGTTTACGGTAGACCTCTTCCTGGTAGAGAAGATTGACCTTTTGTGCTGGTCCGGTCGACGATTTGCCAGGTGAGTTTTTGGTTGCAGGCTCAAGGTTTCCGTCTTTATTTTTTTTCTGCAGGGACTCGTCGTAGGCCGTCTCCACGCCCACGCACTTCCCGTTTTCCTTCTGTGGGCAGGTGAACTCGCTCTTGTAAGGATTCAGGATCGAGCACCCGCAGAGCAGTACCGCGAACGCGAATAGATACAGACCACGTTTCATTTCTGTTTCTTTCCTCCAGGTTTTTCCTTAATCTCCAAATCGACTCCCTCGCTCACGACAAGGGTGATGTTCCGCGTGGCTCCGACCTCGATCACGGGCATGCTCTGCTTGGCGAGTTCCAGATAGAACTTCTGGAGCTCGTGCGCCCCCTGGGCGAGGCCGCTTCCCAGCCCCGCCTGGGCGATCTTGCCCGAGTCCAGCGTTTGGGTCGTGCCCAAAGCGCTGATGCTGGAGGTCACGGTGGCGGACTTGAGGGCGTCTCCCACCCCGCCGAAGAACCCGGCAAGGACGGACCGCGCGATCGCCGATCCCATCTTGGAGACCACCGTTCCCCTGAGGCCGATCTTCCCGTCTGAATCGACGACGAAACCCTTGATCTTCTGGTCAATGACGGCCTGGCCCTTCCTTGACAAGCAGGAGAGGTTCACCAGCCTCAGGTGCGCCCGCTCGTCGGCAAGATTCCCCTGCCCCTCGGCGATGACGAAGCATCCTTTAAGGTCCGCCTTGACCTTGTTGGGGAGGATGGCCAAGTCCTTGATCCTCAGGAGAACCGGGACGGGGTTCCCCTTGGCCGACTCCACCGTCGGGGCGTCCAGGCCGGAAAGAAGGGTCGCCTCCATGAAAGAAGGGGGCAAATAGACCGATTCGCCCTTCTCGTTTTTTTTTACCTCGGCGGCCTTCTGATCCTGTTTCTGCGCCTGCGGATTCGAGACGAGTTCTATATCACCCGCCGTCTCCACAGCAGGCTTTGATTCCTGCCCTACCTTGGATGGACTGGTAGAGGAGACCGGTTGAGGCGGCAAAGGCGGAACGGGGTAAGAGATCACTTTTGATGGATCGGCCGGCTTCGGGACCGCCGGAAGGGGTTGCTTCGATCCTGCGTGGACGGCCTTCGCCTTCTCTTCCTTGATTTCGTCCAGTTCCTTCTGGAGAAGCGAGAGCTTCTCCTCGGTCCTGGCGATCTCTTTTCGCCCTTCGAGGTAGGCGGATTTTTCCAGGAGCCCGGCGTCCAGGGTAATTTCCTTCTTTTTCTGTACGGTTTTTTCCGAAGCCGTCCCGCCGTCTCTCGTTTTGAAAAGATATCCCGCGAGGCTGAACGCAAGTACCACTGTCGCCATGGCGAGGAGGACAAGGTTCCGCTTTTGCCGCGGTGTGACGTTCGCCCAGATGGTCTTCAACTTATCTTTCATCGCCCGGTTCCTCCCGGTGAGGTTCGACCACGAAAGCTCTCAAGATCTCCCCTTTTTTCAGGACGAGCCTGTCCAGGGAGATAGCGATGGGGTCGGTGGAGATTTCGTTTCGGAGAAAATCCCTTTCTCCAAGCTCGATCCTGTCCTTGTCCCCATCGGCGAGCGTGCCGCGGTACTCCTTAACCTGGATACCTTCGCCTTCGACCACCGCTACCCTGGCAAGGACGAGATCCAGGTCACGAAAGAGATCGATTCTCCTGTTGGGGGTGGATACGGTGAAGCTCCCGGGAATCTCTTCCGTGTAGAGGCTCCGGATCGCGGAGAGGACCTTCTTCTCAAAAGGGAGGGCGCCGAAAAGCGACCTGTTCTTCCTGATGTTCTCCGTTTTTCCCGGGGAGAGCCTGATGGACCGGGCGGGGATTCTCTTGGGAAGAGCGATCAGGCTGTAAACGTTATCGCCGCAGACGACGAAGATCTCCGACGGTGTCGTGCTGTACGTGGTCTTGCCGTCCTTCAAGCCCGTACGGAACTTGACGAAGGCGTCCCTGCCGCTGAACTTGACCGTGATCCCCTTCTCCCTGGAGTAGACGACGTCCTTGATTTCGCCCTGGCAGGTGATCCGGTTCACGTCCGAGCTGCTCAGCTCGACGGGCTGGGCGACCTCGGGCATGACGGTGACGGCGCCCTCCGCCGGTAGTTTCGTGATCTGTACGTCGGCCGCTTCCCGGTTTTCGGGGACATTTTCTTCCTGGCTGGATGCGATACCCGCGCTTCCGAGGACGGAAACGGCCAGCGTGAGAACGAGAAGCATTCCCACCTTTTTTTTAAGCATGTTCTTTTTCATGGCAACCTCGCCGCCTGGCTGTTCGTCTCTTCCTTTTCCGAGATCCTGACGACCTGGAACCTGCCGTCCGAGATCCTGTAATCGATGAGGTACGTCTTCGTGACGTCCTCCACCTTGCGATCGTCGACGTACTGCCTTCTTTGCCCAGACACCTCGATCTGGTTCTTCTCGCCGTCCACGTACAGCTTTCCCATAAAGAAGACGCTCGTGACCCGGGTGGTGATCACCCTGTCCGCAAGTTCGTACAGGACCCGCTTTCCCTCCGGAAACGCTTCCGGCGCGTAAAGAGCGAGGAGTTCGTCGAATTGCGGTTTCACGCTTCCCGGGGAATAACTGAAGGACAGGGCCGCAATATACCGGCTGAAGGCCTTCACGTATTCCTCCGAGGCCCTGTCCCCCGTGATCTCGATCCGGCTTTTCAGGACCGGGGGGACGATGATAGTCCGCTGGTAATTCAACGCGCGGTAGGTCATGGCCGCGTTCGCGATCGCCGCGACGCCGATCACCACGACCACGAACTTGAGAAGCCTGTTCTCCGCGACGATGTTGGAAGTCTTTTGCAGGAAGAGATCGAGCTTCATTCGAAAAACCTCTCCTCGAAAAAGGACGGGTATCCCCTCATCCTGGTGATCCCGGCGAAGTAGAGAAAATGCCGGAAGAACCCCCTGGGGTACCTCTTTTTCGCCTTCGTGTAATACCAGGGCGCGATGAAGAGGAGCGCCCAGGAGAAAGAACCGTAGATCAGGGCGAAAAGAAAGCAGGTGAAGACGACCCCCAGTTCGTCCGGCTCGAACCAGAGCACCTGCAGGGGGGCCGAGAGATACTGCGGAAAGCGCTTCGTCATCGCTTCAGACCGGCTAAATGATGCAACCCAGGGTCTGTACAATGGAATCCGCCTTCAGAAGCGCGGCCCCGCCCAGGATGGCGGGGACTGCTTCCAGTATCCGTCCCCGTATGGCCTCGATCGCTCCGAAGACGATAGCGCCGACCCCGCCGATGAAGCCGATGGGACCCTTGAGGATGGAGTTGACTCCGATGTCGTAGATGTCGTAGGCGAACGACCCCGTGGAAGGCGCCGTCATGGCGAGCGCCTCCCCGTAATGGAAAAGGATAAGAAGACCCTGCGCAGCGATGACTGCCAACAGCATTTCCTTGGAACCCGGATGTTTCTTCATGTCATTTTTCTCCCTTCAGGTATTTTTCGATGAGCGGTATGTCGGCCCCGGGTACGTGTTTCCCGTTGACCCACAGGGTCGGGGTGGCGAAGACGCCCGCTTTCACGGCAATTTGCTTGTGCTCTTCAAGGAGGGCGCCGGCCTTCTCGGTGAGCTTGAGCTTGCCCGCGTCGATACTGTCCAGCGCGCCGCTCATGACTTCATGGTAGGCCTTCTCCTGGTCCTTGGCCCCGAGGATATATTTCGCTTTGGTGTCCGCGCCGGGATGGAGACGCGTGATGGGATACAAGAATACGTATCGCGTCACCCCTTCCCGGTTCTTTTCGAGCCAATCGGCCGCTTTCCGGCAGAAGGGGCAGTCCGGATCCGTGAACTCGATCACGACGTTCTTGCCGTCGCCGATCTTGATCCCCTTTTCCAATGGGATCTCTTTCACCCTCCGGGCAAGCAGCTCCTGCCTTTTCTCCGCGGTGAGATTTTTCCCTTCCTTTGTGATGATGTCACCGAAAATGAGGTAGCCGTTCCGGGGCTCGAAGTAGAAGACGTTGTTCCCGGCTTCCACCTCGTAGAGGCCGGGGATAACCGATTTCCCGGCCTTCTCCGCCTTCACGTTCGGAAAGCTTTTATGTAAAATTTGGATCGTGATGCTTTCTTCGGCGTGAGAAACTGCAGCGCACAGGAACAAGGCCATGACGGCCGGCATGATCTTTTTCAGCATGAGACCTCCTTAATGAATGATTTCGATTTCCACCCGCCTGTTCAGTTTTCCGATCTTCGATACCGGGTGGTGCTTGCCTTCACCCTTTACCTCGGAAACCTTGAAGCCGTTTCTGTCCAGGTAATTCGCCACAGACTTCGCCCTCATAAGAGACAGATGGTCGTTGTAAGTATTGCTCCCCAGGTTGCAGGTGTGCCCAACAATCCGGATCTCCCGGAGGTGGTCGGGTCGTTCTTTCAGGCGGAAGACAAAACGATCGAGTTGATCTTTTTCGTAGTCGGAGATGTCGAACCGGCTGAACCGGAAATAAATCGACGGCACCCAAACATAGTCGAGGTGATTGGGTACTGTAATGTCGGCTGCCGATGAATTATTCGCTGCTTTCGCACTGACAGTCTGTTTTCCGGTGGGTGAACCGTCCGCGGTGATCGACGCCGCCGCTTCCGGTACACGGACGGCAAGGGCAGTCAGCTTGGGTTTCAGGGCAAGGAGCTGACGCGGAGGACAAAGCTCGCAAATGACGAAGGTCTCGTGGTCAGTGGAATTGGTTGCTGCTTTCCCATAGACGTAATTATAAGGGCTCGTCCGGATCTCGGCCGCCATGGCAGCTGAAATGCAAAGCATGATCGCGAAGAAAAAGAAGAAGCCAAGTTGACGCAGGTATCCCATGAGGTTTCTCCAGTACCCAAAGCTCAGATTGTTTTTGAGATCGCGGGAAGATTTAAGAGGTCAGGACAGGATGTGATCCCCCGCATCTGATATATAATGTTTTCGATGCAGGGATTTTGCGGAAGAAAGCGAAAAAAATTTTAGAAATGCTTCAAAAATGGCAGGATAGAACTTTACCAGGCAGGTGGTGATTAATGGAGAGATTATTTTACCCGAGAGCCCAATATCCCCATGCGGAAGATCATTCACCGAATCACTTCGTTAAGAAATCAATGATCTGCTGTCCATGATTGACTAAGGCATCTTGAAAGCCTTGAAGATACAAATGAACACATCCGTCTGCAGATATGAGGGGACTTGTGAATATGTATGATTTGAAAGGATACTGGTCACGAAAAACTTTGGCCACGAACATGTACATCTCTTGGCTCGGCCAATTCATAACATGTTGGTCCGGGTGCCATGATGTTGGATCTTCGAAACGCGTGATCAATACGACTCGCCTGTTTTTGTCGTGGAGCGCGGCAACCCTTTCGAGCATTTTATTGAAGTGAAAATCACCGAAAGAGTACCCCGCAATGAGAAGGCGGGGATTTTCGATTATCGAGTCTTGGAAAAGGGAGTAGTACGTGTTGTATGGGTAACATAGGGCTTTGTCGGTTTTCCTCAATCCCGTAATAATTGGTCCAGCTATCGCTTGTTCACGTGATTGTGCCGTATTGGTCGACCTGCCAAACCAGGTTGCTTTTGCATCCTGGAAATTATCATACCTATAAAGGTCCTCATGATCATCATCGTATGCATACAGGTTGGATGTTCTTATGTAGCCGTAAAGAATGGATCCATGCAGATGCAAGATTCTGTTCATTTTGGATGACCGTATCTGTCTTGGATCAAAGCGGTAAAAACCTCTTCCTGTATCTACGAATCCATCTTCGAGAGCGACTCCAATACCCTGCTCCATGCAGGGATCATAATTCAACGTTGCTATATCCCATAGAGCGGAAGCAAAGGCCTGTTGCCAGAAAGAGATAAACCACGTGGGTCTTTTAGCCAGGAAATCTTCAGTGTATCTGTTGACCTCGTCGGTGACTGCGGCTATCAGATCTTCCTTCGCAGTTAACAAAACTCCTTGGTCAAAGAATTTCTTTCCTCTGGGCGTCACAAAAGCCGTAACGCCGCTCTTGTATTCTTTGACAGTTCCTGGACTCCAGCTGGTACGGAATGAATCCAACATTTCAAGGACATGGAATACATCTTCGAAATTAGCTCCCTCCGGCGCATAATAATTGTCCAACAGCTTTGTAATTGTCCGAAGAAACCAGAATTTCTTCACGCTCTTTGTGGAGCGGTCCCAAACCTCTTGCCTCTTCCTGCAAATTATTTTCGTTATCTGGGATGCAGTAGGTCCTCCTATTTCGACCATGGAACCTGCTCCCAGGAAAGCGAGTATTCGCATATTTATTGTTCGCTCCCCCACTGAATAAGTTCTATTTATGCTTTGATTGAATCAGCAACGATCTTCTTTATTTACTGCCCACCTTCTCCTGCCTCTGCACCCACTTTTTCATGTCGGCCAGAAATGCATCTCGGAATTCCGCCGGCTCCAGGATGGTTATGTGCGGCAGCCAGGACTTGAGTATATCTTGGATGGCTTCGTACCTGCCCACCCGGAAAGAAACGATGAGGGTACCGTCTTCCTGTTCTTCCGTAATTTCCTGAGTGGGGAAGACCTTCCGACGCTTGAAATAACCCGCGCTGGAAGCATCAACGGAGATCTTCACGACAAGGTTTTGATCCGTGGAAAACCAGATGTTGGCGCTGCCCTGGATCGCGGAGTCAAGGTTTTCGGGAATCTTTCTGAAAGATGTCCGCGCCATTTTGAAGTCGCTGATCCTGTCGAGGGCGTAGCGCTTGATGACGGAATCGCCCGTATCTTTTCCGACCAGGTACCAGAACCCCCCGAAATGGACGATCCTGTATGGTTCCATGTTCACCTGGTGAGGTTTATCGGACTTGTAATAGAAGCCGGCATTCTTTTTCAGACGGATCGACTTCACGATCCGGTTGAGGAGACTGCTGTCGAGCGGGATCGACTCGTCCATCCTCACGTAGACCGGCATGGACGAGGCCGCGTCGTAAAGGCTGTTGAAGAGACCGTCCGCCGCTTTCTGGAAAGGCCGCCCCAACTGGCCGACCACGTTCCGAAGGGTGATGACCAGGGCAAGTTCGGTTTCATCGAAAACCTCAAGGTTCTTGATAAGATCCTTGCCCAGCCGGTAAACGCCCTTCTGAATTTCATGGATAGGGAATCCGGATTCTTTCAATGCGGCAAGGTCCCGTTGGATCGTCCTGGGTGTAATCTGGAAATTCCGGCTCAGCCAAATGCTGGAGACCCGGTCTTTGTCCAGGAAAACCCGGAGGATCTGTCCGAGGCGGATCAGCCTTTTCTGCACGTTCTTTTCGCCCATTAACAGACTCTTCCCGTTCACAAGCTTTTCAGGTCCGTGAAATGCTCCTGCAAGTTTGACGACAGACATCTGTCGCTGTGGCATTGAAATATCAGCAACTTGTCTTTAAGGTCAACATGAAAGAATAGGTTTTTTTGTAAGACAAGGGATTTTTTTAGGGAAAGGACTCGCGTCATGAGAATTTTGGAATTGAGCCGCTACAACATCCCGGAGAAGATCGTGGAAGCCTGGATCACCGAGATGGGGGAAGAGCTTCTGCCGGTGCAGGAGAGAGCCATCAAGCGCCACCAGGTCCTCGACGGGAAAAGCCTGATCATCTCCAGCCCGACAACGTCCGGGAAGACCTTCATCGGGGAGATCGCCGCCGTGAAGGGCGTCATGGAGAAAAAGAAAGTCATCTACCTCGTCCCCCTGAAATCACTCGCGGAGGAGAAGTATCTCGATTTCCGGAAAAAGTACGAGTCATTCGGGATCAGGACCGTTGTCTCCTCCAGGGATCACCGGGAACATGACCGGGCGATCGAGGCGGGCGAGTTCGGAATAGCGGTCATCGTTTACGAGAAGATGGCGCAACTCATGGTCAAGAACCCCTTCCTCTTGAAAAACATCGCACTGGTGGTCGTCGACGAACTCCAGGAAATCGGCGACCCGGACCGGGGACCGGGGCTGGAGATCACCCTGACCAAGATCGTCTCCTCGCCGCATCGCCCGCAAGTCATCGGGCTCTCGGCCGTCCTGGGGAACACCGACGCCCTCGCCCGGTGGCTGGGCGCCGACCTCCTTTCCTTTGACAAGAGGCCGGTCGAGCTGCACGAGGGCGTGCTCTACAAGGGGGTTTTCCATTACAGGACCCATAATACCCTCGAAAAGAATTCCGAGCCTCTCGCCGAAATTGACTTCGAGGATCCGACGGAGGTTCTCCTTGCCAACGTGGCCCACCTGGCGGGGAAGGGCGACCAGGTCCTGGTATTCCTCCCGAGCAAGCTGGATACCATGCTTTTCGCCGGGCTTCTCGCAGAAAGGGTCGACCTCGCCTGTGCCGCGAGCGCCCTTGACGAGCTTGCTCTCCTGGAGGAAACGTCCCTAAAGGAAAAACTCACATCCTGCCTGGGGAAATCGGTCGCCTTCCATCATGCAGACCTGTCGAGGGATGAACGCAGCGTCATCGAGAAATACGCCCGAAAAGGGGAAATCAAAGTCATCTTCTGCACGACGACCCTGGCCATGGGCGTCAATCTTCCCGCCACGACGGTCTTCCTGCACACGCAGAAATGGGAGACCGACGGCCGCGACCATATGATCCTCACTCCGATCGGGTGGGCGGAATACGAAAACATCAGCGGCCGCGCCGGAAGGCTGGGGTTCGGCCAGGATTTCGGAAGGTCGATCACCATCGCCGGAAACGACTACGAGTACGAGATGCTCTGGGAGAATTACATCGACGGGCAGGTGGGAATGCTCACCTCGCGGCTCGACGGCAAAGGCATGGAAAACCACCTCGTGAACATCGTCGCCTCCGGCGTCGCCAGGAACAGGGAAGAGATCGAATTGTTTCTTTCCCGTACGTTCCAGGGGCTGTTTGAGAGCAGGGAGAATACCAGGAAAGGCATGGAAAAGGCTCTCCGGTTCGCCACTGACAGGAGGTTCATCGAGGAGGACGGCCGGGGGGAGATGGCCGTCTCCTCGCTGGGCGTCGTCGTTGCATCGAAAGGCATAACCTGCCTCACGGCGCTGGACCTGTCGTCATTCCTGAAGGAGGTCGGGGACAGGGAACTCACGGACCTGGAAATACTTCATGCCGCGGCTTCGAGCGACGACGGGAAGAAAATTTACATGCAGATCGCCGGGTACGAGCACAAGAGCAGGAAGTACGAGCAACTGGTCAGGGAAAAGATCTCGGGCCGGCAGGAGTACCTCGGTACCCTGCTGTCCCAGGTCGTCAAGAGCCCTCTTCTCGTCACGAAGAACAAGGCCAGGACTCTCAAGCTCACCCTTCTTCTCGAAAGGTGGATCCGGGGGAAGGAAACCCCCAGCCTGGAGAGGGATTTCGAATCCTATTACGGCACGATCGCCGCCGCGGCGGAGGGGTTGAGCTGGATCGTCGATGCCGCCTCGCTCGTTGCCCAGAGCATAGGGTCGCCCAAGGCCCTGCAGGACAGGTTGTCCATCCTTTCCGAGAGGCTTCTCTACGGAGTGGAAGAGAAGGGGCTTGAACTGGCAAGGCTGAGGGTCCGAGGCCTGGGCCGGGCGGGCATCTACAGTCTCGTCAGGGAGGGTTTCGACAGCAGGAAAGCCGTCCGGGAGGCGCCTGTAACGATACTCGCTACGATGATCCCGGAGAGGATCGCGATCAGCCTCAAGGAGGCAGTGGAATTGGGACACAAGAGTCCGTCGCAAGAAGAAACGAACGTCGAGACGTCTGAATCTGACGACATATTCATTTGCCGCGACCGGATCGAGATCACGGGAAAGCCGATCGAGAAACGTAATCTGGTGATGATCAACGGCTCGCCGATGGGGATTACCAATCGATCCCTGGAATTGCTCCTGCGTTTTGCCGTTGCGGTGAAGAAGGACGGGCGGGGATGGGTTCACAGGGAGGACCTGACTCCCGGAATGGGAGCGACACAGCTCGTCTCGCGGCTGAGGAATGAGCTCCGGAGCCTTACCCTGAAGAAGGACGGGAAAATCATCGAGAACGACGGATCAGGGTGCTACCGCCTTTCAATACCGCCGCGGAATGTATCGTTCGACAGGGAAAGCCTTCTGCTGCACTGGAATGCCGTGATAAAGGATACGGCGGCTTCCATTTCAGAATAGCTCTGCAGAACTCCCAAATTACTTGACAATAACTGTCATTAACTATACACAAGGAGGTCATTATGACTCATACGAGATAATTTTTTTGAGAGGTTATCCGATGGCTAAAAAGCCGGGAGACGTGTTGACCATCGAAGAATTGGCCGCTTACCTGAAGATTCCAAAATCCACACTCTACAAGTTAGTGCGGGAAGGGAAAATCCCCTCTCAAAAAGTGGGGCGTCATTGGCGTTTCCTTAAGGATGCCATTGATGAATGGCTGAAGAGGCAGAAATAATCCTGAATTATGGAACCGAAGCTTCGTGAAGCGATTGAACACATTCTCATTCTGTATCTTGCCCTTCTCACGACTTAGTGGCAGGACGAGATGCTCCGATGGTTTGGGGTAGCCATTCGATATGATTTTTTTGGCCATTGGCTAGCAGCAATTGACTAATCTATGTTAGCGGTCTTCGCAGATCATCGCTTTCATCGACTATGCGGAGTAGGAAGATGTGTCCGAGCGTGTCTGGCAGCAGCGATAGTATCTCGTCGTCAGCGATGAGACGCATATACACTTTGATAGAAATTCAGTCACCGGAGCAATAATATGGAGAATATAATGATTACCTTGGATGAAGCGCTAATCAATGGAAGCGCAGGACGCCATGAAACTTTTACACCGCGGTACGGGTGGCTTAAAAAAGGATACGACCGATGCTGTGCCAATCGGCATGTATTTAATGATGAAAACTCCATTGAGCAACTTGGTGTTGGTAAAAACATGGTAAGATCGATTCGGTATTGGTGCATTCTTTTTCGACTCTTGGAGGATGACGCAAAGCCCGGTTGTTTAAAACCGACCGCGTTTGGGGAAAAAATGCTAGACACAGAAAAAGGGTGGGACCCCTATCTGGAAGACCCGGCAAGCCTTTGGCTGCTACATTGGCAGATATTTCGAGCCCCTTTTATTGCCGTCACTTGGAATATCGCCTTTTCATATGTGACACTTCAGACATTCACAGCGCGCGAACTGACGAGCGCAGTGCATAACAAAGCAAAAGAGACGGAGAAGATTTGCGATATCGCTGCTGGCTCATTTGAAAAAGATGTATCATGCATTCTCCGCATGTTCGTGCCTGAAAGACGCGAACATGCAGAGATCCGCTGTCCTTTTACCGATCTTGGATTAATTGTTCCGGCTGTCGAGACACCCGACAAAGATCGATACCGCTTTTCATCCGGCACTAAACCAAATTTACCAGATTTAGTCTTTATGGCTGCCGTATTTGATTATGCGGCGCAATGGCATCCGGGGCAAAACAGTCTGTCACTTATTCAAATAGCGTATGGCCCTATGTCGCCAGGCATGGCATTCCGACTAACGGAATCTGAATGTGGACAGAGGCTTGATAGAATTTGCCGACAATTTAAGGGGGCGACATTTACCGAGACAAATGGTATCCGGCAAGTACAATTTACTGGAAGTCCTGCGGCGTTGTATGAAGAATGCTTGATGAAGTATTACGGAGGGAAAAGATGAGGCACGTTGATCTATTACAATTGATAAAAATCGATCGATCGGTTGCCCGTTCCGTCAATCTCGACCGTGATGCCGATGATATGGCGCTGTTGAACCGTTTTCAAATCACTCCCGTCGGTTGCAGCATATTATATCGCCTTGCCGACGCAATAGAAGGTGAATCTGTCAATGCATGGTCGCTCACTGGACCTTACGGCACGGGCAAGAGCGCGTTCTGTAATTTTTTACTTGCACTCACATGCGCCGATCAAAAGAGGCGTAACTTGTGTTACAAAAACCTTTCCAGCGTCGATAAAAAGATTGCTACCCGTTTCAAGAGGTTTTTAGAACTGGGCAGCGAAAATGCGCCTGCTATTGGCATCAGAGCGGTCTCCCGTTACGAATCTTTGAACAGCACATTAGTTAGAGGTCTTTTATCCGCTATACAGGCAGTATCGCCTCGTTCAAAACGAGCTGACTGGGAACAGCTCAGAAAGAATGTCAAGCTGTTATCGGATAAAGATTGGCCCACGACAAGAAGTGTTGTGGATGCATTTAACACCTTAGCGCAAGTTGCTGAGCGACCAGTTTTTGTGGTTGTAGATGAATTCGGAAAAAATTTAGAGTTTCAGGCGCATCATGCAGAAAAGGGCGACATCTTCATTCTCCAAGCTCTGGCTGAATCCAAATCCATCTTCTTATGGGTGTGTCTCCATCAAGCATTTAGCTCTTATTCTGGCGCTTTAAATCGAGTTCAGCGTGAAGAGTGGCAAAAAATTCAAGGTCGTTTTGAGGATCGCTCATACATTGAACCACCGGCACGAAGTTTTGCCCTGATTCGAGATGCCCTTCGTATTACGACTATGCAGATGGCGCACAAAAAGACATTGACCGATTGGGGGCAAGCAATGGTGAACGCAATGTCTGGATTTCATTTGGACGGAATGCCTGAGCTGGATAAGGAGTCCATTCAGTCGTTTTTCCCTTTTCATCCTTTAGCGGTTTATCTTATCGGTGAATTGACACGGCGTTTTGCGCAAAACGACAGAACAATCTTCTCTTTTCTAACCAGTGGCGAAGCACACGCATTTGCTGATTGCCTGAAAAGATTAGAATTGGAAGAACGCGATGCACTGCCGGTCATCGGCTTGGACATGTTGTATGATTACTTTAACGAAACAGGCATGATCCGGCATGCGGATCGTTCAGAGAACCAGCGATGGCTTGAGATTCACGCCATGATTGCCGCACAGGGCCATTTGGACACATATGAAATTAAACTATTAAAAACAATAGGCGTGTTAAATCTCCTTTCGACGTTGCCGGGCATAGCGGCGACGGAGAAAATGATTCATGCTGCATTGGTCACAGCCCATTCAGGAAGAAAACATAAAACAAAGGATCTTCTCCGCGACTTGGTAGAAAAACGCGTTCTACTCTATCGGGAATATGCGCACGAGTATCGGCTTTGGGAGGGTAGCGATTTTGACCTGGATCGCGAAATACTGCTTGAACGAGGAAAAGTTTCCCTGAGACCTATCGGCGAACTCTTGGAAGAAATTGCGCCACGTCCGAATCTTGTTGCGGCGCGGCATTCTATCCAAACGGGAACATTTCGTGATTTTGCTGTGCGCTGGTGTACCGAGGACGATATCCCTGCCATCAAAAAGATGCCGCATCTTGAAGGTGAAACCGACGGCACGTTATGGTTAATGTTGGGAAAACAGAAAAAACATGAAAGCCTCCTTGAAATTGCAGCAGAGGGCCATCCCGTCATTGTCGGCTATGCGCCCTGCTTAAGCCAAGTTAAGCAATTAATGATAGAAGCTGCTGCGACACGTGCTGCTTGCGGTGCACCACAATTAGAGCGTGACGGCGTCGCACGACGCGAGGCATTACATCGTGCCGGCCAGGCTGCTCAGGCCTTGATAACATTTTTAGATAAGGCCTTTGCTCCGGACATGGGTCTGGTAAGCTGGTATGCGGCAGGTCAAGAACGGGAAATTCAAAGACATCGCGAGTTATCCTCCCTGGTTTCGGATTTGTGCGATCATATTTATGAAGAATGTCCCCGCATCAATAACGAAATGATCAATGTTACGCGAATATCCAGTATGGCTGCCGCGGCACGCAATCGCGTCGGTGAAGCTTTAGCCAACCAATCCGCATGCGAGGACATCGGCCTTACCGGATATGGACCAGAAGTCGCCCTGTACCGCACGGTTATTAAAGAAACAGGTCTTCACCGGAAAAATTCAGAGGGGGCGTGGGTTCTTGTAAAACCTGATAAAAAAAATCAGCCTCAATTGGCTGCCATATGGGATCTGTTTGATCGCATGCTTGAGGAAACCGATAGAACAGGGCAGAAGCTTCCGGTCAGGCAAATGCTGGATGTTTTAAAACGACCTCCTTTTGGCCTGCGCGAGGGGCCGGCGCCGCTTTTATTGTCGCATTATCTGCTTGTCCATTCCGACGAGGTAGCTGTTTATGAAGAGAATGTATTCAAACCATTTTTGGGTGATGCGGAGATTACCTTGCTCATGCGTCGTCCTGAACTCTTCAGTTTGCGATGCTACAAGCCATCAGGCATCCGTTCAGAAGTGATCCGCACGTACTACCAGGTCATCAATACAGACTTGAAACTTGCCCTGCACGTCCGCAATCAAACACTCTTATCTGTCGTCGTGCCGTTGACAGAATTTATCAAGTCTCTTCCAGAGTACACCCGGGCAACACGCACACTTAGCGCGAATGCGCTGCGTCTGAGAAATGCAATTATCAATGCCAAAGATCCGCAGCAGTTGCTCTTTCAGGATATTCCGGTCGCCTTAGGCTATCCGCCCGTTGAATATCATATTGATGACCAAACACAAATTCCGGATGCGGCAAACCTCCGAAAAACATTATGGAACGCATTAACGGAACTGCGAGATGCGTTTGATGCATTCGTTAAAAAAATACTCGGACGTTTTATTCTGGCAATGGCTGAAACGACATCACGAACGCCAACACTAATGGAACTCCGACATGATCTCAAGAATCAAGCGGAACCAGTGCTGAAAATCTGTTTAGATTCCGATTTGAAACCGTTTCTTGCAGCTTTAATTAAAGAAAAAGAATGCGATGATGACTGGTTATTCCAGGTCGCTGCAATCGTCATGAAAAAGCCCGTTCAAAGCTGGCAGGATGCCGACCTAGAACCTTTTATTGTCCATTTGCAGGAATTGCAAGAACGAATTTTACTGCTGCGGAAACTGAAGCGGCAATCGGATAGACGTAACCGCGATGATCATTCTTCGCGTTTTGTCGGGATTAGCCGCGAGGACGGCAGTGTGGTCTGGAAGAATATTGACACACGCACAAAACATACAGAGAAGACTATGGATACGTTAAAGCATATTCAAAGTTGGGATAAGGAAACACGCACCAATCTGTTGCTTGGTCTTCTTGAAACAATGGAGGCGAAAGGGGATTTCAAGTGAAGGAACGTCATCTGCTTGCCCTCTCCGGAGGCAAAGACAGCGCAGCACTTGCCGTTTATATGCGAGAAAAATATGCACATTTGCCCATGGAATACGTTTTCATTGATAGCGGATGCGAATTGCCGGAAACTTATGCTTACTTGGATAAATTAAAGGCAATATTGGGAATAGAAATAATTTATATCAGGTCGCGAAGAAACTTCGAATACTGGTTAAAAATGTTTAAAGGTGTATTACCCGCGCCCCGGAATCGATGGTGTACGAGACTGTTAAAGCTCGATCCTTATGCTGAGTGGCTTAAAAAGAACTGCAAAGAGATGACCGTATTTAACTATGCTGGATTGCGATCTGATGAAGATCGCACAGGCTATCAATCCAAATCGGAAAAAGTTATTTCAAAATTTCCATTCGTGGTCGATGGTATGGTTTTAGAAGATGTTAAAAGTATGCTCTATGAATCAGGTCTTGGCTTGCCAGAATACTATGCTTGGCGTCAAAGATCTGGTTGTTATTTTTGCTTCTACCAACGCGATAATGAATGGCGGGGTCTTCGAAGATATCATCCGGAATTATTTGAAAAAGCTTGTATGATGGAGGAAAATCATGCCGATGGTCGATGCTATACATGGCGTGACTCTGGTTTCCTCCGTGAACTATCCGAAGGTGGAGATTTAACTCCACCAGAATCTTCTAACGGACGGCCAACAATAATTAATACATTATCTGGCATAATGATTACCCCTAATTCTGGTAATTATCTAAAAAAAAAGGGAGGATGTTATGACTGATGTTTCTAATTCAGTTACGAGTTTATTAGAAGCTTTGTCAAATGTTCGAACCAGAATAGCCGCAGGGAAAAAGAGCTTACACAAATACGTATTTGTCTTGGCGTTAGTTGAATTGTATGAATCTAATACTCAAAGACCAAATAGATTCTATTTGAATAGCGAAATAGAAACATTGTTTGAGGACATATGGACAGAGTTACATGGCACACGACCCGACGCAAACGCGATAGAACATCCTTTTTACTATTTACAATCAGATGGTTTATGGTTTCTTTCCGTGAAAAATGGATTTGAACAACTATATGAATCATATAAGAATGCGGAGAATCGCCGATTAACGAAGAAAAGACTTCTTGAAACAATTGAATATGGATTTCTTCGAGATGACATACATACATTATTACAAAAAAAATCTATAAGAGATACTATTACACGTTTATTAAAAGACAAATGCAAGCAAGTTATAGTAGAAAACGAGAGTATTATTGATCTTCAATACTTGGACATAGATGTCAATGACATGTCCGCCCCCAATCCATTTGTTGCCTATCTGAACAGCCTGCACTCTCGCGATGCAGGTAATGAAAACGCACTGGCAGAAGCCCAAGCCTGCAATCCGAACTTTTCTAAAATTCATGTCCGTCATCCGCTCGTTGACACTATTTTGCAGTGTTTAACAGGCGAAAGGGGACAATCCGTTGTCCTGACCGGACACGCAGGTGACGGTAAATCGACCATTGCTCTGACTGTGTACAAACACTTGAAAAATATTGATGAGCAGTCGGTGTTGCCTTTCCCGCTCGGTCGGCGTGAGGACATTACCCTGCCAAATGGCCATCGTTTGGCCATCATAAAGGATTTTAGCGAATGGGAGACGATCGAGCGAGATGATTTAATTGCGGAAGTCATGGCGAAGAAAGTTCGCGCGCTGCTTGTATCGAATACAGGGGTGTTGCTCGACGCCTTTTGTGGATATGCCGAGAGGACAAATCTTGGGAATCGGTCTGACTGGGAACCGCGCATTCTGGAGGCGATGGATGCTGAATCCAGTGATTTCCAATTTGATGCTGCTAACTTTGCTTTTTTAAATATTGCTTTGACGGATAACCTGTCTTTAGCCCGCTTGATTTTTGATCGAATTTTATCCGATGAAAACTGGAAGGCATGTGATCGTCAGAGTTGCCGATCTCAATGTCCGATTTATCGCAATGTTGAACTGTTTCGAGTAAATTCTTTTTTGGCCAAACACCGTCTTTTCCTGGCTTATAGACGAATGTATGAGTATGGCACGCGTCTGACAATTCGCCAGTTAACCGCACACCTTGCCTACCTGTTGACAGCAGGAATGGAATATGCCGACATCCAAAATTTTGCAAGGCGTGATGACAAACCCCTTATGTCGGAATTTCTGTTTTATAACAGATTTTTCGGCGACAACGGCCATACGGAAGATCTGGCAGCTGTGCGAATGCCTGTGATTCGGGAAGTCCGCGCCCAGGGATTTGGCCAAAGGCCGTGCCCCGCGACTGAAAGGCATCTTTGGCTATTGACCCATGGCGATGATTTCACGCTGGGGGTTTCCTTGCTGGAAGAAGAATTCGGAAAGCTTCGAAGATATGGTTCCCAAATGAAAGAACAGGAAAACGGGTTGACGCCGGATCAGGCGCGAGAACAAGTCCGACGAATGCTATATTTTCTTTATAAAAGCGACAATGCAGGACGAAACGATGCTTTTTTACAACAATTTCTTGGATCACTCGCCATTATCAAGTGGGAACAATGGCAGACGCCCGATGCACGTCTTTCCATGGATGAATCAAGTCATTTTAAGCAACGTGTATTTCATGTGCTTCAGGAACAATTCACCGGTGTCCGCCTGCCCGAAGTAGGAGGGCCGGGGCAGCAAAGCCATCTTTATATAACCCTGAGCCGGCACAAACAGGATATTCGGCAGAGCGCTCAGGTGGTGCTGGCTCAGATAGACTTTTCTAATGAATTCAAGATTACTTTGAGCCTTTCTAAACAGCGACGGGATCTTGTTTTAGTCGGTCAGGGACGGTTGGATGGAATCAACCTGACACTGACATTGCCTTTCCTGGACTATGTGCTGGCAAGGCATCAGGGCGAGGTCGGAGAAACGCTGCAAGGGGCGTATGCTGACCGCCTGGAACGTTTGAAAGCGGATATCATCAGACGCTGCCGGAATCGAGAGGATGATGAAATGCTCCTAGTCCGGCTCCGCACAAACCATACTTTTTTACGCCAACACTTCGCAATAGAAGATGGAAAGCTGGAGGTGTCTAATGCTTGAGCGTTTTCCTGACATCACCTTAGATTTGTTTGACACAGATGCGAATCCAGCAGTGCGGCTTTTCGGGCGCCGTTTCTTTGCTGATCAGACAACGTTGGAGCTACTGATCGAATTACTGTTAGTTGCCGTATCCCCCAAAAAAACATGCGGCGAAAAATTTTCAAATATGTTGCCGCCTATGGAATTATTGAAGCGGTCGTGGATAGACACGCTTGATTATGCGCCACGCGCTCATCTTAATCTGAAACTCTTCGCCTTTTTCGGCGCTTCAAAGCTTGATTCCCGGCATGAAACACATAGAAGCCAACTTGAACATCTCGATGAAGAGTTAAAAAGACGTATATCGGTTAATGATGATACGCCGGATAATATTATTAAAACCTTGGAAAATTTGTTTCTTGGTTTTCACGGCGTTGGTTCACAACGTACTTGGTGTGCGCAGAGCTTTATGCCTGTTAGCAAAAACATGATTTCATGTGAATCCATCTGGAAACAATCCAAAGCAAAAGATATTAACGATTGGACTGAAGCACTTAATTATTTTTCACACAGGCAGGCGTTATTTCTTGCCCGTGGCGGTGAGATTTTGTATCTACAACTATGCAATGCGCTAAGAATTGAGAAAGATGATGTAGAAAAATGGTTGCAGGAGAAAGGTCTTGCCAACTTCTTGACTGCTGATGAAAAAAATCCAATCTGGCTGCATACAAGCTTGGGAAATGCGCTCAATGACCTGATGCAGGAAACCCCTGCAACCGTATCCAAGCTTGCCGAGTTTATTGACAGGGTTGTGGACAAAGAAACCGCGCGAAAGACGGATGGCGATGAGAATAATCTCCGTTGGAGCAAATGCGGCTGGTGTCCCCAAGAGACATGGCCTGAAAGCTATCTCTTTGCGGTCGAATTTGTTCGCGTATGCCGCGCAAAAATGGATTTGATGGATAAGATTGAAATGCTGGAGGCGCTTTGCTCCATGCAGGTTATGCGCAGCCTCACCACGCAAGCTTCTCGGTATCAGCGGGTGGCGACTTCTCAAACATGGCCGGCTTGCCGATTGGCTGTATCTGATCCGGAAGGCAACAATAAAACAGTCAAACAGGTGTCACGTGTCACCATGCAAGCCGTGACTAAGACGATCTATGACGGACTTCGTCATCCGGATATATTTGAGCCGACACCCGGGAACATGCGCGAAAAGTTATATAGCGAAGCAGACCGGCGTTATGGCCATAAGTTGTTCATTACAATCGGTAAAAGAATAGGCGTGATTGTGCCGCGACGAGGTGCGGGAATGCGTTTTGTCTTGACGCCTCCGCTTCTGCGTTTGTTGATCGTTACCCTCCTGCCGGGCCGCAGGTTAACCTACGATGCCTTTAAACTGGCGGCAGAATCCCATTTTGGACTTGCTTTTGACGAAGCGTCGATCTCACGAGCTAATACCTGGGCAACTGGTGTAAGCACAGCGACATTTGGTGGAGTGACGGATGAATGGTTAATCAAAATGTTGCATGAGGCTGGAGCCTTGCGAAAGCTTTCTGATTCCTGCGCTCTGGTTGAAAATACCGCTGCAGTCGATCATCAGGAGAATATAAAATGAACTATTTTGCGCAATCAGCCTTAGAAAATATTTGCGAGAAGGTATTCCGTTTGCGAGAAAAAGGAGCTGCACAGCGGCGAATTATTATAACAACTTCAGCTTTTCCGCCGGATGTGACGCTGGATCTGGCGAAGATGCTGGACGACTTTGTTTTGAAAACAACCGGGATTGTTTTGACTTTTAAAGCTGCAAAAATACTTGGTGATAGTTGGCGAAATAAAACAGAAAATAAAAAAATATGTGAAGAATTGGATAAGCGTTATTGGATAGATGATACCGGCAATCTTACACGATACAGGAGCGCTGCGCCTCCAATCGATGGAAGGCTGGAGTTATGTGTGCTTGTCGGCGCGGATCAGGTTGTTGACGCTTCAAGCTTAGCCGATTTTTACCGATGCGATCCGAAAAATGTCTGGCAAGGACAGATGGAAGGCAGTTTTAACGCATGGATAAGAAGAAGGCTCGATGTCGCGAGCGTAGGATATGATGAAAAAACCATCATTAACTTTAATACCGTTCTTACGGCGCTCGAAGAACAAGGGTGTGCGGACCTTTTTCAAATCGCCAGGCTTCTTGAAGATCTGCCGTTAGAAAAAAATGGAATACAAGATGGACGGGATGCTGAAAAACTTCTGCTCAGGAGTCTGCGGCCGTTTAATTTGCCGAGTTTTATCGGTTTTAAATTCACCAGAAACAGAAAGCTGACGCCGTATCTTGAAGTAGCCATGCGATTCTTCCGATATGATTTGTTTTTAGAAGAACTAACAAAGCGAAAAGCGCTCAAAGCTATTGATTTACTGCTGGAAGAAAAGGCGCGTGAAATTGACGACAACAGCTTGTTTACACAGGATGAAAAAGGTGCGTTTGATACGGACAGGGATTTTATAGAAGCGGTTCGTGAATATGTAGAAAATGAAGATCCGGCCGCGCGTGATAAACTCTTGGACAGCGATTTTATTGCAGTCCACGACAAGATACTTAAGTTTAAAATCAAGAAAGAAAGAGAACTAAAGGAACCACCGATCAGGAAGCTTTGCGGCGGTTCTGTTGAAATGGTTCTTACTGGTCTCTGGCAAACTCTACGGGATTTATGCAATAATTCCAGCCAACTGCGGCCTGAATTAAAGAGCATTATCATTCTCGGTGAAAGGTTCAGACACGATGGCACGCCGGTAGCCGCCGCAGAAGCGGAAATCAATGCAAGGGAATACCTGCGTAAGTTAGTCGGTGGTGTCGATCAATATTTTTCAAAGGGTTACCTTGATATTTCCATATTCGGGGATGAAACGATCAATGTTTCATCACAACTTTATCATGATGCGATAGAATGCAGCCATGCCAGGACAGCAGAGCCATCCCTTGCCTTTAGAATTGAGTTGATCTTTCATGAGGTTGAAGAACCCTTTGTCAGAAAGTTTGCCTGGCGCTTGCCTGAAACACATACGTTCCGAATGGCAAAAGAGCTGATAGAGTGGGCTGTCGAAAGCATTGCAGAAAAATATTCGAATCCTACTATTTTACCCGCATTTCACATACCTTATCATGAGGAATTGATCCGTGCGAAGGATGACGATGAGACCAGGCGCGTTTTGTTGCATGCCATCCGCGATGTATCCGCTGACAGCACCAATCTTATTACAGAAGAATGGCGACAGCAAAACGATCCCTTACTACCTTATTTGCGTGAGTTAGCCATTGCCTATCGAAAATTTCTTAGCAAGGCGAAGGATGACGGTCTGCATTCGATTTTTCATAAAGTTGACGACGGTCAGCCTTCCCCTTGGGAGGAGCTTCACAAAGCTTATGAAACAGCGGCGCGCGCTTATTGCGGTGCGGACGAGCAATGTCGCAACAGTCCAATGGCGGCAATGCTCATGCGTTCCTTTTTGATTGTTGCGTCTCGCGGTAAGCACAATCACGCATGGGTTGCAGACCCGTATGAACGTTCGGGCGTCGCAACCATTTTACATCCAGCCGTTCTTGAAATGCTCTGCGATCATATCGGGTACCTTTTTGCATGCTTCAACTACGCGGTATCACGCGAATGGCGGGCGATCAACGTGAAGAAACCTTTTCATCTTTCCAAATGGCAGGATTATCTCGATCTTTCAACCATTCAGATGCCACTCGGTGGATTAATTGGCGATGAGAATCTGATCATCGATACACAGGTGCGCGGACAGGAGCTCATTCATTGCGTTGGCTCGCCTGCTTCAGAAGAAGCACCATTATCTACTCGATTATTGCTGCGATATGAAGGCTTTGATGAAGAGGATATTGCGGATACGGAAATGTTCGCGGAGACCAGAGAATCAAGATTAATATGTAACATTTTACGTGACTATCTCGATATCCATCCCCATGCGCGTGATGGTTTTAGTATGGCGGTTTATCGGAACGAAGACATACAGCCCGTCATCTCTGCTGTGCATGCTTTCCTGTCTGAACTTGCCGAAGGTGACATGCCTGTGCTGGGGGAGACAAGAAATCGACGCTACGCTGTAACAATAACCGTATTTACAGAAGCAGGTGAGGATGTCGGTGTGTCTCGCTGGATCGAACAGTGGAAGGAGCGCTGGGAGGCTGCTGAATCAGAGGAGAAATATGCCGTTTATCGCCACTGCCTTTTTTCGATTGCGCATCGTGTTGTGCCGTCCCAAGACATCAATAGAAAAGCGTTCGCCAGAATGATTCGTGAAAGTCTGGATGTGGATATTGCTGTCCTCTATGACTTTATCGGTGCCGGGCTGAGAGGCAATGAATTCCAGCGCGTCGCAACTTACGACGTGCGCGAACGCACATTGAAGTTCCCTATTATTGAGAAATCCTTTTGCACAGTAGATGATCCGCAACTTCGTCTTCGACGTGCAAGGGTGATCAGCAATCCTCAGTTTCGCTTATCTACTCTGAATCTTGAAACGATGGCAAGGCTGAAAAACAGCAATACGCCACCCGGTCAAGAGCATGTTTTGATGGGGTATGGGGATTATTCTCCTTGGCAAGAAGTTGTGGATGAACTGCACAAGCATGCGGAGTGGGTGGTCTGCATCGATCCCAGTATAGATGATAAGTTAATAAAAATGAGACGTGACAAGCCCGCTGAGGAAAGAGAAATTATCGGTTTCGGTTCCGGTGTCGGGTTGCATGGAGAATTAAACTTTACCATTTCGACGGAACATTTTCGATTGACAGATATCCGGTTTCGGATGGAAAGGGCAATATCGGCACTTTATCCTGGATGGCACAATAATGCGTTAAGCATTATTTCCGAATCCGTGATCAGAGAGGCAAGAACACTGTCCGGTTTATCTCTTGTGCGCGCAACAGGAGTCGGCACTTATTTGCACGATTTTTTTGCCTATTCGCTGACGAGCAAAATCCTTACTTCGGATGATGATCTTCTCTGTAATCATTTAATTTCTCTTGATGCTTATCGACATTGGTTCACGCAAGACGACCAAGTGCGGCCGGATCTTCTTTGGATGGTTGCACGTCTCGATAAAAATGGGCGCATTATTTTAGACATGCATCTCATTGAGTGTAAAATGGGGCAGCAAAATAAGATCTATCTGGAAAAAGCTGCCCAACAAATACAAAACGGCTTTAGTACCCTAATCCCGGCTTTTATGCCCCGAAAGTCCAAAGGCGGCGATGATGTTCGTCCTGATCAACGATACTGGTGGCTTCAATTACATCGATTGATTGCCAGTAAAGCCGAAATCAAACGCCAGCGCCAAGATGCGGTTATGGCCGCCATGGAGCGCCTTGCAGATGGTGATTACATCATTGCGTGGCAAGGCGCCGTATTAGCGTTCTGGACGGACAGTGACGGCAGCACCTTGGACCATGTCAGCAATGATTGTTATGAGGACGAGAATATTGGCTCTTTACAATTTGGCATTTATAGCATGGGCCGCAACGCCGTACATGATATTTGTACAGGTGAAAAAAACATAAAACTGGATTGGCCAAAGAATACGGTACGGTTTGGCGATTATTCCGTAGTTGCTCCAGAAACCCTTAGAACCAAAAGAAACGACGAGTCTGAGATAATAAAGACAACGTCGGCACAAGAAGAAAAGCCCATCATTACACCCCTAACTACTGAGCATGATGAAGTCTTGAAAGAAACGAAACCAGTTGCTGAGTCACCACGTCATATTCCAGAACGTATTTTATTAGGTAAAACAGCTCATGGCGGCAGAGAGGTTTTTTGGGAATTTGGTCATCGGGACTTGCCTAACCGTCATTTACTTGTTTTTGGCACGTCCGGCATGGGAAAAACCTATGCAATACAATGTTTACTTTGTGAAATGGGGCGCCAGCAACAAAATGTGCTGGTCATGGATTATACGAACGGTTTCCTGCCCAAGCAACTTGAAGAAGAAACTAAACAAATTCTTGCCCCTCTTCAGCACATTGTCAGACAGTCGCCGCTTCCCGTGAGCCCATTTAAATTACAAAAGCAGGAAATTGATGAAGGTATCGAAATCCCTGAGACAAGTGTGTTGGGGGCTAAAAGGATTGCCGGAACGTTCGGTAAACTTTACGATACGATGGGGGATCAACAATATTCCGTTTTACTGGATGCACTCATAACCTTGATTGAACAAAGCGGAAGCGCATCTACACTAGATGAGCTTCTTAATGTCCTGGAATCTTTTATTGATGATGGCCAACATGACAAGCAAAAGGTCTTGACGACGATCAGCAAATTGAAACCATTTGTTTTGGAAAAACCTTTCGCAGATCAGGCTTCCGGTTTGGACTGGCGAGGAATATTCAGCGACAATGAACATCGATGTCATGTTTTTCAATTTGCAGGGATTGATTCACTGTCAGCGCGATTGGTTATTGAATTTGCGCTTTGGGATTTGAATGCCTTTGTACGCGGCACAGGTAACAAAAATCTGCCGAAAGTAGTGGTGTTGGACGAAGCGCAGAACCTTGATCTTACGGAGCAGTCACCTGTTGCGAAGTATCTGACTGAGGGGCGCAAATTTGGTCTTTCACTGATCCTTGCCACGCAAACCATGAAGAATCTACAAGGGGACAAACTGAACCGTTTGTTCCAGGCCGGTCATAAGTTATTTTTCCGTCCCGCTGATACGGAGCTGCAAGAACATGCCCGACTGATGGCCCAGAGCGTTGGGGGAACACAGCAAGAGTGGATCGCAAATCTTTCTAGTCTAGTTAAAGGACAGTGCTATTCAATAGGACCTTCTTTAAACACGGCAACTGGTAAATTAGAGACTAAACCGTTTAAACTTCAGATTACCTCTTTAGGAGAAAGATTTGGCATCAGCAAAAAAGAGTAAGAAGCAGACGAATCGTTTACCACGTAATTTTCATAAATCTTTTATTCCCGAGCGGCGGTTTATCCATGCTTTATTGCGATTTGCTGCAAGCAGAAACTCCGGGACAATTCAAGATATTTCTGACGCAACGGGTATACCGACAGGTGTATCCAGCGGAAAGGTGGCACCAACCCTAGACTATTGCCGTGCCATGGGATTGCTTATACTACCGGCAAGAAGGAGTACCGTTAAGAGTCCTGAATTGACTGCGTTCGGCCGAGTCGTATTGCTGGAAGATCCATACCTTAAAACGGAAATAACCCAGTGGCTGGCGCATTTAAATCTTTGCGCGGGAGACAATGGTGCAGAGGTCTGGTATCAAACCTTCTGGAACGGCGCTGCCCGATTGGGGCCTGTCTTTGAAAGGGATAGCTTGGAAAATTGGCTTGCAAGTGTGTGCAATACGAGCCCAGGGGGACTGATCGGTCCGCTCATTTCAATGTATCAAGAGGACGCATCTTTTGCGATGTGTGCGGCTTTAACCGAGAACGGTAAACAAATCACCCGCCGTCCCATGCCAATCCGCACTGAGTTTGCTTGGGGATATGCTGCTTGGCTATTGTCTGCCGTAGAACGCATCGCATCTCAGGGTGAACAGGTTACAATGCCTCAAATTGAGAAAGCTTGTGGATGGCAAATATTAACCACCTGGTCATCGGAAGAGTCAGAGCGGGCTTTGTCGCTTGCCGAGCGTAAAGGCGTGATAAGTGTTGATCGCCATATGCAACCGTGGATATTAAAGGCAAAGGTGGCGGCGGCAGAAGCGTGGCGCCTCATTTACAGTGACATGATCTAACTAAGATAGAAGGGTATTATGGAAAGGCAACTGGCCGAATTTGTCACCTACAGGGGAGAAAGGCTCTTTGACGGGGCAGTGGATGTATCCTGGTTGATAAAGGATCGTGAAAAAGCCCGTTTGGCCGCGGCTGCTTATGTATTTCATGGTCCTGCTTATCACGGCGTTGAGCAACAGGATATCGGCACAGGACATGGACATCGGTTAGTCGATACCGCCAATTTTGCATTGCAAGTAATCCGTCGAAGCAACGGTAAAGAAGAACGCCCTTTCACTTTGGCAATTGCCGGCTACGGTACGGGAAAATCGCATCTTGCTACGGCGCTTGCAGTTTTACTTTCCGAGCCTTCTTCCGCAGATGCTGATACGATATTATCTAATTTTAAAGCAGCAGATTCGGATCTGCATACGGAAGCGCTCCGTGAACTTACTGATATGCGCACGCCCACGCTCGTTGTATCGTTGAATGGAATGGGCAACTTCGATCTAGCGGCAGAGTTCACCCGTCAGATTATGCACTTTCTTTACGCAGCGGATATTGATGCGGGTGTCTTAGACGCGTTAAGGCCACGGTTCAAGACTGCTGCGAATCTTGTTCTGCGTCTTACAGGCACAGAAGGTGAGGAGTTAACGAATGAATGTGGTTTGACGAACGTTGATGAAGTTATCGCACGGCTAAAGGAACACGATGAAACGGTTTATGCCATTGCACAGACCTATTTAGCCCGACTGGGGTTTCCAATTAGAGCCATCGGTGATGAAACGGTCAAAGATGTAATTGATACCGTTTGCAGGGAATATATAGGTGAAGGTCGCCCGTTTAGCCGTCTAGTTGTGTTTTTTGATGAATTTGGGCGTTATGCTGAATTCGCAACTATTCGCAGTCAAATTGCAGGCAGTGGCGTTCTGCAACAATTGTTTGAAGGCATCCAAGCAAACGCTGACAAAGCAACCTTTGTTGGTTTTATTCAATTTGATTTAAATACCTATGTCCAAAGGATGGGACAAGAATACAGAAATGAGATTCTCAGGGTTTCCACACGTTATCAGTCAGCCGAAAAAGCTTACCTTTCTATAAATTTAGAAACCCTACTGGCGCATCTATTGGAAAAAAAGAATCGTGATGAACTTGCAGGCCATTTCGATTGCGATTCAGAGCAGAGCGCCTCAGGAACATTTATGAAATGTATCAATACATGGTTTCCTCAATCATCAAATCACAGGTTATGGACTGACGCAAAAGCATTTCATCATCATATTCGGAAAGGTTGCTGGCCTTTGTCACCATATGCAGTATGGCTTCTTTTCCATCTCGCAGCGGCCGGTCAACACCTTCAGCAGCGATCAGCACTCTCGCTTCTTAATGAGGCATTCAAGCATAACCGTGATAACGTCATATCTGGATTAGATTGGCAGCTTCATGCAAGTGATATTTGGACCGAAAATCTCGAAAAGGAATTTTTAATTGCTGAAGATGACGGAAATAGAGGGACCATAGCCCAGGCGTATGCAAACGTCATCGCCAAAGTAGGGCAGCATCTTGCCAAGGATGAGGAAACCCTGCTCCGCACAGTCGTTCTGGCATCAAAGCTTGGGCTGGTTGCACAAAACCGTGTCAATGCTACAGAGGCTTTAGCTGCGCTGTCAGGATTATCAACTCGTTCAGCTGAAAAATGTCTTAAGTCGTTAGAGGATGAAAGAAATATTTTAAGCTGGGATGAAAGGTTTAATCAATTTGAAATTATCAGCGATACTGTATCCCGGCCACAATTCAAGGCATTCTTGCGTCAAAAAATAGCGGAAAAATATGATGCGCAAAGGCGCGCTCAACTCTTTTTGCGCCGTGCCGATGAATTTAGTCATGATTTATTAAGCGACAGGATATGCGACTTTGCTGAGCGGCGTAATATCTCCACAATGGAATGGTATTTTGCCTCCAAAATTGCAAATTTGAATGAGTTACCCCGTGTCATTCAGGAGTCGGTAACGGATTGGCAGAGTTCGTTTGCCGTTGATCAAGCCCGAGGGACTATCATCTATTGTTATGTCGAACCGGATGGCGATCTTTCGCGTATCCAATCTCAAACAATTTCTATATTGAAAAATATTGCGCGTGACTCAAAATTAAAAGCACTGCCCATTTTAATCGTGTTTCTTCATGATAGCGATGGTCTGGTTGGTCAATATCTTGCGGAACTTACAATATTGGATGAAGAATTGAACGAGCAGGACAAAATAAGATTTGGTAACCTTGTTGGTGCCCACCATCAAAAATGCCAGGAAACTTTAAACATATGCATGCGAGATTTGATTAAGCAGCAAAAATATGCATTTTCTGGCAATCTTGAAATAGGCTCTCAACGGCTGGATGACGTTTGCTGCTCGATTTTTGAAATGGTCTATCCCGAGACACTGCCGTTCCCGTGTGATGGCTTTAGTACAAAGCAAGGCAATGCAGCAGATACTTGCTACAGACTGACATTGGAGCTAGTACGAGGTAATCTGACGTACAATGACGTGATGGCTAAACCTGTACGTGATAAGAACCGCGCAAACGAGGTTCTTAAAAAGTGCTGGCAGATATTTTTGACAAATGGCGATGTCGGACAAAGGCCAAATCAAGAAAACGTTCGTGCAATCTTTTCTGCATGGGAAAATCATTTAAGATCAGAGGGAGGATTGGTTGCTTTAGCGAATTTGTTAATGCTTGCTTGTAGACCTCCCTTTGGCGCAAATCTTGCCTCCGCAGGTTTACTATTAGGCGTATATCTTTGTGCAAGACAGAAGGTATTTAATATAAGAATTGCTGACAATCAATATGAGTTGTCTGATCTTAGTGGTGACATGTTATTTAGGGGAAAGTATCTCGACCTAAGCAAGTTGGGTAGTTTTCTCCTGATTCCTAAAGAAGCTACAGCAGGTTCGGAATGGGATGATTTTCTTGATGAATGGGAATCTGCCTTAAGTGTAAGCTACCAAGAGCAAATCAAGTGTCTAGAACGAAGCGTGGAATTAAAAGCAAGAATAAGTCCACCAAGATCGCAGGCCTACAGGATCAGCTTACTGGAGATGAAGGCGAAAGAAGCTAGATCAAAACTTGATGCGATTAATGCAAAGGTTAGTAATGCATTCGAACGTATCGAATCAGCGGCAAGACGTGGTGATTTGCATATTCTTACTTTCAGCGCGATAAAACTGAAAGAAGTTATCGGTCAAATGCAGACAGATGGATTATATCCACAAGATGATATTGAGCGATACCAACATGAAATAGATCTTATGTGTCAGCGCGTCATTCAGTATTTCGATGTATGGTTATCCAGGCAAGCACCACGCGGCCGCACTACAAAAGACGCAGCCGATTTTGAAAAGTACATGAGGGAAACCGCTTCAAATCTGAGGAAACTTGGGTTATCTGAGCAGGAAAGTAAGGTAGAGGGTCATACCGCAAGCTCACTCAGACAGATCAATGCTCTTGCTGCAGCTCAATCACTTGCAGAAAATATTGAGGGATGGCTGACGGAACGAAGCACATCGCGTGCTCAGAAAGTCGCTGAATTAAGAAATTGCAATGATATTGCTAAGGAAAATGTGAAAAAAGTCACAGAGACTTTACGAACACTTCCACTTTCAGCCTTAGAAAGCGTGAAAGCAAAGCTTAATGATTTAATTAAAGCAAACAAGCAACGTGAAAAAGAATTCGTGACACGTTTAAGTCGCATAGATGATCCCGCAATCTTTGCTATCCATAAAATAGATGAGCTGCTCCAAGAAGTAGATGACTTAGAAAAAATATTCGAGAGGTGTGATTCGGATATTGATGCATTACGATCGATGCGTCGTGCGCTGAACTTTTACAAAAATGCATATGTCCGTCTTTCAGACGTAAATCTATCGGAAGACGCCTTTTCTGCTTTATGGTCAGAGCTCAATGATCAATCCGGTGAGATATCAGATGATGAACCACCTTGGATGCCCGAGGATATTATGCCTGTGATCCAGAGAAGTGCAATAAAACGCCGTGAAGAATTGGGACTTCGTTGGTTATCTGGGATAGAGGAAGAAGTGTTAGCCATTAAAGGATCAGATATTGCGGATGCTAACAATCTTTATAACAGGCTGCAGCAAGTACCTGGATATCTTCCAAAAAGGCAATACAAACGCGCAAGAGAGCTTCAAAATGACGTTGAGGCATACCTGAATAGGTTGAAGGTGGAATGGCTGCTTGAAAAGTACAGCGAATTAGATGCAAAATCTCGAAACGCGTTCTTAAAAGCAATTGGAATATCACCTCCGTAGAAAAAGGAAAGCCGGAAGGTGATATATGGCCAAAGGGATTAGAGCAGGGGTATAAGAGCACGTGTCATTAAGGCGGCAGATATCCCTCTCTGAAATTCACATGTGAATCAGAAGCTCCGCTGCATCCCCGCTATCCCCCCGTTGCCCTTTACGGGATAGCGGATTATGCACGCATTTGCTTCTATACACAGCGGATATTCAATCATAGCAGTACGATATGACAACCAGGCGCGAACTCCGATCCGCTTGGTGATCAGAAAAGGCTTCGCTGAAAGGTCATCAAGAAGCATTCCTGAGCGGGGACCCCCGCTTCATCATCCCTTAAAAAGACATCTTTCCAGTTCTCTTTTTCCCCTCATTCCATAAAACCTCAATAATCATCCATAGCTGATCATCATCCTGCACCCCCGTTGCCCCCCCGTTGTTTTCACGTGCGCTTTCCTCGGTTAGAGATTTCCCATGCGCCGGATCACCATCGATCCGTGATCCGCATGCACTACCGGGATCTCGAAGCATCTCCGGGGAAAGGAGCCGACGTGAGGGCACGGAACATCAAGCCTGGTTTTTTCAAGAATGAGGAACTCGCAGCCAAAGATCCGCTGGCGCGGATCCTCTTCCAGGGGCTCTGGTGCATGGCGGACCGGGAGGGGCGCCTCGAAGACAGGCCCGCGAGGATCAAGGCAGAGGTACTTCCCTACGATGCCTGCGACGCGGAATCCCTCCTTGCATCACTGGCGTCGGGAGAGGACCCGTTCATCCTCCGATACGAATCGGAAGGACGCCGCTTCATCCAGGTTGTCCGTTTCAGCAGGCATCAGAACCCCCACCTGAAAGAACCCAAGAGCACCATACCGGCACCGGGCAGGCACGATGCCGACACTATGCCGGAACCGGAAAAGCACCAGGCAAGCACGGTGCAAGCACCGGAAGAGAACCATACCGGCTCAGTGCAAGCACCATGCGGGCACGGTGCAAGCCCTGCTGATATCCTGATTCCGGATTCTCTGATTCCGGATTCCTTAAACAGCTTATCTGAAGATAAGCCCCCGGCTCCCCCTTCGTGTGGTCCGCCGGAGACGGACCCGCTTAAAAAGAGTCCTTCGCCAAGGGGAAACCACTTCCTGGCCCACATCGCGGACGAAAAACTCAGGAACGAGATCAGCGAGTTCGGAGGCGCGATCAATCCCAGGAAGTTCAACGCCTACCGGTGGTGTCAAGCCAAGTTCAGCGAGAAGAAGTTCAACCCCGCGGCAATCCTCCACACCCTCCAGAGGATCGCGAAGGAGCAGGACACCAAGAAGGATCTCTGGCCGTACGCAAACAAGATCTACGAGGTGGAGTACGGCAAATTCAACGAACGCGACCATATCGAAAGAAACCGGGAATACAAAAGGGATTTGTCGCAGGGGGAACTCGTCAGGATCGGCGCCGTTTTCAGCCGGCTTGCGAAGCCGCCCTGACCGTACTGGTGCGTGAATCAGGGGACCTGAGAGAAGACACTTTGAACTGGAGGAGACAATGGCATTACCTGCGGCAACCGCGTCCCGGGAAGGGAATTACGAGACACATCGAACCGAGGCCGTCCGGTGGGTCGAGCGGAACATGAGAAAGATAAGGGGGAGAGCTACAAAATTCCAGCGCTACTCGCCCTACGACCTGGAGGATTTCACACAGCAGGCCTACGCGGCGGCGCTCGCGGCCGTGGACGTCTCCATGAACCAGGGCATTCCTTTCGAGGCCTGCTTCTGGGTCCTCTTCACGGCCGACAGCAGGACGATGGCCTCCAATCCCGTCACCCGGAACCGCTACGAGGAATTCAGGGAAAACTACACGGAGCGGGGATACGCGCCCACCCCCACACAGGATCTTTTCCAGAACTTCGCGGAAGAACCCGACATGGGGAAGGAGGATCTGGAGACGGTCGAAGCTCTCGTCGACATGGCCCTCCAGGTAATGACCACGAAGCAGAGAAAGGTCTGGCGCTATCTCCTGAGCGATACGTACTACACGACGACGGACATCGCCGAGATCCTCTCGGTGAAACGGCAGGTGGTTGAGGAAATCCGGGATACCGGCCTGAAACGGGTCAGAAAATATTTCGAGGCGGGCGCATGACCTTCGAAGAGGCCTCCAGGAAATACGAGCTTCCACTCAAGGTGTTTCATCGCCTCCAAGAACTGGGCCTGGTCAAGGGCGATCCCCTGGCGGACGGGGATATCCATGCCGTCGAGATCGTGCGCGTGGTTTACGGGGATCGGGTCCTCTTGAGGGCGCAGCTCGCGAAATTCGACCGGGCCACGAGGGAGGACCTTGTCCGCACGGCTGAGCTGGCCAAGTGGGAACGGTACGTCGTCAACCGTTACAGGAACCACGTCACCCGGGATTGCGGGAAGCTTTACGTGAAGCAGGTCGCCGACGAGATCAAGCGCTACTACGGGGTCGAGAAGACCTCCAAGGTGATTACGAGGATCTACCGCCTGAGGAAAAGGGCATACAACGAACTTCGAAGGAGGACCAAATGATCAAAGAACTGCGTCGATACAAGAGAAGCGCGACCATCATCCTTGGGATCGCGGGGATCGCCATCATGGCGGCTTACAGCCTCTGCTCGGAATCCTGTACGTATCTGCGGGGATCCATGCTCGGCTTGGATCTCAAGTACCTGGGCATGCTTTACATGGGGGCTGTACTAGCTGCCGGCGGTCTCGAAAAGAACGCCGCCTGCGCGATCCTGCTGTCCCTGGGCTTGGGCGGGGAAGTCTTTTTACTCGGCTTCCAGGTCATGAACGGCGTTTACTGTCCCTATTGCCTCGCCTTCGCTGCCGTGGTCATCGTTCTCTTCGCAATGCATCTTGAGAGGATCAGGCCGTCGACGGCGATTCTCTTCGCCGTAATCGGGTTATCCGTGTTCCTCTGCCTTTTTCCCGGGTCGGCGACGCCGGCTTACGCCGAAGACACCCGGATACCTTCCTTCGGGAACGGCCTCGTCAAGGTGAGGATCTACACCGATTATTTCTGTCCTCCCTGCCGCTCGATGGAGCCGGAACTGGAGTCGATCATAGTCGATCTGGTCAGGCGGCGGATCGCTGCAGTCACCTTCGTAGATACGCCCGTCCACAGGGAAACAATCCTCTACGCAAAATGCCTCTTCGGAATGGTGACTGGGAAAAGCGAAATCTCCCAGATCCTTTGGGCGAGATCCGCCCTCTTCAAGGCGGCGGAGGAAAATATCCGGAGCCTGCCGGACCTGGAAGCCTTCCTGGACAAAAGGGGCCTGAAGTGCCGGTACGTCGATTCCTCCCAGGCCTTTGAAACCTTCGGCAAACATCTCAGGGATGACCGGATCGATTCCACACCATCCTGCGTCATCGAGGGGCCGGGCGGCAGGAAGAAATTCACCGGCGCACGGGAGATCCTGAGGGCGCTGACCCGCCTGGGGGAAGGCGCATGAAAATAAATAACGTGTCCATGGTCCGGAGCACGGTCCGGAAGCTCTCCGGGTGGTCGAGTATTTGCCATTCGATGGCACACCGGGTTCGCCCCGGCAAGTGTCTCAATCGCACGAACATAATAAACATTATTATGCTGACTCAGGCGAAGGCCCGCACCGGATCATTTTCGGGGTTTTCCGGCGTGGAGAATATTCGACCGAAAAACCCCGTCGGAAGGGGAAAATGGTCGAATACTCGACCATGCACGTCAGCCTTTAATTAAGGAAGGAGGTCCATTCATGAACCAAACGCCGATAATGCCCCGTTCACATCTTCAATCGTTCGTTTTGCCCGGCAGGCGCGCGAATCGGATTCTCAGGGAGGGTCTGGAGGTCACGATCGGCAACCATGCCGAGGCCGTGATCCTGCGGGAGTTCATCCGCTGGACCGGCCGCCTCTGGGACTTCGACCAGTTCATGCACGAGGAAAGTGCGCGCGGGAAACAGGAGTTCCAGGACGATCCGCCCGAAAGCGGCTGGGTGGAAAAAACGGCGGACGATATCCTCAGCGAGTCGATTCCGTCCTTGAGCAGGCATGCAATCAGGAAACATCTCAAGTCGCTTGTCCGAAAGGAATTTCTCTACGAGCGGGAAGACCCGGTGTATCCGTGGGAACACGCGCTCCAATACCGGGTGAATCTCGTCAAGCTCCGAAAGGCCCTGGCCAGGCGGGGATATCACCTGGATGAACGCGATTTCGGTTGAGTGATGAAACGACGGAACTGTCGGCAAAAACTTAAGAAGAACACCAAGGAGGTGCGCAAATGAATCTGGGACTGGATGTCGGGTACGGGGACGTGAAGGCCGTTTACCAGCGCGAGGGAATTCTGGAGATGCTCAAGTTCCCGACGGCGATCGCTTACGGGGAGCGGGAAGTCGGAGATCTGTCGGCCTTTGCCGGGGGCGAGGAATACGAATACCGGGGCAGGAAATACCTCGTCGGCAGGGAGGCCTTGTTCGGCGCCTTTTCGACGCGGAGCTTCGAGTTCATGAAGAGGTACTCGCCCCTTTTCGTCTTCAAGGCGGTGAAGAAAATCCACGGGAAGACCGGTGAACTCGTCACGGACGTCGCCATGGGACTCCCCCTTTCCCATTACACGGAAGCGAACCTGAAGGAACTCGTTCCCCTCCTGCAACGGATCGAGGTGGGCCGCGAGGTATTGGAATTGAACGCGCGGTTCTATCCCCAGGGTCTCGGGGTTCTCGCGGACTACCGGCTGTCCCAGGCGGGAGACGTCAACGCGCGGACGGACCGTGACATGATCATTCTCGATATCGGATTCAACACCGTGGACATAATCGTGGTCGAGCGAGGGAGGATCGTCAAGGGCGAATCCGACACTCTGGAGAGGCATGGGGTGTCGAAGATCTCCCTGGACCTCGCCAGGGAAATCAAGGTCCGGATGCAACTTGATCTTTCCGAACAGGAATCGAAGGACGTACTTCGCCAAGGCAGGATCCGGGTGTACGGCGCGGAGCGGGATCTCACTGAGTTGGTCAGAGAATCGGCGGAGAAATACATGGACTGGCTGATCCAGGAAGTGCACTCGAAATGGATGGCGAGGATACAGCGCGCGGAGAAGGTCATCATCGCCGGCGGAGGCGCCTATTACCTCCAGGAGCACATCCCGGAGGAATACCGGCCGCTCGTTCACGTGCCCGATCACCCCGAGTATGCCAACGCGAGGGGTTTTCTGAAGGCGCTGGACGTGGAATCAGGGAAATGACCACGAAGCGTGAAATAACCCTGAGGATCACCCTGACGGACGATGAATTGATCCGGAAGATCCGCTCGATTTCCCAGCCGGACCGCGGGCGGGTCATACAGAGAGCCCTCAAGGTTTATTTCGACACGGTCGGCGGCAGGGAAGTTTATGAGATGCTCTCGAAGGAAGCGCCTGGCGCGGTGCCGGGGAAAAAAGATGATGCGCCGCTCCGTCGAGGCGTCCCGGACAAGCTGAAAGACGTTCTGGGTGATTTCTGAAGGTTTCACGTCAAGCCAAAGTCGCCATTCAAAAGCGATTCGTGTAAAGAGGTTATCATGAAGAAAGAGATCATGGTGAAAAGGGAGATCAAGCCGAGAATGTTGTCTGTAGACGAGGCGGCTCTGTATCTCGGGCTTGCATCCAAAACCATTCGCAACAGGATAGGACCCAGGGCGGCCGATCCTTTTCCGATAAAGCCGAAGCGCATCGGCGGAAGGGTTCTTTTCGACGTGAAGGATCTGGATGCATACCTGGACTCGTTGCCGGCTGCGTAGCCGGGGAACCTGGAATCGACTTCTGGCCCCTTGATGAAATTGCTTGCGAAATATAGACGAAAAGTCTATACAGCAGGTATGGAATCCCACGAACTGAAACAATGGCGGGAACGGACTGGATATTCTCAGGGGAAATTGGCCCGCATCCTGGGAGTTGATGTAATGACCGTTTCCCGCTGGGAGCGTGGGATTATGAAGGTTCCTCCCTTTTTGAAATTGGCCCTGGCCTATATCGAATCGGAAGGGGAAAAAGTTTAAACAGGCAGTGAATCGAACGAAAACGGCAAAGAAAGGAGGAAAAGAAGATGGCGGTGTTTGCAGAATGTCCGGTTTGCCACAAAAAGCAAAGCGTAAGAACTAAGCTTTGCCATTGTGGCGAAGATCTGGACAAGGCGAAGCGGTCCCAGAAGGTCCGCTTCTGGATCAGCTATTATCTTCCCGGGAGAAAGCAGAAACGAGAGTGCATAGGTTTCTCCATTCAGGAGGCAAGGGATGCTGAAGGGAAGAGGCGCAGCCAGAAGCGGGAGAACGCACGGTCGGGGACAACGAGGGATAAGACGGGATAACGAAAGAAAGTGATATTTCAAGTAGTTATCCCGTTTTTCTTGCCTAAGGTGCACAAAGGAAATGCAGGGAAACCCGGGGATATATTTTGTAAAGTAATGACCAAGTAATGACCAAAAAATTGGATAGTGAAGGCTGGGCATCACTCCTGAGGACTTTTTTATGCCTCATTGGAAAGGAATGGATTTTCAACGACCCTTCTTGTGGCTTCTTACATTCACGGCTTTCCATTCCAGAAGCGGATGGCGCCGGATGCGGTTCTGCAGGGCCTCATCACTGGTCAGCAGCTCGGGGGCTATCTCGCCCATGTCCAAAATCCGATCGAGAAATTTCTGCTCCGGCGCGGTGAACGGCAGCAAGCTGGCAAGAAGATTACGGCAGTCCTCGACAAGCCCCTTCCCAAACTGATCCTTCCGGATATATTCGCTCCCTGCGGACCTTAGCGTGGGGATGAGTTTTTGTTCCAGATCGGCGGTATCGACATCCACATCCTTCAGTGCAATAGTTCGCCAGTCGGTGCGACTCATGGCGCCGTAGACGACAAAGGCCAAACGCAGCCTTTCCCGATCGAGGCCACCCAGACGGAAGAGGTTGCTGCAATCGAACAGATCCCGCGCCTGCCGCCGCGAGAGCAATGCCGAGAGCTTGCCCGCCGCGAGTTCATGGACATCCACCACAGGGATGCCTGTAGCCTGCCAGATTCCGACCGGCTGTGAATCAATCCGCTGCACCGGCCACAGGGGGATCCGGAACATGAAATTGACATCCACTTCCAGGTTGCCTCCCTGGCCGCCGGCGCTTGGATATCGGAGCTGCCATTTGCCGCCCGCATGCTCCGTGGGCACGCGCCGGACCGTGTATCCCTCCCGGGAAAAGACCGCCTGCAGGGCCTGCTCGACCTTGGGCCGTTCCAGGAGCATCGTTTCCCGGTCCGCCGCACCCACGTAATTGAAATCGATATCAACCGAAAGGCGGGGAACGGCGAAAATGAAGAGGTTCAGGGCCGTGCCGCCCTTGAGGACCAACTTGTCCTTGAGGAAGGGATGGCTACGGATGGCATCGAGCAGTTGGAGCAGCAGCGCGACCTTTTCCAGCATGTCCGGGCGAAAACCGGTGGCCTCCGACTGGACGGCGAGCGTTTCAGGGGAGATCTTCATGAGGGTTCCTCCCACGATCTCTCGTAGATCTCTTGGGGAACGACGAGGTTCCAGGCGGCCACGAAGTGTCCCGCTTTCCGCCGGCTGCGTTCCAGGTAGTGAGGGTGTTGTGGCCGGAGGTCGCGGAGGGCACTCAGGTGCGCCTCGTCGACCATTAGGCCTTCCCGGTGCTGCTCCAGGAAGAAGCCGACCTTGGCCGCGGTCGTGGCGTTGCCGAGATGTTGCACGTAGGCAGTCACCTTGTCGAGATCGAAAAACTCCACGGACTCAAGGGAGCGCCATATCTCCTCCCAACTCCCAGTCAGGCCGGGCCGGTGGAGTACGTCCACGAAGGTCCTTTCCAGGCCCGTCACCCGGACCTCCAGACCCGCGCGATTGGCCTTGACCACGTCGAAGGAGACAGCGACCTCGGGAGGCAGAGCCCCGGGAAAGCGCACCCCCTTGAACTGGTGGGACCGGAAGCTGACGGGCCGCGCAGGTGCGGCGGAAAGATAGACGAAGTGCTCGTAGACCGAATAGGCCTTGCCGTGGAACTCCATGGCCGTGTGGTAGGCCAGCACGGCATCCTTTGTCATCCGAGAGGCCAGCAGGAAGGGATCGACGGGATAGGATGCGGCAGACGCCCCGGTAGGGATGACGGCATAGAGACCACGGCGCACCCGGACCAACCGGCTCATCTTCACGTGATAGAGGAGTAAGGCCTCCTGCGTCCGGGGATTGCGCGGGCCTTCGGAGCTAAGGAAGGCAGCAAGCTCATCGCCCGTAAAGACAGGATGTCTGTTGAAAAAAAATTCGAGTTTCATCGGATCGCTCTTGATGTTTATCAACGTAACACGTAATTAAATTACGTGTATTAACATCAAAAGTCAAGTATTATGTGGGCCTATTTGACAGATATGAACAATACACATAAGTTTGTTGCGTGTTTTGCATATAAATGTCAAGTGCAGGATGTAACCTTTTTCCCGTAACCCATTCACATGAATCCCAAGGCATCCCTTTTTCACAGCACTTTTCCTAAGATCTTCGCATCGCCAAGACCTTATTGATTTTTTCCCAAAGTGTATACTTTGATTAGGAATGTTCATCTTTTTCCCCCAATACCCCCGTCGCTGAATTCCTTGGCCTGAAGCCAAAAGTCGTTCAGTTGCGATCCAAAACAATTCGGGATCATTTTATCTATTGACATCAGCATATAAAGTATACTATTGAACAAAAATAGTTTAAAAGTATACTTTATTCTAAAAAACTGGACGTCGAAACCAGTGAAGAGTGGATTGTTGAAAAAAGGCGGAATTCGGTCGGGCTGTGTCTCACTTTCTCCGGATTCCATCAGCTATATGGCGATTGCCGTTGCGGGTACCAGTCTTATACTTCGGTGCGTAAGCTGAAATTCGAGGAGCACACATGAAGTATGCGGAATTCAGAGCACGTGCATGTTTCATCGCGAAGACTTGGTTTTCTGTGCCTATGGGAATCTCGTGGAAGATCCTCCGGAAAATTTCGATACCCGCCTTCCGGCGCCGCCCTTTCTCATGCTGGACAGGGTTCTTTCTTTCAAGGAAAACGGGAAGCAAGGTTCAATTTTCGCCGAACAGGATATCCGGATGGATGCCTGGTATTTTCAGTGTCATATGCCGGGAGATCCGGTGCAGCCGGGGTGTTTTTGCGTGGAAGCCTTCTGGCAGCTTCTCGGTTTTTACTGCGTCTGGCGAGGGGCTCTCGGATCAGGCAGGGCATTAGGGTGCGACGCGGTGTCCTTAGACGGGCAGATACGTCCTTCCAACCAGGTTGTACGATACGAGATCGACGTGAAACGCTTTTTGCAATTACGGGACTCGGGCGCCGGTATTGCTGTCGGCGATGGACATGTATTTGTGGATGATGAACTGATCGCCCGTATCAGCGGTGCGCGGGCGGGTGTTTTCATCGGGATTTGAAATTATGTAAGGATCTTGAAATTTGAAATCCAAGGGAGTGATCAAATTGAAGAAAAGAGTTGTCATTACCGGCATGGGAATAGTGGCGCCTAATGCGCACGGACTCGAAGCCTATGAAGACGCTTTACGGAACGGGAGATCCGGCATACGGTTTATCCCCGAGCTCAGAAACCTGGATTTTGCCTGCCAGATCGGCGGCGTCCCGCAGGATTTCGAAGCTACGCTGAAGCGGTATTTCGATCACGAAAAGCGTCTGTCCATCAACGAAAATATCGGATACGCCTCGGTAGCGGCGGTTGACGCCTGGATGGACGCGGGACTGACCGTGCCTGACGCCGAAGACGATCGCGTCGATTGGGACTCAGGAGCCATCATCGGTTCCGGCAGAAGCGGCATGGATACCATCGCAACGCAACTGGTGCCCATGGTGAACGAAGGCAAGACACGGCGGATGGGAAGCCGCATTGTTGAACAGGTCATGAACAGCGGGGCCAGCGCCTGCATAGCGGGCATTCTTGCCTTGGGAAACCAGGTGACTTCCAATTCATCGGCTTGCAGCACGGGTAACGAGGCGCTTATTGAAGGAATATGGCGGATCCGCATGGGTCTCGCCAAACGCATGCTTACAGGCGGATCGGAAGGGGCCTCACCTTACACCTGGGGCGGTTTTGACGCCTTGGGGGCCCTGTGTTGCAACTTCAATGAAGAACCCGAAAAGGGGTCCAGGCCCATGAGCGCGTCAGCGTGCGGGTTCGTTCCCGGTTCGGGAGGCGCCGTCCTGATCCTTGAAGAATTGGAAACCGCGCTGGAACGCGGCGCCAGAATTTATGCAGAAGTTCTTGGAGGCGCCGTGAATTGCGGTGGCCATCGCATGGGAGGCTCCATCACGGCATCGAATCCCGAAGGACTCCGGCGCTGCATCCGGATGGCCTTGGCGGATGCCGGGATAGAACCCGGAGAAATCGACGCCATCAACGGCCATCTCATGGCTTCCTTCATGGATCCCCTGGAAGTCCACATCTGGTCGGAAGCCCTGGATCTGGGACCCTCGGATTTTCCTTACATACATTCAACAAAATCCCTGGTCGGACATTGTCTTGGCGCAGCTGGCGCCGTTGAATGCGTGGCCGTGGCTTTGCAGCTCTACAAGGGATTTATACACCCCTCGGTGAATTGCGAGGATATTCACCCCGGGATAGCCGACTTCGCCCATAAGGTTCCGCAAAATTGCCTGGAGATCCCCGGCCTGCGCACCGTGGCAACAGCCGGTTTCGGCTTCGGAGACATGAACAGCTGCATTATTTTCAGAAAGTGGGAGCAATAGTAATGGATAAGCAAACGATCTTTCAGGAGATGGTGACCATTCTCATGGCCTACACGAAGGATGTTTCGTTGCTGGACAAAGCTACGAGAGAGACCCATATCCTTAACGACCTGAAGGTCAACTCCGCGCGACTGGTGGATTTCATTATCAAGTGTGAAGATTTTTTCAATGTGACTATCGAGGATGATGAAGTCGGCGCGATCGAAACCATCGGCGACGCCGTCTTGTTAATTGAAAGGAAACTGAGCTGAGGCATATGCGGTCGGAAATCACCAGGTCCATGCGGTGTCAATATTTTCTGGGACAAATCGGGATCTTCCTGATTGCGCCTCTCAACGTTCTATTCATAAGGACAATGGGGTACAAGGTCCGAGACCTCAAAAGACTCCGAAAGACCTGCTTCGGGGAGTTTGCAAGGCATAACGGACCTTGGATTGTCTGCGCAAATCATCTGACCATGGCGGATTCCATGATCCTGACCTACGCCATGTTCTCGCTGTTCCAGCACATATCCCATTTCCGGTGGATTCCATGGAATTTGCCGGAGCGGGATAATTTTCAGCGGAATCCGATTCTCGCCGTTCTCGGCTATCTTGCCAAATGCATTCCCGTCAACCGGGGCGGAAACCGTGAAGGAATGAAGAGGGCTCTCGACAGGTGTGATTATGTTTTGTCGGGAGGACAGAACCTTCTTATTTTTCCGGAAGGCGGCAGGTCCCGCACAGGGAGAATTAATAAAAAAGAGTTTTCTTACGGCGCAGGCCGTTTCGTAAAGGAGTTTTCGAATTGTCGCATTCTATGCATCTACCTTCGCGGAGACGAGCAGAAATCTTTTGGAATCATTCCCCGATTCCGGGAGCGATTTACGGTGGCGGTGAAAGTCCTTGAGGTGCGTCGGCCAGCTTTCGAGGGACTCAGAGTCCAGAGAGAGTACGCAGGGCAGATCATCGAATGCCTGGCGGCAATGGAGGAAGAGTATTTTGAAAGATGGGATGGAGAAAATTATTAATTTATACGCGAAGTTAATGATTGACAAAGACACACCACACATTATAAATTTTTGAACATAATCAGTATAAAAGTATGTTTTTAGGGGAGGGCTCATGAAAAAGGATAAAATGGATTCAATCCTCAATACAGCACGGCAGATGTTTAAAAAATACGGGATGCAGAAAACAAATATGGAGGATATCGCCCGTCTGTCGAAGGTCGCAAAGGCGACGATCTACCATTGTTTCGGGAGCAAAGACCGGGTCTATATGGAAGTTCTAAATCGGGAGGTCAGCGATATTGCTTCCCGCATCTCTGAGGCCGTTGAGCAGGTGAAGTCACCCAGAGAAAAACTTCGCGCCTTCATTCTCACGAGTTTCAAGCTGGTAAGGGAAGCTGCAGATATCCTTAATCTTCGCTCTGATCTCCTTCACCGGCTTCTTCCGTGCGCCGGTTCTGTCCGGAAGAACCTGTTTCTTGCTCAGACGGCCATTCTCCAAACCATCCTGAACGAAGGGGTGAAGGAAGGGATCTTTAACAGCTGCGGTCCTCACACGGTACGGTCGATTGTCTATGCCATGAGAGGATTCGAGTTCACCTGGCTTTTGGACTCCGATAATGCCGATATCGATGCGGATCTCGATGAACTGATCACCCTCTTGTGCGGAGGAATTTTGAACCCTAAGAGGGTCACCTGTGCTTGAAACTCCGGTCTACTTTTATCTGTTTGCATTTTTTTCTGTTGCAAGCTGGGGGCTTGAATGTGTTTACCGGTCAGTGGCACAGAAGAAACTCGTGAACCCCGGATTTCTGAAGGGTCCCTATCTTCCCATATACGGGACTGCGGCGGTGGTCTTGACCCTTATCATTGCCTCTATTCAGGAGGGCGCGATTTCTTACGCCGCAAATTTCATTCCTCCGGTTAATCTCAAGATCGGGGCTTTGAACGCTCTCTATCTCACGGTGCTGGCCCTCTTGTCAAAAGGCCTGGCCTACTTTTTGGTGACCACGGGAATCGAGTTGGCAACGGGTCTTTTCTTCGATGGTGTGCTTAAAAGACCGCTGTGGGATTACTCGGGCCAACCGCTTTGTTTCAAGAACCAGGTCTGCCTGAAATATTCTTGTTACTGGGTCCTGCTGGCATTTTTTTTCGAATATGCGCTGCTGCCGCTGTCCCTTTTCTTTTACCGGTCTTTCGACCCGCATTGGATGTCCGCCTTGACGTTCTCCGTCTGTGGCGTCCTGTCGATCGACTTCATCTGCAATCTCTCGTTCGTTCTGCTGACACGCGCAAAAGCGAAGGCTCTCTCCGCGAGCCACGATGAATTCATGACCATACTGGCGCCCCTGCTCGACAAGGCCGATGTCCGGCGCCTCTCGGAGTTCGAGCATCACGGATTCAACACCCGTCTCGAACACTCGCTGGAGGTGGCCTGGCGCAGTTACATCGTGACCAAAACCTTCTCGCTCGATTACGCCTCAGCGGCGCGGGGCGCGCTGCTTCACGATTTGTTTTTCTATGATTGGATGCGGGAGGGACCGAGATTGCACGGCTGCAGACACCCTAAGATCTCCCTGCAAAATGCGGTCAAGACCGCCGATCTGAACAAGAAGGAAAAGGACATCATCAGAAAGCACATGTGGCCGTTGACCTTCATGCCGCCCCATTATCCTGAATCCTGGGTGGTATGCTTCGTCGATACGTATTGCGGCCTCAAAGATTGCATCGTTTTATTAAGAAGGTCCGTCCGTGCAGGATAAATATCAAGCCGGGATCGATATCGGCTCCACGACAGTAAAACTCATCGTCTGCAACCTGGATGGGGATGCGATTTTCTCGCGTTACCGACGCCATCATGCCAGGACACTGGAAGCCCTCCGGACAATGCTGGAAGAGGCCCTGTCCACGTTAGGGGATGTGAATATCACGGCGGCCTTTACGGGTTCCGCCGGAATGGGATTAGCCGAAAGTTACGGTTTTCCCTTCATCCAGGAAGTTGTCGCCTCGTCGCGGCTCATCAGGCACCGGTGTCCGGGCGTGAAGACCTTCATCGAGATCGGGGGGGAAGATTCAAAGGTCGTTTTCTTTGAAGACGGGTCCCCGCCCGACATCAGAATGAACGGCAGTTGCGCGGGCGGCACCGGGGCCTTTATCGATCAGATAGCCGTTCTCCTTGATGTATCCATAGAGGATTTCGACTCGCTGGCTCAGAGAAGCACCGCCGTTCATCCTATCGCCTCCCGGTGCGGTGTCTTTGCCAAAACCGATATCCAATCCCTGCTGAGCAATCACACGCCGAAGGAAGACATCGCCGCCTCCGCCTTTCACGCCGTCGCCCTCCAGACGGCGGCCACATTGTTCAGGGGAAAGCAGGCGGAGAAAAAGGTGCTGTTCGCCGGTGGGCCGCTGGGATTCTTCCCGGGGTTACGGCGCGCCTTTTTGGATGTCCTCGGACTCGACGAAAGGACGGATATCGCCTCAACAGCCCATCCGGAATTGATTGCCGCCCTGGGAGCATCCCTGTATTCTTCGGACTCGGCCTGTGCGACCCGCATCACCGGCTTCCTGAAGAAGCTCGAAAAGCTCAAAAAGGTACGGGTAGAAACAGAAACGCTGCCTCCCCTGTTCTCAACCGAAGAGGAGTTTGTTTCCTGGCAGGAAAGGCATGAGCGTCATGTCGTCGAAAAAACGGACCTTTGCGACCTGAACGGAGAGGATTGCTTCCTGGGGATCGATTCCGGCTCGACAACCACCAAGATCATTCTTATGGACCATCGAAACAGAGTCGCGCTCAGCCATTACAGCCCAAACAACGGCGATCCGGTAAAGGCGGTCCGATCCGGCCTCCTGTCATTCGGGACAGCTTTGACGGCGGCGGGCATTGCAATCAGAATCGCACGAACAGCCGTCACAGGGTATGGGGAGGATCTGATTAGAGCGGCCTTTGGGATCGATGACGGCATCGTCGAAACCATGGCGCATTACAGAGCCGCACGGACGTTTTCACCGCAGGTATCTTTTATCCTCGATATCGGCGGTCAGGACATGAAGGCCGTCTTCATCAAGAATAATGCGGTCTCCGATATTCAAGTCAATGAGGCCTGTTCCTCCGGATGCGGCTCTTTCATCGAAACCTTTGCCCGCTCCTTGAATTGCGACGTCGTTCAATTTGCGCAGCTTGCCTGTCAAAGCGACGCTCCCTTTGATCTGGGAACCAGGTGCACCGTCTTCATGAATTCCAGGGTTAAACAGGCGCAGTGCGAGGGCGCATCCATCTCCGACATTTCAGCGGGTCTGGCCTATGCCGTGGTCAAAAATTCTCTCTACAAAGTCCTCAAACTGACGGATGTCCAGCTGCTCGGCAATCACATTGTCGCCCAGGGAGGCGTCTTTCGCAATCCCGCCGTTTTGAGGGCCTTTGAAATGCTCGCAGGAAAACAGGTGATCCGTCCCGATATCGCCGAACTCATGGGAGCATACGGTGCGGCGATAACCGCCCGGGAGCATTATCTCTCAGAAAGAACCAGGCCGTCGGGTTTTGTCGGATTTCAACCCCCGGAATCCGGGACGGGAAACAGGGAACTCCTGAACTGCAAGGGATGTGAAAACAAATGCCGGATTACCAGGATTCGCTTTCCCAACGGGTGCAGTTACTTTACGGGGAACCGGTGCGAGAATCGCTTCAGCAACCGCCCTCGAATCGGCAGGAAGGGTGTCAATCTGGCGGCGGCCAAAGTGAAACTGCTTTTTGACCGGCCTCTTGAACCGGCAGGAAAGCCGATCCTTTCCTTTGGGATCCCCCGCGCCCTGAACATGTATGAGAATTTCCCTTTCTGGAGTGCCTATCTCACAGCGTGCGGTTTTCGGGTTGTCCTGTCGTCCCCGTCAACGACGGAACTCTTCGAGCAGGGTGTCCATGCCGTCATGTCCGACAACATCTGCTTTCCCGGCAAACTGGCGCACGGGCATATCATGGATCTCATCAAACGGAAGGTCGATCGGATATTCTATCCCAATGTCGTGTACGAACAAAAAGAGCATTCGTCTTCATGCAACAGTTTCAACTGCCCGGTCGTCACAGGATACCCGGACGTGATCAGAAGCGCGTCCAATCCGGAAGGACTCTACGGGATTCCCCTGGATTCGCCCGCCGTCAGTTTTAAAGACGCCGCTCTGCTGGAGAAACAGCTTTTCCATTTCGTGAAGCCGTTCGGCGTTAAACGCCTGTCCTCCAGTCTCGCGGTCAGACAAGCCCTGAAGGCTCAGAGCGATTTCAAAAAGCGGGTTCTCGATATGGGATGCAATCTCATTGCAGCGGCCGAAAGGGAAGCCCGGCGGATTATTGTCCTCTCCGGCAGGCCGTACCATGTCGATTCCCTGATCAATCACGGCATTCCTGAGCTTTTGGCCGGTTACGGCGTCGATGTCCTGACGGAGGACGCGCTTCCCCTGGATACCGGGAAATCGTTGCGGCAAAACGGGATTCTGACCCAGTGGGCCTATGCCAACCGCGTCATTGCGGCGGCCGAGTATGTCGGCAACCGAAAAAACATGGCCATGGTCCAACTGGCCTCCTTTGGATGCGGCCTGGACGCCTTGTCCTCCGATGAAGCCAGGCGCATTCTGGAAAAGAAGAATCATTCCTATACGCTGATCAAGATCGACGAGATGGCAAACCTGGGTGCCGCGAAGATCCGTCTGCGCTCTCTCCTGGAAACAGACCGCGAAGGCAGGGATTGCGAAGCGCCGCTTCCTGCATATCCTCTGTGCCGAAAAGGGGAGCGGGAAAAAATCATCGTCCCCTGGATCTCGCCGATGTATTCCCCTTTGGTGGCCCCGGCCTTTGCGGCCTGCGGGCTTTCCGCGGAAGTTCTGGCGCCGCCGGACAGGCAATCCGTGGAATTGGGACTCCGGTATGTGAATAATGATCTCTGCTATCCCGCGGTCATTATCATCGGCGACATCATCAAGGCCTTCCGGTCCGGGCAATACGACCCCGAGCGGACCGCCATTGTTTTTCCCCAGACGTTCGGCCAGTGCCGGGCGTCCAGTTACCTGCCCCTGATGGAAAAAGCCCTGCAATGTGCCGGATACGAAAAGGCCCGGGTGCTGTCCTTGTCCATCGCCAACGGCGATTTGCAGATCGACCTTCCGATCGACAAGAAGGCCTTCCTCAAAAAACTGGCCCTGGAATTGGTTTTCGCCGATGCTCTGGCGCGACTGTATTATGCAACGGCTTCCCGCGAGATCGTCAAGGGAAAGGCCGGAGCCATTCACCGGAAATATCTCGAACGCATCGCTGAGGAACCGGCGGATTTTGATTCCCTCCTCGTCCTCTTGAAGAGAGCCGTCGCCGAATTTAATTCCATGGATACGGCGAATGCCGCGATCCCTGTTGTGGGCGTATTGGGCGAGATATATGTCAAGTACAACGCCTTTGCCAATAACCACATCGTGGAATGGTTTCTGGAACAGGGCCTGGAGGTCAGGGTGCCGCCCCTGCTCAGCTTTTTCATGCAGTTCTTCCCCAATGAAGCTTTCAATCAGGGGGCCTTTTTGAAAAGATCCTTGAAGAATCGTGTCGCTTGTACATTGGCGGATCATTATGTCCGCCATCTCCTCCAGCGCGTGGAGACGGCAATGAAGCCATTTCGCTATTACCAGGAGTCAGGCAATCTCAGGGAACTGGCGGAAGAAACAAGCCGCACGGTCAGCTTGGTCAACCAGGCCGGCGAAGGCTGGCTCCTGACGGCGGAGATGATCGCCATGCTTCAATGTGGCGTTAACCATATCGTCTGCGTACAGCCGTTCGGCTGCCTTGCGAATCACATTACCGGAAAGGGCATTTCCCGGAGGCTGCAACAACGCTATCCCCAGGCGAATCTCCTTTTTCTTGACATGGACGCCGGACACAGTGAGGTCAATCTCCTGAACAGGCTCCATCTCCTGGTTGCAGCGGCGAAAGAAGATGCCGGAGAAATATCTGATGTACGCTCAAGGCGCAAGACTGATAACGTGCAGGTAGAACAAACAAACCACTTAAGAAAGGAGAAAGTCAATGGATAGGATCAAAAAAGCAATGTTGCTGGGGCTCGGCTTGATCAGCCTCACAAAAGAAAAGGCCGAGGAGATTGTTGATGACCTCATCAAGCGTGGAGAGGTGAGCAGGGAAGAAAAGTTTAAAATGATGGACGAGCTGCTGAGGGAAGCAGAAAGAAAGGAAGAAGAGCTGACCGGGAAGATAAACGAAACTGTGCAGAAGACCATAACCCAGATCGGCTTGGTCTCGAAGAAGGATTTGGAGGCGATTTCGGAAAGGCTGGCGGAGATAGAAAAGAGGATGTCCTGAATCATGTCCATCTTTAAGGTTCATGAAACGTATCAAGAACTGAAGCGCTATGGCCAGATTGTCAGGGTTCTTGTCCGGTATGGATTTGGAGATCTCCTCCAGCGAATGAAGGTCAATCATGCAGCGCGGCAGAGAGTGCTCACAATAAAAACACAGGCTCTCAAAAATCTCACGACGCCGGAGCGTTTGCGGCTGGCCTTTGAGGAACTTGGACCTACCTTTATTAAGTTCGGCCAGGTCTTAAGCAGCCGGCCGGACATGTTTTCAGCGGAATTTGTCAAGGAATTAAGCAAACTTCAGGACAATGTCCCCCCGTTTCCCTTCAGGGATGCCAAGGCGTTAATCGAGTTCCAGTTCGGGTGTCCCCTAATAGAAGTGTTTGACGATTTCGAGGAGGAGCCTTTGGCTGCCGCCTCCCTTGCTCAGGTCCACCGTGCCAGGACAAAGACCGGCGATGAGGTGGCTGTCAAAGTGCAGAGACCTGGAATCGGCGACATTATTGAGACAGACATCCGCATCCTGCGTGACTTGGCGGCGTTATGCGAGCGCCATTGGCCGGAAAGCAGACCTTATGAGCCTGTGCAGATTGTAGATGAGTTTGCCAGAATGATCCGTCGTGAGTTGGATTATATAAGAGAAGGTCGAAATATACAGAGGTTCGGGAAATTCTTTGCCGACGATGAGACCATTTATATTCCCAAAGCTTATTGGGATTTGACCGCGCCGAAAGTACTGACCATGGAATACATCCAGGGCATCAAGATATCCGAACTGGAACAACTGCAGGCAGCCGGGCTAAACCGTAAGACCATTGCGATTAACGGAGCGAATTTTATCTTCAGAGAGGTCTTTGAATTTCATCTCTTTCATGCCGACCCCCATCCGGGAAATATCTTTGTCCTTGAAAATAACGTTATCGCGCCCGTGGACTTCGGCATGATAGGGACGCTCGATGAAGAAATCGTTCACCAACTGGGCATTATGTTGACGGCTATCGTGAAAAAGGATGCGGATACGCTGGTAAATGTTCTCCTGAATATAGGCTTGGCGCCGGAACCAATAAATCGAAGGGTCTTCAGGGCAGAACTGGCGGATTTTCTTGAACGCTACCATGAACTTCCTTTGGGACAATTAATCATCACGGCAATTATCGAAGATCTGATGGACCTTGCCCGCTGTCACGGTCTACGATTTCCTCAGGAGATGGTCATGATGGCAAGAGCGCTCGTGGTGAATCAAGGTGTGGGCACAATGCTCCATCCTGAATTTAATATTATGGAACATGCCAGACCTTATGTTCAGAAGCTCATGATGCGAAGGTTGGATCCAGCCAGGCAGTTAAAAGAAGTCTCCAAACTGATCGGAGAGACTGCCTCACTCTTAAAAAAAATGCCGACCTCCTTAAGGGAAATCATCGAAAAATTGAGGAAGGACGAATTGGGAATCAGGTTTGAACATCGGGGACTGGATCGCCTGATCGACGAACTGGATAGATCCAGCAACCGTCTGAGCTTTGCGGTGATCATTGCGGCCATCATCATCGGCTCATCCCTTGTGTTCCAAACGGGAGCAGGGCCAAAGCTGTTCGGCTATCCCTTTCTCGGCCTTGTCGGTTTCCTCGCGGCCGGCATCCTCGGCCTGTGGCTGCTCGTCGGCATCTTGCGCTCGGGTAGATTATGAACCAAGGACAGATGAAAAGATATGATATTCACCGTGCCGCCTGATCGGTTTTCCGCTTTCCTTATCCTTACGAACGGCGACAGAACAGGTTACCATTCTTTGTGCCGCCGCTTGTCAACCCTTCCGGGGCATGTTACGAATGTCATCCTTCGACGATTTGGTATCAGTACTACAACCTAAATGGTGCGAAGTCGTGGGAGAATCCGTGCTTTCAGCGCCCGCGCTCTCGCAAAAGGCAAAGAAGGCCGCAATGTACGGGGAAACCGTCCAGTCCAAGACGGGTGAAGGAAACCCGTAGTGGCGCAAATAGGTCCAATAGAACGATATCGAAGCGGGGACGTGGACCAGGACCTCATTCATGCTTTCACTCAGCTCCCGGTCGATGTCCGACAGACTCGGCATATTGCCCGCATAATCATCAAGAGACCCGACATCGCGGACGGATTCGACGACCAGACGGCAATACTTCCTGATTGTCCAACATGACCTCGAATACCTCTCGATCGTCGTTCTCAAGCCCCAGCTCGAATTCGCCTGCCCGCGAAAAAGGACGGGGACATTCTTGTACTCCTGCCGGAGTTCGTCGACCGCCGAGCAATACGCTTCCCAGGACCGCACTTCAACCATGGTTGCCATTTAAACCCCTATCGATGGGCATTGCCGGCGACTGCGGGCAACGGAAGGGCGGGAGGTGGCGGAGTTGCCGGACCCCGCTGCCCGGACGCCGAATGCGCCCTATCTCTCAGTCATCCTATGGCCTTTGGACCCGTCTCGCCGGTCCGGACCATGATACATTCCTCCAGCGGCACGACGAAGATCTTACCGTCACCGATCTTGCCGGTCCGGGCGCCTTGGATGATCGCATCGATGGTCGGTTGGACGAAGTCGTCATTGACTGCGATCTCGAATCGGACCTTGTCCAGGAGGTTGACCTCGGTGAAAGCACCCCGGTAGGACTCGGTATATCCGCCCTGCGCGCCGCATCCGATCACGCTGGAAACGGTCATTTTCCCCACATCGGCCTTTACCAGAGCCTGTTTGACATCCGTCAGTTTTTCAGGCTTCACAACAGCTATTATCAGTTTCATATCGCATGCTCCTTTTGTCGACACTTCATGACGTCGAGGCGATCACTTCGTCAGAAATCCCTGAAAATCCGGATAGGCCTTCGTACCGTGTTCACCGATATCCAATCCGCCGATCTCTTCCTCGCGCGAAACCCTGAGCCCCGCCGCCATTTTGATGACGTACCATGCCGCAAGGGCGACGATGAAGGTGAAAACTCCGACCGCCAGAACCCCGGCCGCCTGCGCACCGAGAAGCTTCAAGCCACCGCCAAAGAAAAGGCCGTTCCCCGTGGCCGTTCCAGTGATCTTGTCCACGGCGAAAAGACCGACTGCCAAGGTTCCCCAGATGCCGTTGACCAGGTGAACGGAAAGGGCGCCCACCGGATCGTCGATTTTCATTTTATCGAACGTCATGACCGCCAGGACCACGAGTACGCCGGCGATGAGACCGATGACCGCTGATGATCCGACGCTGACAAAAGCGCAGGGCGCCGTGATTGCAACCAATCCAGCGAGCGCGCCATTGACGATCATGGAAAGGTCGGGTTTCTTCTGGATCAGCCAGGAGACCAGCGTCGAACTCAGAATGGCCATCGCCGCTGCAGTATTGGTGGTCACGGCGATATGCGCGATGGCGGTTCCGTCGCCCACTCCCATGGTGGATCCGGGGTTGAATCCGAACCACCCGAACCACAGGACCAGTCCGCCGAGTGTCACCAGGGACATACTGTGGCCGAAAAGCGGATTGACGGATCCGTCGGCGCGATACTTGCCCGTGCGGGACCCCAGCAGGAGCACGCCGGCAAGCGCCGCCCATCCCCCCACGGAATGAACCACCGTCGAACCGGCAAAATCGAACATCCCAAGAGAGGCCAGAAATCCACCACCCCAGATCCAATGGCCGGTAATCGGATACATGATCCCCACCAGGATGAAGGAGAAGAAGATGAAGGAATGAAACTTGATCCGCTCCGCGACGGCCCCGGAAACTATCGTGGCGGCCGTCCCTGCAAATACAAGCTGGAAGAAAAACTTTGCCCAGAGCGGCACGCCGGTCCAGTTGATCGCCGCGTAGACGCCCTTGTATGCCTCGCCGATCGCCGGACTGTTGTCTGCGCCGCCAACGAAGAAGAGGCCCTGCAGCCCCGCGAAGGGGCTTCCGTTGCCGAACATCAGCCCCCAGCCGATGAACCAGAACGACACCGACGCGATCGCGAAGACGATGAAGTTCTTCGCCAGGATGTTGACCGTGTTCTTCGCGCGGCACAGACCGGACTCCACCATGGCGAAACCCAAGTTCATGAAGAAGACCAGAAAGGCGGTGAACAGGACCCATGCCGTATCGATTCCCACCTGCATGGAGCCCTTCATGTCGTCCAGCGCTTTTTGCGTTACAGGTGCGGACGCCGGCGGTACAGTCGCAACGGCGGCCGCGGACTGCGCCTCTGCCGGCTTCTCATCGGCAAGAGACGGCGCCGCGGCGCAAAGCAGACAAGTCATCATGATCAAGATATAGATGAACCGTTTCATGTTGGTTACCTCCTGTTTCCCTGAGGTCATCGGAAGAAGCGACATCAGGTCTCACCCGAATTGCTTTCGGGAAGTGTTTAGAAACTGAAACTGGCCAGGACCCCGCCCACGAGGAACGAACTGTCGCGTTCGGACGGCAGGGCAGTTCCTTTCAGGCCCAGTCCCTTCATTTCATCCTTCGCATCCCCGCTCAGGGGGAAGATGTAGGAGATCGTCGGCGTTATCGTTATCCTGTCGGTCGCCTTGATCGGCAGGCACGCCGACACGGAGCCGTCGTGAAAGTTGCTGAACTTGTCGGTCGTAGCCACGGCATTGCTGTCGTATTTCGGATAGGTATCCGCATCGGTGCTCAGCAGGTAGCTGCCCGTCGCCGCCAGTTTCAGGGAGACCGACTTGTTTAATTCGAAGACGTGAGACACCCCGAGCAGGAAATACCAGTTCCGGTAATGATCGATTTCCTTGTAGACGGTCAGCGTCGGCGACAACAGGGTGTTGAGCGAAACGGTGGCAAAGATCTCCTGGGAATCGTTTCGGTCCGCGGCGTCTCTGTTCAGGGGGGCCAGGCTGTAGTAGATATAACCGCCTCCCACGTTGAAAAGTCCCATTGTCTTGCTGTAGGAGAGGGTCAGATCCGTTTCGTTCCATGTCCCCGGGTATGACACGTCGGCGGCGGAATAGGGCTTCGTGTCCAGATTGCCCCAGAGGTTGGCCGAAAAGCCCTTGTAGCCTACGGTGATCGAGGGTTGGACGACGACGCTGTTCCGGCTCAGCTCATAGCCCCTCCAGACATCCTGGCTCAAGACGGCCGCCGTAACGTCGCCGGTTGGTTTATCCTCTTCGGCCTGCAGTGATGCAGCCGGAATTGCAAGAACCGCAACCGTCAGCAGAATGAGTGCTGCGAAATTCGTCAAACCAAGCTTCTTCTTCATACATCATATCCTCCTTGTTCCGAGATCAGCGATCTGGCTATGCGGAAATGGGACGCGTCCGATTCCGTTTGACGAGTTACAGTAGCAACACACATGCCAATCATGTGCGAAATTTTTATGTGATCGGATTTATTCGATTAATGGCGTAGATGGAGCGCGCCGTGAGTCAAGAATGTTCGAACAAATTTGTACCGTCCTCATGTGGACAAGACAAAAATGTCGTTCGATTCGGATGAAGGTGCTATCGAAAAAGAGAGGTCTCCGTACCGCTGACGATTCACTGAATTTCGCTGCGGAAGCGGGAGTGGTATTTGTACAGGGGAGACTAATGCGGAAGTCGACGGGCACGACTGCCCTTGCAGGACAATGCCTACAGCATGTTCCATTTTCCGAGCAGTTGCATGCAGACTCGTCCTGATCCGGCCCAGAGCCTCGAAGGATGGAGCGTAGATGCTGATTCTAGGCGAAAACCGTCTTCGTCTAAAAGAAGCCCTCTTCAGAGATGCCGTAGCGCTCTTCCATCGAGTTCACATACTCTTGATCCGTCGCAGTCCTCACGGGCTGCGGAGCAGCGAGGCGGCATAGCCATTAAGGTCGAAACTCGCTACGATAAGCCACTCCCCTAAGTGTGAAATTATGTTGGTACTCACTGTTCGGTTGTGAATTGAACTATTGATGAGATAATGCACATGAAAATCAAAGGGATCGTTACGATTATCCGCGTTCCATTTCTCGTATTGGCCTTGATCCTGGGGATTCTCGGGACCTCTGTGGCCTGGTACGAGTCGAGACGGTTCGGCTCCCCCTTCCACCTCGGCCGTGCGCTCTTGGCAACATTCGGGCTTCTTGTCGCGCATGCTGCGGTCAATGTTTTTAACGAATATTTTGACGCGCGGAGTTCCCTGGATTATAGGACGTGCCGGACACCCTTCAGCGGGGGCAGCGGTGCCATTCCCAACGGTCTATTGACCGAGCGTCAGGCACTGTGGCTGGGGCTTTGTTGTTTTCTCCTCATCATACCGATCGGGATATACTTCACACTGACCAGCGGATGGATGTTGATGCCACTGCTGGTCCTCGCCATGCTGCTGATCGTCTTATATACACCACTGATCCTAAAGATGGGATATCCGGAGTGGTCACCGGGGCTGGGACTGGGCATCCTCCCGGTCGTCGGCGCTTATTTCGTCCATACCGCTCAATATACAGCCGACGCTGTGATCGCCTCGGTGCCGTCCTTCCTGCTGGTCCATAACCTCCTTCTACTCAACGAATTCCCTGACGCAGAGGCGGATATCACGGTCGGAAGGAGGACGCTCCCGATCGTTATCGGGAAAAAGGGGGCGGCCGTTGTATTTTCCCTCTTGACGCTGCTGGTTTATCTTTGGCTCGGCGGGGCCGTGGCCTTGGATCGAATGCCCTCAGGGGCTCTACTGGCGCTTTTGACGCTGCCTATCGCCCTCTGGGTTGTCCGGGATGCATTCCGATACGATCATGTGGGGATTTTTCTACCGGCCATGCTGAAGAATGTCCTGCTGGTCCTGGTCACGCAAGCGCTCATCGCGGTGGGATATCTCATTGCCGGTTTGATGCTGTGATGGAGAATCGCGGCATATCGGCAGGAATAAACAGCTACCGAAAACTGTCCGGATGCGTCCTGCTGTCTGGAGGTCGTCAATCTTTTGGATCGAGAAATGCCTCCCGCCATTTGCGGAGGGAATTGACGAGGAAAAATCTCCCTACCTCCTTCACGGCCGCGATGCTGACCTTCTCTTCAGCGATTTCGCCCCTGGCCAATAATTCCGCGCGGAAGGTGCCGTTCAATAGGCCGCAGGACACGGGCGGCGTGAGCAGCCTCCCGTTTTGGGGAATCACCACATTGGCAATGCACGACTCGGTGATTTCCCCTGCTTCATTATATAACAGGACGTCGTCAGCATCGGGCCATGAGGCGCGTGCCCGTTCATAGGCCTCCCGCCGGGTCGTCTTGTGGTACAGAAAGGGGTCCCGCGAATGGATAGCCTCCTTCGCGAGCCGGACCCGCACCGGTCGTCCGTCCGGCGGTTCCAGGGGCGACGAGCCGCAGACCACCTTCCCGGAGCTTGACAATAGCAAACGGACACGATGAATCCCGGATGACAGGGGCTTGACTGCGCTGGATAAAGCGGTGCGGATCTTTTCATCGGGATAAGGATAGCCGAAGTAGAGGGCAGATTCGCGCAGGCGTTCCAGGTGTCGTGAGAGGAGAAAATATCCTTCCTGAGGACTCCAGCGGAGTGTTTCGAGGAGATCGAAGGGGTGGTGAGAAACCGGATTGAGAATGATTTGCGCCTTGTTCAGACATTCCTCGTATTCGTCATGCGGGGTGGAATCCCAGACGATGCCCCCACCGATACCATATTCAGCCCGGCCGGTCGCCTTGTCAATCACGACTGTGCGGATAGCCACGTTGAAGAGCGCTTGGCGACCAGGGCCGAAGAATCCGATTGCTCCGGTATAGATGTTGCGCGGCGTTGTTTCGATGGCTGCAATGATTTCCATGGTTTTGATCTTCGGGGCACCGGTGATCGACGCGCAGGGGAAGAGAGCCCGCAGAATCTGTGTCAGTGATGCGCCTGTACGGGCCTCTACGGTGGATGTCATCTGCCATACAGTCGGGTATTTTTCGATTGCATAGAGTCTGGAAACCTTGACGCTGCCGATCGCAGCGACGCGCCCCAAGTCATTACGGACCATATCCACGATCATGACGTTCTCGGCCCGGTTCTTTTCGGATTGCGAGAGCCATTGGGCATTTTTGCTATCCTCGGCAAAGGTCCTCCCTCGGGCTACGGTTCCCTTCATCGGTCTTGAAACCAGGCGATCGCCCTGCAGGGAAAAGAAGAGCTCGGGAGAGGCGGAACAGACGCAAAAGGATTCCGTGTCGAGAAAGGCCCCATAGGGGGCATCTGCGCAGGTCCTGAGGAAGAAATTCCATGGGTCGTGAGCAAACGATGTCCTCAGTCGATAGGTATAGTTGACCTGGTAGGTCTCTCCCGCAGCGATGTGCTCTTTGATTCGGGAGAAGGTCTCTTCATATGCCATGCGACTGACGGTTGGCTTCCAGATTACGTCTGGAGGGACCTGTTCCCGGGGTACAGGCAGCGTCGACACGATGAGCGGATTGGTGTACAGGCCGAACCAGGCAAGCGGGAAAGCGGTATCGAAGGTTCTAAATGCGGGATCAAAGGCCCGCGCCGCTTCGTATGCGATCCAGCCTGCGGCAAAGAGCCGCTCGCGCTGGACACGTTCCTCTACTTCTGCAAGGAGGGGGATAATGTCGGCAACATGGTGTGTCTGGAGGACATGACAGGGCCGTGAGAATCGACGCCACCGTCTCTTTTCGGGGTCATGAAGAACAACTTGATCTTTGCCAGCGTGCCCAGACATGCTGGCAAGTATATGAAGGGGGGACAGGGGTGTCAAGGACGTTGGACGGAACGTTGGACGGCCAAGGCCATGAGTCTCGTCAGAAAACACCCCAAAACAGGCTATAGCATTCTGGAGAAGGTCTCGTTTCCATGACCAATCGCACGAATCGTACTTGCGCATGATGAGCGTTTTGACTGGAGCGGATATCCGCAGGGTCTACCCGACGAGCAGATCTGCGAGGAAGGCCGAACCCCCGCCGTGGCCGACGTGGTCGAGGCGATGTCCAGTCACCGGCCGTACTGGCCGGCGCTTGGCATCGAGGCGGGGCTCAAGGAGATCGAGGATGGCTGCGGAATGCTATATGATGCCGATGCCGTTCGGGCCTGTGTGACTATCTTGAGAGAAAAGCCGAGGTTGTCGTTGGCGCATCCGGAGCACGTGACGTACCCCTATCTGTTACGCAATCTTGAGATCACCCGGGCGAACCATGTGTGGGCCGCGGATATCTGCTACATTCCCATGGCGAAGGGATTCTGTTATCTGGTTGCGATCATGGACTGGGCGAGCCGGATGGTTCTGGCTTGGCGTCTATCGAACACATTGGACAGCTCCTTTTGCGTGGATGCCTTGGAAGAGGCGATCTCGAAGTACGGCTGCCCCGATATTTTCAATACGGACTAGGGGAGCCAGTTCACCGCGGATACGTTTACCGGCACTCTCCGTTCGAACAACGTTGCGATCAGCATGGACGGCAATGGCCGGTGGGTGGACAATGTCTTTATTGAGCGGCTCTGGAAAAGCGTGAAGTACGAGGACATCTACCTGAAGGCGTATGGTTCAATGGCGGAGGTGAGGGAGGGGCTTGCCATCTACTTCCGGTTTTACAACGAGAAACGTTGGCACCAACACTTTGACAGGAAGACCCCGGCTATGGTTTATTTCAGCACTCTCTCGCAGAAACAGGCTGCGGCATGAACAGGAACCCGGAGCAGCTTCCCACTTATGAATCCCTGTTCCCTGTCCGAAGAACCCAGACCACCTCTGTCGCGCTTGCCATCCGTGTGTGTTGCCGACCCGGTAATCATCATGCTTCCCCCGGCAATCGGCACGATATGACTCGCACTACCCTTAGTGGAACCAAAAGAACCGGCCGCCGCCATGACGGTGGTTTTTTTCTCCTTGCCGCCGGATCCGGCAGCGGAAAGATTGCGGGTGACGATGTTGATGGCGCCGTCTGCGGCACCCGGACCAAGCCATACGGGGACGGGAGGTTTGAATACGGCAACCGACTCGATCATTTCCACCGGGATCGTATTTAGGTCTACTCCGCCGTACTGGTTCGTATTGAGCGGCCTTCCGTTAAGGAGCACGAGAACGCCGCCGGATTTTCCCGATCCTCTTATCGAAATGCGCGATCCGACTCCGCTCGACGGATAGATCTCCACGCCGGGCATGGTCTTCAGTACCTCCTCTACGCTGAGGAGGCTCTTCCGAATAATTTCTTTCCGTTCGACCGTTTCCACATTCTGGGGATGGTTCTTGACATACTCGCTGAGCTTTTCTGCCGTCACCTCTACAGTTTCCATGGTAAAGGTTTTATCGTCATTTTTTTTGTCTCCGCAAAGACAGTGTCGGCCGGTAAAAGCAACAGTGCCAACAATATTCCCCAAATTGCACTCGATAACTGTCTCATCCCAAGATCTCCGCAAAAAAAATCCCCGGATCTGAACAATATCAGATCCGGGGATGCCGTTTTTCACCCAAGTTGTAACCGCAACCACCCTCTTTACCTCGGAGGACGGTTTACACACGACTAAACAAGAAGGTCTTCCGGCTTCCAGATCATCTTACTCACCGCGTCTTCCCATTCCGTTTGAGCGGAACAGTGACATTTATGCGGCTTTCATCCCCGGTTACGGCGGCGGGTCCGCGACGGTTTCTCACCGTCTTCCCTGTTATGGCCCATTCGGCCTCTTGTTGGACACTATATAAAGCAATCGCGCGGTGAAATCAAGTTTTTTTACAAATAGGGACTTTCATTGCATAAATGTATGCTCCCGTCGGGCACTCCACAAAAAAAGGGGCGGCATGGCCGCCCCTCGGTTGATACCGACTCACTCCTTTCGTTGCAAATTCCCCACCATGAGGAAAATCTCCCGGTCCGTCGTGGAATTCCGGAAGGTGCCCATGATGTCGAAGGAGTTCTTCAAAAAAAGGTCGGTACTCCTCTCGTTGTCCGAACGAACGGTGCAACAGACCAGGGGAGTGAACACCTTTTTCAGGGCTTCCTCCAGAAGGAACCTGCCGACCCCGCGTCTCCTATATTCTTCCTTGACGAACAGGTGCTTTATTTCCGTCATGTACCATCCCCGTTTCACCAAGGAAACGCAGCCCGCAATCCTGCCGTCCTTAAGCGCGACGTAATAGCGTCCCTCGAATACGGCGAGGGAGTGGTATCCCTCGATGATCTCCCTGATCCGGAAGACGGTTGCCTTCTTGATCACTTTTTTGAATACAAGCTTCATGATTCAATCTCTCCTTTCGGCCGGCAATTAACTTGGTCATGGGAAAAATCGGCATCCCCGTTTCCAAAAAGATTCCGCTGATTGCTGCTCGAATGCCGACTCCCGCGATGCCAATATGATCCGCCCGGAGTTCCCGGGTCGAAAATGCTTTCGCCGCCGCCATACCAGGTAAGCCTGCTCGTGTGCTTCAGTTCGCGGACTGGTTCCACTTCGAACTCCCCGTCATCGGCGACCCGGTACAAGCGGTAAGGTACAGCCTCGAATTTTGAGACCTTCTTCAGGTCGCCAAGGGCGCCTCGGAGGATACTCCAGGCGTCCTTGAAGATCTCCGGCGTCGAGCAGAACCACCGGCCCAGGTTGAGCCGCCTTGCGTCGATGATCGTAAGAGGCCTGTCCGGGGACCGCCAGAGGTAGACCGCCTTCTCGGTGCCGTTCAGGTACGCGAAGGCGAAGTCAGCCTTCGGGGAGATGAAATTCGTGACCTCCTCGATGGCGTCAATTACCCCGTATCCTTGAAACTGAAGTTTTCCTATAGCTCCGAGAGCAACGGCCGAATCAACCTCGTGGTTTCGGACACCATATTCCCTGGCGATCATTGCCTTTTCGCCGACGATGCCGTTGTGGACGCCGAAATTCCACTTCCCCGCGCCGACCTTGACAGCGAAAGGATGGGCGTTCCGGTCGTTCACGGCCCCGGCGGTCGCGAAGCGGTTGTGCCCGAGGGCGTTGCCGTACTTCCTGTTGAAGAGGAAGGCGCAATACCCCTTGGCAACGAAAGCCTTGCCACGCAGGGCCTTTTTGGACATGAAAAAATCGCTGGTGGACGTCTGGACAACGATCCCCGTGGAATGCTGCCCTCTCACCTCGTCGGCGATGCAAAGCGCCTGCAGAAGGACGGAGGTTTTCCACGAGGAATGTCCCGTGAACCCGAATATTCCGCACATGGCCTACCTCCCTTCCGTGCCATTTTCCCGCCTTAGGGCGGTCAGGAACCTGGCGATGTTGACGGTATGGAGGCAGTACTTGTTCGATCGGAACATCCGGCAGGTGCAGGTAAGCGTGTCGTCGGAATTGAGAATGACAACGTGGATCAGTTCGCTTCTCCTGCTCCGGACCTCCCAGGAACTGCTCTCTAACCCGTGGATGAGCTCGCTGTCGGAGAGAGAGGCCGACGGGATACGGCCTGCGAGGTTTGAGACGGAGTTTGCCGGCAGGGTCGGGTCTCCCGATGCCGCGGCCGCTCTCCTTTCCTGGCGATATCGCCTCAGAGCACCGTCATATCTGACTTCCTCTTCGATGCCGTCCAGGTCGATTTCTTGGGTCGTCCAGGCATGTGACGGGTTGGTCTCGGCGTCCCTTGTCCAGTATTGGAACCTGGACATCAGGTATTCCCGGGCCTCCCTGAGGAGAGAGGTAGCCGAGCGGTTGAGCCCGATCGCATCCAGGACGCCCTCGATCGACATATCGGTCAAAGCCCCGTGCGTGAGTCCCCTCTTGACGGAGTCCGTCAGTTTGAGGAGGAAAACGATCCAGGGGATGATCTTCTTCGCTTCGTAGGTCCCGTTATGGATCCTGAACTCTACGGTGTGGTAGAGACCGTAGGACGAGAGATTCAGACTGTGGTAACGGTCGAGGTGGGTCGCCCCATAGGAAGCGAGTTGCTTCAAGTACTCGCGGTCCACAGGACGGCAGTAGGAGTTGTTTCTCCTTGAGGGGGAAACGAGTCCCCAGACCACCTTGCGCTCAATCTTGGCCCAGATCTTGGCCAACTCCAGCATGTCCCGCCGGTCCCAGTTGTAGGCGTCGATGTGGACGTGGGTCCCGCAGGACGCGTTCACGCCGGCCCCCGCCTCTTTCCAGGCATCGAGGGCCTTTCTTAGCAGTTGGAACCCGTAGGCGCCAAAGAGCTTCGGCGTTACGAGCTCCAGCGGCGAATACCCGGCGAGCCCATTGACCGAGCCGTCGGGAACGATCTTCCACTCGTTCATGAGTGTGTGGGTATAGCCCAGATTCACGGTCGAGATCCCCGCGTCTGTGAGGCTTCGACCGAGCCCCTCGATTCCATGGGAACTCCGGACGAATCCCTCGAACTCCACCCCGAAGGAATAGATGGGAAGGAGACTCACCGTGCCGTGCTTCTTCAGGAGTTCTTCATATTCCCGGTATTCCACACCCTGTTTGTTGAGCATGTCGCGGAAGATGAAGTACGCTTGGGCGTCCGTGAGGTGCTCGGAGCACTCGACCCCGAGCCTCTTCATGGCGATCAATTGCCAGTCCGTGGGCTTCGAGGGATTCTGCAAGGTTTCTATGGGATTTTGATTCAGGTATTCCTGGATGTGCTTGCAACCCGCGAATCCGTGTCCGTTTCGGACGTCCTTCTGGCGAAGGAAGGAAAGGCAGTTGCATGAATAGCTGCCGTCGGAGTTGCGATAGATGTTGTACTTGCCGTTGTAATTGGCCGACGTGACGCTCTGGGCGATCTCCCGGGTAGGCCGGTTGTCTTGATGCCGCAGGCGCTTCCGGTCCAGGTTGATGGCCCCGCAAGAGGGGCACTCGATCGTTTCCCTTCCGAGAACCAATCCACATCCATGGCAGACTCTCTCAGGGAGATGTTCAATTGTCGATTCATCCCCGACGGGAAGTCCCGTTTGGGGGTTGTATTCCGCTGCTTCCGCGTATCTTGCGTCTGACATATTTTCCTCCTTCGGGCATGCAGCTGTCCGGAGGAAGAGGGATTCCCTCGACCGCTGGAGACTGCATGCCCTAATTGTTTCGTTAGGGTTCATCCCAGCGATGCCGGGGGACTATTTTTTGAATTTCTTTTACATGACGGGAACCATATCGCCGGTTGGAGCGGGTGCCTCCGCGACCGGGTAAATCGCGTTGGCGAAGTTTTTCTTCTCGCCCATGGCATAGTAAAGGTTAATCTTCATGCCCTTCACCAGTTCGCCGGCCTCGTTCCTGGTCCTGTCGGTGATCTCGTACCACTGGTCCTTGACCCGGATAGCCGTGCCGTCCTTCTTGACGGCACTGATGAAGACCTTGCGAAGCTTCCCCTTGGTGAAGCCCCCGGGGGAAAATTCTCCTATAGTGCCTTCCTCGCGGCCGAACATGTCCTCGGTGTCGAAACACAGTCCCTTTTCCGTCTCATTCGATTTTGTTTCTTCTTTCATCTTTCTGTCTCCTTTCATGTTTTTTGTTGGTTGATCGATTTATTTTTTGTAGCAGTTGACGCCGACGTAGATTCCCGGTTTCTCATCCACAGGCTTGTTCCCCTCGGTGGAGGCGATGATCCGGGTCTTGCCGGTTCTGCTCGCTCCGAAATCCTTTGCCAGATCGATTCTGACCGTCAGGATTTCACCTTCCACTTTCATCTCGATGTTCTTCATTGCCTTTCTCCTTTCTTAAATTTTTTGCTGTTCCTTGATGTTTCTCATCCACCGATCGGCGAACGCCGCCAGGTCAGCCTGCACTTTCGGGTAATACCGCTCGATCTTCCCGCTGGGTCCGTAGACGACCGCCTCCTGTTCGAGGGCGACGCCGCCGTCCTGGCGGAAGTAGACAGGATAGTAGTCATCCCCGATCTTCATGAACTCCATGTCCGGATCCCGCATGAGATCGCCGTTCTGTTCGAAGTAGTGGGCAACGCTGTAAAGCGCTCCCTGCTCCGTCAGCCGGAGCTTCTCGACGTGGACCGCCATGTAGGCGCCTTTCGCGTTATCGAAAACGCGGTGTCCTTCGACGTGGAGTCCTTTCGTCAGGAGGTCCATGACCTCCCGCGCCTTCCCGCTCAATGCTTTCATCTCCATTCCTCCTTTCCTTTTTATGTTCGGACCTTAAAAACAAAAAAGGCCCGGCGTTTTCCCAACGACAGACCTTCCCGCTTCAGAACGTATTCAGTTTTGGTTGATTCGAAAATTCCGGGAAACTTTCCCGTTACTCCACATGAGGTTTCACAAAAAAGGATCGGCTTCTGAAACCAGGCAGACCACCCCCTTGGTGACAATTTTAATTTGATCGCTTACTCGACTCCCTACCGTGCCCGGCAGTCTGAAACATCCGGCTGGTTACGGATGAGTTCGGCCCTCGAAGGGGGTTCTCCTTTAGGGAGATTAATAAAAATATTTCGTATCCCGGAATGGCCGGGAATTTACTTCTTCTTGCCCTTCTCCTCGGCGTCGGCGCCTTCCTCCCCGCTCTCCATTCCTTTCGGAGGACGGTAGGGAACGCCGGCTTTATCGCAGATTCGGGCGGCGCTTCGGTTCAGCCCCTCGACCGCCTTCTGGTAGTCTTCCAGAAGCGGAAGAACCTCCGGGGTCGTGAAGCGGATCAGGAGCCCGTTTCTCAGGATGCGGATTGCCTTGTCGGCACTCCTCACGATGTCGAGAATCCGGTGGGTATCGGACGTCCTGGTGATAATGACCCGCGTATCCCGCTCCCTGGCCAGGGAGACTTTCCTTTCTATCCGGTCGGTCAAACGGTTTTGCTCTTCCATGCGTCATTCCTCCTTGTGAGATGTTTTTCGTTCCCTGTATAAAGCGATCCCGATGCTGATCACCGGGACCATGATGAAGATCACGGTCGTGAGCACGATGAACCAGGCCGATATGAGGAGAACCGGCTTGAACTCGACGATCCAGCCGTAGACATTCTCCAACGTCCCCGGCGCGACCCAGGAGCGGAAGATCGAGAGAAACGCCGCGATCCTCTCTTCCGTGAGGCCGACCAGGTACAGGAAGTGGAACAGTATGAAGGCCAGGACCATCTTGAGAATCGCCCCGACGATCGTCCCGCTCACGAAGCTCCGGATCATGACCCGGGTGAATCTCCCGGCGTAGTACCCTCCCATGCCCCCAATGAAAACGGCGTAGCCGATGCTGAAGCTGAGCGCGATCAGGAAAACAAAACCCTTGTCGAATGCCGTCGGCTCCGAGTCCCCGAACACCGGGATCAGTTTTTCCAGGACCCCGATCGCCAGTGGGGCGAGAAGGGCGCTCACGAGCCCGCTCACCATGGAACCCTTGAAACCCGCCTCGAAATACTCGATCCGGTTCTTGGTCGTGAAGAACCGCTCCGGGATCTCGCTTCCCTTCCTGTCCATGGCGGAGAACTTTTCGATTTCCGACAGGGCGTCGATGATTCCCTTGGGCTTCGACTCCCCGCCGCCGCTCGTGATAACAACCGTTCCGCTTCCGTCCGGCATGGACGTCTCCTTTCTACCTGAACCCCAGGAATCTCAGGACCGTGGCCCCGTAGGTGATGGCGACCGATATCACGAAATAGGCAATGCCGAGCTGGAACCTCTGCCTGCGCACGCCGAACCAGAAGGCGAGGAAGAGGAAAGAGGCCGCAAAAAGCCTCGCCCAGAATCCCTGGAGGACGGTGGCGAAGAGTGTCCGCCAGAAGGACTGGTATCCCTCGTGGGAAAAGTACCTAAGCGGATTCAGGAATTCCAGGAAGTCCATGGCCGGGCATCCCCCTTTCACATAGTTCTCCTGATATATAATGTTTTCGATGCAGGGATTTTTAACGAAAATTGCGGGAAGGAGGGGGATTGACGCGGCTGGCGCGGCGTGATTTCAGCTACTTGGGTTCCTTTTCTGGTCTTCCGGGTTTGTTGTGCATAAGATCAACCGGATTTTTGCTCTTTGATAATCGGGATGGCAATAACTGACGATCCCATCCCAGTGGCGCTCAGACATCTCGGAGAACTTTTCAAAAGGCTTCAGCCGCTGCCAGCGTAACTGGGATTTTATGAAGCCACCTATTGGCTTGCAATAAAAGCTTCAAGGCTTTTCGGCCTTCAATATCCAAATTGGCTTTATGGGACAGCAGCGTATAGCGCTGCCCTTTTATGAACCGGTGTTCTTTCTCACTGACACGTTTGTACTCGCTGCGCCTGACCTGATCGAGGGCGTCTGCCAGATGACGCATGATGTGGAACTTGTCATAGACGATCTGTGCCTTGGGGGCATGCTTGAGGGTTGCTTTGCCAAACGGCTTCCACATGTCCATAACCAACGAAAACGGCGGTTGCCTTTGCTGTTTTGTCATGCTTCTTCAAGCATGCATAATCCCTTGCGCAACAGAATGTATCTACCAGGGAAACGATAAGCGACTCCACATAACGTGGAGGAATGACGGTAAGCGGCCACATATGCCTTTTAATAATATCCTCTTCTTTTTGGGATAGGCTGGTTATCGTGCGGGCGTTTTTCAGGGCGATATTATGATGTCTGAAACCGTGCAGTCTCGGCCCCTCGCGAAGCCAGTCATAGTAGAAAAGATCGTGCAACAGGGCTCCACGGACAATCGAATCACAGTCCAGGGAAAATCGCTTGCCCCAGAGAAAGCTAAGGTACGCCACCTCCTTTACATGCTCCAGCCTTGTCTTGCCCCGGTGGTGTTCACATTGTGAAAGTCTTGCCACTCCTGGGTGTTCAAGCAGCGGCCTTGCCGTTTTTATGAATTCTGTCTCCATCATGGCTTCATCTCCCGACGTTACGGATAAGAAACGCTTGACGGAAACCATCAAAAAATCTGCCAGAATTGCTGAAACCGTCACTCCCGCAAAAAGGCCTTTGACAGCCGGTGAAACCCGGATGAGGATATCTTGATATATCGGCAATACGAGATATTCAAAAGCGAACGCAAGCAATAGAAAGTAAACAGAAAACTTAAGACAGATATAACCTTTATAATTGAAACGCTGATCCGAATAGTCCCAGAGACGGACCTGAAAAAAGTATTGGGCCATAAATCCCGAGACCAGTTCAAGTCCGGTTGTGATTGCAAGATAGACGAGAGCTTTCGTCGCTAAATGGGATCCCTGCAACAGATAAACAGATCCCATGAGCATCAGGGCGCCCGCGCCGTAAAGAATGAGATAGGGTCCTTTCAAGAGACCGGGATTGACAAACCGTTTATTACGCAAAGAACGATAGGAAACTTCCAGCATCCATCCAAAGATGGAAAAGGACGAAAAAGAGATGAGTATATCTAAAATATCAGGTTTCATCGGCAATACCTCTATACGGGTAGTTTACAGGGAAGCTGCGCCTCGTTCGACCGCTCTTCACTCTCTTTCGACATCAGCCCATAAAAAAGGAGATTCAGCAACTGCGCTAAATAGTGCTCGATTTCTTCCTTGTTCTCCTGAAACATCAACTTGATCTCAAATCCCCTCAAGGCATGGCCGATGGCCCTGGCGGCAAGGGAACTATCGTTAATCCTGAATACGCTTTTTTCCACCCCTTCTTTCAAAATGGAAGCGATGATCATCACCTCTTGTTCAAAATAATCGTTGCGAATGGTCTCAGCGCGGGGTAAATTTTTTCCTATCCCGTCCCGATCCAGACCAAGAATAACTGCCGCCTGACGCATATACAGAAACTTGGCGCGGACAAAGGCGGCAAGCTTGCCCGTAGGCGACACCTCTCGGGCCACAGCAGATAATATGCCTTCTACGATCCAATTCACTTCACGGCTTATGATTTCCAGATAAACTGCGTTTTTGTTCCCGAAATAGTTGTAGATTGTACCTTTGGCTACACTCGCCACCCGGGCGACCTCGTCAATGCTTGTCTTTTTGAGACCGTATCGGGCGAACATCTTTTTTGCGGTTGTTAATATGGCTTCCAGCTTTTCCTGTTTCATGCTGTTCCCTCTTTTATTGTTTGTTTGAACGATATTCGTTTTTTAGTTTAAATATAGCATGAAGACGGAGGTTGTCAAGAAAAACCTCATTGCATGTGGCTTATAATACCCTTCCAGGCGTTCCGAATCACTGCATCAGACAATCCCCTCAAATGGTGCCGCCCACATGCGCTGTGCCGCACCATTACCTCTCGCAAACTCCCCATTCTCCGAAATCACAATATTTCCGTAGATATTGCTAAATAATTCTTGACATCATGAATAACTTTCTATATTAAGACCTCTCGTTCATTAAATGACGTTATATTCACAATTTGAACATTAGCGTCACATTAAGACCAGACAGCATCTGATGGAACGATCCTTTGCCAGGGCCACGCGATATGGTTTTGACCGGGCGCGCTGGCGCGGCCTGTGGCGGATGCAAATTCAAGAATACCTGGTTTGCGCCATACAGAATATCCAGGTCTTTATCAATTGCATGCTCCGGCCGAAGAAGGGCGCCACCGCGATATCGGTAGCTGCAAAGACATCAAACCTTTGTCAGATGCTTCCTTCGGTCATCTTTTTCTTGAATTTTGCACTTGCAAGCCGAAATCTCGGCTGCAGATTCGATTTTCAAAGAGCTTGATTGATTATTGGTTTATTGTTCTAAACCTATACTTCTCAAAAAATGCTTTTGGGCAACAGGCCCCCAAGGAGAGAATTCATGATGCAGGAAAATTCATTGACCCGCCGCGGAAGGGAGAGACTCAACCACCGCCGACAGATTCTTGACGCGGCAGTAAAGCTTTTCTCCGAGTTCGGCTACCACAACGTCTCCATGCACAGGATCGCCAAGAAGGCCGAATTCGCCATCGGCACCATGTATAAGTTTTTTTCCAACAAAGAAGCATTGTACCGCGCCATGATTATGGAATTCGCCGAGAAGGTCAATGCGGCCATAATCGAGGCCCTTGAGATCCCCGGCGATGAGACAGAGAAGATCCGCAACTACGTCAAGATCAAAGGAGATGTTTTGATCAGGAACACCACCGTTTTGAGATTGTACGTCTCAGGAACACAGGGTGCAGGCATGGATTTAACCGCCGGTCTCAATGAGGAGATCGGGCAGATGTATGACCAAGTTCTAATAAGACTTGCCCAGGTTTTTGAAACCGGGATTAAAGAGAAGAGGTTCAAACCACTGCTTGCCCCGTATTATCTCGCGGTTGCTATTGAAAGCCTGACCAATGCATTCCTGCTGCTGTGGCTCAAGGACCCGCAGCAACATCCCTATATGGACAATGTGGAGACCATCATGGAGATCTTCTTCAACAACGTCAGAACCGCTTGAGAAGCCTATGAACAGACAACCGCTGAAAAGAATCATATTCATCATCGCCGTGAGTTTGCTGCTGACGCCTTTTGCAGCACATCCGGCGTCCGTCTTATCCCTAGATCAGGCGATCCGCATTGCTCTTTCCGACAGCACGATCATAAATGAGGCCTTAAGTAAATACAACGCCGCCCTGGAGGAGAAAAAAAGCGCCTTTGCGGATTTTTTACCCAAGGTCTCCGGTTCTTATTCGTACTCGCGTTTCGAGGACCAGCCCTACAGCATGTTCGGAAACACCATGATACCCCTCAGCAGCCGGGACTATTATCAGTGGAACTTCACCGTTGTCCAGCCGATCTTTACCGGCTATGCCCTGTACACCAAGCACCAGATGGCCAAGCTTGTGATCGACTTAAAAGAGGTCGAAAAAGGGCTGGCGATTCTGGATGTCACAAAGTCTGTAAAGACGGCCTATTTCAATATTCTCGTGGCAGAAAAATTCTTGAGGGTGGCGGAAGAGACCGTAGAGAACCTGGGAGCCCATGTTCGCGACGCCGAGAAATTCTACAAGCACGGCTTTATCCCGTACAACGATCTCCTTCAGTCCCAGGTGGCCCTGGCCAATGCCGTTCAACACCGGGAAAAGGCAAACAGCAACCTGGAGATGGCGGTTTCCGCCCTCAATATGCATTTGCGCATGGATATGAACCGGCCGACCCGTGTTGCCGATGTGGCGGAGGTTTTTCCCTCCGCCTATCGTCTCGAACGGCTCGTCGCAACGGCGTTGCAGAACCGACCTGAACTCAAGGCGCTCCATATCGCCCTGCAAAATGCCGACCAGGCCATCCGCCTGGCGAAGAGCTCATACTATCCGGAAGTCGCTCTGATCGGGCGTTACGAGCGCATGGGTGATAATGCGGTCGCCAGCAACAATGATTACGGAAATGACCATAACGCCAGCGTCACCCTCCAAGCGAAGTGGCGCTTTTTCGAGTGGGGCAAGACCGGAACGGAGGTCAAAAAATATCTTTATGAAAAGACTGCCGTTCAAGAGCAACTCAAGCGGGCGGAAGACGGCATCTCTCTGGAGGTCAAGAACGCCTTCCTTAATCGGGAAGTTGCAAAAAAGAACATCAAAACAGCCGAAGCATCCCTCGGGCAGGCAAAGGAGAACTTCCGCCTGACAAACCTCCAGTATCGGGAGCAGATGGCCACCACCTCGGATGTCCTGGACGCGCGGACAATCCTCTCACAGGCGCAAACGAACTATTACAGCGCGTTGTATGGTTATCTCATTTCTGAAGCGGAGTTGGAAAGGGTCGTGGGGGGGGATATCTCCGCCGGTATCGCCGCCCGATAAGAGCAAAAGGCATGTAATAAGGAGATAGCGCTATGGAAGGCAGCTCAATGCCGAGAAGAAAGATGGTGATCGCCGCGGTTTTTGCGCTGATTTTACTCTTCATCGGCTTCATGATCTTCAATCAAATCCGGGACAGAAGCAAAATCACCGGGGGGAACGGGATGGTGGAAAGGATCCCCGTTTACACAACCCTTGCGAAGAAGGTGTCCCTGAAGGACATCCTGACGTCCACCGGAGATATTCGGCCCCTGGTTGAGGTGAATGTCTATCCGAAGGCGCCCGGCAGGATTATCCGGAAAATTTTGGTCGAAAAAGGGAATATGGTCAGGAAGGGAGACCTTGTAGCCGTCCTGGAAGATGAAACAATCAGGGCCCAGATCAATGAGGCCGAATCGGGTCTTGCCCTGGCGGAAGCCAACCTGGAAGTGACGCAGAAAGATTACGTCCGCATGGAGAACCTTTACAACGAAAAGGCCGTGGCGAAACAGAAATTCGATCATATCGTTGCCCAGAAGAAGTCCGCCGCCGCCCAGGTGGAAAGGGCGCAGGCGGTGCTGAAGCAGCTCCGGATTCTCCATGGGGAGCATAATATCCCTGCCCCCGTGGACGGGTATGTGGCGGAGCGTTACGTGGACCCGGGGGCTATGTCGTCCGTGGCGCAACCGATCATCCGCATCTCCTCAGAACAAGGGGTCAAGGTGATCACCCAGGTAACGGAACAGAACTTCCCGCATGTAAAACAGGGGATGGCCTGCGAAGTCCGGGTGGATGCTTTCCCGGACAGGATTTTCAAGGGGACCATCGCCATCGTCAACCCGACCCTCGACCCGGCGACCCGCACCGCCGATATCGAGATCCACATCCCCAACAAGGACAGGCTTCTCCGCTCGGGCATGTACGCCTATGTCAGCGTCCATCTGGGGGAGAAGACAGGCATCGCCGTGGCGCGCGATTCGCTGAACAGGATGCCCGGCACGGGCAGTTATTACGTCTACGTCGTCGAAAACGGCAAAGCCGTCCTCAAAAATATCAAGACCGGCGTTTCCCAGGGTGACAATGTGGAGATCACCGAGGGACTGAGGGAAGGCGAACAGGTGGTCGTCAAGGGCCAGAACAAACTGAAAGACGGGGTCCCGGTCGACGTCACGAGCAAGACCGCAGGGAAAGGGAACAACGGATGAGACTCCCCGCCTTTTCCGTCAAACAGCCCGTCGCCACCCTCATGCTGTTTATCGCCATCATTCTCATCGGGGTGATTTCCTTCCTCAAGCTGAATGTCGATATGTTCCCCGAGGTGGATCCCCCCGTCATCACCATTATCACGTCCTGGCCGGGGGCGAACGCCTCGGATGTGGAGACGGAGGTGACCAATGTCATCGAAAACAATGTCAATGCCGTCAACAATCTCGATACGCTGACCTCCAAGTCCGTGGACAACATGTCCCTGGTGACGTGCAAATTCGACTGGGGCACGAAACTGGATGAAGCGGCCAATGACATCCGGGACAAGCTGGAGCTCAGCAAGCGGAACCTGCCCAGGGATATCGATCCCCCCATGCTCTTTAAATTCAGCAGCGCCACGGCCCCGATCATGATCATGTCCATCACCGGGGACAAGAGCTGGCCGCGGCTTCACCACATCGCCGACAAGCAGATATCCGACGAGCTGAAACGGGTGCCGGGGGTGGGGTCGGTGATACTTATAGGTGGGCTGGTCCGCCGCATCAACATCTACTTCGACATGAACAAGGTCAATGGATTCCATCTTCCCCTTCAGCAGATCAACCAGGTCCTGGCCGCGGAAAACCTGAACATCCCCGCGGGCAGCATCAAATCGGGGGCCAACGAGTATTACGTCCGCGTACCCGGCAGGTACGGAACCGCCGAGGAGATCAAGAACACCATCGTCGGCCGTTCCGCCGGCCGGCCCGTTTACCTCCGTGACGTGGCGGATGTGACGGATGCCTACAAAGACGAGAAGATGCACGGCTGGAGTGACGGGAAAAAGGCGATCATCCTTGCCCTGCAGAAGCAGTCAGGGAAGAACACCATCACCGTTATCGATAACGTCAAGAAGAAGCTGGAAAATATCCGGCGGACCCTTCCCGCCGATGTCGGGATCACGTTCGGCGTCGACAACTCGGAAAACATCCTCGCCTCGGTGAAAAATCTGCGGCAGGTCTTTATCGAAACGATATTCTGCGTCATCCTGGTCGCCGTTTTCTTTTTGAGGAGCGTCCGGTCTTCGGTCATCATCTCCCTGACGATCCCGTTTTCCCTGACCATCTCTCTCATCCTCCTGTATCTGTTCGGCTATACGATCAATATCGTCTCCCTGATGGCTCTGACCATAGCCTTGGGCCTGGTCGTGGATGACGGAATCGTCATTCTGGAAAATATCGTCCGCCATATCGAACGGGGTGGAAGGCCAATGGCCAGCGCCATCGCCGGCGCCAGCGAGATGGGCATGGCGGTTACCGCCACCACCATGACCATCGTGGTGGTCTTTCTTCCCCTGATGTTCGTGACCGGCCTGACGGGCATTTTCTTCAAACAGCTTGCCTTCGTCCTCGTGTCGACCATCCTGGCGTCGCTCTTCACCGCCCTTTCCATGACCCCGATGCTGGCCTCCCGGTGGATCCGCGCCGCCTCCGGCGAGGGGCAGGTCAAAAACGGCCGCTTACAGAAGTGGCGCGTCCGGAGCGAAAACTGGTTCGGCGCCCTGGAGAACGGTTACGGCAATCTCCTGAACTGGTCCCTTGCGCATCGCAAGACGGTCATCACCATTGCCGTTGTCCTGTTTCTCACCGGCGTCAGTCTGATCCCGTTCATTTCCACTGCTTTCATCCCGCAAACGGACACGGGCGATATCGTTATCGCTCTCCGCCTGCCGGAAGGCACGCGGATCGAAGAAACGACGCGCACCATGGAAAAGATGTTAACCATGGTCAACGAGGTGATCAAGCCGGAGGAGGTTCGGAACAAGTATTTATTTAACGGTCAAAGCGAAGAGGGCTTCGGCATGGCCCTGGGATTCGACGAGGGGCCCAATGTCGGGCAGATCGGGATTAAGCTCGTCGACAGGCAGGAGCGGAAGCGCAGCGCCAAAGCGATCGCCACGGAACTGAGAAAAAAGATCCTCGAAATTCCGGGGATCTCGGATTTGAAGGTCAGCGCCCAGGATCCCATTACCACCGCCTTGATGGGCGGGCAGAAACCGATTGTCGTGGAGATCCAGGGCGCCGAACTGGATGCCTGTGTGACCTATGCCAGACAGTTGGAAGATGTCATCAGGAAGGTCCCCGGAGCGGTGGACGTCGGCATCAGTCAGAAGGCCCCCCGCCCTGAATTACGGGTCGACGTTGACCGGGAGAAGGCATCGACCTTGGGCTTGAATATGTCCGCCATCGCCGGCACGCTGAGAAACTATTTTTACGGTATGGAAGCAACCTGGTTCAGGGACGCAGGGGACAGGTACGATATCTTCACCAGGCTTCACGAAAAGGATAAGGACCGGCTCGCTGCCCTGTCCGAAGCGCCCCTCTTCACGCCCGACGGCCGGGCGATCCGCCTGAAGAATATCGCCCGCATCGGTTACGGCGAAGGACCGGTAGAGATCCAAAGAAAGAACCGGCAGAAGATCGTGAAGGTGGAAGCGGATACCTTTGAACGCTCCCTGGGCGATGTGACAGGGGATATCAAGACACGTCTTGCGAGAATCGGCGTGCCCAGCGGACTCTCCGTAAATTTCGGCTCCGATGTCGAAGAGCAGCACAAGGCATTCCGGGACCTTGCGCTGCTCCTGATCCTTGGCATTGCCCTGGTTTACATGGTGCTCGCGGCACTCTACAGAAATCTGCGGGACCCCCTCATTATTATGTTCTCTCTGCCCTTTGCCGCTACCGGCGTCCTCTTCGCCTTCTTCTTCGGTCGTATCTCCCTGGATCTGATGACCTTCATGGGGATGATCATGCTGGCGGGGATCGTCGTCAAAAACGCCATCATCCTCATTGACTACACCAATCTCCTCCGGAGGCGGGGGGAAAGCCTTTTCGATGCCGTCACCCATGCGGGGAAACACCGCCTCAGGCCGATCCTCATGACCTCTTTGGCCATGATCTTCGGAATGGTTCCCATGGCGCTCTCCCGGGGCGTGGGGGCAGAGTTCTGGCGACCCCTCGGGGTCACCATGATCTCCGGTTTGATGGTATCCACACTGGTCACCCTGATTCTCATCCCGACGGTCTACTACCTGCTTGAGAAAAGGAAACGGTGACGCCATGAAACTTCTACTGATGGTTTACGATGCCGATCATGATGAAGATGTGATGGAAGTCTTCGCATCGCAGAACGTGTCCGGCTACACCAAATGGGACCGGGTCTTGGGTAAGGGCAGGATGTCAGAGCCCAAGCTCGATGATGATGTCTGGCCGGGTTACAACTGCGCCATCGCGATGGCCGTGGAAAACGGGGACGAAGAAAAGATATTTGCCGCCCTTCGCCAGCTCTATGACCATCTTGGCGGCAAGGGCTTCGTCGTCTTTGAACTCCCCATCTTGCGGGTCATGTAGTGAAGACCCTCTTTATCCGTTTCTCTTTAATAATGGCGGGGTAGAATTTTATGAATCCAAAAACCGAAATCAAAGTGCTACGAGAAGAAACCCACATGTGGCCTGCCTCTGCAAACGTATTCCTCATCCGCGATCGAGAGGGGGCCATCCTCATCGACGTAGGCTGCGGGAAGGAGGAAAAGTTCGATGCCCTGAAAGAATTCCTGAAAGGTCAAGGTCTTACTCTGAGGGATGTCCACACCATAGTGATTTCCCACGCCCACCCCGACCACATGGGGGCGATGCGGTTCTTACTGCAGGAGATATCACCCCGCATATTCCTGCATGGGCTGGAGATCCCCCTGGCTGCCGATCCCTGGCTTCTGAATCAAACTTTTGATTTTAATCTTGCCAACCAGTACAACGCAAACAAAAGCGACCTTCCTTCTGAAAGTTTCGATATTCTGGATTATTTTGCCGGATTATGCCCGATGGCCTCCTTGAGCGCCACCGACTCCTTGACCGATGGAGACCTCTTGCGTCTGGGGGACTTCCGCTTCCAGGTGATCCACACCCCCGGTCACGCCCCGGGCCATGTCTCACTCTTCGAACCCGATTGCGGATTGCTGCTCACGGGAGATGCCGTGGGAAAGGTAGTAGCATGGTATTCCCCTTCCTCGGGGGGCGCCATTGGCTATCTTGAGGGCTTGAAGAGGCTCGCAATGTTGGATGCCCGTCTTATTCTTCCCTCTCACGGCGAAAACATAGGGAAGGTGCGTGAGGCCATCGAGCGCACCAAGGCGCATATCCTCAAGTTCGATTCGATCGTACTGCGGAGCCTGAGTGACCATTCCTTAATCTTCATGGACCTGTGCGCCATGATCTTCCATAAGCCCACTACCCGCTTCTTTCCCGGACCGCAGATACTGGAGAGCCACCTGATCAAACTCGAACGGGAAGGTAAGGTCGCGCGGCGGGAAGACGGCCTGATATACAAGGCATAGGGACTAATGATCGCATGTTTGCTTCAATCCGGCACAGCCAACAGCCCCCTGTGTTCGACAATTGTGTAAGTATCTTTCTCTGTGACCATCTCGGCGGCAAGGGTTTCGTCGTCTTTGAGCTCCCCATCTTGCGAGTCATATAGCGACGTTTCGCTTTCGATGCACCGGAAAACCGATAATGCCTTATGCATACAAAATTGATTCCCATATTCCTGCTGCCGCTTATGCTCATCCTGCCCTGCCAGGCCCATGCCGAAGATGATGCAGCGCGGCGGGCTCACACCGTTACACTCTATCTAGAAAACGATGTTTTCATGCCCGGTGGAACCGATCGTTACTACACGCATGGGACCAAGCTGTCATGGATCTCGCAGGATCTCTCGGATTACCGGGATAATCCCTTCATCCCGGCGTGGAGCCATCCGCTTATCGAGAAACTGCCTTTTGTGAACAGACCGGGGGATCAGCGCAGCGTCTCGCTTTCTTTGGGGCAGAACATCTATACCCCAGCCAACATCGACCGCAGCGATCTCATCAAAGACGATCGGCCCTATGCAGGCATCTCTTACCTGGCGTTCGGATTGCACAGCAAAAACACCGGGCAGATGGACACCCTTGAATTTGACGTGGGCATAGTCGGCCGCCATTCTTACGCCGAGGACTCTCAGAAAGCCGTCCATAAGCGGATCGATTCCGCCGACCCCAAGGGCTGGGATCACCAGCTCCATGATGAGCCGATACTCAATGTCTTCTTCGAGCGCAAATGGCGGTTGTTACGAACGAAATATACCAACGGCCTCGGTTCTGACTTCATCCCCCACATAGGCGCCAACATTGGAAACGCCTTCACCGGCGCCAACATGGGGGCACAGGTGCGGTTCGGATGGAACATCCCGAACGATTTTGGAACGTACCTGATCCGACCGGGCTCAGACAACAGCGCCCCCGTGGATGACGCAGACCCTCGTTTTTTCCGCCCGTCTCATCGTTTCGGCATCCATCTTTTCCTTGCCGTTGACGGGAACGCCGTAGCCCGGAACATCCTGCTCGACGGGAACACCTTCCGAGACAGTCACAGCGTCGACAAGAAACATTTCGTCGCCGATTTTGTCGGGGGGATCGGGATCATTTTTCAGCGCTGCAAGCTCACCTATTCCTATGCCTTGCAGACAAAAGAGTTTGAAACCCAGAAAGATGAACAAAAGTTCGGGGCGATTTCCGTGTCATTCACATTTTAAGGTGTTGGAAGCAGACCAATGCTAAGAACCTATCTGAATCCCCAAGAGAAAGCGACGACGGACGAGAACATCCATGGCAATGGTAATTTGTCCTGATTGTGGAAGAGAACTCGGAAAAACGGATACCGATCATTTCCATTATACGGACTACGGCTCGCAGATCTCCTTTCCACCGCTTCGCTGCAGAATATAGCAGGAGCGTAAACGCGTATTCCATGACGAGCAAACGACAGGATATACGTCGGGCAGTGGGTCGGCTCTACAGCTTCATGCTGAGGGTAGCGCGTGGTTTCATCCGCAACCAGGGCATGTTGTTATCCGGCGCTGTTGCCTATTATACCCTGCTGTCGATTGTACCCCTGTCAATCCTTGCCCTTGTTGCGCTGACGCATTTAATTGAAGAGCAGCAGCTGGTTCAAGCCTTATCAACATACCTGGACATGGTGATACCTGGCTATTGCGTATTCCGGAGCAAGTCGCCACCCGAATATGATGGAAGCCGCCACCTGATTCCGATGCATTCCGCCACCCGAATATGATCGAAGTCGCCACCCGATTCCGATCCATTTCGCCACCCCCTGGAGAGGGTGCAGCTGACGCTGGATAAACTTCATGAAAGCCGCTAACGGTCCCGGGAAAACCCCGGGAGGCGATGATGGCGGCGGAAAGGTTATCCATGCGTACCATTGGAGAAATTCTCCGGCTGAAGTGGGAGAAGCGGTTATCGAACAAACAAATCGCGCAGAGTTGCAACATCGCCCGCAGCACGGTCAGGGATTACGTGGAGCGTGCGGGACGTGCCGGTTTGAGGTGGCCGCTGCCGGCCGACCTGGACGACGGCAGCCTGGAAGCGTTGCTGTTTTCGTCTGTTCCGTCAGCGGAGCCTGGGCAGCGCGAACTGCCTGCCATGGAGTACCTCCGCAGGGAGCTGACTCGTAAGGGAGTGACCCTCCGCCTTCTGTGGCTGGAATACCGCCAGGCCAACCCGGAGGGGTACCAGTACAGCCAGTTTTGCCTGCGGTACCGCCGATGGAGCGGCACACTCGACGTCAGCCTTCGTAAGACCCACCGGGCCGGGGAGAAGCTCTTCGTCGATTATGCCGGCCAGACGATCCCCGTAACGGATCCGGTGACGGGTCAGACTCGGGAGGCGTCTCTTTTTGTCTCTGCCCTGGGCGCCAGCAGCTACACGTTTGCCTGGGCGTCATTTTCCGGGGATCTCCCCTCCTGGATCGAGGCCCATGTCCGGGCGTTCGCCTTCTATGGCGGCGTTCCGGAAATCATCGTCCCGGACAATCTGAAATCCGGCGTGACCAGGCCCTGCACCTATGAACCGGACATCAACCCGACCTATCACGAGATGGCCCGGCATTACGGAACGGTCGTCATCCCTACCCGCGTTGCCCATCCCCGGGACAAGGCGAAGGTGGAATCGGCCGTCCAGGTGGCGGAACGATGGATCCTGGCGGCGCTTCGGAACCACACCTTCTTCAGTATCGAGGAACTCAATCGCGCCGTTGCCGTAAAGCTCCGGGAACTCAACGACCGCCCGTTCCAGAAGATGGACGGCAGCCGCAGGAGCCTCTACGAGACGATCGACCGGCCCGCCCTGAAGCCGCTTCCTGCGACTGCGTACGAATACGCCGAGTGGAAGAAGGCCCGCGTCAACATCGACTATCACATCGATGTCGACGGCCATTACTACAGCGTTCCCTACCAGATGGTAAGACAACAGGTGGATGTCCGCCTCACGGCAACCACCGTGGAGGTCCTGTTCAAGAACCGCCGTGTTGCCGCCCATCCGCGAAGTGGCCTCCGGGGGAAACACACCACCCTGACGGAACACATGCCCAAAGCCCATCAGAAATACCTGGAGTGGACCCCCTCCCGGATCATCGAATGGGCAGGCAGGAACGGTCCCCATACCCGCACCATGGTCCAATGCATCCTGGAGAGCCGCCAGCACCCGGAACAGGGCTTCCGTTCCTGCCTGGGGATTATCCGCCTGGGGAAAAGATATCCTCCCGAACGGGTGGAGGCGGCGTGCGGCCGGGCACTGCTTCTGAAAACCTATAGCTACCGGAGCGTCGAGTCGATCCTCAAAACCAACCTCGACAAGCAGGCGTTGCCGGAATCCGCCGCCCCGGAAAAACCGATCCTCCACTACAATATCCGGGGCCGGGAATATTACCAGCAAAAGGAGGCCGACCATGCTTAACCGCCAAACCCTCGACAAGCTCTCGGCCATGAAACTCATCGGGATGGCCCAGGCCTTCGCCGATCAGATCAACCAGCCCGATCTCGACCGGCTCTCCTTCGAGGAACGCTTCGGCCTCCTCGTGGATCGCCAGTGGACCTGGAAGGAAAACAACCGCATGGAGCGGTACCTCAAAAACGCCCGGATGAAACTCAACGCCTGCGTGGAGGACCTCGATTACAAAACCCCAAGGGGAATCGACCAATCCGTCGTGATGAGTCTCATCTCCTGCGATTGGGTCAAACGGCGCCACAATGTCATCATCACCGGACCCACCGGCGCCGGGAAAACCTTCCTCGCCTGCGCCCTGACCAACAAGGCCTGCCGCGAAGGGTACCGCTCCTTCTACATCCGCGCACCCAAGTTCTCCTATCAGATGACCATGGCCAGGGGAGACGGAAGCTACGGCAAGACCATCAACAAACTCGCCAAAACCCATGTCTTGGTGATCGACGATCTCGGCCTCGCCCCCATGACCGATGCCGAACGAAGAGATCTACTCGAAGTGATCGAAGAACGACACGGGCACGCCTCCACCATCGTCACCAGTCAGTTGCCCGTGGATCACTGGCACCAGCAGATCGGCGATCCCACCATCGCCGATGCCATCCTCGACCGGTTGATCCATAACGCTCATAAGATCAACCTCTCTATGAAAGGAGGCTCGCTTAGAAAAAAATATGCAGGCTTGACCTGAAAAACCGATTGTGACACACAACTGAAAACCAGCGTCGCTACGCTCCGACCAGGGGTGGCGAAATCCTTCGGAATCCCCTGGCGACTTGCATCGGAACAGGGTGGTGACTTCCTTCGGAATCAGGTGGCGAAATCAGCGGAATAGGCAGCTATGCAGCGACTTTGACAGAACAGGTTCGGGCATTCCTTTTTTACATAGTTCTCCTGATATATAATGTTTTCGATGCAGGGATTTTCGACGGTAAAATTACTTGGTGAGGAAGCATTGGTATGAAACATTGATATTTCAGTGCTATTCGGATGGTTTTACAACAGTTGATAATTGGAAAAAATCAAGTCCCATCGCCTGTAAGACGCTATCGTGCTTTTCTTCATGACTTTCTATCTCCTCAGACTCCTGCCTCATATTTAAATAACTTTTCTTTTGTTCTGTTGAATGTCCCTTTGATAGACTGCAAGAATTCCTACAAGAGGTTGATTATATGGCGCATCCCATATTTTTTTAAAAGTGGACAAAAAAATCTTGACATGTTGTAGATGCCATAGTAATTTAGCTTATCCTAACATTTAGGAGGATTCATGACTGCAACTGGAACATTAACGGCCAGCTTGGAAGATTATCTGGAGACGATCTATCACATTATCGCAGAGAAACAGGTAGCCCGGTCGAAGGATATCGCCAGGCAGCTCAAAGTCGGCTATGCATCTGTCACGGGAGCTCTTCGTGCCCTCTCCGACAAAGGCCTCATAAACTATTCTCCCTATGATGTCGTCACCTTGACGCAGAAGGGTAAGACGGCTGCGGAAGACATCGTCCGCCGCCATGAAGCACTGCGGGATTTTTTCGTCAATGTTCTCGCCGTGGATGGGAAGGACGCAGACGACGCAGCCTGCAAGATGGAGCATTCGATCCCCGACGTCATTCTGGAGCGTTTTATTCAGTTTGCCCAGTTCGTCGAGGTATGCCCGCGCGGCGGCAGCAAGTGGATTGCCGGTTTCGGGTATCAATGCGACCATGACAACATGCAAGAAAATTGTGAAAAATGCATACTGGCAGTTCTGGATGATGTTCGAACACAAAAACAACAGAACAGAGAGGTCGAAAAGATATGACATCAAAGAAACTGAAAGATTTGAAACCGGGAGTAAAGGGAAAAGTGTTAAAAATCACATCCAGAGGTCAAACGAACACGCGGATCGTCGAAATGGGAGTTACGCCCGGCACCGTTGTCGAGGTGGAACGGGTAGCACCGCTGGGTGATCCAATAGACATCAAGGTGAAAGGCTATCATCTCTCCTTGAGGAAAGAAGAAGCGGAGGGAATCGAGGTTGATCTCTTATAGTTGGCGGCTAAAGATGATTTGGAGGTGGAGGCAATGCCCTTGGCAATGGTAAAAGCCGGACAACGTGTACATTTGGTTGCCGTGGACGCGGGTCGCGGTCTTCAGGCCAGATTAGCCGACATGGGATTGGTCCCGGGTGTGGAAATCGAAGTGGTGAGTAATGCTCTACATGGACCCTTCATCGTAGCTGTTAAAGGTTGCCGCATGGTCCTCGGGCACGGAATCACGCAAAAAATCATGGTTGCATAATTTTTTTTGCACCTTGAGTTAGGCAATCCTAACATTATACGGAATACCAAATAAAGAGGAGAATAAAAAAACCATGAAACCAAAGATCGTCATTGCCCTTGCAGGCAACCCCAATTCGGGGAAGACAACTATATTCAATAAACTCACCGGCGCCCGACAGCACGTAGGGAATTATCCCGGCGTCACGGTCGAGCGCAAAGAAGGCTATTGTCGGTATGGCGATATGGAAATGCAGATCGTCGATCTGCCCGGGACATACAGCCTGACGGCCTATTCCACCGAGGAACTGGTAGCAAGAAATTTTCTCATCGACGAAAAGCCCGATGTGGTCGTGGACATTATCGACGCCTCGAACCTCGAAAGGAACCTGTACCTTGCGGTCCAACTCATGGAACTGGGCGTGCCTCTCGTACTGGCCTTCAATATGAGCGACCAGGCCAGAGCCCAGGGCCATGAATTCGACATCGAGAAGCTTTCCAGTTATTTCGGAGCGAGCATCGTGCAGACGGTCGGGCACAAAGGCACCGGCATGAAGGAGCTTCTTGAGGCCATCGTTGCCGCGGCAAAAGACGGTGCATCGGAGATGAACAGGAACGATGAAAATCCCTCAGGAGCCCTCTTGTCCAAGGCGACGATTCATAGTCCATTCCGTAAAAGGCCGGTGATGGACTACGGCCGGGAGATCGAGGAGGAAATCGCCCGGCTGGAATCGCTGATTAAATTGAAGGTGACAGGTAAGGACAAAGACAATTTACGATGGCTGGCCCTGAAACTTCTCGAAAACGACAAGGCGGTTCGGGCAAGGTTCGATACCCCCGAAATCAACGACCAAATAGAGAAAAGCGCGGCCCGTATCGAAAAGATGCTCGGAGAATATCCGGAGACCGCCATTGCCGGCCGCCGATACGGGTTCATCTCCGGCGCGTGCCGGGAAGCGGCGCGTTCCACTGTCGAGCTCCGCCACACGATCTCGGACAGGATCGACGCTGTGGTGACGAACCGTTTTGTGGGCATCCCTATATTCATGGGGCTGATGTACCTAGTTTTCCAACTGACGTTCACGCTGGGAGATCCGCCTATGGGATGGATCGAAAACGGCTTCGGCTGGCTGGGGAGTCAAATCGCAAGCTGGTGGCCGAAAGGTTCCAAAGGCGCCCTCAAATCGCTCCTCGTGGACGGCATCATCGGCGGCGTCGGCGGCGTCATCGTGTTTCTGCCCAACATCCTGCTTTTGTTTCTGGCCATCGCGATTCTGGAGGATTCCGGTTACATGGCGCGGGCGGCCTTCATCATGGACCGGGTGATGCATAAGATCGGGCTGCACGGCAAAAGCTTCATCCCCATGCTGATCGGATTCGGCTGCTCCGTTCCCGCGATCATGGCCACCCGGACGCTGGAAAACCGGCGTGACAGGCTCGTTACGATGCTTGTGACGCCGCTCATGAGCTGCGGCGCCCGGCTGCCGATCTACGCATTGATTATTCCTGCGTTTTTCCCTCAAGTCTGGCACGCCCCCATGCTGTGGCTCATCTATGTCATCGGCATCGCCCTCGCCGTTTTAAGCGCGAAACTCCTTCGCAGCACGATCCTCAAGGGCGAATCCGTGCCTTTCGTGATGGAACTTCCACCATACAGGATGCCCACCCTCAAGAGCGTGCTGATCCACATGTGGGAACGGGGATGGCTCTATCTGAAAAAGGCCGGTACCATCATTCTCTGCATCTCGATCCTCTTGTGGGCCATGACAAGCTATCCGAAGAAAACCGTCTTCGATGTGGATTACGAAGCTGACGCGGCGAAATCGGAGGGCACCTACCTGTCAAAGGTAACGCGGTTGAACGGCCTCCTGGGGCTGCCGGAGGGGGCCCCATTGCTGGTCCAGGCCCTTCGAGCCGAACTCGTCATGGCCGCCGAACAGGACAAGTACTACGAGCATGAAGCCGGTTACAGCGACGCCAAAAAGAAAATGGACGATGAAATCCTCGGCCTCACGCAAGCGCCGGACGGCGGCAAACTGTCGGATTTTCTGAAAATGAGAGACGACGTTCAAAAAACGAGAGCCGCCTTCGAAGAGTCGATATCCCAGGACGAGGTTGAAAAAGAATCCTCTGCATACAGCAACCTGTCAGGCATTCGGGATGCCGCTCTCGAATCTCTCCGGAGAGCCGCCCCGGGGACCTATAACGCCGTGATTCACTACCTTGATGACATCGAGGCGCCGTTCAAGGATGAAAAGACCCGGATCGAACAGGCAAAACAGGCTGAAGAGATGGCCTATTCCGTTGCCGGCCGTATCGGGCTTGCTCTGGAGCCGTTTTTGAGGCCCATGGGGTTCGACTGGAAGATCGGAACCGCGCTGGTCGGCGCCTTTGCTGCCAAAGAGGTCTTCGTCGCCCAGATGGGCATCGTTTACTCCGTCGGTAAGGCCGATGAAAAATCGGAAGCGCTGCGGGAACAGCTCCGATCCCACTATTCTCCTCTTGTTGCCTTCTGCATCATGCTCTTTTGCCTGGTCAGCGCACCATGCATGGCGACCATTTCCGTTACGAAGAGAGAGAGCAATTCGTGGAAGTGGGCGCTCTTTCAGTTGGGAGGTCTTACGGCCTTGGCCTATGTGCTGACCGTCATGGTCTTTCAGGCGGGCAACCTGCTTGGAATCGGTGTCTGAAAAGAGGAATGCATGTTTGAAACAATAATGATCGGATTGATTGTCGGTTCCGCGTTTTTATGGATCAGCGTCTCTCTGTACAGGACGTTGCGGGGAAAGAACCACTGCCAGTGCTGTGGAAATAAAGACTGCTGTACCAGTCTTGACCGGATGAAGCGTGACGGTGCAGAGGATATCCATCCGGCTACCCGGGAGAGCGGCTAATGAATGCACAGGAAGCATTGAGCAACAGCATCCGGAATATTGAGATGCGGCTCAAAGAGCATGAGCGTCTTCTTGAATGCCTGCGGGAAGGGGATGAGGGAACAGTTGCAGCCTGTCTGTCTCTGGATTGCCGCCATTCGATTGTGATGAGGGAAACCCTCTTGGAGGTGATAGAAGTTCTGGAGGATTCCCGGAAGGCTTTCAAGTCGCCCCGACTTGAGGCGTTGAGAAAAAAGTTAATCCGGATATTGGCAGAAAATATCTGATCCATACGTAACCTGATCGATCCTACGGCCCGACTCCTGGAGTCGGGAAGTGAGGGCGTGGCGTATCGGCCTGAAAAAGGCCGTATCCGTCACGCCCTTTTTTTTCGCGATTCAACACCCCGGTTTGAATCCCGAAGAAAGTTCCATCAACACTTACAGCGAGAAAAAACAAAACGGATGAAAGGAGAAATAAACAATGAAGCGAATTCAAAAGGGTTTTTTTATGATGATGAACAAGAGACTTTCCTGTCTCGTTGTGACGGTGGCCTTAACTGTGATGCTCGGAGCTGTTCCAGCCTTTGGAGGTCATCCCTTGATAACCGACGATACTGGAACCCAGGGAAAGGGAAAGACCCAGATCGAGTTGACCGGCCAGTACGACCATGACGACGAAAAAGGTGTGAAATCCGAGAACTGGGAGGCCAAGGCGGCGTTATCCTATGGCCTATTCGATTCACTCGATCTGGTTCTTGAAACTCCCTATAGCTGGACAAGCACCAAAGACTCTGAAGGGACAATCCGGAATGACGGTCCGGCGGATCTGTCCTTTTCCATGAAGTGGCGCTTCTTTGAACATGAAGGTTTGTCATTCGCCCTCAAACCGTCTGTGACGCTTCCCACCGGAGACGAAGACAAGGGACTCGGCAACGGGCGGTCGTCATACGGCATCACCACCATTGCCACGTATGCAAAGGATCCATGGGCTTTCCACTTCAACTTCGGCATTACCCATAATGATTACAAGCTGCCTGCCGATGAGGACGCCAACAGAAGGGATATTTGGAGTGCATCTTTTGCAGCGGAACTTCAAGTGGCGAAACGTGTGAGACTAGTTGCCAATGTAGGAATGGAACATAATTCGGATGTCGAGTCCGATACCCATCCGGTTTTCGCTCTTGGAGGGGTCATCTACTCCCTGACGGAAAGCATCGATATCGACGCCGGTGTCAAATGGGGTATCAGCGGTACAGAACCGGATATTTCGTTTCTCGCTGGCCTTGCTTTCCGGTTCTGATATCGAGGAAGGTCCAACTCATAATTGGGCATCAACGGCTCCGTGATCGTGAATTCAGAGAAGTCAAGCTCCATCGATTGACCGGCATTCTTTGTTGTTCGTGTTTCAGTTCTTTTCATGGTAAAGAGACCCGGGGAAGGATGACGTCGCTCGATGGATCTGATTATACTATTTAAAGCAATGATTATGGGGATTGTGGAAGGATTGACGGAGTTCCTTCCCATCTCCAGTACAGGACATCTGATCATAGCCGGAGACCTACTGGATTTTATGTCGGAAGACAGGCGGGGAATGTTCGAAGTCTTCATTCAGTTAGGTGCCATTCTGGCCGTTTGCTGGGAGTATCGGAAGAAGTTGATCCAGGTCTTGACTGGAATTGGTGAAAATCCTCAGTCAATGCGCTTTCTGGGTAATCTCCTGATAGCGTTTGTACCGGCTGGATTCATGGCCTTCTTGTTTGGAACAATGATCAAAGAATATCTTTTTTCGCCAGTGCCCGTAGCCACTGCGTTCATCACCGGCGGCTTTGTAATCTTCTGGGCTGAGCGGCGGCGGCATATTGTGCGTATTGAGGATGTGTCCGAGATGACCTGGAAAGATGCGCTCAAGGTTGGCTTTATCCAATGCTTGGCACTGATCCCTGGAACATCACGATCGGGCGCCACGATCATCGGCGGTCTTTTCTTTGGCTTGTCCCGCAGGGCGGCTACTGAGTTTTCCTTTTTCCTCGCCATCCCGACCCTCACTGTTGCGGCGGTCTATGATCTGTTCTGTCATTGGAAAATATTCGATACCAGCATGACATGGAGCCTTGCAGTCGGTTTTGTCGTGTCTTTCATCAGCGCCCTGATGGCTGTACGCGGACTCTTGCGTTATATCTCCAGACACGACTTCACCGCTTTTGCATGGTACCGGAGTTTTTGGGGTAATTGTGTTGCTGACGGCCCACTGGGGTATCGTAAGGTGGTCGCATGGCTGAAACTGGTTAGAAGGTGTGAAGAAGCCGAAATGGCTTTCCTCCATATATTTCATGCTGCCGCCCCCTCAAATCACCTTGAAGATAGCACCATATGAAAGTATGTTGGTACATCTTCGTACTACCGTCCTGCTGCAAATATAAGGCTACCGGTCAGGTGTGAATAATCTCCGTCCTTACCACTTAGGCGTGACATCGGCGATTTCTCTTACCTTGCCGTATTTTTGAGACTCCAGTTCCGAAGTGAGCATCCCGAAAGCCTCAAGGTTGAACGGCACGTACGACGCCTTGGGATGAACCGTCCCTTCCTGCATACTGACTACGAAGGGTGCGCTGAAGTATCCGTCGCGGATGAGTCCCCGCGCGATCGCGTTCTCCTCCGTCTTGAGCCGCTCCACGATGGAGTAGAGGATATTCGCTCTCAACTCACCGTCGGAGTCTGCGATCAAGACGGAGGGATCGCCGTTCATCCGTGCCACCTTCTTAGCGATCGACCACAGGAGGCCGACCTGGACGTAGACATACCCGTTCGCCATGGAGAAGGCCTCCCACCGGCCCTCGTCAACCTTGTTGATGCGCCCGGCGATTTCCTGAAGAATCGCTTTTCCGTTGTACCAGGGAATTTCGACCTCCTTGGGTTTTCCTTTTCTCTTTCTGCCTTCTGTCTTGTTTTCGTCATCCCAGGAAATTGTCTCTCTGCCGGCTGAAGCAGCCCGTCTTGGCGTCTCTTCTTCCCGGGAGGTTGATTCCCGGCCAGTTCTGGTATCTCCGAGGGAGAAGTTTCGTGCGAGTTCCTTTTTCCTTGCCTCCTGATCGGCCTCCTTGAGCTTGATCGAGAAGAAATCGATCGGTTTGCGGTGATGGTCCCGGATGGCCGTGATGATATCCCCTCTGTTTGGCATCTCGGAGAATCCCGGGATCTTGTCCAGGATGGTGACACTGATGACTGGATGGTCCCCCAGGGAGTAGAGATGTTGCCTGTAAGCGGGGATCTTTCCGAGGTCGTGGCCGAGGGCGGCGATGATTGCCAGGGGCGTCATCGGACCGGGATCGATCAGGCGAAGCATCTCCTTGGCCGTGTCAAAGGCGTGCTTGCGCAAGGTGACCCGGGCCAGGCGGTTGTAAGCGCCCGTTTCCATGCTGGCCTCGATCTCCCCGTGGGTATTGACAACCGAGGGACAATCTCCTTCCCTGTCCAAGATATCCAGGATACCCTCGGCAACCTGCCTCGCCCCGTGAGGAAACCCAGCCTTATTGCGTACATTTTCGATGTAAAATGCGTTCAAATCCGGATCGCGGAAAGAGACGGCATCGGGCTTATGAGTTCCACTCTGTTTCTTCTCCGGTTCCTTTCTTGGTTCGTCCTCGTCTTTTTCGGGGGATGATTCCTCCTTCCGCTTTTGCGTCCAGATCCCCGCAAGACCCTCCAAGGCGGTCTCCCGTTTTTCCTTTAAGGAAGATATTCCGGGATTTCGTGATTTACACAAGGCGGAAATGTATATGCATATGGCATAAATCGCGAGGCAGCCGACAGCGAGGATGAAAAGGATCGTCGTGATCGTTTTCATGACTCCGCCGTGAGGTCCGGGAACTTGATTTCCAGGTAAAGTGTAGAGACATCGAGACTCCGCCCGCGGAACAGGCCGGAATAAGTCATGAGATAGAAATCCCTTTCTGCGAGTTCGAGAATGTCGGAGGGCTTCAGGATCGTGTCCTCCTCTTCCCGAACCGACACTCCGCCGTCCACGTTGAGAATCGGAGAATAGCGCCGAAACTCCCCGAAGTGCTTGGCTACGTACGAGGCCGTGTCCGTGTCGGGGACCCGCATGAAGAGCTTGGTATTGGTGTTGTCGAGGATGGCGTTCCCGTAATCCTTCCCGATCATGGCGTAGAGCTGGGAGACGGACTGGGCGAAGCCGTGGACCCATACGTCTGCCCCGCCGGCCTTGGCGAAGAGATCCTCGATCCCGTAGTAGAGGACATTCTGACACTCGTCGATGTAAAGGCAAAGGGGAGGAGTAACTTTTCTGCCGGACGAGAAGACTCTCCCCACGAAGCTCTGGACCATCGAAATGACCACCTTTCCCAGAGTGAACGCAGCCTTGCGGGTAATAAGGGAGCCGAGGTGGACCACCATGATCACGGGTTTTCCCTTTTCCAGGCGGTCGATGAACCGGTTCTCGTCGGCCTTTCCCACGACCTTCCCGATGTTTCCGCTCGTGAGCTCCATCAGGGCAACACGGAGTGACGACGATACTTTCCCATAATAGTCTTGGGGAGAGTTCAGGATCTTCTGGATATCCGAGGAGAGTTGCTTTGCATCTTCGGTGTCGATGCAGTCAATCTGGCCTTTAAGCTTTTCGAGCTCTTCCCGAGACATCTTGTTTTTGACGTCGTTCAGGTTGAAACTTTTGGCCTTTCCCTGCCAGGCGGCGAGCATGATGAGCGCCTGGACGATCACGAGGCTGATCTCGTAGGCGACGTTGAAGAAGAACCGCTCCTTCCCTACCTCCACCCCGGAAACGATGTGCCCCACCAGTTCCTCGGGCATGTAGTAGTAAGCCAGGGGATCGATGACGGCGCTCAGGTGGGGATAGATTGGCGTGACGAGGATAAGTTCGCGGTCCCGACCTTCCTCAAAGGCGACCTGCACGATTTTGGAGAAGAGATCGATGTCCCCCTTCGGGTCGATGACGACGACGCTGTAGCCTTTCCGAACATCCTGCTCGACCATGTTCTCCATGATTCGGGTCTTCCCCACCCGGGTGGTTCCGAAACACCAGAAATGGCCCTTCCGGGATGAATCAGGGACAGCGATTTTCATGGACGTGCCGGGGTCAGACATCCCATGTCCGAGACCGAGAATTGTTCGGGAAATTTTTCTTTCGCTCTTCCCGCCGCTGGCAAAACTTTTAAGGAACCGGGCAATCATGCTTTCCTCACCACTCGTATGTACTCCTTCAATTCGTCCGAGACGCTCTTGATGACATGAAGGGGAATCGGCTCGGTTGAGACGACTTTCGAGTAAGCTCCGGCGATCCTCTTCACACACCTGACCTTTACGTCTCTTCCGGAGGAGAGTCCCCGGACTTGCTTCATGATAAGACTTTCGACCAGTCCCCTGCCGTTCCTGCCCAAGGTGATTTCGAGCCGGGGCATACCGTTTTCCATGATGGGGGACACCTTCTGAACCTGGAACGACAGGACATCTCCGGGACGATATGCCCCCCGTTCCTTCGGTATCTGGAACCGGTAAGGGCATGAGCCGGCGAGGTTCTTGGGATTGCAGGGGCCGTTCGCCAGCAGCTGTATGGACAGTGATCCGTGGTTCACCGCCTTCATCACCATGCCCTCGACAACGCACCCGACGAGGTCACTGCAGAGATCGTAATCACGAAGAACCCGTATTTTGGCCAGGGAAAGAGAGAGGTCGCGCCGGATCCTTTTTATCGCGTGTCTTCCGATGCTGGAAACAGGCAAACTCCTGACCTGGAGGTCGCCGGACAAGTCCCGGTACGAGTAAATTTCCAGGTTACCTGCTTCGCTCGACAGGACTTCTATCTCGGTGCCGAAAACAGCGGCAAGCGAGTTGGAGAGCGATTCCAGGAGTTCCACTTTTACGGTTTCTTCAGGTACTCCATAAATATCTGCGAGTTCACGAACATCGAACATAGGGTCATTTCCGCAGGGCCATGTATACCTTCCTGGCGTACCCGGCGCGCTTGTGTTTCTTGGTGGCGTTATAGGCCCCGACCGCTTCCCAGGTATAGCCGTACTTTCGGATGCAATCGGAGATGATCCAGGCACCGACCTTTACGTTCGTGCACGGGTCGCCCAGAGAGGACCAAAGTTCCTTTCCCAGGACCCGCGCCCATGAGGAATTGATCTGCATGAGCCCGTAGTCATACGAACCATCGGCGTTGCGGTTGAGAGCGTCAGGCCGAAAACTGCTTTCCACCCTGGCTATGGCCCAGAGAAGCTGAGGGGAGACGTTATAGATGGACCCCGCCTCCTCGAAGCAGAAGGCATGGAGTTGCCCCATGGGAAAGAGGAAAAGTAATGAAAAGAGAACGACGACTTTTTTCATTACTTTTCCTCCCCTGCCGAGTCGCTATGGTCGGAATCCCCGAGAGGGGGCTCACGTTTACCGTTTTTTTGTTTATTGGTTTATTGAAAATGCCGTTTATTGACTTTTTTGTTTATTCGTTTTCTTCCTGCCCGGAGGGCGGTTGCTTTTCCTTGCCGGCATCGCCGAAGATGAGGCCGATCTGCCATCCGTAGGTCTCGTTTTTGGCGAGTTTCCCCTCGGCGTCGAATTCGTTGCCGGCCCTGGACTTGAGACCGGTGAAGGCGACCGTCTCGTTGTTCAGCAACATCCTGGCCTGGGCGGGGGTGATGTCGGCGTGCCCGAGCCGGTCGAGGCTGTTCTTCCACAGCACGAACCTGCATCCCTCCTTGTAACCCGAGCAATAGTAAGACTTTTTCCCCTCGTAGACCGGTTTCCCGCATTCCGGGCACTTGCCCAGCTCTTCGCGCTTGTTTTCCATGTGACCTCCTGATTTACTTGTGTCTTGATGAGTCGAGGCGTGATCCCGCCGCGATAGCTCCTTAATATATAATGTTTTCGATGCAGGGATTTTTGGTTGGAAATCAGAAAAAATCGAGATTGTGCCTCGTTGAAATTTAACATTGACATGTAATCATTATTAGGTTACAAATAGCCATGTACGAAGTTCTGGTGAAAAAGAAGGTTCTTAAGGATATTGGGAAATTACCGGAGGCTATTCAAAAGGCACTCGTGAACCTGATCGATGACTTGCGGGAAAAAGGTCCCATCAGGAATGAATGGCCGAATTTTGGGAAAATAGGAACATTCGATTATCATTGCCATCTGTCAAGAAAATGGGTGGCCTGTTGGCATTGCGAAAAGAAATCTATAATTATCGAGGTGTATTATGCAGGCAGTCGTGAAAACGCGCCATATTGATATTAAAATCCGGGGCAAGAATATCCCGACTAAGTTGATCTATGCCTTAAAAGACGAATACGGAGATAAGGTCAAGATCACCGACGATGATGATGCTCTGGTGAACATCCTGGAAACGCCCTGGTACAAGGACCTCAAGGAGAAAACGACTCCGGGAGACACCATGCGCATTTACAGGGAGGCGAAGGGGTGGACCCAGGAAAAGTTGGGCGAGTTGTTAGGCGACATTCCCCGGCAGCACGTTTCCAACATGGAGCACGGGAAAAGGCCGATCAGCAGCAATACCGCGCGCAAGTTGGCAAAATTGTTCAACGTGCCGATGGATCGCTTCATTTCTGATAGGTCATTGAATTGAAGATTCAATCATCTTTATCGGAAGGATAATTGACAAGATCCCAATCGATCAAATCTTCTTTATCATACGCCTTCACGTTGGACCACGGAAGCAGAACAAGACCGGCTATCACGGCGGTGGCGACCACGATGAGAATGGTAGTGAACCCGGCATCTCTCAAGAAAAACACCAGGAGTCCCAAAAGGAACACCAGAACTATTATCTGGCCGGGAGTCGCTCGTTTAAAAAGTTTTTTGGGCATAGATAATCTTTTTATCACGTTTGACCTGCAATCATGCGAGCCAAATCTGAAATCATCCTGAAGGCTCTCTCAAAGTCGAACATATCATAATCAGAAGATCTCAACACCGGCTTTAGCTGCGTTTCCAACTGTGACAGCAATTCCTTTTTTCGAGTAACGGAAACATCGATTTCATAGTTATCCGGAACCTGGAGTTTCTTTTTCAGTAGACCGACAAGATGAGGTTCTTCAATATTGACGTCGAGTCTGGAGACAGCATAGTCAATGTCATAGAAATCACGGATTGCTGGTTCTCTTCGCGTCAATGCCGCCCTCAGTTTCTCGGCGTAGGTCTCTTCACGCGTAAGAACTACGATATCGAATTCCTCGACACCGGGTAGCCCCGTAAAGGGGTTTTCCAAGAGTGTCCTGACGTTCCCCTTGACGGGCGGAACCAGGATCTCTTCGCGAATCCCGATCTCGATCTTGATCCGACCGAATCCTGAACCGACCAATGTCGGATAGGCGACCTGAGCCACGTATTGTTTCGAATTGTTGAATCCGGTCAGTTTCTGCTCGACCTTGAAAACCGGGGACGATAACGTAAAATATTTTTCGCTTTTTTGAAGTAGAACGGCAGTGCCCTTTCGAGATAAGGACTTCGTTGCGAAACGTAGGTTCAAAATCTTGAAAGGAGACAACTGCCGTGAAGAAAGATTCTACACAGGAACGGGAAAAAGTCATCCAGATAAATGAGGAAGCGATCCGGGATCATTTGGGGAAACTGGTACGGAGCACGGTTGAAGAGACACTGAATGGGCTGTTGGATGCGGAAGCGGACAGACTTTGTAACGCTGAGAAATACCAGAGAAACAGGGCTCGGAAGGATACCCGAGCCGGCCATTATCAGCGGAAGCTTCACACAAGGGCGGGAGAAGTGACGTTGAAGGTTCCGAAGCTTCGGCAGCAGACCTTCGAGACGGCGATCATCGAGCGGTATCGGCGGCGAGAGGCTTCGGTGGAAGAGGCGTTGATCGAGATGTATCTAGCAGGTGTTTCGGTTCGCCGCGTGGAAGGGATCACCGAGGCCTTATGGGGGACGAAGGTGAGCCCAGGGACTATCAGCAACCTCAACAAGAAGGTTTACGAGAAGATCGAGTCTTGGCGGAACAGGCCCATCGATGAGGAGGTTCCTTACGTCTATCTGGACGGGATTGTGTTGAAGCGGTCGTGGGCTGGTGAGATCAGTAATGTATCGGTTTTGGTGGCCATCGGGGTGAATCGGGATGGATATCGCCGGATCTTGGGGATCTGTGAGGGAGCCAAAGAGGATAAGGCAGGCTGGTCGAACTTTTTGCGCCATTTGAAGGAACGGGGACTTAAAGGGGTTCGTCTCTTTATTACCGACGCCTGCATGGGTTTGGTGGAGTCGCTGGGGGAGTTCTACTCTGAGGCGAAGTGGCAGCGCTGCATCGTGCATTTTTACCGGAATGTCCTGAGCGTTGTGCCGACAAGGCTGATGTTGGACGTTGCCACGATGCTCAAGGCGATCCATGCCTCCGAGGACCTGGCTGCGGCGATGGAGAAGGCAGAGGCCGTCTGCACCAAATTGAAGGGGCTGAAGCTCAAAGAAGCGGCCAGGAAGATCCAGGAATCGATCGGGGAGACGTTCACGTATTATGCATTTCCACGGGAGCATCGAGTCCGGATCAGAACCAATAATGCCCTGGAGCGGATCATGCGGGAGATCCGGAGACGCACCAGGGTCGTGGGCGCTTTCCCTGACGGTCACTCGGCGCTGATGCTCTGCGCGGCCCGGCTCCGTCACATTGCCGGCACCCAGTGGGGCATGAAAAGATATCTAAACATGGACCTTTTGCGGGAGCAGGACATCGATAAGGCTCTGGCGCTCGTAGAGGCCGGATAAATCAGAACCGAAAGGGCTCTGCCGAAAAAGCGAAAAACTCTTTACACGACCCCGGGGACTCCTTCTCAAGGGTGGAAATCCAGTCCTTGACGGGTGTAATCATCCGGCTCCGATCCGTCCGACTTGATATTGGCGGCAACGAAATCGTGAAGTCGAGATCCTCGCTCAACCGGTAGAAATCCGCGTGAATCTTGCTCAGGCATGTACCGCCCCTGAATACTGGGGGGTGTTTGCAGCCGTTACAGAGGTCCGCGAGCAGCACCGAGCAGAAATAATCCTTCTCCACGATCGCCGCGTTCAAGCCGGTTTTTCGCGCGGTATAAAGGACTGCTTCGCGGAAAAGCGGCTCGTCCTCATGAAGAGAAATTTCAATCGGTTTCAACAGCGCCATTTACGATTAACCCCCATTCCCTGTTCACGGATCCTTTTGCCGGCTTTCCAGGGATCCACTTGATCAGGGACTTCATGGAACCGGCCTTCTTTTTGAATCCCCTGAGCATGTTTTCGGATACGCCTGAGACGGCGAGAAGATATCCTATCCGGCGCATGGTAGCCTTATTCCCGTATTTCAGGGAAGTTCTTGTAAACTCATCCAAAAAAACGGTATCCTTCTTTATCGTTGCCGTAATCCATTGATAAGCACGTGGGATTGTATTGTATCTCGACCAGTCGTAGACGGCGTCTAGCAGGGCACGGGCTTTTGTTGCAATTAAAATCTTCTCCCCATCGGGTGCCGCGAATTCAGTGGAAGCCCCAAGCCGGTTATCCAAGATTTCCATGAAAACGTAATCGAAACCGCCTATGTTCTTCTCTCCGCTGATCCGGTTATTGTAAACATATACCCGATTCGGCACCTGGTCATCGAATCCGTAAAGGTAAAACGCGTTGGGACCGCTGATCTGGTATTTGCCTCCGATTTCCCTCATCAACCTTGAGAGGATGTAATATTCACTGACGGCCAATCGCCCACCTGCTGGAAACCGGGGAGGAACCAGGTAGACTCCACGCGTCAGACGTATGAACACGCCGGACCGGCTCATTCTGCTGAATAGTTCCCGCTCCTGCTTGGGAGTGATCTTGAGAGCCGCGGCGATTTCCTTCGTGCGCACGACGTCCATCTTCCGCATCTGGACGTATGCGAGGAGCCTCATTCCGAGAGAGCCGAATTCGGTTTTGGTTTGTGTTATTCTATTTCCCATAAATTGTCTGCCACGCAATTTAAGAGAAATATAATAAAACGTGATGAGAAGGTCAACTGAATTCTTCTGATAGAATTTGCTGTAGTAGAGCTATCTGTTCATCTCGACGTAGGCCAGGAGTTTTCCTTTCGCCACATCGTCTATTTCGATTGTTCCCTGAAGGGCGATCCTGCTTTCAAAAAGATCGCTCACAGCGATATGTATACGATTGCAGTTTTCCAGGCATTCTATTGTTTCCTTATCGAGGCGGATGTAGTGGTCCCGCCCGATCTTTAGGTACGGGTCGTCCTCTATCCTGACGATATTGATAGGCAATCCTTGGCCGAAGGAGATCCCTTTTTCGAAGATCGCCAGCAGTCCCCCGTTCATTTTTAGGTATTTGTAGGCTGTGAGCATCATGTTTTCTGTTCCTCAACAACTTAAATCTTATTGCACGGGATCACTTGCAGGTCCGGGAGATATCTCGCCCTTCACTGTTTCACCACCCTCAAGGGTCGGCTCCCCCTTGGTCCTGTTCAACTTGAAATTATTTCCGAGTCCGCCCAGTTGTTTTACGCTTCTTACAGTACTCCCGATGGATGCCAGTCCGTCCATGGAAGCAGCCGCTCCAACTGCCACGGTTTCTCCGCCCACCTTTCTCACTCCTTCCGTAACCGTTCCGTCCGCCCTGACACCCATGTTTATGTTCAGCCTGTCCTGGTTTTGCGTCCGGACACTTCCGATCGTGCTTTCGGAGGCGAGGACGTCCCCGGTCAGGGGAGCGATTGCCTCCCTAGTGGCGCCGTCCGCCGTCTGCCGATACGAACTCACGAGGTGATTGATATTCCCGGAAACGAGTACCGGTTTTTTGTGCGAAGGGTCGTAAACCATCACGCGATGGCCCCCCGCCATCGATGCGTCCTCGACAATACTCACATTGTAGCCTCTGCCCCGGAACCCTGAGACGCTTTCCCGAAAATCATTGTAATGGACGATGTGGGATCCTCCCACCCGGTCCGTGAAATTGCTGTATATCTTTCTGAGGTTTCCTTCCTCGCTTTTGGATATGTTGTATCTTGCGATGTCCCTTCCAGTCTTTCCAAAGGTCCCGACCTGGTATTGCTCTCCGCTCATCCGATTGGTGAAGAGCAGTTCTCCCTGCTCTCCCCAGGCCATGCGGTAGTTCCCCGCCCCGGGGAGGCCGTACCGTTTTGCCTCCGCGGCACCCACGGAGATATCCGACGTCCGGTGCCGGTCCGCCGCGAAGCGCTCGAAATCCACTCCTTTGGATTCAGCGAAGGACCGGAGCGATCCCCACTTGGCAACGTCGTCGATCACGGCGTCCCGCCTCGCGTCGAGATAGGCGCCCTCGCCGACTGCTTCGATCCCCCTGGAGGCGGCCACGGTCTGCAGAGCATCCAGTCGGCCCTTTGTCTCTCCCAGCACTTTCGCTTCAACGCCGTGTTTCTCTCCCTCCTGGATCGCTCCCGTCGTCTTGTAGGCGTCGAAGTCAGCCACGGCTTTATAGCCCGATACCCGGTCTCCGCGGCCTGCCTCCTCCATCGCCTCGTCATATTTCATGGCTCCGAAGTAGCGCTTCTTTCCCTCCACGGATGCCTGGCTGGCATGGTAATCGAAAAAATCCCCCGCGTGGCCCGACTCGCGGAAAGATTCGAGGTCGCCCTCGATCTTTCCCAGGCGTGAGACGTTTCCCACCTCCAGGATGTCCCGCGACCTGTCAAGACCCACCTTTGCCATTCCGGAACCGGCTGCAGTGCCAGCGATGAGTCCTCCGACAGCCGCGTCTCCGTGCATGCCGCTCAACCGGTCCGCTCCGAATTCGTCGCGGACGTTCATCATCCCCCCCGTGGCACCCACGCGTCGCGCCGTCTCCAAGCCGGCGTAGTCCTGGATGTTCCAGCGGTTGGCGTTCGACCAGGTGGGAATGGATGTTCTCGCCGATTCCACCGATCTCGCCCCTCCTTCCGGCGTTGACGCCTGGGAGGCCGCCTGGCTCCCTTGGGACTGGACCGTCCCGGAGATGGTCCCCGCCATCATGGCCAGGGCGTGCCCACCGAACCGCACGAGCATGCCAGTGATCACCGTGGCCAGCATGATGCCCGATGTCCTGATGAGACCGAACATGCTGAGGGCCTTGAGAGATGCATCCGGCATGTTCATGACGGCAGCGAAGCCAAGAGCGTTCTGCCTCACGTACTCGAAGACCCCATAGGCGTAGTCGGTCGCGATTCCGTGGATGATGGCGTCGGTCACGCCCCAGGCCGTGAGCCAGATGAACATCCCCGCAACGAGTCCCAAGGCCTTCCCCGCGAGAGGCGTGGGGATGAAGATGGCGAGGATCGGTATGAGCCCGATGGCCACGGCGGTGATCACTGCCCTCGCCACGGGAAGCCACTCGTTTGCCGTGATTCCCATGCCGAGCCCACCGGTCATGATGCTCCTCGACGCCAGGCCCTTCACGGCGAGGTCCGGGTCCGCGTCGAGCAGCATGTCGTTCAATACCTCCGCCATGTATACTTGCCTCATGAAGTTAGGAGCCGGGATCGTAAATGCGCCTCCTTCCACGTAGGAGGCGTAGTTCGAGATGATCTCCGCGCATTTTGTGAGTTCGCCGGGGTTGTCCGCGTTGAAGCCGGCGTTCGCGCAGGCGTAACGGATCGTGTCTCCCATATTGAGGGGATCGCTGAAGTATCCTTGCAGGTAAGTCCACGCATCCGCGCAGGACATGGTCGTCCCGGTCCGGTCCGACTCCGAGTACCAGACCGTGAAGACGGCCGGGTTCGCCGCCTGAGCGTACTGGGTCATGAAGTCCGTGCTGGAACTCGTGATGTCGTTCACACTGAGTGACGTTCCGGGCCGCTGCAGTTCGAAGAACAAGCAATCTTTTGTGTAGCGTTTCAGCGATTCATCCACATACTGGTCCCGGATCTTGAGGTGGCCCCCGGAGGCTTTCAGGAGCATGTCGAAGCCGATGCCGCCGGCGTAGTCCTGGAAACTCTGGGGCGTGCCCGACGTGGAGATGATGTCCACGACTCCCCGTTCGATCTTGTTCAGAATCCCGGCCACGACGACGATGCCGTCGGGGATCCGTCCGACGGTCTGAAAGCGGTTGAGGACGGGATCGTAGATCGTGACGTTTCCCGTTGGAACCATGAGCCCGAGGTAGAGGCATATCCCCAAGCCCACCGGCCAGGCCCAGGAGAGGGGTGAAAACTTTGCTCCCTTGAGGAGTTGGAAGTACGCGGCCGCCCCGGCGATGAAGATTCCGAGCGCCGTGACCGTGAAGAAGAGCGCCCGGTAGCCGTTATCCGAAAAGATCAGCGAGATCTTCTGGAAGGCCGTTACGACGGCACCGAAACCGTTATAGGTATAGTACTCCATGTCCACTGCGTGGGCCTCCGGCGCAGCCGACAGCATGACGATCGTGAAACCAAATATAAGAATTGTCTTTTCCAAAATTACCATTAGATTTCTTTCCGGGTATTCAGCGTGACAATGACCTGGCCGCGACGGCCGTTCCGAATTTCGAGCTCAGCATGGTGTTTGCGAGCCGATTGAATTTCTCCATCTTGTCCACCAGGTTGTAAATCCCCATCACTTCCTGGACGGAGGCGGCGTAGGATCTCCGGACTCCGCTCACCATCTCCACGATCCTGGCCTGCATCTCCGCGGTGCCGTCGATCGCCCCGGAGAGCATCTCGATTTTGCACTGGTGTTCCTGCGCGCCCTGCACGGCCCCCGGCTGAGCCTGGGCGAGGCTCCTCGCCTTGTCCATGATGTTCCAGGCTTTCGTGTAGAGGTCCGAGAGGAGTTGGAAGGCGTAGGCCTTGGCGGTCACGTCGGAGAGCGTGCTGATGATCGATGATTCCTGGTTCGTCCCAACCGCCGCCTTGAGGACGAGCCCGACGGAGAGGGGACTCGCGTTCACGAAGGCGTTGTCCTCGTCCGAGAGGGCCTGCTTCGCCTTGATCTTTCCCGCGATCCGGGTCATCTTCGTCCGCGCGTAATTCGTGAGGTCGGCCGAGCTGTCGGCAATTTGTGCGCAGGCGCCTCCTGCGGTCCGCGCGTATACACTCCCATCGAGGAGGTTGTCGAAGGAAGCGTACCGGTTTTGATCGCAGGGGGGCGTGTGACCCACCTGGAAGCCCGCGTCCCCGGCGTCGATGATGTACACGTCGCCGACGAACCCTCTCAACATGTCAAGATAGGCTTGATTGTTGAAGCCGGTTTTGGCGGCGATGTTGTTGATGACCGACCCGCTGGTCCCGAAGACGTCCCGGATGTCCTGGGGACAGCCCGCGAGCGCCTGCTTCATGTTCGTGACCGGCTTGTTCGCGTTCGCGCTCGTCTGGTCGTTGATGCTCTTCCAGAGGTCGTTAACGCCCGATGACTGGAGGAAGTCCCCCTGGATTCCGGCGAGCTTTGCCTGTTTGTCCTTCGTTTCGGCGAGGGACGGGGGCACCATGGTCGCCACGAGCGCCCGGCCTGCCTTGCACTCATCGAGCTGCAGGTTGTTCAGGGTGTTGGTGATAGCTTCCAGGGACTTGATCGTCTTCGAGCAGGGTTCACAGAGAACGTTCAAGGCGATGTCGAAAGCCGCCGCCGGTGCGGCCTGCATGATCCGCTGGAGCTTGGTCACCAGGTATTCGAAATTGAGATAGGAGAACCCGCCCAAGAAGACATCGATCCCGCCGCAGCCCGCCTTCACTTTGGGAGGCATGGCGGTGAAGAGGTAATCGTTTCCCTGCTGCCACCTCGCTGAGAAGCTCCCGCCGGTGAAGTAACCCCTTTTCTGCCCCTCGAAGTACCCGGGGGACGTTTCCGTCTTCTGCTGGAGCCAGTCGTCCACCCAGCCGGCCATCAGCCCCTCCAAACCAAGGGGCGACAGGAGGAGAGCGACGGTTAGAAGCACCACGATAGTCTTGAAAAAATGTCTTTTGTCCATATTCATGCCTTCGCCTTTTATCTCTTGTCCCGCCTCAAGGGAGCCTTCACGTCGAAGGCGCCTCCCCGCTGGAACTCGTATAGGGAGTACTCCTCAGGCGTGATCTCGTTCTTGAGGAGCCGGATTCCCCGGTAGAGTTTCTCCTCGATCTCGGCCAGGGACGCCACCCCGGCCGAGATGGTGATATGATCGGAGTTCCCGCGGTAAACGAGGAGAAGGGTCGGCGTCGTCTCGATCCCGAAGACGGAGGAGACCGCAGGCTCCCTTTCCGCATCGATCTCCCTGATATCCCACCCGTACTTTTCGACGAAACGGCCGAGGATCGACCCCTCTTCGGCGCAGTATGGGCAGCCCGCAGAGGAAAAATAGATGAGCGCGAATTCTTCCCGGGCACCCCGGATTCTCGATTCGATCTCCTCCGTCCGTTGCGAGACCGCGGCGTTTCTTCCCGGTGCCGTGATCGGGTAGTCGGCAGCCACGGAGAGGTCGGGGTATTTCTGCATGACCGCCGCAGACGCGTTGGCGAAGGCGAGGGACTTCCGCCGGGCGATATCTTGGACCACGTAATACTCCCTTACGTTATTTTCCGAAGGAACCTGGACGGCCTTCTTCTGAAAGGCCATGAGAACAGCCTGAAAATCATCTGGGTACATGTTCCAGAGTTCCTCCATCGCATAGTCCGAAAGATGTGGAGAGCGCTTTTTCCCGTCCTCGGTTTTCTTTTCCGGCTCCTTTTTCTCCAGAGGGATCTTCTCGTACCACCACCAGCCCCGCTTGGCGTCCCCATAATATGCCTTGCCGTTTTCCTCCGGGAGCGGCGGTTCTCCGGCGCAAGGGGCGCCCACCGTGAAGAGAAGGACAACCAGGCAGAGGATGAGGACCCGGAACATCGATTTTTTCTCAGAGGAGCGGATAGGCAACGGCCTTCACCTCCTCNNCCCGTGACGAACACCGCGTCCACCGGGATCTTCCCTCTGTAGTGAAACCGGGGAAGCTCCTCTCCCTTGAGGGAAAGATCCTTCGCGACCGCGATCTCCCTGCCATCGCAATAAAAGCTGCGACCGACGGCGTTGAGTACTTCCCCTCCGGAGCAGGCGATTCTCTTGATGACTAGGCGAGGCGTCCCATGGTCGACGTATTCCGACCGGATATTGAGCATCACGTAAGCGCCTTTTTTCAGTTCTCCCGGGGGAGGTCCTTTTTTCAGAAAAAAGATCCTGTGTTCCGTCGAAGGTGTGATGCTCACCGCAAAACGCGAGGGAATGAGCATCCCCGCCGCAACAAGAGCTCCCATGAAGAGAATGAGCCTAAGGCCTGATGGTTTTCGCGTTTCGGACAACGGCGTCCCCCATGATGACGACCTCGTTCGAGGGGATGTTTTCGATCGCCTTTTCCAGCGACTCGATATTTTTCCTCAACTGGTCGTTGTCTATCTTCCCTTGGACAAAGAGGTCCCTCTGAGCGGCGATGAATCCCTTGATGTCGACCGCGACAATCCGCGTCGCGAAATATTTGTCATAAACGACGATCGACGCCGCGGATGACGCAAGCGAGATCCCGAGGACCAGGAGGGCGGTTACCAGCCGGCAGGGAAGAACCCGCCCCGCCTTGCCTTCCTGTTTCGTTTTCCCGGCACCCGCGGGGATTTCTCCCGGTTGAGCGGCGCTGGACTCCATCATTTCTTCTTTCTCAATGCTTTCCTTCATCTCTTGTTCACCTCGTGGTAAATTCCGCCCTTCAGTGCCTCGATCAGGAGGTCGATCGAGCGCCTCCCGGATGACCTGCGCAGGGTCTCCAGCATGTATGCCAGTGAAGCGTCCCCGTGGAGAATATAATGATCGCCCATCTTCGCGTTCCCTTCCATTCCCTCGCTCAATGTCGCATCCATGATCCGGACGTCCGGCACGTAAACGGCGGCAGGTACCCGGGTGATCCCGTATCTTCGGAAGAGGAGGGGGTCAATCTTGACGTTGACCCGGTAAGCGCTGCATTTGTTTTTTTGAATGTCACAGTCCGCATCTTCGGTGATGATCTGACGCACGAAATCCATCGTGGGCTTCACGCGCTTCATCCCGCCCACGAAGCCCCGCAGCACCATGAAGACGTTCGGGTCGCCGAACCTGTCCAGGTCCCTCGCGTAGTTCCTTAGCGTGCCGATGGGAACGGACGAGGATATGAAAAGATAGATTCGTTCGTTTCCGGGGAGGGTTCCCCCTTTGGCGCTGCCTTTTTCCGCTGCGTTGGAATCTCCGTAATAGGAATCGATCGTATCCTTGAAAACCGTTCCCTTGAGACGCTCGATCTCCGCCTCGTATTTCCTCCTGAACGCCTCCGACTGGTAGTATTCCAGTAGCTTTCCCGCTTCTTTCTGCCCCTGAGCCTTGTGGAGGTTCTCCGGGATCTCGATGTTCCGGCCGATCCGGCCCGCGTCCTCCATGAATCGGCTGATGTCCTCCATGTCATCCGCCCCAGAGTCAGGAATGGACGCATGTAAGAAAACCATAAACACGAAAAGGATCAGTAGTCCCATCCGGGTTCCTTTCTTGATCAGAAAGCGCAGCATGACCTTCTCCTGAAGAGCTGCCAGACGAAGTTGTCCCCTACGAGTGGCGGGTTCTTGAGCGCTCCCCAGATGAGCCCCGTCCTCCCGAAGGGATGGCACATGAAGTCTCGCACCGGCTTGGCGACGTGCATGCGCCAATTGTGCTTCACCCAGATGGGCGTGGGGACGCAGGCACACAGGTTGAGGGCCGTGTCGCAGACGAGGCCTTCCCTCGCCAGCTTGTAAACCATCCGGGCGGCGATCGTGGAATTGGCCATGAGCTCGTTGTCGTCGTTTACGTGCCCCGTGAGCGGGTAGGCGCTCCCTCCCGAGCCGATGCACCAGAAAAGGGGGCTCATGGAGAGACCCGCGTTGGTCGAGACGCTGTCGGCGATGCATGCCGTCTGGGCAATGGGATTCCCGAAGAGGATCGACTCCGGCTCCAGGATGAAGGCAAGAATGTCGTTCTGCCAGAGAGGGTCTACCTCCGTGAGGTACGCGACGTCGAAACCGCTGTGCTCAATGCAGGCAAAATCGACAAGGAACTCCATCATCGACCATACCGGATAGATAAAATAATGCGCCTGGGCAAAGGTGGAGGTATCCACACTCGCGTTCCCCTGCTCCTGTGAGCCCCCGCCGAGAAAGCCGCCCGCCGCGGTGAGGCCGAAGCCCAGGCTCGGGAAGCAGTAAGGATCCTTGACTGTTTCCACGTACCGAGCCGGCTCCCAGAAGCTGACGGGGATGCCGATCCTTATGAAGAGCGGGGGCGGCGCCGGGCACGTGCAGACGGGCATGCCCGAAAGGTCCGGAACGTTGTTTTCCACCGGGCCGGGAATGATCTCGATCCCGGCGATGCTCACCGGAAAAATGCACTGCCAGCAGAGGTCGGTCACCGGGTTCAACGGAATCCCGGACCTGCAGACGGCCTGTGCTCCAACGGCGTGAAAGAGAATGAGGAGAACGAAAAACCCCTTCACGACGTTCCTACTTCCGCTTCTATTGCCCCTTGTCGTCGAGGGCATATTCTCTCACCTCCATGACGGTACCCTTTTGAACGATCACGGCGGGGACCGCCTTCAGTTGAAACCTTTTCACGGTCCTGGCGTCCGTATAGAACGCCGGTCTCTTCAGCTTCTCCATGACTCGGGTGTACGATCCTCCGCAAAGGAGGAGCATGACCCTGGAGTCTTTTGCATAGGAGGACGCTTTGAACCATTCGATCTGTCTCTCGTCGCCCCCGTCGATCACGAGGAGGACGTTGGGAAGAAAAACATGGGCCAGGGGGTTGAAGCTGAAGCCCCTGGGATAGAGGATCCCGCCCCTCCCGTCGGGGATGTCGAAATCGAGCGTGTAACTCACGTCCACCAGGAAGACCCGGTCCTTTCTCGCCGCCGGCAAGGCCTCCATCCCCTCGGGTCGGTAGTTTTGAATCCTTTCGCGCGTCCTTTTCGGGTCAAATGCCTTTCCCCAATCGACCGCCTTTGCCCGCTCCTCGATCTCAGCCAGAGCGTCGCGCTCGACGACGGGATAAGTCGCCCCAATATTGCCGAGATCGGCGCAAAGCGCCGCTTGGGCCAGGAGCAAGGAGGACAGGACTGCCAGGATGAAGACCTTTTTCATTTTCACCCTCGCGGTCGTAAGCGCGCTTCGGGGATATGTCCGTTTCGGTCTTGGCATTCCACGCATACCGGGCCTTCCGGCCGCAGGTATCTCCCCTCTCCAGGCCCGAAAGTTTTCTTGCAAACAATGCAGGTCTCGCGCGGACAATTCCGCGAATCGATCGGCGGGCATAAACTCATTTCCGCTGCACCTTGTCGTAGAAATCCGAGACCTGCCGCTGCATGTCTTGTTGCACTTCCGAGGCCGCCTTCGTCTTGATGTCTCCGAAGTACTCCGAGAGGTCGATCATGGAGAAATCGAGCATCTGAAATTCTTCCGGTGTGAATCCCCGGCAATTGGGGTTCTCCGCCCCTCCCCAATCGCTGGCAGCTCCGAACTGTTGGAGTTGCGCTCTTCCTTGCTCGTGGATGATCCTGCCGAGCTTGGAATTGAAACAGCAGTACGTGTTCGCCCTCTGGACACACCCGATGAGGGGCCATTTCTGCTGACAATGATCCCCGATGTAATGGCACATCCCTTTGCCGACCGCCTGCACCGTTTCCGCGTCCCCGGAGCCGCATGTGTTCTGAATGAAGAGAAAGCTTCCGGGATCGGTATTGCAGCAGTTGAAGAAGGTCGTGCTGATTCCGGCGGTTCTGCATTCTTTTCCCTTCCCGTTGAATATGTACAAGGCGCCTTGGCAATCGCCGGTCGAAGGGTCCACCGTGCCGTCGTTGTGATAGGAGGACGTGTCCGCACCGGTCGTTTGGGTGGGCATTGTGGACGGGTTGAAACAGGCGTTATCGGAACACTGCAGAATCCCGGTCGCCGGGTTCGGGAGGCAGGCATATTGCGATCCGAGGGGACAGCCCGTGGACGATCCCGCGCACGTATTCGTGACAGGATCGAAGTTCCCCACGTAACAGACGGGAGGTGCGACGCACTGCCTGGAGGAAGCCTGGTACGTGTAATCAGTGGGACACTGCCGGACCGGGTCCTTTATGCAGAGGTCCATGGAGGCGAAATACGCCGCCCCGTCACTGCAGGAGGGAAGACGCTCACACCGCAATTCAAGGGAATTGAACGTGTACTGGG
>DIXO01000050.1 GCA_002428735.1 Syntrophaceae bacterium UBA6078 | reverse complement strand
TATGTGCCTCAGCTAGTCTAGACCCTATTTTTATTAATCTCCCTAAAGGAGAACCCCCTTCCGGGGCCGAACTCATCCGTAACCAGCCGGATGTTTCAAACTGCCGGGCACGGCAGGGAGTCGAGTAAGCGATCAAATGATAATTGTCACAGGGGGTGGTCTGCCTGGTTTCAGGAGCCGATCCTTTTTGTGAAACCTCGTGTGGAGTAACGGGAAAGTTTCCCGGAATCTTCGACTTTAACGAAAACTGAATACATCAAGAAGCTAGAAGGTCTGTCGTTGGGAAAACGCCGGGCCTTTTTTGTTTTCAAAGACTTGAACGTAAAAAGGAAAGGAGGACAGGAGATGAAAGCGTTGAGCGGAAAGGCGCGGGAGGTCATGGACCTCCTGACAAAAGGACTCCACGTCGAAGGACATCGCGTTTTCGATAACGCGAAAGGCGCCTACATGGCGGTCCACGTTGAGAAGCTCCGGCTGACGGAGCAGGGAGCGCTTTACAGCGTTGCCCACTACTTCGAACAGAACGGCGATCTCATGCGGGATCCGGACATGGAGTTCATGAAGATCGGGGATGACTACTACCCTGTCTACTTCCGCCAGGACGGCGGCGTCGCCCTCGAACAGGAGGCGGTCGTCTACGGACCCGGCGGGAAAATCGAGCGGTATTACCCGAAACTGCAGGCCGACCTGGCGGCGTTCGCCGATCGGTGGATGAGAAACATCAAGGAACAGCAAAAAATTTAAGAAAGGAGAAAGGCAATGAAGAACATCGAGATGAAAGTGGAAGGTGAAATTCTGACGATCAGGATCAACCTGGCGGAGGATTTCGGGGCGAGCAGGACCGGCAAGACACGGATCATCGCCTCCACCGAGGGGAACAAGCCCGTGGAGGGGAAACCGGGAATCTACGTCGGCGTCAACTGCTACAAAAAGTAAGTCGATCAACCAACAGAAATCATGAAAGGAGAAGAACGATGAAAGACGAAAAAAACACAAACGAGAGGGAAAAGGGACTGTGTTTCGACGCCGAGGACATGTTCGGCCGAGAGGAAGACACCGCAGGAGAATTTTCTCCCGGTGGTTTCACCAGGGGGAAGTTCCGCAAGGTTTTCATCAGCGCCGTCAAAAAGGACGGCACGGCAATCCGGGTCAAGGATCGGTGGTACGAGATCACCGACAGGACCAAGAACGAGGCCGGCGAACTGGTGAAGGGCATGAAGATCAACCTCTACTATGCCATGGGCGAGAAGAAGAACTTCGCCAACGCGATTTACCCGGTCGCAGAGGCGCTCGCTCCCGCCGGCGAAATGGTTCCCGTAATGTAAGCGGAAATAAGAAGTAAGTCCCCCGGCATCGCTGGGATGAACCCTGACAAGAACAATCAGGGCATGCAGTCTCCAGCGGTCGAGGGAACCCCCTCTTCCTCCGGACGGCTGCATGCCCGAAGGAGGAAAATATGCCAGACACAAGATACGCGGAAGCAGCGGAATACAACCCTCAGACGGGACTTCCCGCCGGGGATGAAACGTCAAGTCAATGTCTCCCGGAGAGGTCCTGCCACGGATGCGGACTGGTCCTCGGAAGGGAGACGATCGAGTGCCCCTCCTGCGGGGCCATCAACCTGGACCGGAAGCGCCTGCGGCATCAAGACAACCGGCCTGGCCGGGAGATCGCCCAGAGCGTCACGTCCGCCAATTACAACGGCAAGTACAACATCTACCGCAACTCCGACGGCAGCTATTCATGCAACTGCCTTTCCTTCCTTCGCCAGAAGGAGGTCCGGAACGGGCACGGATTCGCGGCCTGCAAGCATATCCAGGAATACCTGGATCAAAATCCCATGGAAGTTTTAAAAGATCCCCCCAAGCCGACCGACTGGCAACTGATCGCCATGAAGCGGCTCGGGGTCGAGTGCTCCGAGCACCTCACGGACGCCCAGGCGTACTTCATCTTCCGCGACATGCTCAACAAGCAGGGCGTGGAATACCGGGAATACGAAGAGCTCCTGAAGGAGCACGGCACCGTGAGTCTCCTTCCTATCTATTCCTTCGGAGTGGAGTTCGAGGGCTTTATCCGGAGTTCCCACGGCATCGAGGGGCTCGGTCGTAGCCTCACAGACGCGGGGATCTCGACCGTGAGCCTCGGCTATACTCACGCGCTCATGAACGAGTGGAAGATCGTTCCCGACAGCTCGGTCAATGGGCTCGCCGGGTACTCCCCGCTGGAGCTCGTCACGCCGAAGCTCTTCGGCGCCTACGGGTTCCAGCTGCTAAGGAAGGCCCTCGACGCCTGGAAAGAGGCAGGGGCCGGCGTGAACGCGTCCTGCGGGACCCACGTCCATATCGATGCCTACAACTGGGACCGGCGGGACATGTTGGAACTGGCCAAGATCTGGGCCAAGATCGAGCGCACGGTGGTCTGGGGTCTCGTTTCCCCCTCACGGAGAAACAACTCCTACTGCCGTCCCGTGGACCGCGAGTACCTGAAGCAGCTCGCTTCCTATGGGGCGACCCACCTCGACCGTTATCACAGCCTGAATCTCTCGTCCTATGGTCTCTACCACACCGTCGAGTTCAGGATCCATAACGGCACCTACGAAGCGAAGAAGATCATCCCCTGGATCGTTTTCCTCCTCAAGCTGACGGACTCCGTCAAGAGGGGACTCACGCACGGGGCTTTGACCGATATGTCGATCGAGGGCGTCCTGGATGCGATCGGGCTCAACCGCTCGGCTACCTCTCTCCTCAGGGAGGCCCGGGAATACCTGGTGTCCAGGTTCCAATACTGGACAAGGGACGCCGAGACCAACCCGTCGCACGCCTGGACGGACCAGGAGATCGACCTGGACGGCATCGAGGAGGAGGTCAGGTATGACGGCGCCCTAAGGCGCTATCACCAGGAAAGAAGAACGCCCGCGGCATCGGAAGACCCGGCGCTGCCGGCAAACTCCGTCTTGAATCTCGCGGGCCGCATCCCGTCGGCCTCTCTCTCCGACAGCGAGCTCATCCACGGGTTGGTGAGCAGTTCCTGGGAGGTGCGGAGCCGGAGAAGCGAATTGATCCACGTCGTCATTCTCAACCCCGACGACACGCTTACCTGCACCTGCCGGACGTTCCGATCGAACAAGTACTGCCTCCATACCGTCAACATTGCCAGGTTCCTGACCGCACTCAGGCGGGAAACCGGCGCGGAAGGGAGGTAGGCCATGTGCGGAATATTCGGGTTCACGGGACATTCGTCGTGGAAGACCTCCGTCCTTCTGCAGGCGCTCTGCATCGCCGACGAGGTGAGAGGGCAACATTCCACGGGGCTCGTCGTCCAGACGTCGACCAGTGATTTTTTCATGTCCAAGAAGGCCCTGCGGGGCAAGTCTTTCGTCGCCAGGGGGCATTGCGCCTTCCTCTTCAACAGGAAGTACGGCAACGCCCTCGGGCACAACCGCTTCGCGACAGCCGGGGCCGTGAACGATCGCAACGCCCATCCCTTCGCCGTCAAGGTCGGCGCCGGGAAGTGGAATTTCGGCGTTCACAACGGCATCGTCGGCGACAAGGAAGTGATCGCCAGGGATTACGGCGTCCGGAACCACGACGTGGATTCGGCCGTCGCTCTCGGGGCGATCGGGAAACTTCAGCTCCAGGGATATGAAGTTATCGACGCCATCGAGGAGGTCACGAATTTCATCTCCCCGAGGGCGGACTTCGCCTTCGCGTACCTGAACGGCTTCGAGAAGGCGGTCTACCTCTGGAGGTCCCCGGACAGGCCGCTCACGGTCATCGACGCAAGGCGGCTTAATCTGGGTCGCTGGTTCTGCTCAACGCCGGAGATATTCAAGGACGCCTGGAGCATCCTCCGGGGCGCCCTGGGTGATCTCAGAAAGGTCTCCAAGTTCGAGGCGGTCCCCTACCGGTTGTACCGGGTCGCCGATGACGGGGAGTTCGAAGTTGAGCCGGTCCGCGAGCTCAAGCACGCGAGCAGGCTCGCCTGGGGCGAAGGCGTCGAGCGCATTTTCGACGCAGAGACCCCGGGTGGAGCGCGCTGGCATCGCGGGAGTCGGCATTCAAGCAGTAATCAGCGGAATCTTTTTGGAAACGGGGATGCCGATTTTTCCCATGACCAAGTTAATTGCCGGCCGAAAGGAGAGATTGAATCATGAAGCTTCTATTCAAGAAAGTGATCAGGAGGGCGACCATCTTCCGGATCAGGGAGATCATCGAGGGATATCACTCCCTCGCCGTATTCGAGGGCCGCTATTACGTCGCGCTTAAGGACGGCAGGATAGCGGGTTGCGTCTCCCTGGTGGAGCGAGGATGGTATATGACGGAAATAAAGCACCTGTTCGTCAAGGAGGAATACAGGGCAAGCGGGGTTGGCAGGTTCCTTCTGGAGGAAGCCCTGAAAAAGGTCTTCACTCCCCTGGTCTGTTGCACCGTTCGATCGGACAACAAGAGAAGCGCTGACCTTTTTCTGAAGAACTCCTTCGACATCATGGGCATCTTCCGGAATTCCATGACGGACCGGGAGATTTTCCTCATGGTGGGGAATTTGCAGCAAAAGGAGTGAGTCGTATCAATCAAGGGGCGGCCATGCCGCCCCTTTTTGCATTGCCCCAAAAAAGATATAGCCGGAAAATGCTGATCTCTGTCAGAAAAATCGCCTTCGTCTTAGCGACAAAAAAATTGGGGTTCCTTTTAACTTTTTTCTTGCATATGTTATATCATATGCTATATAAGACCACTTAGCTAAGAGACGAACCACATTTGTGAGAGGAAACTCGCTTGTGGGTTAATAATTATAATTACGTGGTTCTTGTAAAAGAAGTCCGCGTTCAACTAGGCCTGAGCCAAGAGGACCTGGCTCGGGAGTTAGGGGTCAGTTACGCCACCATCAATAGGTGGGAAAATGGGCGGTTCTCGCCTTCCAGATTAGCCGTAATGCAACTTGAGACTTATTGCGACAGGATGATTGGACTGGAGAGACTGGTTCTACCCGGATATAAAAAATAAGAAAAATCCAATAAAAAAGTTGACATATTGTTGATCCTTAGAATTTCGGGCAATGGGACGAAATACTCCGGTATTGGCTTGTGGCAGCCTATTTATTGAAAAAATCGAAAATATTTACACGGCGAAAGATGCCACCCTCTTAAAAAAGGCATACGGCTTTTCAAGGCAGAGGGAATCCGACCATGATTCATCGCCTTTCAAGGCCGCTGAAATGCTCATTGATCAGGGTGCGGATGCTGAAACCGTCGCCTGTGCCCTGGTAGCCCCTCATTTTTGGCAAGGCCGCGTTAAACCCGAGGAAATTCGGGAACACGTCAGTCAAGATGTAGCCGATACACTCGCATATCTCAAACAACCCTTCAGCCTCCGTATCGATACCGAAATCCATCGGCGCAAGGATATTAATGCTCTCCTAGTGTCCATGTCCGAGACGCCCCGCGCGGCCATTCTTCTTATCGTTTTCCGTCTAATAGAATTGGAAACGACGCTTGAATCCCAAGGAAAGAATCCATGCCAGATGGCGCAGGAAACGCTTCATTTCTATGTGCCTATCGCGGATCGGTTAAGCCTTGGCGAGATGCGCCGCCGTCTTGAAGATGTTTGCTTTCGCATTTTGCATCCCTTTCAGTATGAAAAACTGAAGCAGGACGTGACTCCGATTCAGTCCGAAGATGAGAAGTGTCTGGAGATACTGATTGGAGGCGTCAAACGTCTGTTGGACAAGAACCGCATTCATGCGGAAGTTCACGGTCGCGCAAAGAGCCTTTATAGTATCCACCTGAAGATGACCCTAAAGGGAACGGCGCTGGAGGACATCATGGATCGCATCGGACTGCGAATCATCGTCTCGTCCGTGCCCGAATGCTATGCTGTACTCGGGCTGCTGCATACCCATTTCAAACCGATTCCCGGAACCTTTGACGATTACATCGGACTTCCCAAGGATAATGGCTACCAGTCTCTGCACACCTGTGTCTACCCAATGCGGGAGGTCACCCATAAACCGATTGAGTTCCAGGTGCGGACCGAACTTATGCACATGGAAGCTGAGCACGGCTCGGCTGCGCATTGGCTCTATAAAAGTGCTGTCGCTATGGGAAAAGACTCCCTCAAAAACCAATGGTTGAAGGGGCTCGTGCGCCGGCATGACCAGGCAAAGAGCACCGATTCGTTTATTGAACTTTTACGCCGCCAGGTTTGCGAGGATCACATGGTGGTTTTCGGCAAGGGCGGCAGAATCACCCGCTTGCCCGACAAAGCCACCGTTCTCGAATATCTGGATGCCGCCAATCTCTTTGCTTCACGGAGCACCGTCGTGAAGGTGAATGGAAAATTAGCCAGCATAGAGCAAACCCTCCGGGATGGAGATTCCATTGAGATCGTTGACTGCGAAGATTCTGCCAGTCCAGGTACAGTTGTTGATGACATGGGGGACATAATCGGACAGCATGAAGCATCGCCCATGAACACGGAGGGCTGCAAGGTCTGGGCCATAGTGGACGAATCTATTTTGAGACATAAGAAGGAGAACCGCCATGCCTCAACAGAAGGTCCATGATTCAAGAACGAAGAAAGTTGCCCTGGTTGGGAACTATATTCCGCGCCAATGCGGTATAGCCACTTTCACGTCCGATCTTCTCACGGCATTGGCCACGGAAGATTCGACGGCGGGATACTGGGCGGTCGCGATGAACGACGTTCCCGAGGGTTACCCCTATCCGGCTCAGGTTCGTTTCGAAGTCAATCAGCACCTGTCGGCGGATTACCGGCTCGCGGCGGACTTCATGAACATGAACCGGGTGGAGACAGCCTGCCTTCAGCACGAATTCGGGATTTTCGGCGGAGATAACGGTGCGCACATTTTGGAGTTGCTAAGCGGTCTGCGGATGCCCCTGGTGACCACCCTGCACACGGTCATCCAGAGCCCGTCTGCCGGGCAGATGGTCGTCACCAGACGCATCGCCCAATTATCTGACCGGCTGGTCGTAATGAGCCGGAAGGCCGTCGCAATCCTGCATGAAGTGTACGGCGTTCCTTCGGAAAAAATCGTCGTAATCCCCCACGGCATTCCCGATGTACCCTTTGTGGACCCCAACTTCTATAAGGATCAGTTCGGGGTCGAGGGCCGCAAAGTGATCCTGACCTTCGGGCTGCTTTCCCCCGGCAAAGGTATTGAGACCGTCATAGAAGCCCTACCACAAGTGGTCAGGGAAAATCCGGAAGCGGTCTACATTGTCCTCGGAGCCACGCACCCGCATATCAGGAAGGATCAGGGTGAGTCTTACCGCCTTTCTTTGCAGAGCCGCGCCAGGAAACTGGGGGTTGGCGGGCATATCATCTTTCACAACCGGTTTGTTGATCTGGAAGAGCTATGTGAATTCATCGGAGCGGCGGATATTTATGTCACACCCTACCTCAACCGGGAACAGATCGTCTCGGGCACGCTCGCCTATGCCCTGGGAAGCGGGAAGGCGACGATCTCCACCCCTTACTGGTACGCCGAGGAAATGCTGGCCGACGGGCGCGGCCGGATCGTTCCTTTTCGCGACACTGAGGCCATGGCCAGGGAGATCAACAGTCTTCTCGCTAGGGAGGTGGAACGGCATACCATGCGCAAGCGCGCTTACACTTTCTGCCGGGATATGACCTGGAAAGAGGTGGCGCGGAGGTACCTGGAAGTTTTCAAGGAGGTGAAGGAGGAAAGAGAAAAGAAGCCCAAAACAATATTCCGGACCAGGACGTTGAATTCCTCCCCCCGGGATGTGCCCCAGCCCAAATTGGACCACATCGCCCGGCTAACCGATGACGTCGGGATCATGCAGCATGCCAAGTTCATCATTCCCGATCGCCGCCACGGCTATTGCACCGATGATAACGCGAGGGCGCTGATGGCGGTTCTCATGGCCCGGGAAATGGTTCCCGACAGCGCACGCGTGATGGAACTGGCCTGCACTTACCTGAGCTTTTTGTATCATGCGTTTGATGAGCACACGAGCCGCTTCCGAAACTTCATGGACTACGAACGCAGGTGGAAGGATGAAACCGGCTCCCAGGACAGTCACGGCCGGGCGCTCTGGAGTTTAGGAGAGGTCATAGAGCTGGTCGAGTCAAATGATATCCGCGGAGCGGCCCTGGAACTGTTCGAAAGAGCCCTGCCGGCGGTACTGGAATTCGATGCGCCCCGTTCATGGGCATTCGCGCTTGGGGGAATACACGCCTATTTGCAGAAATTCAGCGGTGACAGCGAGGCGAGGCGCATTCAGGAGAAGCTGGCAGTTCAACTCTACGAGTGCTGGCGGAAATGCGCCTCGGATGACTGGCCATGGATCGAGGAGAACCTTACTTATGACAACGGCAGCATATGCCGGGCGTTGATCACGTCAGGAAACTGGATGCAGAAGGAGGATATTTTGGAAGCCGGCCTGATTTCACTCGCGTGGCTGATGAGAATTCAAACCGGCTCCGGCGGACATTTCGCGCCCGTAGGGAACAAGGGCTGGTTTCCGCGCGGAGGCGTGATGGCTCGTTTCGACCAGCAGCCGATCGAAGCATTAAGTATGATAAAAGCGTGCCGTGCCGCTTATGACCAGACCCGCGACGCGAAATGGCTCATGCATGCCCGGCGTTGCCTGGAGTGGTTCCTCGGGCGAAACGATCTTGGCGTTCATCTATACGACCAAGTGACGGGTGGCTGCTGCGACGGCCTGCAGGCCAACGGTCCGAACCTGAACCAGGGCGCGGAATCGACCCTAGCCTGTTTTCTGTCTCTAATCAATCTGCACCAAATCAATGCCCAAGTCTCCCTGGAAGGATCAAGTGAAGGCAGGAAGGATATCCATCAAGAGCCTGTAGTCCCCTCCCCGCTGGCCCTTTCCAGCGAAATCAAAAACCGGACCGTGGTAGACGAAGGCACCGACAGTTATTCAGGGAGGATCACCGCAGGCACATGAAGTTCGAGCGATCCAGGGAATTGTTCACCCGGTTTGAGAAAAACCCAATCATCCAGTCAAGAGATATCCCGTACCAGGCGAATTCGGTCTTTAATGCCGCCGCGACCCGGATCGGGGAGGACACCCTGCTTTTGATGCGCGTGGAGGATCGCCGGGGCATATCACATCTGACAGCCGCGCGCAGCCGCAACGGCGTAACGGATTGGAGGGTTGAATCCGAGCCGACCCTGTCACCTGATCCCGATGGCCACCCTGAAGAGGTATGGGGGATCGAGGATCCCAGGATCACCCGTATTGAAGAACTTGATCTCTGGGCGGTCGTTTATACCTCCTACTCGGAAGGCGGTCCGCTGGTATCGCTGGCCACTACGAAGGACTTCATGTCCTTCACGCGAAAAGGAGTCGTGATGCCGCCGGAAGACAAGGATGCAGCCCTGTTTCCCATCCGGTTTGGCGGCCGTTGGGCGATGCTGCATAGGCCCGTGTCGGCATTTGCAGGAATCGGGGCGCACATCTGGATTTCATTCAGCCCCGACATGAAGCATTGGGGGGATCATCAAATTCTCATCCCGGCTCGCAGGGGCGGATGGTGGGATGCGAACAAGATCGGCCTGTCCCCGCCACCCTTGCAGACTGAGGAAGGCTGGTTGATCCTTTATCACGGTGTCCGCATGACGCCCAGTGGATGCATTTACCGGCTGGGATTGGCGCTTCTCGATTTGGAAAATCCTCTTCGAGTATTGGCGCGATCGGATGAATGGGTATTTGCACCGGAAAAGAATTATGAATTGGAGGGCGACGTGGACAAGGTGGTTTTCCCCTGCGGCTGGATAGTCGAGAATGAAGTCATTCGGTTGTACTACGGCGGCGCAGACAAATGCATCGCCCTGGCTACGGCGCGCCTCTCTGAATTGCTGGATTGGCTGGAAAGATACAGGCAGAAGGACTCCAAGTAACTTCGATCTTGCAACTCTCCTGGAGATCCTATGGAGGATGTGCCTTCTTATTATATAGGGGTTGGCGTGATGAATGAAAACTTGCATAGCACCCCTTCGTCGGAAGAGTGCGTAGCTCGGATCTTCGAATTGAGCGGTACCAAACTTGAACCGGATGTCGCGCCTGGACTCTGGCAACAAATACTAAACCACAAGTGGTTCTTATCGGAAAAAGTGGGGCGGGATATCGGTATGCGCGCCGCCTGCATTGATTTCCTGGAGAATATCCAGCAGGCGACCGGCGAATACAAGGCTTATAAGAACAGGAACGTATTAAACGAGATGGGGGCTCAGGTGATCGGAAGAAGCATATGGAATACCATAGCCGATACTCAACCCCCGAAACAACTGGTCAAGCGCAGGATCATTCTGCCATTAACCCGGGAGGGCCTTTCCAGGAAGCATGGAGTCGTTCCCCCTAAAACCATCCTCTTCTTTGGCCCTCCCGGTACCGGGAAAACTCACTTTGCAAGGGCGATCGCCGGCGTCCTTTCCTGGTGGTACATAGAGATTGCACCCAGCATGTTGATGGTGGATGGAATGGAAAAGATCGGCGCTAATCTGAGGTCGATAATGGAGAAAGTAAGGATACTAGATGAAGTGGTTCTCTTCATTGATGAGTTTGAAGAAATCGCCGCCAGTCGCGACAATGGGGACCGGATTGACAAGTCCATTACCAACGAGTTTCTTAAGCAGTTGCCCTTGCTTAAAAACCAGGGGAACAAGATTCTTCTCGTGTGCGCCACTAACTACATCCGGCAACTGGATGAGGCGATGCTTCGTCCGGGCAGGTTCGACTGCATTATTCCAGTCGGCGGATTGGACAGGGAAGGATCCAAGACCATCCTGCAGAACTATCTTTCCAAGCTGAACGTCGGCGAAATAGACCTCAATCAAGTAGCGGAAACGACGACCGGGTTTACCCCGGCGGATATCGAATATCTTTTTCAGAAGATCGCACAGTTTGCCTTCGAACAAGAACTGGCTACCAAGCAGGATTACCGAGTCTCAACGGAAACCTTGCTCCAAATAATACCCACGATCCGTCCATCCCTGACTGATAAGGCGAGGGAAGGATTTGAAAAGGACATTGTTGCTTATTCGAGGTTTTAAGCGATTTTTATATTTAATCTTCGGAGCAAAAAAGTGTGGTGGAAAAATTTTTTGGATCGCCTTGTAAAAGGCTCAACGAAAAACATATTACCCGATTACCAGGAAAAACAAAAGCTCCTTTATAAGGGAAACATTTCACATGACGTACTTATCTCTTATGGTGACAGATACAGAAAGGCAAGTCGTTTTTTTGACGCCCTTGAATTCTACCAGAAGGCGAAACATGGCCCAGGGTTAAGGGAGATCATGGCAGAATCAATTTCTTTAGGAGACGCGATGCTTTACGAACAGGCCGCCAAAGCGCTTGGGACTGCGCCCTCCACAGAGGAGTGGAATCGGATCGGCAGACGGGCCTTTGCCTTGAAAAAATACCTTTTTGCCCGGTATGCCTTCGAAAAGGGCGGGGATGGAAACATGCTGGAGAAGATCAATAAAATCATCGCGGGAGGAAACGTTCAAGTCTGATGATCGCAAGGCGTGACTATTATGAGATCCTGGGCGTAGAGAAAAACGCCTCGACTGAGGAAATAAAAAAGAGCTATCGACGGCTCGCCATGCAGTGCCACCCCGACCGGAATCCGGGGGACAAGGAGGCGGAGGAGCGGTTCAAGGAGGCGGCCGAGGCGTACGAGGTCCTGAGCGATCAGGAGAAGCGGGCCATCTACGACCGGTACGGTCATGCCGGACTGAACGGGGCAGGCTACCGGGGTTTCACCGACTTCGAAGACATCTTTGCCAGTTTCGGAGACATCTTCGGGGACTTCTTCGGCGGCCGTGCGGGGCGAACCCGCGCCCGATCAAGCGTCAGGGCGGGGGCGGACCTGCGGTATGACCTGCGCGTTCCCTTCCTGGATGCCGCGCTTGGCACAACGACCGAAATCAGAATTGAAAAGTCCATTCGCTGCCCTACCTGCGGCGGTTCCCGTTGCGCACCGGGAACTTCGCCGCAGCTCTGCGATCTTTGCGGGGGGCGCGGTCAGGTGACCCAGTCCAGGGGCTTCTTCAGCATCCGTTCGACCTGTCCCCAGTGTCACGGTCTGGGCAGCGTAATCGCGAGTCTCTGTCGGAAATGTTCCGGTCGGGGGAAAGTCCGATCGAGCAAGACCGTCCAGCTCAAGATACCGGCGGGCGTGGAAACGGGTTCCAAACTCAGAGTTAGTGGGGAAGGAGAGGAAGGAGTATCCGGTGGCCCCAGCGGCGATCTCTACGTCTTCATCACCGTGGAGCCGAACGATCTGTTTGAAAGAAACGGGAACGATATCCACTGCTGCGTTCTCATCACCTTCGTCCAGGCAGCCCTGGGAGGCGTCGTGGAGGTGCCGACCCTGCGAGGTAGGGAGTCTTTGAAGATCCCTCCGGGAACACAGTCGGGAAGCCGCTTCCGCCTCCGAGGCAAGGGAACTGCGAGCCTGCATGGAGACGGTTACGGCGATCAGGTGATCGAAACCGTGGTAACTGTGCCGACGAACCTGACGAGGCGACAGGAGGAACTGCTTAAGGAATTTGAGAGGTTGGAAAACGAAAAAAGGGGGTCTTGACAAGGCCGAATCTGTGATTATTTTACGCTCAAAAAAGGCATTAAACTTAACACTATCATAGTGTTGCAAACAAATATTCCGAAAGGGAAAGGAGGAAAAGCATATGATTAGAAACCTGTTGCCCACCGCATGGCGGAGGAGCGAGATGCCCCTGCGACGGGTAGAGGGAAGCCCATTCTTGGCCCTGCGTCGGGAAATGAACCGAATGTTCGAAGATTTTTTCCGGGATTTCGATCGGCCGTCTCTTAGTAGACCGGAAGAATTGGATTATTTTGCACCTCCCGTCGATATCCTTGAGAATGAAAAAGGGGTCAAAATCAAGGCGGAGATCCCGGGAATTGACATGAAGGATGTCGAAGTGAGCGTTGCCGATGGTTCTTTGACCGTTCGCGGGGAAAAGAAAAAAGAAACCGAAAGCAAGACCCAAGACTATTGGATTCGGGAAACAGATTACGGCAAGTTTTCTAGGGTCATCGTACTGCCCGAAGGTCTGGACCACGACAAGGTCGATGCCGTTTACAGGAATGGCATCATCACGGTTACCATTCCGTGGTCGGAAGAAAACAAGCGCAAAGTTACGAAAGTTGAAATCAAAGCAGCATAGTTACAGAATCCATCCTGCCTCAGAGATTACCATGAAACATTCCTCTGGCTCTAAGTCTTTTCATAACCACCCCGTGTCTTCTTAGACATGGAGAAGCTTCGAAAGGAGGTGACGTGCGGTGAAGAAAGTAATGGCTATCATTCTTTCTTTGTTTTCCCTGCTGACGTTCAGTCTTGCAGTTGTTGGATGCAACAAGGCAGAGGAGCAGAAGCCGGGAGAACCAGCAAAGGCAGAGGCTCCCGCTCCCGCGCCTGCAAGCGGAACAAGTACGGCAGCACCTGCGACCACGGCAGAACCGGCAACTCCCACAACCAAGTAACTTGCCGGGCTATCACTGCCAATTTCGAACTGGGGGTCTCCTCAGGGAGACCCCCTGCAACGATGGATGTGATTTTAGCAAATTACGTAGTGATTCTATACGATTGAATGGATTGGCAACAGCACGGGCGCATCCTTTCCAGCGTCTGTGGAGACTATTTTTAGGAGGTTTGAAAATGAAGTTGAAACCGCTCAATGATCGAATCGTTGTCACCCGTACCGAGAGCGAAGAGAAGACGGCGGGAGGAATCATCATTCCGGACACCGCCAAGGAAAAACCTCAGGAGGGCAAGGTCGTCGCCGTTGGACCCGGAAAGTTGGATAAGGACGGGAACCGCACGTCTCCTGATGTGAAGGCAGGCGATCGCATTCTCTTCAACCGGTATGCTGGCACTGAATTCAAAATGGACGGCGTGGAACACCTCATTATGAGAGAAGACGACATCCTTGGTGTCATCGAGTCGTAAAAGAAAGGAGACTGGGTAAATATGGCGGCAAAAGACATCAAATACAATGTAGTCGCCCGAGAAAAAATAATGAAGGGCGTTGATACCTTGGCCAATGCGGTAAAAGTCACCTTAGGGCCAAAAGGGCGGAACGTCCTGATCGAAAAAACATGGGGTTCGCCCAATATCACAAAAGACGGCGTGACGGTGGCCAAAGAAATCGAACTGGAAGACAAGTTCGAGAACATGGGCGCGCAGATGGTCAAGGAGGTGGCCTCCAAGACCTCGGACAAGGCCGGGGACGGGACAACGACGGCCACCGTACTCGCACAGAGCATCTATCGCGAGGGATCTAAACTTGTCGCGGCGGGAATGAATCCGATGTCTCTCAAGCGAGGTATTGACAAAAGCGTGGCCGTGGTCGTGGAAGAGCTGAAGAAGATGACCAAGACAATCCGGGACAAGAAGGAAATCACTCAGGTCGGCACCGTATCGGCTAACAATGACAACACCATCGGCGAGATTCTTTCCGAGGCGATGGACAAGGTCGGCAAGGATGGAGTCATTACGGTGGAAGAAGCCAAGTCGATGGAGACGACCCTGGAGATCGTCGAAGGCATGCAGTTCGACCGCGGATACATCTCTCCTTACTTCGTCACGGATGCGGAGAAGATGGAAGTGACCTTGGAAGATCCTCTTATTCTATTGCATGAGAAGAAGATCAGCAGCATGAAAGATATGCTCCCCATTTTGGAGCAGGTGTCCAAACAAGGTCGTTCCCTGTTGGTCATTGCGGAAGACATCGAGGGGGAGGCGCTGGCGACTCTCGTCGTCAATAAGGTCCGCGGCACCCTGAAATGCGCCGCCGTCAAAGCCCCCGGTTTCGGCGACCGACGCAAGGCCATGCTCGAAGACATCGCGATTCTCACAGGCGGAAAGGCGATCTCCGAAGATATCGGTGTGAAGCTCGAAAATGTGTCCATTCGCGACCTCGGAACCGCGAAGAAGGTGACCATCGACAAGGACAACACGACCATCGTCGAAGGCGCAGGAAAGAAGGCTGATATCCAGGCTCGGGTGAAACAGATCCGGACCCAGATCGAGGAGACTACCTCCGATTACGACCGGGAGAAGCTTCAGGAAAGAATGGCGAAACTGGTCGGCGGTGTCGCCGTGATCAAGATCGGGGCGGCAACGGAACCCGAAATGAAGGAGAAGAAAGCCCGCGTCGAGGATGCACTCCATGCAACGAGGGCGGCCGTCGAAGAAGGCATTGTTCCCGGGGGTGGCGTTGCCCTGCTCCGGGCGATCAAGAAGCTCGATAGAACCGATATGCCGGAAGACGAGCGTCACGGCCTCAATATCATCAGACGTGCTCTGGAAGAGCCGTTGCGGCAGATCGCAGCCAATGCCGGTTTCGAAGGTTCGGTCGTCGTGGAGAAAGTCCGAGAACTGAAGACCAATTCCGGATTCAACGCGGAAACGGGCGAATATGTGGACATGATTGAAGCGGGTATCATCGACCCGACGAAGGTGGTCCGCTTCGCGATCCAGAATGCCTCTTCCGTAGCCTCATTGATGCTGACCACGGAAGCGATGGTGGCCGAGCTTCCGAAGAAAAAAGAACCGCTTCCGGCACCGCCCCCGGGTATGGGGGATTACGATTAACCCCCTGAGGCCGCTCCCCGCATTCCGATCCGCTCGGGCGGGGAGCGGCTCCTCCCTATTTCGGGCAATGAGAGGTTTGTACCAACTCAAATCGAAATCCACAGTCATTTCATCACTGCCGGCGGTATATGATCTCTTGAAGCTCTCCGGCAGTGCTCTGCTCAACCGCATTATGGACGAGGAGAGTCCGGAGATCTTCGTTCGCCGCCTTCCGGAAGAGGACTTCTTCTGGATCGTCAAGAGGATCGGCGAGGCCGACTGCCTTCCCCTCCTGAGGCTCGCTTCGAAGGATCAGTGGGAATACCTTCTTGATCTAGAGACCTGGGAAAAAGACCGGCTTGATGCGGACAGGGTGCTGTCGTGGCTCTCGCGGCTGAACGACGCAGATCCTGCACGGTTCGCCGCTTGGCTATTCAGCCAAGGTGATGCCCTGTTTTCCTTGCTCATCAACGGGAAAGCGGAAGTCGTCATCAGGGACGGCGAAGAGGATGCCGATCTTTCAGGGTGGTATTTCACGCTGGATGGTCGGTTCTATATCCGGCCAATCAGGGAAGAGGATCGCGAGGCCATCGAAGGGCTTCTGCGGACCCTGGCCAGTAAGGATCATCATGCCTACCAGGCTCTTCTTTACGGCCTCGCTGCCCTCATCCCTACCGAGGTCGAGGAGGAACTCTACCGCTTTAGGAACGGCCGTCTCGCCGAACACGGATTTCTTCCCTACGAGGAGGCAGTTGCCGTATACGCTCCCCTTGACCCGGCGGTACTTCGCGCCGAGAAGCCGCCGCTCCTTCTTCCTGGACGGCTCTGCTCCACCGAGGAAGGCGCGCTTATCCCTGTCTCTCCGCTCATGCATGTCGGAGAGGACCTCCTGTTTGCCGAGGCACTTTCGCGTATCGGCGATCCCCTTCTCCAGGACCGCATCCGCCTGGAATTCGCCGGCCTGTGCAACCGGATCATCGCTGCAGGCGCTTTTGCCGAGGCTGCCAATGTTGACTATCTGGCAGCCTCCTGCCGCCGGGTGGCGTCCTATCTGAACGTCGCCCTGGAACGCCTCTGCGGCAGTGACGGCGAAGCCGCAGCCGTACTGCTCCAAAGTCATCCCCTGCTGACGATCTTCCGCGTGGGATACGGCTTTGCGATGAAGCTGCAATGGGAGGCAAACCGCTGGCGAAAGGAAAGCTGGTTTGTTCGGCAGGGAAAAGGAAACGACTTCTGGGGAACGCCATGGGGCGAAATGCTGGACGGCCTTCTGGCCATTCCCCCGCGGCTCTATGCCGAAAAGAATGCGCCTGATTTATTCAGAGATTTCGGGAGTGTCCGGGATATTGATGATGCCAGAAAGATCCTCGGTCAAGTTCAGGCCCTCGACCGCATCTTAGCACGCCTTTCCCAGAACCGATCCGGGAGATGTCATTTACATGCACCTGGCATGACGTTCCATTTTCTGCTGTTCAATCGATGGATTCGCCGGATTCTAAATAAAGAGTCATCTCCCGCACCGCTTACGCCTGCGGATGTGAAGCGCTTCTTCCACACCGTTCGCCGGAATGACGCCGGGCCGCCCTATCGAATGCAAGACTTCGCCGTGATCTTTATCTCTGATTTCATGAAGGGGGCCGCGGATTTTGAACCGCCAGCCCAACAAGCCCTTCATGAAGCCCTCTCAGGAATCTGGGATTCGTTCCGCAGGGAATACGAAAATATCGAAGAAGGAAATCTGGAGAGGCGTTATCTTAGGTTTCTTCGTGTGACCCTATTAGATGGTCCCGGGCAGAAAGACAGGTTCAATGAAAGTCCAAAAATTTGACGAAGCTGCCACAAGCAAGCATGATGATGTTTTTGTTGGAGTAAACGACCTTCTAAGGTAACCTGATGGTCAGTCTCGTTTTCGAAAGCCATCGGCTTTTCCTATCCAAAGCTTATTAAATTATCACAATCCGTTGCGGCTCGTCCACGAACAGCAGATAGCACTCGACCGGACGCCCTGCGAACAGCCCTTGGAGAATCATCCGGTAGCGGAGCATCTGGGGCCGATACTTGTCAGCCAAATGGCCGACGTGACCCGTTTTGAAGTCGATGAGGGTGATGCGGTCGGGGGCGATGATGAGCCGGTCCACGATGCCGAAGGCGCGGGTGTCGGAGATGTGCTGTTCGACGAGGACCTTCCCGGGTCGGAAGAGGATCTCTCGCACCTTCTCTTCGTGCAGGAACCGCTCGACCACGGCCTGCTCTTCTGCGGCGAGGCTGTCAGGGGCAATCGTTTGGCGATCGCATGTGAGGCGGGCGAGGATCGTGTGGATGCGAAGACCGCGCTCAATTCCCGCCTCGATGGCGGCGGAGCGCAGGGCCGCGTCCATTTCGTCGCTGTCGGCTGGCACGGCGGGGAGATCGCCCAGATCAGGCGCGATCAGATCCTCATGGTCCGCGGGGCGCGGCTTTTCGAGGCCGTAGTCATGCCGCCAGCCGAATTCGGTGCGCTCGGCGTCCGCTATAGTTTCCTGGGCCGTTGTAAACATTCGCTCACTGTAGCCCTTCAAGGCGCCCTCCCGGTCCGCCCGCAGGAGGATCGTCAGACTCTTGGCGGCGCGGGTCGCGGCGACGTAGATGATATTGGCCGTCTCTTCGGCCCTTTCTTCCTTCACAACAGTTACCGCCTCGGCAATGGCTGCAGCTCCTTCTATCGGGTCGGTAGCGAGAAAAGCCAGTTCGTCTTTGCTCAGGCTGAGCGGACAGCCATCTTCGGGGTGCGGAATTTCGGGCGCCCTGTCGTGCTCCTCTTTCCAGAAGAGAAAGACATGGGGAAATTCAAGGCCCTTGGTACCGTGGATCGTGGCCAGCTTCACCCGGTCAGCATGCTCTCCCTCGGGTATGGTGATAAGGTGCGACATGGTGAGCAGGTAGCGCAGGAAGGCAGCGGCATCGACGGCATCGGGCCGGTCGAAGTATCGCTCCGCCTCATCCCAGAGCGTTTCGATGAGGATGCGCGGGAAATGAGGCGCAAGGTCGCGCAGGGCGGAGGCGAAGGCCGCGAACCGGTGCGGCCGGGGCGCGTTGCCGATAGTTTCGGCGAGCTGCGCGACGGCGGACATCAATGTCGTGCCCTGGGCCTCCCCATAGCCCAAAGACTTGAGGGCGCGGGGAATGAAGCGGCCGTCGTGGGCCGTGAAAAGCGCGATGAGCGAAAGATAGAGCGCCGTTCCCTCCCGGAGTGACAGCATCTCGCGGCCGCGGATCCCCGAGGTGGGGATTCCGGCTCTGGCCAGCGCCGCCGCGGCCTTATCCATATGCCTGTTGGTGCGGCACAGCACTGCGATATCGCCCCAGGGGCGACCGCACTCCGCCTTTTTTTGGACAATCGCTTCGATGAGCCGCTCGTACACCGGCTCGTCTCCCGCTCCGCAGGCGACCGGGATAACCGCCACCTCGGAGATGCCGCCGTAGGGGTGCTTCGGCTTTTCCGGCGGCACCTGCATGTTGACTTTGTCGGTTCCGGCGAAGAGGTCGGCGACCAGATGGTTGAAAAATTCGATGAGAAGCGGTGTCGAACGGTAGTTGTAAGGAAGAGTCTCGGCAGCAATCTGTCCGCTCGCGAGGGCTGGGGTGAGCGAGGCCCGGAGCATATCGGGCGCCGCCCCCCGCCACTGGTAGATCGACTGTTTCCAGTCTCCCACGAGGAAGATCGACCGGTCTCCCTCGGCATTGCTCCCCACGGAGCCGAGGATATCTTCGATCAAAGGCCGAAGCAGGGTAAACTGGATTTGCGACGTGTCCTGAAACTCGTCGAGGAGCAGATGGGCCGTCCGGTGGAAGCCCATTTCATAGAGGCGTGCAGCAAAAAGCGGTCGGTCGGGGCTGTCCGGTCCATCGAGGGCGATGAGCTTCCTTGGGACGTCGTCGAAGAAGAGCCGTCCGAGTTTTTCCTTCTCCTCGGCAATGACGTCGGCACGCAGGGCGATGAAACGCTTGAGAAGGGCGCTTCGCAACCGTTTCGTGTTGATGAGGTGTTCGGAGATCAGAACGCGCATCCGCGGATAGAGGTCCTCCAAGGCCGCGTAGGCGGGCGTGGCGCGATCGGCTGCGGCTACGCGAACATCAGCGAGGTTGTCTTTGAGGAAAAGCGCCCGTTTGAGGTCCACCCCGGCGAGCGGTTCAAGTAAGGGGGTGGCCACCTGGCTGCGCAGGGCTCCCCGCGTCGCTTCCGCGACGACCTGCACCTTGGCACGCAGCTGATCGTACTCGGCGACAAGCCGCGCCTGTTCGCCCTTGAGTGCATCGAGCAGACGCTCGGGGCAGTCCCATGCCTCCAGTGACTCTCTGCCCTTATCCAGCTCCGCGATCAGGGAATCGGGCTGCAGATGGAGGAATCGGGCCGCGATCACGATGCTTTCGATGTCGGCCAGAACGCGCGGATGCTGGAAAAAACGCGTGTCGGCGAGCGTGGCGATGATCGCCTTCTCGTGGTCGTCGGCCAACTGCGGAACATAGGCTTCAGTGGAAAGAAACTGGTGAAAGAGCGCATCGATCGTGGAAAAGTGGACCCTAGCGGCCCGCATGATGAACCGCAGCTTGTCGGCGGGGCTCTCCTTCCCTTCGTCGATAGCATCGAGGATCCTTTTTTCCATCTCTGCCGCCGCGGCGCGGGTGAAGGTGGCGGCGACAACGAATTCTCCCTCCCGGTCGAGGTGGCTGCGGACCTCCCGGGTCAGGCGGAAGGTCTTCCCCGAACCGGCCGAGGCGGTGACGAAAAGGCTCCTCACCATGGGTGGCCCCCTGGTCGTCCTATCGTCTGATAGAGGTCTGGTTTGAGGCAGAGAGCCTTGTAGGGGCAATATGAACAGCCGTCGGCGCGGAAGTTCGGAGTGAAGCGTTCCAGGGCCAGCAGCGCATCAAGTCGCCCGGCGATGCCCTCCATCGTGGCATCACAGGCGTCCAGGTCTTCCTTGGCAAGGCGGCCCTCATAATCGCCGCGCATTCTCGGACGCAAAAAGAGATGGGCTGCATCGAGCAGGCCGGGCGTCGCCCTCTTGTTCTGCAGGGTGAGATAGGCATAAATTAGGAGCTGGAAACGATCGTCGAAGACGTCGGTCTTCTCCAGCCGATCTACGAGGCGATCCTTTTCAGCGTAGGTTTTCTTCTCTTTGTATTTGAGATCGGTGATGAGTGTTTGGTCTCCATCGCGCTGTAGGCGGTCGATGCGCCCTTTAAGTCGGTAGCGGCCGCTGCCGAAGGGAGCGCTCAGTTCGAGTTCGGCTTCCGTCACCTCATCGGAAAAGAGAATTGGCCGGCCCGTTTCCTTTTCCCAGGCGGCAATATCGGCCAGATGGCTCTGGACGATAGCTTTGCGCACAGCCTGGTCCGGGAGTTTCATACGCAGATCCTCGTCGCTCTCCCATCTTGTGTCGAACAGTTCCTGCCAATGTAGGACGGCGGGGCGATGTTCTTTCAGCTCCGCAAAGAAGCGGTGGAGGAACTCTCCGATGAGGAGATTGGTGCTGTCTTTGTCTTCAAAGCAGGAGGGAGGTTTCACGGCCTCCATATCTTCCAAGATGAAGCGGCAGGGGCAGGTGAAAAAGTTCTTCAGCGAGCTGAAGGACCATGTATGCCGCCGGAGCCGCTCTTTCAGTTCATCCGTGTTCTCGATAACGAGGCTGCCGGCCGGTCCGCGCAACGCTGCCGGAACCATCCGCCGCTTCACCATTCTTTGGCCGAATTCGGTGGCAAGGAAAGAGAAGTGGGCTGATGGCGCATCGCCGTTTGCCTGATCGTACAGGGCGGCGATGTGGGCCGTCCGGCCGAAGGAAAGGAACTGCCTCAGCGCGAGATCGTCCGCCTCGTACTGCGTCCGGTAGATGCGCGGCAGATGGATCAGGTTGAGGTAGGGACCGCTGAAGGGCCTGCGCGGGAAGATGTCGCTGTTCATGGGCAGAATGACGGCGCGCGCATAGGGGACGCCGGTTGCGTCGCCCAGCCCCACAACCTGTATGGGTGCGTCACGCCTGCCGCGCAGTCGCAGCTTCTTTACGGCGATGAAGTACTCGGCTAGAGGCAGCCACTCGTTTTCTGTAAACGGCATCAGCGCCCGGAGCCGATCCAACTCGTCGCACAGCGTGATCCCTCCCTCGAACGCGGAATGATCGGCCTCGTCGAGTTCGTTCCACCGGGTGGTAAGCTCGGAGACGAGATCCCGTCGCATGGCTGCCAGTCCCTTTCCGTCGCGGATTCCCTCGCGAAGCCGTTGCGCAGCCGCGAAGTGGGTGAAGGGAAGCCACGGCGCAAAGTTGACTTGACCGCCGAGGGGCCGGAAGAGGAATTCCCAGAGATAGAATGACAGTTTCTCGTCCAGAGGCACGATGAAGAGCTGTTCCCTATCGCTACCGTGATTCCGTAAGAAGGTGTCGATCTCCCGGGCGAGAAGCGTCGGCAGGGCGGCCCGTTCGGCAAGTTCGGTGAACACAGGCAATTCGCCGTCATGGCGCCGTTCGGCGATACCGATCCGTCTGACGAGCGACAGGGCCGTCTCGTAATCGGGGGGCTCCATTGGCATATTGGGGCCGAAAAGGGGCGCATCCACAAAGAGCCGATCTTGCGGGATGCGGCTGAAAAAGCGCTCGTTCCCGGGGGTCATGAGGGGAAGGCCGATGAAGAATTCACCGTCGCCCGGTGTGAGGTCGGCAAACCGTGTCGCTTCGAACGGCGGATAGAAAAGCCCCCCGGCGGCAAGACGGGCGCGGAAGGCCTCCATCGTCGCGAAGAACCGGTCGATCCGTTCGAATTGTTCTGGGCCGATCCGGTCCAGCGCGCGCAATTCGTCGATGGTCACGGAATACTCGGCGAGCGTGGTCAAAAACGAGAGCAGACGCTGGGTGTCGGCTGGGGGAAGAGAGCGGCCCTCTTCACGGCAGCGAAGGGCATGAAAGTGGAGGAAGGCTTCATCCTCCGGCACGGCCGTGCGGCCTGTCGCTTCGGCGATGCGGTGGGATCTGTAGTCGTTGAAGGAAAGGACGGCGGGGAGGAGACCGCCGATCCGGGTATGCACGAGGTGATGCAAAAAATCGCGGCCGCGGCCCGTCATCGAAACGGCGGTGAATCCGCTCATGTCCGGGTAATAGGCACGGAGCCGCCTGATGAGCGCGTCTACGGCGAAAGCATTGGCAGCCGAATGGAGGTCATCCGGCAGAGAGTTGAGATGGGCGGCCCGATCGGACATATGACAAATTCCTTCCCAGGTTGCATCACGGGAAACTTAATCTTCAGGGGATGGCGTTTCAATTCATGCTTAATAAGACATCGCCTCTCCCCTGCGGGGAAATACCACGTCTCGGCCCATAGTCAATAAAATGCTGTGGCGATTTCAGTAAAAAAACTTGGAGTAGCCATCGAGCATTTCGGCACAAGGACTTCTACGCTTGACATTTATAAACGAAACACATAATAAAATTATGGGTATTGATCGATATTGTCAATAAATCCCATTCATGATCCAATATAATATTTGACATGCAATATCAAAACACTTAAATATATTACGTGTTACGTTGATAAACATCAAGAGCGATCCGATGAAACTCGAACTTTTTTTCAACAGACATCCTGTCTTTACGGGCGATGAGCTTGCTGCCTTCCTTGCCTCCGAAGGCCCGCGCAATCCCCGGACGCAGGAGGCTTTACTCCTCTATCACGTGAAGATGAGCCGGTTGGTCCGGGTGCGCCGCGGTCTCTATGCCGTCGTCCCTACCGGGGCGTCTGCCGCATCCTATCCCGTCGATCCCTTCCTGCTGGCCTCTCGGATGACAAAGGATGCCGTGCTGGCCTACCACACGGCCATGGAGTTCCACGGCAAGGCCTATTCGGTCTACGAGCACTTCGTCTATCTTTCCGCCGCACCTGCGCGGCCCATCAGCTTCCGGTCCTACCAGTTCAAGGGAGTTCGCTTTCCCGGGGCTCTGCCTCCCGAGGTCGCCGTCTCCTTCGACGTGGTCAAGGCTGATCGTGCGGGTCTGGAGGTCCGGGTGACGGGCCTGGAGAGGACCTTCGTGGACGTACTCCACCGGCCCGGCCTGATTGGGAGTTGGGAGGAGATATGGCGCTCCCTTGAGTCCGTGGAGTTTTTCGATCTCGACAAGGTGACTGCCTACGTGCAACATCTCGGCAACGCCACGACCGCGGCCAAGGTCGGCTTCTTCCTGGAGCAGCACCGGGAAGGCCTGATGGTCGACGAGGCGCACCTGAGTGCCCTCCGTGACCTCCGGCCACAACACCCTCACTACCTGGAACGCAGCCGGCGGAAAGCTGGACACTTCGTGGCCGCCTGGAACCTTGTCGTTCCCCAAGAGATCTACGCGAGATCGTGGGAGGAATCCTCATGAAGATTTCCCCTGAAACGCTCGCCGTCCAGTCGGAGGCCACCGGTTTTCGCCCGGACATGCTGGAAAAGGTCGCGCTGCTGCTCCAACTGCTCGATGCCGTCCGTAGCCATCCCTTCCTCAAGGACAAGTTGGTCCTCAAGGGCGGCACGGCCCTGAACCTCTTCATTTTCGACGTTCCCCGCCTCTCGGTGGACATCGATCTCAATTACGTGGGTGCGGCGGACCGGGAAACGATGATCGAGGAACGGCCCAAGGTCGAGCTGGCCCTGCAGGCGGTCTTTTCCCGGGAGGGATACACGGTCCGACGCGTGCCGACAGAGCATGCGGGCGGCAAATGGCAACTCCGTTATCCCAGTGCCAGCGGCCAGGGAGGCAACCTGGAGGTGGATGTCAATTTCATGTTCCGGATTCCCCTGTGGCCGGTGCAACGGCTCAACTCACGACCGGTCGGCATCTGGCAGGCTGCAGGCATCCCGATGGTCGACGTCCACGAACTCGCGGCTGGCAAGCTCTCTGCATTGCTCTCGCGGCGGCAGGCGCGGGACCTGTTCGATTGCAGCAACCTCTTCCGTCTGGGTGGCCTCGATCGGGAAAGGCTGCGTTTGGCCTTTGTCGTCTACGGCGCCATGAGTCGCACCGACTGGCGAACTATTGCACTGAAGGATGTGGATGTCGATACCGCCGATCTGGAACAAAAACTCATCCCCACGCTAAGGTCCGCAGGGCGCGAATATATCCGGAAGGATCAGTTTGGGAAGGGGCTTGTCGAGGACTGCCGTAATCTTCTTGCCGGCTTGCTGCCGTTCACCGCGCCGGAGAAGAAATTTCTCGATCGGATTTTGGACATGGGCGAGATAGCCCCCGAGCTGCTGACCGGTGATGAGGCCCTGCAGAACCGCATCCGGCACCATCCGCTTCTGGAATGGAAAGCCGTGAATGTAAGAAGCCACAAGAAGGGTCGTTGAAAATCGATTCCTTTCCAATGAGGCATAAAAAAGTCCTCAGGAGTGATGCCCAGCCTTCACTACCCAATTACCTTGGTCATTACTTGGTCATTACTTTACAAAAAATATCCCCTGTTTTCCTTGCATTTCCCTGGTTCACTCTGAATGAGAAAAACGGGATAACTACTCGAATTTTCACTTTCTTTCGTTATCCCGTCTTATCCCTCGTTGTCTCTGATCGTGCGTTCAGGGTCTAGTGGGCGTACGCCTGTCCGGGTTCAAATCCCGGCTTCGGCACCATGGATATAAACCAAGGCGCAGTCCCAGTGGACCGCGCCTTTTCTCTTTGGCAGGGTACATATTGTCTTCGGATTTGAATACATCGAAAACAATATGCCTGCAGTTGTTTTTGTCTCTCCAGATTTCCTTCAAAGAAAATTCTAAAATAATTGACAGCACCTATAATGCTGGAGTATGGTGCCATCCGTTGCCAACCGAGATATGGAGAACGATTTGGAGGTGTGAGTTGAATAGGATCGTAGCGAAGGTGCAGCTATCTGAGAATGTATTCAAAATGATGGTGGCGGCTCCTGAGATTGCCGCGCAGCGTAAGGCAGGGCAATTTGTTGTTATTATGACGGAAGAGAAGGGGGAGCGTATCCCCCTGACCATTGTTGATTCCGATGCGCAGAAGGGGACCATAACCATCATATTCCAAGTCGTCGGCAAAACGACGATCAGCCTGGCGGCTATGGAGGAGGGAGATAACCTCTTCGCCGTCCTCGGTCCCCTTGGTGTTCCTACCGAGATGGGCCTCTTCGGCACGACGGTCGTCGTCGGGGGCGGTGTCGGGATCGGCGTTGCCTATCCGATCATCAAGGCCCTCAAAGATGCCGGAAACAATGTGATAGCGATTATCGGCGCACGGACAAAGGATATTCTTATTCTGGAAGATGATATACGGAAGATATGCGACCGGCTGATCGTGTCCACCGACGACGGCAGTTACGGCGTTCACGGGTTTGTGACGGATGTGCTTAGAGATCTCATTGAGTCCCGAATGGTGATTGACCGTGTCTTCGCCATAGGCCCCGTTCCGATGATGAAATTTCTGTGTGATGTGACACGGCCTCACAACATAAAGACGATCGTGAGCCTGAATCCGATCATGGTGGACGCCACAGGCATGTGCGGCGCGTGCCGCGTTTCGGTGGGAGGAGAGACCAAACTGGCATGCGTGGAAGGCCCCGAGTTTGACGGCCATGCGGTGGATTTTGATCTTCTGACGAGCCGCCTCAGGATGTACTGCGATGAAGAAGAGGAAGCCAGAAGGGGGTGCAAATGTCATGAGTAAGAAGGAAAAGATCCCCCGGCAACCAATGCCGGAACAGAATCCCCAGGTTCGCAGGACAAATTTTGACGAGGTCCCCTTTGGCTATCCGGAAGAACAGGCCGTCATCGAGGCGTCGCGATGCATACAATGTAAAAAACCTTCCTGTATCGCGGGATGTCCTGTGGAAGTCGATATCCCCGGATTTATAAAGCTCATTACTGAGCGGGATTTCGTCGGCGCCGCGCGTAGAATCAAAGAGACCAACAGTCTCCCCGCCATCTGCGGGAGGGTCTGCCCCCAGGAAACCCAGTGCGAGGAACTCTGTATTCTGGGGGAAAAGGGCGAACCGGTTGCCATCGGCAGGCTTGAACGTTTCGCGGCGGATTATGAGCGAAATGGGGGCGCGGTACAGATTCCCAAACTTGCAGCCCCCTCCGGAAAGAAGGTGGCTGTGGTCGGTTCAGGACCTGCCGGCCTTACCATTGCGGGTGACCTGGTGAAGTTGGGACACAGTGTTACCCTGTTTGAGGGATTGCACAAGGCCGGAGGCGTCCTGATCTACGGGATTCCGGAGTTTCGTCTTCCCAAGGTGATCGTTGACGGCGAGATATCATATCTCCAGAAGATGGGGGTTGAAATTGTTCCCAACGTCTTGATCGGGCGAGGGAAAACCGTTGACGATCTTTTGCAGGAGGGGTTCGATGCCGTGTTTCTAGGGGTGGGAGCAGGTTCACCCGTCTTCATGAATATACCGGGAGAAAACCTGAGCGGTATTTACTCAGCAAATGAATACCTCACGCGATCCAACCTCATGAAGGCATACCGGTTTCCCGAATACGACACCCCCATAGCCCGCGGGAAAAATGTGGCGGTTCTCGGCGCGGGGAATGTCACCATGGATTCAGCCCGCACAGCCTTGCGGCTGGGCGCCGAGAAGGTCACCGTGGTTTACCGCAGGACAGAGGTTGAGATGCCGGCGCGTGCCGAAGAAATCCATCACGCGAAAGAGGAGGGGGTGGAATTTAAACTCCTGACCACCCCGGTCGAATACCTGGGCGATGAGAAGGGCTGGGTCAAAGGCATGAAGTGCATCCGAATGGAACTGGGGGAGCCTGATGGTTCGGGGAGGCGCCGGCCCATTCCCGTCAAGGGATCCGAATTTGTGATGGACGTTGATATGGTCATTGTCGCCATAGGGACAAACGCCAACCCGGTGATCCCCGCCACCACCCCGGGTCTTGAAACAAACAGGTGGGGACATATTGTGGCGGATGAAGAAACAGGCAGCACCAGCCGGGAAGGTGTCTATGCCGGCGGGGATATCGTGACCGGATCGGCAACCGTCATCCTGGCGATGGGCGCGGCAAAGAAGGCTGCCAGGGCAATTGATCACTACCTGAAACAGAAAGGCTGAAAAGAGCGATCTTAATCCTTTACCAGCTTCTGCCACTCGCTGATGCGGTTGAGTGCCTCCAGAGGAGTCATCTGCGAGACATCGGCCTCTTTCAATTCATTGATCAGGCGGTTTTCCTTCCCCGTGAAAAGGTCCAGTTGCCCCATGGGGGTTTTCCTCCGCGACAGCCTGCTCCTGCCGATCTTCGGCATTCCGATCTCATCCAGTTCCCCTTTTTCCAGATTCCCCAGCACCTCCCGGGCCCGTGAAACGACCTCCCCGGGAACTCCCGCGAGGCGTGCCACCTCGATGCCATAGCTCCTGTTCGTCCCCCCCTCGACGATGGTGCGCAGGAAGATCACCCGGTCGCCCCATTCCTTCACCGCGATACTGAGATTCTTTACCCCGTCCATGGTTCTCGCCAGATCCGTCAGCTCGTGATAGTGGGTGGCGAAGAGGGTGCGCGCACCGAGTCTGTTCGCATCGTGGATATATTCCGCCACCGCCCACGCGATGCTGAGACCGTCGAAGGTGCTCGTCCCCCGACCCACCTCGTCCAGGAGTATCAGGCTCCGTTTCGTGGCGTTTTTCAGGATATTCGCCACCTCCGTCATCTCGACCATGAAGGTGCTCTGCCCCGATGACAGGCTGTCTCCGGCACCGACCCGGGTGAATATCCGGTCAACTACACCGATCTCGGCCTCTGTGGCGGGAACGAACGATCCCATCTGTGCCATGAGAACAATCACCGCCGTCTGCCGTATGTAGGTTGATTTTCCGGCCATATTCGGCCCCGTAATGATCAGGAGCCGGTTGCCGGCGCAATCCATCACCGTATCATTGGGGACAAAGCCACCGTCCGTGTTCATCCGCTCAACGACAGGATGTCTCCCCCCCCTGATCTCGATCCGGTCGTCGCCATGCACCCGGGGACAGCAGTAATTATACCGCTCCGCAATCTCTCCAAGGGATGCAATGGCGTCAATATCCGCAAGGCGCGAGGCCGTTGTCTGTATTCTCAGAATGTGGCGGGCGATCCGTTCCCGGATGTCCGCGAACAGTTCGTACTCTTTCTTCTTTCTCCGTTCCTCCGCACCCAGGACGAGCGATTCATACTCCTTCAACTCCTGATTGATATACCGCTCCGCGTTGACCAGGGTCTGTTTTCTGACGTAGTCGTCGGGGACCATGACGCTGTTGGCCTTGGTGACTTCGATGTAGTAGCCGAATATATTGTTGAAACCGATCTTGAGGCTGCCGATCCCCGTTTTCTTCCGCTCTTTCTCCTCCATGGCGGCGATCCAGCGCTTCCCGTCAGTGCACAGCGAGATCAACTTGTCCAGTTCTTCATCATACCCCTTTTGAATCACGTAGCCGTCGCGGATGGTCGGGGGAGGGTCCCCCACAATGGCGCGTTCGATCAGATCCGCCACATCCGAGAGTTCGTCCAGTTCACCGCGGATTGTTGATATCAGAGGAGATTCCAGTTTTAAGAGAGCGTTTTGGATGGAGGGTATCAATCGCAGGGATCGGCCCAGGGCAACCAGATCCCTTCCATTTGCAATGCCGATGGAGACCCTGCTGCCAAGGCGCTCCAGGTCATAGATGCCCGCCAGGAATGAGCGCAGTTCTCCCCGGAGGAGATGATGGTCTTTGATTTCCGAAACGGCGGCAAGGCGTAGCTTGATCCTGTCGGAATCGATGAGGGGGTAGGTCAGCCATCGCCGGAGTCTCCTTCCCCCCATAGCGGTCGTCGTCTCGTCGAGGATATGAAAGAGGGACCCCCGTTTTCTCCCTCCCTGGATGGTGGCAAAGAGTTCGAGATTTTTCTTGGCCGTATCATCCATGACCAGGTAGTCCCTGATATCGTACCATCGGGCCTCATTGATGTGATCAAGGCTTCCTTTCTGTGTTTCCTGTACGTACCGCAGGACCGCACCCGCGGTGCCGGTCATCGCGGGATGCCCTTCGAAATCAACCTTCCCGCTGTTCGTTGTAAAAAACTCCTCGATGCGACCGCGGGCTTCACCCACTGAAAAATAATCATCGGGCAGCCAGCAGACGCTGCAGTCGGGCAGCCGGGTTCCACACGCCTTCGCAAGATCGCTTTCCCGCAGCGCTTCGCATATGAGCATCTCCCTGAGATTGAGGCCGGCTAATTCATCGAGAAACGCGTCTTCCTGATCCGTTTCCGTCACCCGGAATTCGCCTGTCGAGATATCCACGCAGGCAAGTCCCAAGGAAGTGCCGACGACGGCAATCCCCGCCAGAAAATTGTTTTCCTTGGCGCTCAGAGTATCGGAATCAACGATCAGACCCGGAGTGACAATGCGGACGACCTCCCGCTTCACGATCCCCTTGGCATCCCGGGGATCTTCCACCTGTTCGCATATGGCCACCTTGTATCCCTGTCCGACGAGCTTCGAGATATAGCCCGCGGCGGCATGATAGGGGACGCCGCACATCGGTACCGCGTCCTCACTCCCTTTGTTCCGGGATGTCAGCGTGATTTCCAGCACCTTGGAGGCCACCTGCGCGTCCTCGAAGAACATCTCATAAAAATCGCCCATCCTGAAGAAGATGATACAGTCCTTGTGAGCCTCCTTTACCTGGAGATACTGTCTCATCGCCGGTGTTGGATTCTCTCTTTTCACCCCGCGTCCTTTCAGTGTGGCCAGTTTGCAGTATCCATTTTCCTATCATAAAATGCGGTGATTCCACAACTCGGCACGCATTCGATTTGTCGCCGCCCCTTGCCAGTTTTTCTCCATAGTGATAGTATATCGCAGTTTTGTGCGATCATCGCCCGGAACGCGAATGGAAGAGCGTTTGAGGGGATCACCATCAAAATTATGACATCACGGTTAAATACCGCCGCTGCAGGAAAAGTACATGGGTAACAGTCGCGACACATGCAACCTGATTGATATGACTCATGACGAGATTGAACATCTCATCGCTCGTCTGGGGAAGGAAAGATACCGGGCGCGCCAGATAATGAAATGGATCTACCGGTCGGGTGTGACCGATTTTGATGAGATGACCAATCTCTCGAAGGGCTTCAGGGACGAGATGAAACAACTGGCATCCATTTCTCTCCCGCAGATCGAAGAGATACAGGAATCACGGGATGGCACGAAAAAGATTCTTTTCAGGCTGGAAGACGGCTGTTTCATAGAAAGCGTCCTGATCCGGGAGAAGAATCATTGGACCCAGTGCGTTTCCACCCAGGCCGGATGTGCCATGGGGTGCAGATTCTGCCTCACCGGCAGATACGGCCTGAAGAGAAATCTCCTCCCCTCCGAAATCGTCGGCCAGATAACGTCCCTCCGCTTCAACACGCCGGAGGGGGCGGACATAAAGAATATCGTCATGATGGGAATGGGCGAGCCCCTTGCCAATTATCAGAATACGCTGAAGGCGATACGGATTATCACCGCCGATGCCGGGGCCGGTCATTCGAAAAGGAAGATAACGGTTTCCACCTGTGGAATCACTCCGATGATACGCCAGCTCGGCGAGGACGCTTCCGTCAATCTTGCGGTATCACTCAACGCACCGGATGACAGGCTCAGGTCGTACCTCATGCCCGTGAACAAAACCTTCCCCCTTGCGGAACTGATCGAGGCCTGCCGTGAATACCCCATGCCGCGGCGCAGAATGATCACCTTCGAGTACATCCTGATGTCCGGCGTCAACGATTCGGAGAATGACGCGAAGATGCTCGCCGCCCTTCTCAGGGGAGTGCATTGCAAGTTCAACCTCATTCCCTTCAACGAATTTCCGGAATCGGAATTCAAACGGCCATCGGACAAAAAGGCACGGGCATTTCAAGACGTTCTTATTCACGAACACTATACAACCATGACCCGTCCAAGCAAGGGAAACGACATACTCGCCGCGTGCGGACAGTTGAGCGGCCGCAGATGCTCGTCGTCATTGACTTTTTCGCCAGACTGTGATAAGGTTTACCACAAATAACCCAAATAACCTTTCGGGGGTGGTGTGTGAAACGGATACTCATTCTTGTTTTTTTCACAAGCGTCTTCGCGTTGTGGCAATCGGCGGCATGCGCACAAACCGCGGCGTCGTGGATCGAACGGGGCGAAAGTCTCGAACAGCACAAGGTATATGATGAGGCCGTGAAGGCCTATACAAAGGCGATAGAGCTTGATCCGGGGGCGGCAAAGGCCTACCTGAAGAGAGGAACAGCCCGCTTTGCTGCGAAGAAGACCAACTGCACCGAGGCGCTCGATGATCTCTCCGAGGCGATCCGGCTCGCTCCTAGGAATGCGGAGGCGTACTATCAGCGGGGGATTGTCAATTACTACCTCATCAACAACGAACAGGGACGAAGAGATATGGAAGCTGCCGCTGCTCTGGGGCACGCGGGCGCCCGTGAATGGCTTGAAAAAGCCGACAAGCAGGGCGCCGTCTCAGCCGATACGGCAATCCTCTCAACTCCGGCCATAGCGGTCGTCCATTTTGATCATAACAGCGCCGATATCACGGCATCGTACCGCGCGCTCCTGGCGGAAACGGTAAAGAGGATGGGCGACACGTCTTCCTCCATCATGGTATCGGGGCACGCCGACAGTACGGGTACGAACGAATACAACCGGAATCTCTCGATGAATCGGGCGGCTGCCGTGAAGGAGTATCTCGTTGAACACGGGGGAGTTTCTTCAGAGAGGATCACTGTCAGGGCCTATGGAGAGGAGATGCCGATCGCGTCGAACGATACCGACGAGGGACGGGCATCGAACCGCCGCGTGGAGATATCGAAGGACTGACGGGGAAGTTTCTGTCTGCCACACTGCAATCTTCAGCAATACAAGCGTATCCTTGGGGTAGAGCCCCGGCTGCTATCGCTCAACCTCTCCAATCACGAACCATTCGTCCTCCGAATCCGAGGCCGTGTCAACCAGAAGATGGACGATGCGCAGATCAGGGTGCCGGCGTTTGAGGTCATCGAGATCAACCGGTTCGAACTTTTTCTTGTTGTTCAGATAGGCCTGTTCCGTCAAGGCGTTGGATTCGTACTTTTCTTTTGTCCTTTTGGATATCTTGTACAGTGAATGTTCCTGCGGGCACTGAGTCTGCTGGATAATGAAGGTTTTATGGTTCTTGGCGGCCACGGCGGCGGCCCTCCGCCTGAGGTCCTGGGTGATGAATGTGGCATCGAGGACTACTCCTCTGCCGTGAGATGAAATCTTTTCAGCCAGCGCGAACATCGTGTCGTAGACGAGCGTCCTTTTGTCCATATTGGATGCCACTTTCTCGTCGAAGATATCCTCTCCCTTCAGGACATCGCGGCGTATCAGGTCCGTTCGGAGCATCTCGTATCCTTTCAGACGGGCCACGACCTCAGTGGTTTCCGTCTTGTTCGTTGCCGGAAGTCCGCACGCAATCAGAACGGCATCTTTCCCAATCTTCTCTTCCACGTACTGTTTGAACGGAACCCTCATGAAATGACTCCTCCCTGTCCGATTGTTACACCGCCATGTCTTTAAACTGCTCCGCCACGTAATCGGGGATATTCATCGTTCCCAGGACCACGGGCTGCTGGTGACAGTCGGATCCCCCTGTCACTATCAATCCTTCCTCCCGGGCAAAGAACCGGTATGCCTCGATGGTGTTCTGACTGTGTCTCGAATGCCAGCATTCAACCCCGTCCAGATGGGGAAGCATGGCTTCTCTGATAATAGCGTGCTGCTCCCCCACCGAGGGGGTCAGCTCCGCGAGGGATGTTCCGTTGGGATCGTTGGGATGCGCAATCACCAGTTTTCCCCCGGCATTCCGTATCAGACGGGACGCTTCTTCCAGAAGCAGCGGCATCTTCGGCACATCGCACCGGGCCAGATACCGTTCGAACGCCTCCTTCCTGTCACGCACTATGCCTTTTTGTATCATATGGTTGGCAATGTGCGGACGGCCGAAGGAACCGTCGACGCTCGCCTCTATCTCGGCGAGATCCCGATCCGTGAAACTTCTTCGCCCCTCCTTCTGAAACTCACGGTTGATCTTCTCCAGTATCTCGCGGGCCCGCTTTTCTCTGTAGGCCCGCATCACTTTCAGCTTATCCAGCAGTTCTTGATTATGGATGTCATAGCCGTATCCGAGGAAATCAAGCGATACCCCTTTCCCGTCCCGGTATGACGGATGAGAAAAGGTCACATTGAGCTCAACGCCGGGGATATAGGCAATCCCGTACCGTTTGGCCAGGGCGATGGCCCTGTCCTGACAGTGGATCGCGTCGTGATCGGTGATGGACATGAGATCGATCTTTCGCCGTGCCGCCTCGGCGAATATCTCCTCCAGGGTCCAGTTCCCGTCTGATCCGTCCTTCGAATGGATGTGGAGATCAATCTTCATGAGTCACGTACCTGCAGGCGAGATCGTAGTATTGCTTCGCCTTCCTGAAAGCCCCGTCACGAGCGGCGGCATCGAGGCCTTCGTCATCCAGCATGAAGGAGGTGACCTTTGCCCTCACCATGGCCCGATATACCTTATAGAACTTAAGGACACGGCGCAGCGACGTGTCTCCCGACTCGTCCACATAGGCCCCGACAAACGCATCGCCGAGGTCGCCCCGTCCGTTGAAATCGAAATCCATTGACAGAAACGCCACATCCGACGCCACATCGCCGAAGCGGAACCGCTCGTTGAATTCAATGCAGTCAAAGACGGAGACCGCATCGTCCTCGATACAGATATGCTCGAGGTGAAGATCACCGTGACAGTCCTTGATATGGCCTTCCGCTCTCCTCGCATCGAAGAGTGTCTCATATCTATCCATGAAGGAACGGCTCCATGCCTCGAGGGCCTCGAAGGCATGTTCGCCCACCGGTCCCCCCTTATATTTGCTCGTCTGATCGAAGTTTTCCATCACATTGGTTGCAATGGCATCGGGCGAGCCAAACTTTCGCGCCTTCGCGTCACTCGGAATTTTCCCATATGCCTGTGCAAGGTATCGCCCCACCCGTCTAACGTCATCCGCCGTGATCCGCCCCGCTTCCATGAGGCGATGGAGCATCTTTTCCTCCGGGATTCTCTTCATTGTGACGGCATACTCGATCACGGAGCCCTCACCGTCCGGGAGAAGGATACCCTCTCCGTTCTCCGTGATTTCTGAAACACCGACGTACACATCGGGGGCGAACCGCCGGTTCAGCAGAACCTCCTGCTCGCAGTAATATTTCCTTTTTTCGAGGGTGGTAAAATCGAGAAAACCGAAATCGACGGGTTTTTTGACCTTGTACACCAGATCGCCGGCGATAAAAATAAAGGAAATATGGGTCTGGATCAGATCAACGGTATCCGGCCTGTGGTGATAAAACGAAGGCCTCGTCATTGATGCGACGAGATCGGGGTGGCTCATAGGGGTATCGCTCCTTGATTGCCGCGGCTCATCAATACAGGGGCTTCCGGCCGACGGACCTGTCGGTTCATACCATGTTTTGAGGGAATGGCAAGACCTAATCCGATGGGCAGGACTCTTATTGGCGACAGTCGCCTGCCGCGTTCTATTCCCGGTTATTCCGGGGAAGCCTCGGATTTCCTGAATCTCTTCCTCCCCGCTCCCGCGAGAGCGAGGATGCCGCACCCAAAGAGGATCACCGTGGCCGGTTCAGGCACAGGTCCCGCGGCCGGCATGTAACCGAGGGCCATGACCTCGCCGATATACCAATCATTACTGCCATAGAAATTCTGCAGGAACCACTGATCGCCGCTGTAGAGCACATCATAATATTTCAGCTCGTTCTCAGGCGTTGGGTCCGTTTTGTCATCGTCGGAGTCCGTCACCCAGATCCCCAGATAATCCCCGGTCGCGCCATCGTAATCATATCCCCAGACTGTTATGGCGTGCCCCCCGGGGCCATAGAGGGCAAGGGTTACCCCGCTCCCCGCGTGGAGATACCGATCGATTGCCGACAGGACCAGGGCATCGTCCCAGGTTCTTGAGTAGTAATCCAAGAAGATCGCCTCCGGGTAAAAAGCGCCCCCGGCCACGTCCACTTGTGACCATCCATCAACACCCTGCATTGCATTATTCCCGCTGAACCACCACTCCCAGGCAAATTCGGGAAGACCGCCTGCATCGGTCCAGTGATCCTGATAATATCCGAAGATGCTGTCTTCGCTGGCGCTGTATACGCTTCCCCACCCCGTCGCGACGAGGACATTGGCCGCTGCCGCCGCCCAGCACATCAGATCGTCCTCCGTATTGCTCACACTTTTTTCGGCATCCAGTACAGGATCAGCCGAAAAATCATACCCGAAATAACTGACGGGGGCCGCGGAGGCAGATCCGCATGCAAGCGAAAAGCTGAAAAGCGCTATAAGAAATGAAGCCTTGAACCTATTCACGGCGTGTCACTTTCCGGACGATGGTAGTTTATCTTAAGAAGTGAGCGGGTTATGTGTCAAGAATAAAAAACTCGTGATCTTTATATTCCGGCGGAGGTGATGGGGAAGGGCACATGTTGTGGACAGCACAATGGTTTGCAGACCTGATCGGGGCGGAAGACGGGGAAGGAACCGCCCGGCCATGGTCAACCCTTATCGCGCGCCTGTGCGCCGTTCTTCGCCTCACTTTCCGCAAGGCGTTTCTTCGTTTCCCGTATGAAGTGGCTCGTCTTGTAATCCATGCCCAGGCGGGGATACTGTTTTTGAATGATCTCGAACCGCGCCAGTGCGGCCCGGTATTCTCCAATATTGAAATAGAATTTTCCCACGTAAAATTCGTGCTCACCGAGCATCCTGCGGCACTCCTTTAATTTCTCTTCACCCAGAACGGAGAACTGGCTGCTGGGAAACCGGGAAAGGAGCCGCTGGAAGGCCTGCTCCGCCATACGTGTTTCCGTCTGATCCCGGTCGATCTCCATAATCTGCTTATAGTGGCACAGGCCTATCTGGTACATGACGTAGGGAAGATGCTCGTTGGTCGGATGGAACTCCATGAAATCATTATAATGAAGTGCGGCTGTTGCGTAGTCACGATCGCTGAAATACGAGTCTGCCACTCCCAGTTCGGCAGGTATGGCAAGCTCTCCGAGGGGATACTCTTCCACCAGCCTCCGAAAGAATTCGACCGCCTTTTTGTAATTCCCGTCCCTGTATTCCTCCTGCCCTCGCGTGTACAGCGCCTCGGGTGTGTTTGGCCGAGGGGATTTGTCCCACCACGGCAGACAACCGGCAAGGAAAAAGATGGCAATAACCGCAAGTGCGATTCGTGGGCATTTCATCTCTATAACACCTTTTTCAAAGACTCCGCCAGACGACCCTTGGGCATAAGTCCCGTCAGCGTGTCCACCAGTTTCCCGTCCTTGAAGAAGAGTACCGTCGGTATACCCTTGATACCGTACTTATCAGCGGTGACGGGGCTGTCATCGACATTGATCCGCGTCATCTTCACTCTTCCCACATATTCCCGGGCAAGTTCCTCGATCACTGGTTCCATGGCAAGGCACGGCCCACACCAGGGAGCCCAGAAATCCACGAGAACGGATCCCTTGGCTTGAACAACCTCACCAAAACTTTCATCGTTCAGATACACCAACAACCCCTCTTCCTTCATGGCACGCTCCTGCTCGCTGCTTGTTGCGCACAATGTAGTGGCTTGCTCTCATAATGTCAAACACAAATTCAAACACAGTCTATATGTTATAAAAGTTCGCTAATCATGAAGAGAAAGGGGAAGCTGTTTGATCAGTGTGAGCGATTTGGGCGATCGATACAGCGCGGAATGATTAATATAGTTCTCTGCCGGGATGCGGATCCTGTTACGTATCGTCCCTTCAAAAGTCTGTTTGATCCTAGCCGGGGCACCTGTCAGGAGGGGAAAAAAAAGGGGGGGGGAGAGGTTGCATGCTCCAGAACGACCGATCTTGGACCATTCATGATAATAGCTCCCATACCGATCATACAGTTGTCTTCTAGTGTGCATCCATGCACTATACAGCGATGGCCTACAGTCACTTGGTTGCCGATATAAAGCGGATGCCCAATGCCCACGGTAAAATCTCGTAAGGTCTTGAATGTTTGTTTCCTCACCGATGGTAATGGAAGCAATGTCCCCCCTGATTACGCCGTTGAATCAGACTGAAGAATCCCTTCTGATAGTGACATTTCCGACCACCTCTGCCGTCGGGGCGATAAAAACGCTCGGATTAACCTGTGGTTCATCAGACTGTAGTCTAAATAGTGGCATGATTCGCGTGGCTATTGTATATACTAAACAAAACCTTAGTAAGGAATTTCCGTTTTCGGGGCTTATACCCGTCAATTCATATGGCGAGGGCCTTATCGATGTAATAGGCAGAGAAACGTTTTCCGGTTAGTGATCAGATTCACTTTTAGTAGTGTATATTGATTGAATCATAATCGAAATCTATGTTAACCGTACTGTCGTTTTTAAAAATACGATGCATTAGGGGGAGAGATAGATGAAAAAAACGCTCCTGGATTTACTGATCTGTCCGTCTTGTCTACCGGAAGAAATTCCATTGAAAGGCACCATCAGGGAGATCTCGGGAGAGGATATTCTGGAAGGTGTACTAAGCTGCCCGCAATGCCGCAGGTCCTACCCTGTCGAACACGGGGTCGCCAATCTCGACCCGAATGGGTCTGGCCGCGGTACTTCATCAGAAAATAAATATGAAACAGCACCGGTGATTTCTTCATACCTGTGGAGTCATTACGCCGATATTTTGAAGGATGAGAACGCGTCAGACGCCTATCGACGATGGGCGGACCTGATACAGCCTCACGACGGTCTTGCCATCGACGCGGGGGCGGCGGTAGGGCGGTTCACCTTCGAAATGGGGCAAAGAAGTGATCTGGCGGTCGGTCTCGACAACTCGCATGCATTCATTAAGACGGCCAGGGAATTGATGGTATACCGTAAAATAACGGTGGCGCTGAAACAGGAAGGAAATATAACCACCGACGTCACCGTGTCACTGCCGCCGGATTGGGACAGTGGGAAAGTGGAATTCATTGTTGCTGACGCCTTGATGCTCCCCATTCCGAGCGGCAGCGCCGGATCGCTCTCCTCTTTGAATCTGGTCGATAAAGTGCCCCGTCCCATGACCCACCTTGAAGAGATGAACCGGGTGATCCGCAAAGCGGGAGCTCAGTTTCTTCTATCCGATCCTTTTTCATGGTCCGAGGAGACTGCCCCTGAAGAGGAGTGGCTGGGGGGCACAACCAACGGCCCCTATGCCGGCAAAGGTCTTGATAATATCGTGGCCCTGCTGAATGACGGTCGGAACCGGCTTTCTCCCAGATGGAACATAACATCGCGGGGAGAAGTATGGTGGAGAATCCGTACCCACGCCAACCATTTTGAACAAATCCGCAGTTGCTATGTAAAAGCAAGCAGATAGCTTAAGAAACCCACAGGAGGGATCCCTCATGAAAAAAGACACTATCTGTCGTCTTTGTTCGTCATGCTGCCCGATTGAAGCTGAAATCGAAAACGGCCGGTTGATCTCCGCCAAAAGAAAGTCGATTGTACCCGATAACAAACAGCTGATCTGCCCGAAATTACAAGCGGCTGCCGATATCGTCTATTCTTCCCAGCGCCTGAAACGGCCGCTGGTGAAAAACTCTGCCGGCACCTTTCAGGAGGTGTCCTGGAATGAAGCACTCGACACGGTTGCCCGGCGGTTTCTTCAGGTTAAAAGGGTAAGCGGCCCCCAGTCCGTTTGCTGGCTCAGAGGGATGGCGGCCGACTGGGGGGCTCCCTGGGATTATGTCAATCGCCTGATGAACGCCTTTGGTTCGCCAAACACCATCGGAAACGGTTCGGTCTGTCACGTGGGGCGTGAATGCGCCCATACGATCACTTACGGCGCCATGACCGTCCCGCTGCCGCAGGACGCGCGCTGTATCCTCGTATGGGGGAAGAACGACCGGGACACAAATCCTGCCGCGGCCGAAAGTATTCTGCAGGCCAGGCAACGGGGTGCCACGCTCATTGTGGTCGATCCGATCAAGACGTCCCTCGCCGCTCATGCCGACATCTGGCTTCAGATCAAACCGGCCCATGACGGTCTACTGGCCATGGCCATGATTCATGAAATCATATCGCAAAAACGATATGACGCTGATTTTGTAAGCGAGTGGACCATCGGGTTTGAAGAGTTGCGGCGATCGGCGGCACAGTTCCCGGCAGAAAGGATCGCCGGAGACATATGGCTTGACCCGGCGGCGGTCAAGGACGCGGCCCGGATATACGCGACAACTCGACCCGCCTGTATTATTGACGGCAACGGCCTTGACATGCAGCTCGATGCGTTCGATGCGACCCGCGCGGTTGGCATGCTGAGAGCCCTGACCGGCAATCTCGATGTCACGGGAGGGGATTTCATTCCCCAGCCGGTCCCGGCCCGCAATATTCAGCTTAAAGGACGCCTGCCTGCGGGGCTCAAACCGGTTACCGGTGACTACCCGCTGTTCAACGAATTTCATCCCACCTGGGGAAATCACGTGCAGTCCTGTGTGGTGGACGCGATCCTTGATCACAGGCCGTATCAGATCACCATGCTGGTTTGTCAGTCGGGCAATCCGGTCACATCGATGATGGATGCCGGACGGGTGGAACGGGCGCTCAAAAAACTTGATTTTCTGGTTGTAATCGACATGTTCATGACACAAACCGCTCGCATGGCCGACGTTATCCTCCCCACGGCCGGCTGTTTTGAAAAAACGCAGCTCAACCGCGCTTTCCTGCGCAACGGTCTGATCCGTATCCAGGACCAGGTTATTGAACCGCTGGGGGAGAGTTGGCCCGACTGGAAAATCGTTTTCGAACTGGGACGGAGAATCGGACTGGAGAAAGAGTTTCCCTGGCGGACCGTCGAGGATGCCATTGACCATCAACTGGAGCCGGCAGGTATCACAGTGAAGATGCTGCGGGAAAATACGGCAGGTGTGAGGGGCGTCGAGATGGCGTTCGAAAAACACAAACAAGAAGGGTTCAACACTCCCTCGGGGAAGGTGGAATTTTATTCAGAAGCGCTCGCGGCGCATGGGTATCCTCCAGTTCCGTACGCCGATGGCTTTCTGGCCGAACCGATCAGTTTCCTCGATCAACAGGACCAGTATCCGATCCTCGGCATCAGCGGGGCTCGCGATAACCGCTTCACCCATTCCCAGTTTCACCAGATCCCGCCGCTGCTTCTGGGCCGAAAAGGGTGTGCCATCGATGTCCATCCGGTGGACGCGAAGACTTACGAGGTCGCCGATGGCGACAGGATCAGAGTGGAGACACCCCGGGGTTGGATTGTTATGCCTGTCACAATCTCCGAAGTTGTTCATCCGGGGTCGATCCGCATTCCCTGGGGCTGGGGGGAGGTGGATCCTGATTATAATCTCAATCGTCTGACCGATGACGATCGGCGCAACCCGGTGATTGGAGAGCCGTCGGGCCGAAGTTTCATGTGCCGGATATCAAAAATGTGATTAGGGCAGATCGTTGTTCTCTGACAAGCGTCAGCACAACTATCACGAGATTATGAGAAGCGCGTAACGAACTGCTCACTTTTTTTACTGAGACCGGATGCGGTCATCCTTCCAGCATAACAACCAAATTACCTTAATGAACACGTTTCAGACCATACCTGATCTCCTGCCCTGATGCCACACGGCTTGCTCTTGCTCGCCAGCCTCTTTTAAAGCGTCTAGCCATAAACTATTTAAGTTATTGATTGACAGCCTTATCAGTTAATGTCCTTGCTTAATTTTTGGTGCGCTCTGATGCCATTCCAATCTGCGCGGCTATATCGTGATAGCTATCGGGATGGAGGGGTTCTCGCTGCATCTTGTAGGTTCTTGGTATCCGGGAACCGGTTGTTTCCAGGAAACGAAGCCCTGTCATTATTTCGTCCAGCTTGGCAAGTGGCATGCTGAAAATCATCTCGTCATTGCCGGCCATGGCGTTGTAGTGGTCTCCGCGACAGGGAATGGCAACAGCACATTCACCGCTTTTCATCGAGGGTACGATACCATAGACGCAGGCGGCGTGCGATGAAAGATGCAGGCTGAGATCGTGCCCATCTTTATGTTCCCTGGCAAGCAGCAGCAAACTGAGCTGTTCCGTGTCGGCGTAAATAGCGATCACATCCGGAACAACAGTAGTTAGGTGTAGTGGTGCGGTGACCACCCCGATATATGTGCCGACGTCCATTCTGGGCATATCAGCGGCATAGTTGCTTCCCGCCTTCAGACTGGCAACATCCTTCGGATAGCGGTTCTTACCGTCAAGGAAGTCCTGAGGCGGCTCGACCATGCCGTAACCGATGACGGGCTCGAAACACCACATATCGTTTATCAGTAACGCAATCGTTGTTGCCTCCCGCCGGCACAGTGCGAATGCTTGGCAGAGGTCATAGTGAAAGCCTTCGTCGCGCATCGGCCTCATTGCTCCAACCGGGATCTGTTCTTCATTTTCAATCAGTTTTACTGCAAGAGGATATGTCCTGAGACGCAATCTTTTCATCAGTTCATCCGCATAATCATGAAGCATCGTTAAATCCATTGGCGTTCTCCGTTCTTTCAAAAATTATTTTGGTATCTTTGCCATATTTTAGTTACTGCACGCAACTAAAAAATGACCGCATTCCTGACAGCAAGGAGTTTAATTCCATAAAATCAGAATGTTGAAAATATGAGGCTTGGAATCTAATGCCTCAAGAGGGAAACGCCAAGGCTTTGATATGGATATTACGAAATGTCATCAGGTTTTGTCGCCGAAAAAGGTTTTGAAGGATTTTGCAAAGGAAAAGGCCAATCCCCCAAGAACCCCGAAGATAAGCGTATGCTTATGATAGGATCTGATGTTTCCTCCCGTGAAGATATTGAATTCCGGGGAAAAGGTGCTCAGATAGTAGGCGACGGAGGGAAGTATGATGAGACCCGCGAATAAGATTACGGAAAGAATGAAGGCTGAATCCTTACAAAATAAGAGGAAAAACGCCTTGATGTCGAGAATACGCTTTATCCTTTTCAGCTCCGTCTCTATCTCTCCAAGCCCGGTGATGATTTCTGCGCATTGCTTGAACATATGACCAAATAGCCTGAAATCATTGTACGTTACCGCTTCCACAATCTCTTTGAAAGTTGATTGAATTGTTTTTAACCGCTCATAGGCAGCGGTCGGGAAGAGCCGGGAGCGAGGATCTATAGAAATGCGTAAAACGGCGCCAAGACGCTTGTGTATTATCTGAACGGTATCAATGAACTCCGCCTTCCGGCGCGCTTTTGCCCTGCGGCAGGCGCTGATTACTGAATCACCGAGGTCGCATATATCCATATACCTGAAATAGCTGTCAGCAGGGGCGAAGTTCCGCATTTTTGCCAGGAGGGCCCCTGCTTTTTCCGTCTCACCATCACCTTCCACCAGGAACTGCTCGAGAGAGGCAAATTCTCTCTCGGCATCGTACGCGCTTTGCTGTGCCTTTTGGCGGGTTTCCGTGAGAAGCTTCTTGAGTTCCGGATGTATTATACTGTTAAATGGGGCCAGATCCGGATCGATCAGGGCCTTGATGTAATATTCATGGTTCATCCGGATGAGGCTCAAGAGGCGGGTCAGTGCCATATCCAATTTCCCCTGCCTGAAGTTCAACATGATCTCCTGATAGGTAACTTCCGGAAGGTAGGGATGGATACTTTTTATTTCCCGTATCTTCTGCAGGGCGCTGTCGGAGTTCCCGGCAAGATTGTGGAGACGGAAGAGGAGAAACAGGATAAAGATTTTTTGAGGAACTGTCTGCGCGTGTCGCAGGGCCGTATCCAAGTATTGCTCGCTTCGTGAGATCCTGTTTTTTTCTATATTCAGGAAACCAAGCGCGCAGTATGTTCGGTAATCATAGGGATATTTTTCCAGGCAGGTCTGCAGAAGCGATTCCGCCCGGGAGAGGTTGGAGACGCGGATGCAATCCTCCGCCAGCCAGAGAAGCTCTCCGGTCCCGTCCCTTCTATCCTTGGCTTCGACAACCTTGTCCCAGTCATTGCTACGACTGTCCCAGACAGTCTTAAAGAAACGGAGCTGAAAGATCTGTTTAAGCTCATAGAATCCAATCCCTGCCGATGGCTCCTGGTCGCCCGATTCCGCTTGAACCAGAACCGTTTCCCTGATTATCTCTTCCGGGCTTCTCAGGTAGGCGTGGAACATGGTGCCGATCTGCTCGAAGGAGAGATACCCCAGTTGATTGAATGTATCGGTAATACTGGTCAGATGTTTGGAGGGACAGAGATGGACCGGATGCTTCTTGCTGCCGCAGTAAAAACAGGGTGGATTGTCCCCGTGAGACAGTGCTTCCTGGTACGGGAAGAGGATTTCGCCTTCTTTCTGCTGATAGTCATGGGGGGCTATGGTAAAGAATGGCAGACGCTGATCAGCGTCGGGAGGAATCGCGTTCGCAATCGAAAGCCCCTCTTCCTGTATCAATTCATATGCTGAAGGGGATATGAAGATGGCTCCCGGATGGAATTCGTTCCATTCGGGTCTGAACCCTTCGCGCGCCAGCCTGTCGATTCCCTGACCGGGACCTGCGTCAATGATGATCTGAAGCGGCACGACGTCATATGCTTTTATATTTTCCCTGAGAAACGTGTACACATCAGTGGCCACGTCCATCACCACAGAAAGCCTCTTTGCGGTGAGTATGATGGATCGATCTTCAGTGATTGCTTCGCCGTCAATCCTGTCGCTCCAGAAGAGAGCCCGGGTTTCAATGAGTGTGTTCCAGAGAGGTGCGAATGCCCCTGTCTGCAGCTCCAACAACGGCCTCATGTACAGAACGGGCGCCATGGTCGGGGCAATGTCCATGCTTTCCTCCCAGACGACTCGATATACCGACGGACCCTCCGGGACATTATTCTGTCCCGGCATATCAACCGCTTCAAACTGAACGGAAGGGATGGTGTTGGCCTGGGCAAAGACATTGCGGGAGATGAAAATCTGGTTACTGCCCGCGAGCCCTGTAATCTTCGATGCTATATTGACTGCGTTGCCGAATATATCCTTATCTTCAACGATCCCCTCGTCAAAGTGGACACCGATTCTCACATGAATTTTGTGTCCTCCTCCGTTTCGCCGGTTATATCGACTGAACTCCTTCTGTACCTCTATGGCGGCTTTTGTTGCCTCCCGAGGATCAACAAAATAGGCCAGAATCGAGTCACCCAGATTCTTGACGACCGTACCGCCGAATTTGGTAATGGCCATGGAGGCGATATTTTCGTGCTGCTGGAGCATCTGACGCCCCGCCAGATTGCCGTGGGATTGGAAAAACCGTGTCGACCCGATGATATCGGTAAAAAGGACCGCTATCTTCTGTATGGATTTCCCTGCATGACCGGGATACCGCATATGACTGGGCAGATCAGTGCCGGTTTTCAAACGGTTCACATCCGTATTGGGGTTCATAATCCGTGTCCTTCCTCCTGTATCTTCGGCACTGGTCCTCCAAAACTTGAATGGTTTGTGCGTATGGTTGGGCACTTTTATTGCGGAGTGATTGCGGTTGGTTGAAGCGGTGAGATGGAGTGCGGACGGTATGCTGCGTTGCAGAATTGTCAAACAATGAATGAACGGGTTTCACGATAGATAAGAAAGCGTCAGAAAAATGTACAGGGGCGTTCCCGTATCACGGAAGGACCCTCTGCGGGGCACCGCGTCTGAATGGGCGCAACGGTCAAGCAGTCCCTCTGTCACGGGACTGGCAGGGGAGTTTCATGCATCGCGGCCTGTGCGTGTATTTATTCTGTAAATACGACCTCCACTTTTTCCACGTCCCAGAGGGGCCCTATCTTCTCCATAATCTCATCCTTGATGTTGGAGGCGAACTGATGGTCGGCGGGCAGGTCCACCGTGATATGAACGTTTCCCTTGTCTACAGTGATATCCTTTACCAGCTCGGTCCGGACCAAATCCAGTCCGGAGAGGGGGTTCATCACCTTTTTGAGACGCCCCCTGACAACCTCCACGGTGGTGGGTTTCCGGTCCGTGACCAGGCCGTGACGCTCCTCGTAGTTCCTTATCGCCGAGCGCAGTCCCTCCACGGCGAGGACCGAGCAGTGGGCCTTGATCGGCGGTAACCCGCCCAAGGCTTCTGATGCCTCTTTCCAGCTGATCTTTTTCGCTTCCTCGAGGGTTTTCCCCTTGGCGAGTTCGGTGATGATGGAGCCCGTGGCTATGTTCGAGGCGCAGCCGTAGGATTCGAACTTGATGTCGGTTATGCGCTTTGCTTTGGGATCGACCTTTATATGAACCCCCACCATGTCTCCGCAGGCGGGACTCCCTTCCATGGCCTTCCCGTCAGGATTATCGATCTTTCCTACGTTGCGGGGATGACGAAAGTGTTCCAGCACCTTTTCACTATATGGGAATGACATGTCCGAACCTCCTTATTTTTTTGTCAGCGGGCTGATTTTCCTCAGTTCACCTACCACCTCCGCGATCGTGTCCACCACGCCATTCACATCCTCCATAGTATTGTAACGGCCGAAGGTAAAGCGGATCGATCCGTGCGCCCGTTCGTGGTCGCCCCCGATTCCCAGGATCACGTGGCTCGCCTCCAGCGAACGGCTGAAACAGGCCGAGCCCGTGCTGACGGAGAAGCCGCGCATGTCGAGATGCAGGGTGATCGACTCCCCCTCCACGTAGTGGAAGGTGATATTCGCGTTCTGCGGGACACGTTTCGTAGGGTGCCCGTTCAGGGTCGTGTCCGAAACCTCGGCGGACACCCGCGCGATGAGGCGGTCCCGCATCGCTCCGATCCGTTCGTTCTCATCGGGGGTGACCAGATCGACCGCTCGGGCGAAACCGACGGCCCCCGGGATATTCTCCAGACCGGCCCGGAGGTTGAACTCTTGAAATCCGCCGTCCATCCACTTGGCGATCGGGGTACCCGTGCGGACGTAGAGTCCACCGACCCCCTTCGGGCCGTGGATCGTGTGGGGGGAGATGGTGATCAGGTCCACCTTCACCTTTGTGACGTCCAGAGGCACCCGCGTGAAGGTGTGTGTGGCATCGGTATGAAACAGGACGCCTTTCTTGCCACAGATGAGGCCGATCGCCTCGATGTCCTGGACGGTCCCGATCTCCTGGTTTGCGTGCTGGATCGAAACGAGGATAGTCTTGTCGGTGATCGCGTCCCGGAGGCTGTCGGGATCGATGAGTCCTTCGGAATCCACAGGCAGATAAGTGACGGAGAAGCCCTGCTTCTCGAGCGCCCTGGCACTGTGGAGGACGGGGAAATCCTCGATGGAGGAGACGATGATGTGCCTCCCCTTCTTTTCTCCGAGGGCCATGGCCACCCCCTTGAGGGCCAGGTTGCTTGATTCGGTGCTCCCCGAGGTGAAAATGAGCTCCCCGCCGCCGGCTCCCAGCCGTTGCGCAACCTTCTCCCTGGCGGCTTCCAAAGCCTCCCGTGCCTCGATCCCGAGAGAATACCCGAACTCCGACGTGGCGACCGGGTAGGTCTCAAAGAAGTAGGGTGTCATCGCCTCCAGCACGCGCTCGTCCATCCGGGTAGCCGCGGCATTGTCCAGATACACGGTCTGCTCAATCATGGCAGCCTCTCCTCATATGAATAACGTTATATTCGATTCCCGGGCCTCCTGAATGTAGGCCCCCACGGCCCCGTACTCGTCAATCAGGTCCTCCCGGAGGTCCTCCCGCCGGATCCCCATGATCTCCATCGTCATCTCACAGGCGATGATCTTCCCCCCCAGTTCCTTGAAATCCTGGAGGAGCCGTTCCAGTGAGGCGACATTCGCCGCCTTCATGCGCCGCCTCACCATCCACTTCCCGAGGCCAAGAAGGTGCATCTTCGAGAGGGGCCCCTTTTCCAGTTTCCCCTTGACGAGGCGTTCAAGACCCCAGAAGGTGAAGTAAAGCGAGGCCTCCATCCCCATCGAAAGCGCGCCGGTGGATATGATAAGGGCGCTGTACAGCTTGTCCATATCGCCGCTGTGAACGACGATGGTCGCTTTATCGGTCATCCTTGCACCACCTTTCCGTCAGATCCCGATCCTGATTGTCCACACGTCCCCCTCTTCCTGTATATCCACCAGTTTCAGTCCCAGCGCCTTCAGGGCCATGGGTATCTCTTTTTTGGAAGCGGGGTGCGTCCCGATGATCTCCACGGTATCCCCAGGCGAGGCCTTCCGGAGCGCCTTTCGGGTCTCCACCAGGGGCACCGGGCAGGTTTCTCCCCGCACGTCTACCTGTATATCAGCCATGCCGTACACCTCCTCAGCCGCGCCCGGTTGGGGGCACGGGATAGGTTGGTCGATTCTGCGCGGTTCCGAGCCTTCGTGGAAGGCGGGATGCGCCGTCATTCCCCCAGATCCTTCTTCATTTCGTCAAATTGATCCTTGGTGATCTTGCCCTTCGCGTATCGCTTCTTGATGACGTCCAGCGGTGTTTCATGCGGCGAGGAGCCCAAACCGCCTGTTTTTGACACCCGCACGAGGACATAGACAATCAGGATGATAGCGATAAGAAACAGTATCCACATAATCATTCCTCCAAAACCGGGGCCCATCATATGTCCCCATCCGTACCAGCACCCGCCGTCTCTCACGTCGGCAAAGGCGCCTGCCGGAAAAAACAGGATTGCTCCCAAAAAGAACAAGGTTTCTTTCATGACTCGGTCTCCCTTCTATGGTTACAGCGGGTTTTCGCGCTCTTCTACAGCAGAGACCTATTGCGCCAGTTTTGACGCGATGCCTGCCACGTAGTGGCCCTGGAAGCGGGCGCCGGCCAGTTCGTTTTCCGTCGGGGTTCGTTCCCCGCTGCTCCCCGCGATGGTCGAAGCGCCGTATGGTGAACAGCCGGTTATCTCGTCGGTTCTCGACTGGCCTTCAAAACTGTAAGGCAGCCCGGCAACGAGCATCCCCTGATGGAGGAGGGTGATGTGGAAACTGAGAAGGGTCGATTCCTGCCCCCCGTGCTGAGTACCGGTGCTGGTAAAGACGCTCCCCACCTTCCCCACGAGGGATCTTTTCGCCCACAGGCCGCCCGTCGCATCGAGAAATTGGCGCATCTGCCCGCACATGTTCCCGAACCGTGTCGGTGTCCCGAAGATGATCGCGTCGGCCGAGGCGAGTTCGTCCACCCGGCATACCGGGACGGAGGCCAGGGATTTCTGCACCTCCAAGGCTCCCATTTTTTTGAGCACCTCCTCCGGGAGCGTTTCTGGGACGCGCCGCAGGATCGCTTCGGCGCCCTCCACCTCTTTCACCCCCTCGGCCACCGCCTGCGCGAGGCGATGGACATGACCGTACATCGAGTAGTACACGATTAGAACATTCATGGTTTTTCCTCCTATATCCGTCATGCCAGTTGTTTGTCATGGTCTGTCCCATGGGGGAATAGCGGTGTTTCATCCCGCGTGAGGCTCATCCCCGGTTAGATCGGAAGGATCCCGATGAGGGATAGTCCCGACAGCAGGTTGAGCAGCAGCAGCGCGACGGCCACGCGCCCGGCCCACCGGTGTAGCGGCCGCATCCTCGCCCTCCCTGTCTTCATCTGCAGCCTTCCGATCAGGTAGGTGCTCACCAAGGCAATGCCCGCGGCAAGACCCAGCCACGCGTGCGGTATGTAAAGATGGGGCCCCCCGTGCCGGGAAACCATGAAGAGGGCAGCCGCCAATCCGAGAAACACGCAGATAAGTGCCACTGTTTCACAGCGACGATGAACCTGAAGCCACCAGGTCCTGCCCCGCATGAACATGGCAATAGCAATGCCGAAAGCCATTGCAAGGAAAGCCACGATCATGAACCCCGCGTGAATGACAAGCATGCAAAACGCTCCTTTGTATCTTCAGCGTACAACAGGTACTATTTGCCGATGGCAAGCTTTTCTGTCTTTGATCCGTAATAACTGCAACCTGCCTTGACCTCCACCACATCCCCTGTCTTTACCTCTAAGGGATAGGTATACGTGAAAGACGCGGACTCCGGCTGGCTGGTGTATTCATGGGCTGCGACAGCTTCTCCGTTTTTGGTGATGGTTACCGTACTGACATAGTGCCTCCGGGGGTCTGATACCGCATGGGAGATCGTAACGTTCAGTGTCTGAGAATCTGCATTGTATGCCAGTGCCACATCGTTTGGGCCGTGTGCTTGGGCAGCGTCAGGGAACCACAAAAGGACGGGAATGATGAGAAAAAGACAGATGATATACTTTTGTAATATCGATTCTTTATTGGACATAGGGTCTCCTTTTCTCTGTGGGTGCAGTGCTTCGTGGGTTTTCTCAGCCGCCCGCTGTCTGCGGGAAGGCGGTATTGCTGTACAGGTATTCCACCTTTTCCTTATGTTTCATCTCCTCGTTGGCTATCCTGAGGAGCATTGTCCTGGCCTCGCTGTCCGGATGCAAATCGGCGAGGGCCCGGTAAAAATGGTAGGACTGAAGTTCCCGATGCGCCGCGACAAGATACATCTCAGCGCTGTTCATGTCTTTCGTCGGATCCGGTTCCTCCAGGTGCTCCGCTATCTTGTAATCGACGACATCCGCGAGGCGTAATGATTCAGATTCGTAGAGGCCCGAGCGGTACCCTTCCAGAAATTCCCGGTGCTTCTGTTCCTCTCCCGCGAGAAAGATCAGGGTGTCTTTGACGGCTTGATCTCCGGACCTCTCCGCCAAATCCTTATAAAAGTTGCAGGCCTGTATCTCTCTGTCGATTGCAATGTCTATGAGACTCTCAAGTTTCTTATTCTTCATGTCTTATTCTCCTTTGAAGGGTGATTTCTCTGACGCGGAGCACAAACCCGGAACCGGCTGTTCTGAAAAGAGGATGGGGAGACATGGGATGTGAGTAGCTGTTACGAGGATATTGTCTGTGAGGAGGGATGTGCTGGCCGGATAAGGGATGACAAAGAACGGATTGGCGTCAAGCCGGAACCCGGAAGGCATGCCCCGGGATTTTTTCCCCGAGGCATGTCTCTGGCAGAAAATGACGGTTAACTATTTATCGACCTCTTCAAAATCGGCATCGACCACGTCATCGTCGGCCTTTGCCGATCCGCTCGGGGTGGCTTCTTCAGAAGCGCCCCCGGCAGCAGCCTGTTCCTTGGCGGTCGCCTTCGCGTACATGGCCTCCGCCAGTTTGTGCGATGCCTGAGTCGCTTCTTCCTGAGCAGCCTTTATGGCGTCGATATCATCCCCCTCCATGGCCTTCTTGAGTTTGGCGATTGAGTCTTCTATCCGGGATTTCTGATTGGCGTCTATCTGATCTCCCATTTCTTTCAGGTTTTTCTCGGTGCTGTATATCATCGAGTCGGCCTGATTCTTCAGTTCGATCAGTTCTTTCTTCTTCTTATCTTCTTCGCCGTGGGCCTCTGCATCCTTGACCAGTTTGTCGATCTCTTCCTCGGAGAGGCCGCTCGACGCGGTGATCTTGATGCTCTGCTCTTTCCCCGTGCCGAGGTCTTTCGCCGATACGTGAACGATCCCGTTGGCGTCGATATCGAAGGTGACCTCGATCTGGGGCAGGCCGCGTGGCGCAGGCGGAATACCGGTCAGTTCGAATCTCCCCAGTGTTCGGTTGTCCGCAGCCATGGAGCGCTCCCCCTGGAGAACGTGGATGCTCACCGCCGGCTGATTATCCGCTGCCGTGGAGAATATCTGGCTCTTTTTCGTCGGGATGGTGGCGTTCTTCTCGATCAGCTTCGTCATGACCCCTCCCAGTGTCTCGATTCCGAGGGAGAGCGGAGTCACATCGAGGAGGAGGACATCCTTGACATCGCCGGCCAGGACGCCACCCTGGATGGCGGCTCCGATGGCGACAACCTCATCGGGATTAACCCCTTTGTGGGGTTCCTTGCCGAAGATCTCCTTGACCTTCTGCTGTACCCGCGGCATCCGGGTCATCCCGCCGACGAGGACTACTTCCCCGATATCCGACGCCTTCAGCCCGGAATCCTTCAGTGCCACTTTGCAGGGTCCCTCGAGTTTGTCGATCAGATCGGAGACGAGCATTTCCAGTTTGGCCCGCGTCAGTTTCATATTGAGATGTTTGGGGCCCGACGCGTCGGCTGTGACGAAGGGGAGATTGATGTCGGTCTCCATGGAAGTGGAGAGTTCCATCTTCGCCTTCTCCGCTGCCTCCTTGATACGCTGGAGGGCCATTTTGTCTTTTCTCAGGTCGATCCCCTGGTCCTTCTTGAACTCGTCGGCGATATAGTCGATCAGTTTCTGGTCGAAGTCCTCTCCTCCCAGGTGGGTGTCGCCGTTGGTCGACTTCACCTCGAAGACGCCTCCCCCCAGTTCCAGGATGGATATATCGAATGTCCCGCCGCCAAGATCGAAGACGGCGATCTTCTCGTCGTTTTTCTTGTCGAGACCGTAGGCAAGGGCCGCGGCTGTCGGTTCGTTGATGATACGCAGGACGTTGAGTCCCGCAATCTTTCCGGCGTCCTTCGTCGCCTGCCGCTGCGAGTCGTTGAAGTATGCGGGAACCGTGATAACCGCGTCGGTCATCTTTTCTCCCAGGTAGTCTTCGGCGGTCTGCTTCATCTTGGTGAGCACCATGGAGGATATCTCCGGCGTGCTGTAGTTCTTCCCTCTGACGGTCACCTGGGCATCGCCGTTCTTCGCCTCCGTAATCTTGAAGGGGCTGATGGTGATGTCGTACTGGACCTCTTTCGACGAGAATTTACGCCCGATCAACCTCTTGACCGCGTAGACGGTATTCTCCGGGTTGGTGATGGCTTGCCGCCTGGCGGCCTGACCGACCAGGCGTTCACCGCCTTCAGTGAAGGCGATTACCGACGGCGTGGTGCGGTTCCCCTCCTGGTTTGCTATGACGACCGGGTCGTTCCCCTCCATAACGGCAACGCACGAGTTTGTCGTTCCCAGATCGATTCCTATAATCTTTCCCATTGTAATGAGTCCTCCTCAGTTAATTAAAGTTTCTCTGTATCTGTATGTTTCAGGACGGATACCTTTGATGGCCGGAGCAGCCTGCCATTCAAGAGGTATCCCGTTTCAAATTCTTCAGCAACCGTGTTGTGCCGTTCTTTCTCCCCTTCCACCTGCATCATCGCCTCATGAAAGTTTGGATCGAATTCCTTGCCCACCGCCTCTATCTGCTCGACGCCGTGTTTTGCCAAACAGCTTATCAGTTGCTGTCGCAGCATATCGAGCCCTTTGCGGAAGGCTTCGAAATCATCGGAATTGCAGGCATGAACCATCGCCCGGTCAATGCTGTCCATGAGGGGCAGGATATCCCGGAGCAGATTCTCAGTGCCGTATCGGATCGTGTCAGCCTTCTCGCGAACAGAGCGTTTCTTGTAATTTTCCAGTTCGGCGACGGCGCGCAGATACCGGTCGTAGTTTTCGGCAGCCTCTTTCTCGGCCTTTTCCAGGCGTGCCGCCAGATCCCTTTTCGAAGCCGATTTGGCGTGAGCGGTCTCCCGCTTTTCACCGCCGTCCTGTTCATCGTGATGCTGGTTCCTGTCTTCGCTCGTTCCGTCTACCATGATCTCCCGTGTATCCCTTATTCTTTCCCCGGTTTCTTGAAAAGCCGGTAGTCAACCATTTCGCAGATAACGTGCCCCGCCGTAATGTGCGCCTCCTGGATGCGGGGCGTGCTGCCGGAAGTAACGTTGAGGCATATATCCACCATGCCCGCCGTCTTGCCTCCGTCCCTGCCCGTAAAGGCGATCGTGGTCATCCCGATCTTTGCCGCTGCCTGAAATGCCTTCAGCACGTTCGGCGAAGAACCGCTGGTGCTGATCCCCCAGGCCACGTCTCCTTCGCGCCCGATAGCCCGTATCTGTTTGGAAAATATCTCTGAAAAATCATAGTCATTGGCGATGCTCGTTATTACGGAAGTATCCGTGGTCAGGGCAATCGCCGGGAGGGGCGGCCGTTCAATCAGGAACCGGTTGACGAATTCAGCCGCAAGGTGCTGTGCATCGGCGGCGCTCCCCCCGTTTCCAAAGAGGAGAACCTTGTGTCCCCCGTTCAGGGAATTCGTAATGACATCGACAACCCTTACAAGACGTGAGAGATTTTCGTTGGCGAAAACCTCTTTCACCCGGCTGCTTTCCCGAAACGAACGAATGATTATATCTTCAATATCTTCCACTCTCTCTCCACTGTTTCCGTCTTGCCTCGTAATATATTTATCGCATCTCCGGATGTCAAGGAAGGGGCGTGAATAGTTGGAAAAATGGGATTGAAAGAATCATCGAGACATGCTAGAGGTTCCTTCCACATTGCGTAAGGGAGTACGGCATGCAGAGAAAGTATAACCCGTCGAAGATAGAGGAGAAATGGCAGAAGCTCTGGGAGCGTGAACAGACCTTCGCCGTGGATGAGGACGGGACGAAGAAGAAATATTACCTCCTCGAGATGTTTCCCTATCCTTCCGGACGGATTCATATGGGGCACGTGAGAAACTATACCATCGGCGATGTGGTCGCGCGGTACAAGAAGATGCGGGGATATAACGTCCTCCATCCCATCGGATGGGATTCCTTCGGCATGCCGGCGGAGAACGCCGCCATCCAGCACGGAATCCCCCCGGCGAAGTGGACCAATGAGAATATCGATTCCATGAAGAAGCAGCTCAAGCGGATGGGATTCAGCTACGACTGGAACCGGGAGTTATCCACCTGCGAACCGGCGTATTACCGGTGGGAGCAGCTCTTTTTCCTCTGGATGTACGAGAAGGGCCTTGCCTATAAGAAGGGAGGTTCCGTCAACTGGTGCCCCGCCTGCAAGACGGTTCTGGCGAACGAGCAGGTGGAGGCGGGACTCTGCTGGCGGTGCGGCAGCGAAGTCACTGAACAATACTTCGATCAGTGGTTTTTCCGCATTACCGCCTACGTGGAGGAACTCCTGGATTATTGCGATAAGCTGCCCGGCTGGCCGGAGCGCGTCCTCACCATGCAGCGAAACTGGATCGGCAAGAGTCACGGGTGTGAGCTCGTCTTCCCCATGGCCGATTCCGATGACGTGATCAAGGTCTTTACCACACGGCAGGATACGATATTCGGTGCCACCTTCATGCTCATTGCGGCAGAGCATCCGCTGGTGATGAAACTCGCGGCGGGAAAATCCGTTGAACAGGATGTCCGTGACTTCGTCGAGCGGGTCAAGAAGCAGGACCGGATGATGCGGACCTCCGATTACTATGAAAAAGAAGGTGTTTTTCTCGACGCCTACTGCCTCAACCCGGTGACCAATAAGCGGATGCCGATCTACGCCGCGAATTTCGTTCTGGCTGATTATGGGACAGGTTGTGTCATGGCCGTTCCCACCCACGATCAGCGCGATTTCGAATTCGCCGAGAAATACGGACTCCAGAAAATCGTGGTCATTCAGAATCCCGAGAATCCGCTGGACGCGGCGACGATGACCGAGGCCTATGTGGACGAGGGGATCCTCGTCAATTCGGGCAGATTCGACGGTATGAAGAACCTGCAGGCCCTTGAGGATATTGCGGAATATCTCGAATCGATCGGAAGAGGGAGAAAGACGATCGAGTACCGCCTCCGCGACTGGGGGATATCACGGCAGCGCTACTGGGGGGCGCCCATCCCCATGATCACCTGCGAGAAATGCGGAGTTGTCCCCGTGCCGGAAGCGGATCTTCCCGTTATCCTCCCCACGGACGTGGCATTGACGGGAGAGGGGGAATCTCCCCTTGCACGGGTTGCCTCCTTCGTGAATGTTTCCTGCCCAAACTGCGGGGGGCCGGCCAGGCGCGAGACGGACACCATGGACACCTTTGTCGAGTCTTCGTGGTACTTCGCCCGGTTCTGCTCAGCGCACCATGACAGCAAGCCGGGGCTCGACCGGCAGAAGGTGGACTACTGGCTCCCCGTTGATCAGTACATCGGCGGGATTGAGCACGCGATCATGCACCTCCTGTACGCGCGGTTTTATACGAAGATGCTCCGGGATTTCGGCGTCCTCGGCGTGGACGAACCCTTCACCAACCTGCTGACCCAGGGGATGGTCTGCAAGGAGACGGCGCGGTGCCGGGAGCATGGGTATCTCTTCCCCGAAGAGGTGAGAAACGGGAAATGCGTGCGCTGCGACCGCGAGGTGACGATCGGCAAGACGGAAAAGATGTCCAAATCGTTGAAGAACGTGGTCGATCCCAACTATATCATCGACGAGTACGGCGCGGACACGGCGCGGATGTTCTGTCTCTTCGCGGCGCCCCCCGAGAGGGATCTGGAATGGAGCGACCAGGGGGTTGATGGTTCCTTTCGCTTCCTTGGCCGGGTGTGGCGTATCGTTATGGAGTATCTCGATGACATACAAAATGTGGCTCCTTTCGACGGCAGGGAGGAACTCGACGGCGACATCAAGATCTTGCGAAAGAAAACGCACCAGACCATCAAGAAGGTGACGATCGATATCGAGGAGCGCTTCCACTTCAACACAGCGATCAGCGCGGTGATGGAACTGGTGAACGCCCTCTACCAGACGCGACGCCCGGAGGCGGAGGACGCGAAATTCCTCTCCGTGATACGGGAAACGGTTGAGAATGTCATCATCCTTCTCGCGCCCATCGTTCCGCACATAACGGAAGAACTGTGGGGAATGATCGGCGGGAAGCAGCGGCTTTCAGAGGCCCCCTGGCCTTCATTTGACGCTACGGTTGCCGCGGAGGAAGAAATTACCATCGTTGTTCAGGTCAACGGGAAGGTGCGGAGCAGGATTCAGGTCGCCGCGTCCGAATCCGACGAAACGATCAAGGGGCTCGCCCTCAATGACCAGAAGATCAGACAGTTTGTCGGGGACAGGCAGGTAATCAAGGAGATTTACGTCCCGAAAAAACTGGTCAACATTGTCGTCAAACAGTAACCGGAATTCCGACTATGGCAACGGCAGGTCTGCATGGGACGGATATCCCGTTGAGAGAAGGAGTTTCTCATGAAAGCTGCATGGATCATATCGGTTGTAATGATACTTGCCTGCGCGGGATGCGGGTATCATTTTGCGCCGGGCGGCGAGCACATTGATGCCACCCTGCAGAAGGTGTTCATAGGGGCGATATCCAACAGCACGAGCGAAGCGAATGTCGAAAACTATGTGAGGAACGCCTTTTTCAGCCGGTTCAGGAGAGGGAGCAGATTCACGCCCGTTGCGAGCGTGGGCGAGGCTGATGTATCGCTGACGGGAAGGATAGCGAGCATCACCACGGGCCATCTTGCCTACAGCAGCGCTGACGTGGCAAAAGAAGATCGTGTCTACATGACCCTGGAGTTACTATTCAAGAGGACAGACAACGGCGAGATTATCTGGATGGACAGCGGCCTCACGGGGAGCCAGGCCTATACGGTGGCGGCCAGCACTACCACAACCGCCACCAACAAAGAAGACGCTCTCAAGAAACTGTCGGTTGATATGGCCGACAAGGCCTATCGGAACATGATGTCGGGATTCTGACACTAGCCCAGAGCGTTTACCTTCTTTGCCAGCCGTGATATCTTGCGGGCGGCGGTGTTCCTGTGGAATATACCCTTCGCGGCCGCCTTTGCTATCGTCTTCGTTGTGTCAAGCAGGACCGCTCTGGACTTCTCACTATCTTTTTCTTCAACGGACTTGAGCGTCGCCTTGACGGCCGTCTTGACACGGGATCGCGCCGAGGCATTTCTCATTCGTCTTTTCTCACCCTGACGGGCCCTTTTTTCCGCGGATTTGTGGTTTGCCAAAAATAACTCCTCCCTGGCGCAGTTTTGAAGGTGCATTTACTATAGTACTTTACGGTTGATGTCAAGTCCAAAAACCAGTCCAAAAACGGCCCGTGAAAAAGGGTTGCGTGTGATCCTCAGTTATGGCACAAAAGGACATCCGCAGCGCTGACAAAGGAAACTGATGTGAAGAAAGGGACAGGAATCGTATTCACCGCGGTAGTGGCAGCGCTTCTGATCGCCACGTGTGTGTACGGAAGCGGGGATTTCCCGAGACCGACGGGCGCAATCAACGATTTTGCGGCAGTCATCTCGCCGCGGAACACCCAGGCCATGGAATCTCTGGCCCGGGAGGTTCTTGCAAAGACGGGAACGTCGGTCGTGGTGGCCACCGTGAAGGATGTCGGCGGGGACGATCCCGACGATTACGCGAACCGGCTGTATGAGGCGTGGGGGATCGGCGCGAAGGGGGAGGACAAAGGGGTCCTCATATTCCTTGCCGTGAGTGAGCGAAGGGTCCGGATCGAAACGGGATACGGCGTTGAGGGGATTCTTCCCGACGGACTGGTGGGAGAGATTCTGGACCGGTACGTGATTCCCCATCTGAAGGCAGGTGATTACGATAAAGGTCTTTCGAGCGCCATGGCCGTCGTTTCGTCGGTGATCGCCAAAGAAGCCGGCGTTGAACTGACGGGGGTGGCGCAGACGCGCCGGCAGCCTCAGCCGCCACAGAACAGTGGCGGAAGTGTTCTCTCCCTGGTCATGTTTCTGATTGTCATGTTCCTGCTCCTGGGGACCAGACAGGGCAGACGGCTCCTCCCTTTTATATTTCTCATGCTCCTCATGGGGGGCGGCAGGGGGGGTGGGTTTGGTGGTTTCGGTGGCGGTGGTTTCGGTGGTTTCGGCGGCGGCATGAGCGGGGGAGGTGGCGCCGGGCGGGGATTTTAACCCTGTTTCAGAATAGTGGAGGAAGTGAGAACCATGGCAAAAATAGAGAAACCGGAAGAGATATTTTCCGATATTACCCATGATTACAGGGAAATCTACGGCGACGGTCTCGTATCGGTCATTCTCTACGGCAGCGGAGCGGGGAAAGATTACCGGCCGGGAAAATCAGATCTCAATTTCCTGATTGTCTTATCCGAGGAGGCCATCGACCACCTGGACAGAGCGCTGAAACCGGTTTCCCGATGGCGCAAAAAAGGCGTGGCCACCCCGCTGTTTATGACACGGCCCTACATTGCATCCTCCCTTGATTCGTATCCGCTTGAATTTCTCAACATGCAGAAAGGGTATGTTCTCGCGTACGGTGAGGATGTACTGCGAGACCTCTCATTCGAGCCGTGTCACCTGCGGCTCCAATGTGAACGCGAGATCATGGGTAAGCTCCTCCTTCTGAGGGAGCGATTTCTGGAGACTGAGGGAAGACCCCGAAGGCTGAGGGACCTGATAGGGGAGTCGATAACAGCTCTTATATCCATCTTTGGGGGGCTTCTCTATCTCAAGGGCCGGGAAATTCCTTTTTCCCGGCGGGAGGTTGTGGAGGCGCTCGCCCGCGAGTATCCCGTTGACGCGGGCGTCTTCATGCGGTGCCTGGACATGAAGGAAGGGGGTAAAGTCCCGCCCTCTGAGACGCAGGATATTTTTATGGCGTATCTGGCGGAGGTAAGAAGATTGCGGGGAGTGGTGGATGAACTGGAATAACGGGATTTCTTGAGGGACCGGTCCTCGCCACACGGGACATGGTGTGCTACTGAATTTCAGTTCCAGACGGAAATAATACACACTCAATTTTAGGTTGCCAGGGAGGAGTATGGAGATGACGAAAGGCAAGAGGAATCTTTTGATCGCCGTGGGGGTGATCGTGGTTGTCCTGTTGATGTTCTATTCCGGCATCAAGGGGACGTACAACACCTTTGTCACCCTCGACGAGGGGGTAAAGGCGGCATGGGCCCAGGTGGAAAACCAGTTGCAGAGGCGCTACGACCTGATCCCCAATCTCGTCGAGACGGTGAAGGGATTCGCCCAGCAGGAACGGCAGGTCTTCATCGGCGTCACCGAGGCCCGGGCCAAGGTGGGCGGGGCGAAGAGCATCCCCGAGAAGATCGAGGCGAACCAGGAGCTCACCAGTGCACTGAGCAGGCTGCTCGTCACCGTGGAGCGCTACCCCGATATCAAGTCGGACCAGAACTTCATCAGGCTTCAGGATGAACTGGCCGGCACGGAGAACCGCATTGCCGTCGAAAGGAGACGCTACAATGAGACGGTGAGAGCGTACAATGTCAGGATCAGAACCTTCCCGGCCAATCTGCTGGCGGGGATGTTCGGTTTTACGAAGGCGGAGTTCTTCGAGGTTCCCGAATCCGCCCAGGCTACCCCGGCGGTCAAGTTTTAGGAAACAGGATGCTGTCCTTTCTGCCGCCATATCTCCTGGGAGTGATGTCCGTTCTCCTGGCCTCGCTGAACACCTTTGTGTTTGCGATCCCCCTGTATATCCTGGCGCTGTTGAAATTTCTCATACGCTTTCCCGCCTGGCAGCGCCTCTGCGCCCGGATGCTGATGGGGACGATCCACTGGTGGATCAAAGGGGTTCTGCTTGTCCTGAAACTGACCCAGAGGATCGAATGGAATGTGGAGGGGACCGATGACCTGAGTCTGGACGAGTGGTATTTCGTCAACAGCAACCACCAAGCCTGGACGGACATCATTGTCCTCCTCAAGATCTTTACCGGCCGCATCCCCTTTCCGAAATTTTTTCTCAAGCAAGAACTGTTCTGGGTGCCCATCCTCGGCACCGCCTGGTGGGCTCTCGATTATCCCTTCATGAAACGGTATCCAAAAGAATTTCTCAGACAGCACCCCGAACTCCACGGCACCGATCTGGAGACGACCCGGCGGGTATGCGAACGCTACCGTCACACCCCTGTTTCCATCCTCAATTTTATCGAGGGGACGCGTTTTACCCCCGGGAAACACAGGAAACAGGAATCCCCGTACCGCCATCTCCTCCGTCCGCGGGCCGGGGGCTTTGCCTTCGCCGTCAGCGCCATGGCGGGGAGGATCACGACAATGCTCGACGTTACGATCTTTTACCCTGACGGCCCCGCCACCTTCTGGGATTTTCTCTGCGGGCGCGTGTCACGGATTGCGGCGCGGGTAAAAAAACGCGTGATACCCAAGGAGTTTATTCATGGGGATTACCAGAATGATCCCGATTTCAGGCGGCGGTTTCAAGAGTGGGTGGCTCAACTGTGGCGTGAAAAAGATGTGTTGATCGCCTCTCTTATGGATCAATACGAAATGCAATCTCAGGAAAAGAGCCAGGGTTTATGAAAGGAAGGTTGCGAATATGCTGAGGAGTCCCGCTCGCCTATGAAGGTAGCCATCGTCGCCCCGCCCTACCCCCTTGAGGAGGCCCCGGCGCCTCCTCTGGGGGTTTCTTACGTGGCGGCCGCCTTTGAGGCTGCCGGGTGCCGGGTCAGGATCATTGATTATATCGTGTCCCGCTACACTCCGGAAAAACTCCAGGCTGAGCTGGACACATTCGAACCGGACGTGGTGGGATCCACATCGGTTACCATGAATTTCCCCGTCGCCGCGGATATCCTGCGAACCGCCAAACGGCACCGCCCCTCCATCCTGACCGTCATGGGCGGTCCCCACGTTTCGTTCGATGCCGAGAGAACCCTTGAGACATATCCTGAAATAGATCTCCTGGTTATGGGAGAAGGGGAGCGGACCATCATGGAACTGGTCCCTCGACTTGCTGACCGTTCCGGATGGTCCGGCATACGGGGAATCGCCTTCAGGGGGGACGATACAATCGTCATCACGGAACCGAGGGAACTGATCGACGATCTCGATTCCATTCCCCGCCCGGCGCGGCATCTGCTCCCGCTGTCGCGCTATCGGGCGCTCGGTTTCCCGGTAAGCATCATTACGAGCCGGGGATGTCCGAACGCGTGCATCTTCTGCCAGGGCAGACGGATGGTCGGCAAAAAGGTCCGCTACCGGTGGGTGGAGTCCGTCATGGACGAAATAGAGGAGATCCTTTCGTACGGCATCTCCCGGATCAACGTGGCGGACGACCTGTTCACCTCGAATAAGCGGCGCGTTCAAGAGGTATGCAGGCAGATCCTGGCCCGGGGCCTCAATTTCACGTGGAGCGCCTTCGCACGCGTCAATACGGTCGACCGGGAAACTTTGGAACTGATGCGGGATGCCGGATGCGACGCCGTCAGCTTCGGCATCGAATCCGGCAACCCGGAGATGCTCAGGCGCGTCAGGAAAGGAATCACTCTCGATCAGGCGCGAAATGCGGTCACGCTGTGCAAGGAAGCAGGAATTTTCGCGCATGCTTCCTTCATGGTGGGTCTTCCGGGCGAGTCGCCGGAGACCCTCGCGGACACCCGTGCATTCGCGCAGAGCCTGGGGATAGCGTACGGCTATCATTTTCTTGCGCCTTTCCCCGGTACCGACGTGCGGGAGAAGATCGAGGAGTACGACCTCGAGATTCTGACCGACGACTGGACGCGGTATGACGCAAACAGCGCCATTGTCAGAACGTCCCATCTTTCCCCCGAAGCGATGGAGGCATTTGTGGCGGCGTTTAACGCTGAAATACAAGAAGAATGGGAACAGCAGGTGCGTGATTACCGAGCAGGACGAGGCCTGCCCGAGAATAATCTGCGGGTAGGGGGTCACTTCAGGATGCGGTTTACCTACCGGCTTCTTTCCGAAGACCTGATCGAAACCTACGGTCATTGTTCCGTCGACCATCTGTCCGAAAACAGCGCTGTCGATACGCTCTGCTCCCGGCTCAGCGACGCGACCGGATTCGATCCCGTCCTGGTCCGGAGCACTATAAAAGATTTTGTCGCCGCCGGATACCTTGAGGCAGTGCCCGCGGTGGACGCCCTGGAGTGGCGCTGGACACAGAACAATCGGGTCCATGCGTAAAGTGGTGCGAACCCTCAATTGATACCGCAGCATGGCGACATATATAGAATTCTGTGTCATCTTGTTTCTTTTTATGATAATTCAGTTTCGCTTGGCGCGAACGCATGGGGCGCGATACGGATCGATCAATTTTTTTCCCGATCCGGGATGGTCCGAAGGTACCGCTCCATATGCGCTATTTTAAGGAGCGGTTGCTGCTCTACAATCAATAAACGTACAAGGAGATGAAGTATGGAATTCGCATTTACCGAAAGAGAAGAGATGTTGAGAAAAGCCGTCCGTGAATTTGCGGAGAGCGAGATTCCTCCGAAAATGGAGAAAATGGAAGAGACCGGCGAGTTTCCTGTGGAGCTCATGAAACCCATGGCGCAGGTGGGTATTACCGGGATTATCACACCGCCGGAGTTCGGCGGAGTCGGCATGGGATATCTTGCCAGAAATATCGTTCTGGAAGAGCTGGGACGAGTCTGTGCCGCCTTCCCCATGTCCATGCAGGTGCATCACATGGCATGCGCCGCCCTTAGCGACTTCGGCACGGACGAGCAGAAGAAGAAGTACCTTCCTCCCCTCGCGGCCGGGGAAACCTTCGGCACGGTCGGCGTTACCGACCCGGCCGGCGGTTCCGATGTCATCGGGATGAAATGCACCGCCGAATTAAAGGGTGACACTTATATAATCAACGGTCGAAAATGTTTCATCACGAACTCCCATCTCTCTGATTTCTGGATTATGGTTGCCAAGACAGGCGAGGGGGCCAAGGGACTGAGCGCCTTCATCATCGACAAGGGAACCCCCGGCGCCAAGCTGGGGAGAAAAGAGAACAAATTCGGCCTTCGGGGCGCGAATACGGGGGAGTGGGTATTTGATAACTGCGAAGTTCCGAAGAAAAATCTTCTCGGCGCCGAGGGCCAGGGACTCACAGTGGGTCTCAAGACGATCAGCGAAACAGGAAGGACCGGGATGGCCGCGGTTGGCCTCGGCATTCTGCAGGCGGTTTACGAGGAAGCGGCAAAGTTCGCAAACGAACGGGTGCTGTACGGCAAGCCCATCGCGACGCTCCAGGCTATCCAGTTTCACATGGCCGAGATATACACCCAGTTGGATATCTGCCGGCTGCTCAACTACCGGGTGAACTGGATGAAGGATCAGAACATGCGCTGCGACACGGAAACCAGCATGGCAAAGTACTATACCTGCAACGCGGCGGTAGAGGCGGCGAAGAAGGCGATCGAGATTCACGGTTCTTACGGGATCATGAGAGAATATGCCATTCAGCGGCTCTTCAGAGACGCCATGGTGACCGTCCCTGCAGGTGGCACGGCGGAGATAGCCAAGGCGGGTATCGGAAGGACGGCGCTGGCTCCTTTCAAAAAATAATAGATAAGAGTGTGAGTGTATTGCGGGAAGGAACAAAGATGAACAGGATTATCGTGTGTGTCAAACCCGTGCCGGACCCCAAACACTGGGACAAGGTCAGCATGGATCCTGAAACGAAGACGCTGAAGCGGGAAGGGATCCCACTCATACTGAATCCCCTTGACAAGCACGCCCTTGAGGCCGCACTTGTACTGCGCGAATCCCATGGGGGAGAAGTGGTGCTCCTGTCAATGGCGCCCCCCTTCGCACAGCCCCTTATCCGCGAAGGGCTCGCCATGGGGGCCGACAGGGCCGTCCTTTTGTCGGATCGGGTCTTTGCCGGATCGGACAGTCTGGCCACCGCCGAGATCCTGGCTGCCGGCTGTCGCTGGATCGGGGATTACGACGTCATCCTGTGCGGCAATCAGTCGATTGATGGCTCAACGGCTCAGATCTGTTCGCAGCTTGCGGAGATGCTGAATATTCCCAACGTGATGCATGTTATCGGTCTGGAGGGGTCTTCCGGGGACAATCTCGTCATCACGCAAAAGATAGAAAGCGGTTCCGTCACCCTTTCATCCGGCTTTCCGATCGTCCTGTCCGTCCGGAAAGAGCTGAATAAGCCCCGGTACATCCCCTTTACCGGCATATTGGCGGCGGAGTCCAAAGAGATCACGATCGTCTCCAATGAGGATGTGCGGGTTGATCCCGAACGTATCGGACTCTCGGGTTCTCCCACAAAGATGGCGGGGATGGATGTCCGAAAATTTGAAAGGAAGAGAGAGCGATTGGAAGGCACCGTCGATGAGATCGTCAAAAAGCTGGTGGAACGGATATACCAGTGCGGCGTGATTGAGTGTTAGGAGCGGTATGCATGAATGAAAAGAAAAGCGCGGACGTATGGGTTTTTGCGGAGCAACGGGATGGCGAGTTGCATGATGTGAGCCTCGAACTTCTGGGGAAGGCGAGCGAACTGGCCTCTCAGGCCGGAGGCGCGGTTGTCGCGGTCCTCATGGGTCATCAGGTGCGTGAACTTGCACAGATACTCGTCAACCACGGCGCTCACATAGTCTTTGTCGCCGACGATCCGAGGCTGGGGCAGTATCGCCTTCTTCCGTATACGCATGTATTGGAGAGCCTGATCAAGAAACACGAGCCGGGGACCGTATTGATGGGTGCCACCGCCATGGGGGTTGAACTTGCTCCCCGTGTGGCTGCCAGGCTCAGGACAGGCCTTTCCGCCCATTGCATCGATCTGAAGCTGGATGAAAAGGGGAATCTCCTGCAGATGGTTCCCGGATGGGGGGGAGGGATTGTGGCCACCATTGCCTGTCCCGATCATCGCCCCCAGATGGCCACCGTTATGCCGGGAGCCATGAGGGTGTTGCCGGAAGAGGAGCGCGAAGGCCGAATAGAAGACGTATCCATCGATCTGCCTGACTCGAATATGGGGCCTGAGGTTCTTGGTGTTGAGCGGACGGTAGCCGGAGAACAACCTCTGGAGAAGGCCGAAGTTGTCGTCGCCGGCGGATGGGGTGTGGGTGGCAAGGAAAACTGGCACCTTCTGGAAGAACTCGCCCGCCTTCTGGGCGGCGCGGTGGGCGCGACGCGGCCGCCTGTTGATGAGGGGTGGGCCCGGGAATCGCAGATGATCGGGCAGAGCGGGAAGACCGTTCGGCCGACCCTCTATCTGGGGATCGGGATCTCCGGCGTGATGCACCATATCGTTGGCATGGACCAGTCGAAGCATGTCATAAGCATCAACAGCAATCAGAACGCGGATATTTTCCAGGCCTCCGATGTCATTGTTGCCCAGGATTTCATGAAAATCGTCCCGCCCCTGATCAGTGAGCTGAAGAGCAGGGTCAAGGGGTAAGCATCTATTGCCCTGATCCATCGCTGTCCCGTACCGCCAAAAGTCATAATACGAAACGGGGGGATATCCTCCCCCCTCTCGTCGTAAATGGACCCGAAAAAATAATCTCCCGGAACTGATTTTTCGTCAGAGGTGAAAGAGAACCATGCAATACGCACAGGCGCAACAGGGCCGGACCTTCATACTGCGGCTTGAGGACGGAGAAACGGTCCATGAAGAAATCGAGCGGTTTGCCCGCGAAAAGCGGATAACCGCTGCGGCCCTCATCATTACCGGAGGCGCTTCCGGAGAGAGCGAACTCGTTGTCGGTCCCGAGCGTGGGGACGACCGCCCGATTATACCGGCAACACATATTCTGGGGAATGTGCATGAGGTCGCGGGGACCGGCACTATCTTCCCCGATGAGGAGGGAGCTCCCATGGTCCACCTGCACATGGCCTGCGGGAGGGGGGATCATACGGTTACGGGGTGTATACGATCGGGAGTGAAGGTATGGCAGATTATGGAGGTGGTCCTTTTTGAACTGACCCATGTCAGTGGGAAGCGCGTTCTTCATCCTGATCTTGGATTCAAGCTTCTGCAGGCTTCAGATTCCTGAAAGCCCATCCATTGTTCACGATGGGGGTGAGGGTGGTTGACGAACGAGATGAAGCGGAGAGCCGCATGATACGACGCTGTGTTGCACCAGATTTCGATGCGATCCATGAGATCATCAATGACGCCGCGCAGGCGTACCGCGGCGTCATACCCGCTGACCGGTGGCACGAGCCGTACATGAGCGCGGACGAACTGGCGGCCGAGATTCACAGCGGCGTCATGTTCTGGGGAGCCGATCGGGACGGTGTGCTCGCAGCCGTTATGGGAATCCAGGACCGGGGAGAGGTGACTCTGATCCGTCACGCCTATGTCCGCACGCAGGCTCAGGGGAAGGGTCTGGGGACTGAACTCCTTCATCACCTTGAAGGGATGAGCGACAAGCCCTTTCTGATTGGAACGTGGGCCGACGCGAAGTGGGCCGTCTCCTTCTATCGCAAAAACGGATATACCCTCGTTTCAAATCGCGACAAGGACCTGCTTTTGAAACGGTACTGGAATATTCCAGACCGGCAGGTCGAGACATCCGTCGTTCTGGCAAACCCGGTGGCTGTCCGGGCGCTTTCCAGAAATGAACGTACCGCACCGGCGTGAGCCGTCTCAACAGGGGCGGGGTCAAAATAGAGTATCCAACCCTTGAAGGCATGGCACGTATCTTCCCGAGGGACAATCTCTCACGGGCAGTACCTGCAACGGATTCCCCCTCCATAACAAGCGATTGCCGGACCCCTCGGCCAGTTTTTCATTGACATCCCGTCATATCTTTCCCTATATAGCGCGGATATTTCAAAAAACTGTACCGCCATCCAAGCCTCGGCCAGACTGACGGCAGGCAATGAGAAACAGGAAGGATTCGATCGGAATGAAAGGCCGCAAAAAGGTCCCCACGGGGCACAATGATGAGATGGAAACGCTGCGCCGGCGTTTAGCCGACCTGGAGCGGAAGAATGCCGACCTGCGCGCCATGGAAAAAGAGCTGTGTGCAAGCGAACAGAAATACCGTCTGATCGCCGATTATTCCGGAGATTGCCTGTGGACGGTGGATATGGCGACCCTGCGCTTTACCTATGTCAGCCCCGCCGTCAGAAAGATCTATGGATCCACGCCTGAAGAAACGATGGGGCAGGACATAGCCAACGTAATGCCGCCCCATTCGCTGGAAACAGTGACGAAGATATTGGAAGAGGAACTGGCCCTTGAAACGAACGGTGCCGATCCCGGCCGAACCCGCGTCATCGAAATCGAAGAATATCGCAAGGACCGTTCCATCGTCTGGATAGAGAATGTTCTGTCCTTTCTGCGGGACGATCAGAAGCGGCCGGTGGCAATTCTCGGGGTGAGCCGGGATGTGACGGAGCGCAGGCGTCTCACGGAGGAGCTTCGGGTTCTGGCAATAACGGACCCATTAACCGGCGTTTTCAACCGCCGTCACTTCATGGAAGAATTGCACCGTGAGATGGGCCGTAGCAATCGGTATGGTGTTCCTTTTTCCCTCATCATGCTGGATGTTGATCACTTCAAGGCCGTGAATGACCGCTTCGGACATGAAGCGGGGGACCGGGTGCTCGCAGGAATGGTGGAACTCATACGGAAACGGCTGCGTGTGTCGGATATCCTGGCCCGCTGGGGCGGTGAGGAATTTACCATCATTGCCGTTAATACGAATCTTCAGCGCGCGACAATGCTGGCGGACGATCTTCTGAAACAATTACAAAACCGTCTCTTCCCCGAGGTCGGAGCGCTGACGGCCAGCTTCGGCGTCACCCAATACCGGGACAGCGAGAGCGCCGATGCGGTTCTGACGCGGGTAGACAACCTGATGTATCAGGCCAAGGAAGAGGGACGCGCGCGGGTCGTATGTGATCCGGAGCACCCTGAGAATAGCGCCGTATCCTGATCCGGTCCCGGCGGATGAGCCCCTTTTTTTTGATGTGTTACCGGGGCCTCAAACAGCAGATCAACATGCGGGCGGTTCCAAGGAATATTGCTGCAATATTGATAGTTTCTGCTGTTAATCCCTGTGCTATCTAATAAAATTCATTCAGCAGTTCCAGAAAGTGGTGTTCTTCAAGGGGGGTCGGGTTGCCGGCGATATTGACCACGTCCTTTGATGCCTCGAAGGCGATCTGCGGCAGATCCTCCTCCGGGACACCCAGGTCCCGGAAGCGGGTGGGCATTCCCACCTCTTCGTACAATTTCCGCAATCCATCCTCCAGATTTGTCGAACGGTTCAGCGTCCAGGCGAGATCCTTGAAATCCTCCCGACAGGCCTTCTCGTTCACTCGGGCGAAGCAGAGCAGCCCCGGGGCGATCGATTTTCCATGAGCGGTGTGATAGCGGGCTCCGATGACGTGGCCGAGGTTGTGTCCGACCCCGAGCCCCTTGGTAAAGGCGGCGCCGCCATAAACAGCAGCCATGGCCATATCCGTCCGGGCCTCCAGGTCGTCGGGGTTATGGCAGGCGCGGGGGAGACTCTTTCCGATCAGTTTGACTCCGTAGTAAGCCAATGTCGAGTAGTACGGATGATACGGCATCAGGGTCCCCACGTACCCTTCGATGCAGTGGGACAGCGCGTCTATACCCGTCTCGGCAGTGAGACTTTTTGGCATGGTTCTGGTTACTTCGGGGTCGATGATCGCCAGTTTCGGAACCATGATCTCGCTCATGATGATGAACTTGATCCCCCGTTCCGTGTCAGTAATCACCGCGTAGGTGTTCGCCTCGCTTCCCGTGCCCGATGTGGTGGGGATACAGATGACCGGGGGAAGGATATCTTTGATTTTTCCGGTTCCACCCGCGAGGCTTTCGTACTCCGACATATGGCCGGGATGGGTCACCCGCACGGAGAGGGCCTTGGCCGCGTCCATTGAGCTCCCGCCCCCCATGGCGATGATCCCGTCGCACCGCTCTTTTGTGTACAGCTCGCCGAGGTTGTCGATCTCCCAGATGGGGGGGTCGGGCTCGATGTCGGTGAAGAGGACCGTCTCGATCCCTTTGGTGGTGAGATTGTCTATGATCTCGTCGGCACGCCCGATTTGTTTCATGACGGGATCACAGAGAAAGAGGGCCTTCGTCATCTTCAGCGATCTGGCCTGAGTGCCGACCTTGCCGAGGACCCCCGCCCCGATCAGCATGGGGGGAAGATGGGCGATCCGTATCTCCCACGCCTTCTTCTTTTCCCTGTAGGCGTCGATCCGGTTCCAGATGTCCTCGATCTCGCTGTCCTCGACGTCGAAGACCCGGTTGGTCGGGGGAAGAGGCTCCGTCCGGTAGAAGGCCGGATAAGGCTCCCATATCCTGCTGAACTCCGCCCCGTTGTTGAAGGTATTCTCGTCTTTCAGTGTCTGTTTGCCGATCTCCACCAAGTCATCCGCCGTGAGGTTCATCCCGTAGCGGGCATTGAGGAGGGAGGCGAAGAATCCATAGACCGACGTCTGGCCGCCGGGGACGGAGTTGAGACAGTACCCGATAGTATCGCAGATCGCCGCCCTGATCTGGAAGGCGAGCGAGTTTTCGATCTGCCCCTCTTTCTGCCCTGGGATCTTGTAGGTGAGTCCGGCGTTGTGGTCGGCTCCCATGGGGCTCGTGGCGTAGGTCACACCGATCCCCTTGGCAGCCCGGCCGTCGTGGCCGGGGATGGCCTGCCCCTTGAAGACGGGGACCCGTGACACATTCAGCAACTTGGCCGTGGCGACGGCGCCGTTTCCGAGGGTTTTCCCGAAATCCGTCCCTTCTCCGATCTCCTCGATAAGCCTGATAGCCCCCGCGGCGTCCCCCATCTTCAGCCTGCCGCCCGATACGGCGACGGCCAGAGAACCACCTATCTCAATCAGGTCGATGCCGATGTCGTCGCACAGGAACTTCATCCGGGCGATGGCGTCGAGGTCGATGATGTCGAGGTTGGTCCCCAGGAGGGCGACCGCCTCGTATTCGAAGGCCGAACAGAGACGTTTTCCGTCAGGCCCGTTGTAGATGATCGAACACTGGACGACGCATCCCGGCATGCAGCCGTGCATCCTGCCGCCCCGCTCCCAGACCTTGTTTTTGATGGCATCGCCGCTGACTTTCCTGAACTCCTCGTGCCGCCCCAAAGTGTTTCCCTTGGCGGGCATGCTCCCCACCATACTCAGGTTGGAGACGGCCAATGGCGTTCCGAAGGTGTGGAAGAGACCGCAGCTCACATCTTTCCTGAGGATTCCCACCCAGTTTCTGACCGTTTCTCTGAAGGCTGTCGGATCGGCCAGAGGGACCTTCTCGGAACCGGTATCGTCGATGACGATGGCCTTGAGCCCTTTGGCACCCATGACGGCTCCGATCCCTCCCCTTCCTGCGGCGCGCGAAGGGTCGCCATAGGCATCGGTCAGGGCGATCGACGCCCCCGTGTACTTCCGCTCGCCGGCGGGGCCGATGGTGATGAAAGCGGCCTTGTCGCTGTATCTCTTGCGGAGCTCCTCATTGAGAGGGTAGTTTCGCATCCCCGCGTACTGATCGGCGGGTTTCAGGGAGGCCCCTTCTTTGGATATTTTGAGGAGATACCATTTCCCGTCTTCCGGTGTCCCTTCGATAATGATTCCCCGGATACCCAGCTTGTCCAGCTTCTGGGAGGCTGGTCCCCCCACGTTCGCCTTCTTGATCCCCTTCGTCAGCGGGCTCTTACACCCCAGCGATATACGGCCGAATTGGGGGGCCATGGTCCCCGCCAGCGGCCCGGCAGTGATAATCAGCTTGCTGTCCGGTCCCAGGGGATCGGCGTCGGGCGGAACTTCGGTATTCATGATCTTGGCGATCAGTCCTCTGCCTCCGATCAACGTATAGGATTCGGGCAGTGTTTCCGTGTTCACCGTAAGGCTCGACATGTTAATACGGAGTATCTTCAAATATCTTCTCTCATTTTCTTGCCAATCTCCCCGATAGGCAGACCCGACTATCACCGGGTTTTCCAGATTAACACATAATATTAGAACCACGAATGTATCAAGCCGGTTCCTGCCGCTTGATAACCAGGACCGGGCTTTTGGCCTTTCTGATTACCCGTTCTGAAACCGATCCCAGCAGGATCTCCCTGATGTTACTCATCCCATGAGATCCGATGACGATGCTGGTGGCGCCCTCGTCTTCTTCCGCGTCAAGGATGTTCCGGGCAGGGATTCCCTCCTCGATGCGGATCTTGACTGTGAACCCCTTCTTTTCGAGTTCGTCGGCTATTTCCTTCGTGCCGTCCCGGGCGATTTTTTCGAGGGCCTGCTGGGTTCTCAGAAGGTCTCCGGGAACATGCTGGGCCACCGTGTCGAGATTCCTGCTGTCGATGACATGCATGACGACCACCTCCTGGGCCGCCGTTGTTTTAAGCTTCAGGATGGCGTCAAGGGCTTTTTTTGATACGCCCGAAAAATCGGTCGGATAGAGTATCTTTGTAAACATAAAGCTTCTCCTTTCTTGTTGTTGATTGTAACGACTCTCGCTCCGGTATCTTCTTTCTCAAGAAGATTCTTATCAAGAATTTATTCTCCGCACACCCGGTCGAGAAAGGCGGCCAGCTTCTCGTTGAAGAGAGAGGGCGCCTCCTCGTGGGGGGAGTGGCCGGCGTCGGGGATAATGACAAGCTCCGAACCGGCTATCGATTTCCTGAGCGTTTCGCACGCAGCCACAAAGGGGGTGTCTTCCTCTCCCTGGAAGATCAGGGTCGGCGCCTGTATCTCTCCGATCTGTTTCGTGACCGGTTGCCACGTGCCGAATGATCTTGCCACGTGGATGTAGCCGTCCACCGATGTTTCCATGGTCTTCCGTCTGGCCACCTCCCGTAATTCGGGATGCCGCCGGAAGCGTTCGATCCTGAAGGGATTATGGGCGGCCTCGTACTCGAATGCGGCCTCAAGACCCTCCTCTCGTGCCAGGTGGTCCAGCTTCGCGCGCATCTCAGCATATCCGGGAGGGCGCTCAACTTGTCCCGCCGAGGTATCCACCAGCACGAGGGCTTTCACCATGCGGGGGTGGTCGACGGCGAACTGGAGCGCCACATATCCCCCCATGGAATGTCCCATGAGGCAACAGCGGTCGATGCCGCGCAGCTTCAGCAGCTCGAAGACATCGCTGCTGGAGAGCGGAATGGAGTACTCTGCTTCCTCTTCAGGGGCGCTGGACATGCCGTGTCCCCGATGATCAAGGGCGATGACGCGATATTTCGATGACAAGAGGGGGATCTGACTGGCCCAGTCCCTGGTGCTTCCCGTATAGCCGTGGAGAAGTATGATGGCCTCGCCGGTTCCCGCCTCCTCGTAGTGGAGACTGACGCCGTTTATCAGTTCATAGGGCATAGTATTCACCTTTCCGCTTCCCACGATTGGAAGCTACGGGACGGTATGTTTTGCATCGTATAATATTCCCTTTCTCATGGCAATTTAAAATTGCCCGTCTGTCAGGAGCACGTAATATGTC
>DIXO01000032.1 GCA_002428735.1 Syntrophaceae bacterium UBA6078 | reverse complement strand
ACCTTGTGACATACTCGTTTCACCTCGTTGATGATGGTTTTTGCACTCACAAAAACTCTATCACCCTGTTTTATCAGGATCAACGAGGTTTATTATTTTTTTGGTGGTGGATCAAGGCTTCTCGGGTGTATTGACAAAGAATGTTTCAGCGGATATATTTCAGCGTCAACGTTTTTCATCGACTGCGGTGTCCCTGATGGATCTGAAAGGCAGCGGCCTCATACTCGAAGGGGGCGGGCTCCGGGGAGTCTATACCTCGGGCGTCCTCCGGTTCTTCATGGACAAAGGGCTCTTCTTTCCCTATGTAATCGGCGTCTCCATGGGGGCCTGCAACGCCGCCAATTACGTCTCCCGCCAGCCCGAACGGAACAGAATCGTCAATATCAGGTACGTCAACGATTCCCGCTATCTCAGTTACCTGCGTCTCTTGGCGGGAGGGGAACTCTTCGGGATGGATTTCATCTTCGACACGATCCCCCATTCACTGGTCCCCTTCGATTACGAAACCTTCCGAAATAGTGAGGTACGGTGCATCACTGTCGCCACCGATTGCGTCACCGGAGAGGCGCTCTATTTTGAAAAGAATGCATTGGGGGAAGAGTATCTCCCCGTTCTGCGGGCATCGACCTGCATTCCTTTTATCTCCAGACCGGTCCGTTTCAACGGGCTGATCCTCATGGACGGAGGAATATCCGATTCCGTTCCCATCGGGAAAAGCATCCGTGACGGGAATACGAAGCATGTTCTCATCCTGACACGGCCCAAGGGGTACCGAAAGAAGCCCTCTCCCCTGAGCCGGATCGCACGCCTCCGCTATCCACGCTTTCCCGGCTTGTCCCACGCCCTCGGACGCAGGCATGCCGAATACAATGAAACGATGGATTGTATCGACAGAATGGAGCACAAGGGAGAAGCCTTCATCATCCGTCCCCGTTCAGACCTGCCGGTGGGCCGGATCGAGCGCAGCAAGGTCAAACTCTACACCACCTATGACCAAGGATACGAAGACGCGGAAAAGGCCTTTGAAAGGCTGACCCGGTATCTGGAGTAGCTATCCTTCCCCCATCTTTGTAAAGCGGGTGAGGATGCCGCCGGTAAAAATCAGCCCTCCCACCGTCATAAACCCGAATTCGAAGATGCCGGCATCGCCCATAAAACCAATTCCCATGGGAAAGAGCCCCGCTCCGACCAGGAAAGCAACGGGAATCGAGAAGGAAACAGCCAGGTTTCTGCTTTCCGGGGGAACTGTCGCCGAGAGGAGGGCAAACCCCGCCGGGAAAAAACAGACCGAAAGAAGAGGCTGAAGGAGGACCATTCCTTTCAACCAGGGAGCAGGGACGAGCCCCAGAAGGATAGTAATAACTCCGGTAAAAGAAAGGACGAACCGGATAGTCCACACCTTGCCGAAACGGTCCGCTGCCAACCCCCCAAGAAAAACAGTCCCGAGAGTCAGAAGGCGTGAAAGGGAAACCAGGGTATTTGCCTCTACCCGTTCGATCCCGTGTTCAACGACAAGATAGAGGGGGAGCATGGAATAGACACCGATCGTACTCCCGATCCCCAGAGAGAAGAGAGCGGTAATAATCAGAAATGAGGGGTCCTTGAAGAGGGCGAGAGCGGAGTGCAGTTCCGGTCTCTTGCCATGAAGCTCCCCCACGCGGAAAATCCAGGGGAAAATCGCCCCCGCGAGCAGGGTAATAACGGCGATTGTCGCCACCACGCCCCGCCAGGAAACAAAAACCAGGAGCACCTCAGCAAGAAGGGGAGCCATCAGAAAACCCAGGCTCGGTGCCAGTTCATGGATTGCGAGAGCCCGTCCCCATCTGGTGGGATGGACGAGGCTGGTTACGGCAGCGATCCCCGACGGGAGGTAAAACCCGGTGAAGAGCCCAATGGCAAACATCCCGAGGGCAATCGTGCTGGTGGTGGCCGCGCGTGAAACAAAAAGCAGCCCGCAGCCGAGCATGACAAGAGAGAGGGCAATTGTCCATCGGTGGTTGATGCGCGACGAGATGAATCCGGAACAGATGAGGGAGACGAAGTAACCGGCAGTGATCAGGAGAAAAAATGACCCGACGGTCCCGTGGCTGAGCCCGAGGTCCGATTCCACGGCGGGGACGAGAGGGGAGAGAATGATCCGGGAAATGAAATTGAGGAAGAAGACTACCGTCAGAATAACAACAGGCATCACGTACGGCCGGGGCTCTAATCCTTCTGTCTGGTCGCTGCCCTCCGTCACCACAGATGACTGTTCATTACCCATCTCGTCAGTATACCCCACGCCCGATCTATTTATTACCGCATCCCTTAGTGCACGCGTCCATGTACCGGATAGGGACACGGAAAAGCAAGAACAAAGTGCTCTTCGCGTGGACGCACTGCCTAGCCGCGCTTGTCCCGATCACATCGTAATCGAGACTTCACCCCTTCCTCACAGGAATTCCATACACAGCCAGTAAACCGCCAGGTTGAGCACGGTCAGGGGGATTCCGATTGCCGCAAATTCACGGAAGCTGAGACCAACCGATCCTCTCCTCTCCGCATTCTGGATTATAATGATATTGCTGGCCGCTCCAAGAATCAGCAGGTTCCCCGCGATAGTACTCCCAACGGCAAGGTCGATCATCCGCTCCGCGGAAGCCCCGGCATGCATCAGCATCGGGAGGTACAGCGCAACAAGGGGGACATTTGAGATAAGCTGAGAAAGCAGAACGCTCACGGTGAAGATCATCGAAACGGAGGTGATATCGACGGGAAGCACGGCAATTGCCGATTGAAATATGCCGGAATCCCACACGCTCTGCATCAGCACGAACATGGCCGCGAAGAAAACAAGGGTGGACCAGTCGATATTCTTCACGATCCTGAACCGTTTCGGGCTGAGGAGAAGAACGGGAAAGGCACCGGCCAGGGAGATGTAGGTCAGCCTGAACTCACTCGATATGCCGAAAAAGACCAGGATGATTTTTGCCGCAATCAGCATGATGATCAAAATGAGCGATACCTGTGAGAGGCGGGCAAGGCATGGGTCCTGTATCATTTCCGGTTCGTGGTTCAGCGGCGCGTGACGGAAGTGGCTTCCGTTGAAACATTTCAGAAGGAAATACGCTATGAGAAGGTTCAGAGCCGTCGGCAGGAAGAGGTGGCGGAGAAACGCGACAAATGGATTGGGAATGTTTCCGTGTATGGCGATCAGAAGATTCTGGGGGTTCCCGATGGGACTCATGGTGCTCCCGATGGTAATGGAAAACGCCAGAGCGAAAAGGAGAAGTTTGGGGGAGATGGCGTGCCTCCTCGCGAGATAGAGCACGATAGGCGTCCCTATAATCGCCACCGTGTCGTTCATGAGAAACGCCGACAGGAAGCCCATGCCGAAGAGGATAAAAAGGACGAGCTGATTTACCGATTTTACCCGCCTGAAAAGCTGGAACGAAAGCCACGCCAGATAACCGCTCTCCTCGAGAGCCTGCCCGATGACAAACATCCCGAAGAGAAAGAGGATCACATCGACATTGATTGCTGCTAAGGCGCGCGCGGGGGATATCTCTCCTGAGACAAGAGTAAGCACGGCTCCGCAGAGCATGATCTGCCAGATCCCGACCCGTATCGTGCCCACCTGTCTGACAGAGATCGCTACGAAGACAACCGCCAGAATAATCACTGAAAGCATATATCGATAACAGCCCCATTCGTGCCATCTCACGCGAAGAGTGGCTGAATTGGAGCAGCATCTATGCCTCTTCAGGAAGAAAGTCAATGAGAAAAAACAAGCCCTTCAAGGGTGGCATGTACAGGCGGCAACGCGAAGGAGTAACAGCTCTTTACCGGTTGCGTTAGAGGCTCTTCACCTCGGACATCAGCTTGTCGAACTGTTCCACGTCGACAACGGGAGATGTAACAAAGGAGATCCCCGTTAATTGACCGATCGCCAGCGAGGTTGACATCGCCTTCTCCGTGTCGGGGAAGTCAAGGGTGAAAACGAGATCATGTTCCCCTGCCACGGCGTACATCGAAATTACTTTTCCTCCGTTCTTCTCGATGATTTTAACCGCCTTTTTTGTCCGTTCCGGCGAAGCGCCCTGCAGGGCCTCTGTCGAATACTTGCCAAACATCATGAATATCGGCATGGTTGAAAGCCTCCTTTCCGATGGTTCGTGAGCGGTCCTGAAAAATGAATCCCCTCCCGCTCCCCCTGGCTATATCCATTATGGAGTGAATTTTATACTTATCAGGTCAGACAGTCAACGAACTTCAGGAGGAGCAATGAAACGCCATCACGGGGTGAGGGGGAATAACCTCCATCATTTCATGAAGCCCATTTAACCAACGCAGCCCGCGGCGGACCCACGCGTCAAGGGTCGGATGATTTTTATCCATATCCAGCTTTTGTTCGCAAGAATCTGTTTTCCCCTGAAATGATAAGACATGCCTTCGCAAAGACAGCATCACCGGAAGAACCGCACCACGTCCCGGACAGGTTTTCGGGATGGTGTTTTCGGGGTTTCCGCCGGGTATCCCACAGGAATGAGGCCCACAAAATCCCATTCAGGAGATACATCCAGAAGTTGCTCGATCTCTTTCTTGGCCTGGAGGGGCCCCGCCATCCATGTGGTCCCCAGCCCGAAGTAATGCAGAAAAAGACACAGGTAGGTGATAGCCGCGGCCGCACTCTGGAGGCTGGATTTTCCGATCTCACGGCTTGACCTGATCTCCCGGGCAATGGGGTCTGTCTCTCCACGGGCTCGCAAAATCTGATCGGCGATGCTGGAATACCTCCCCATCAGAACCGCGACACAAACCGGCGCTTCCCGGAAGAAATCGGAATTCTTGCGCCATCGCGCCGCACTGTCTTCAAACGCCCGGGCTTCCGGCCACGAAATCATCAGCTCAGTCTTGCCTTTGACTGCGTCCGCCATCTTCCCGATCAGATCCCGGTTGCTGATGACCAGAAACCGCCACGCCTGTTGGTTCCCTCCGTTAGGCGCCCAGGTGGCCAGTTCCAGAGCCTTAAGAAGAATATCCTCCGGTACCGGTGTATTCTCAAATTTACGGATTGAGCGCCGTGTTCTGGTTAACTCGGAAAGTTCTTCCCATGTAAGCATCTCCTTCACCTCCTTCATGGCCTCTGTTCTGTAATAGTCTGCGAATTCTCTTCCTTCCCCTCCCTTATAGCAGCGCATAAGAGAAACATTATTGATCGTCCAGGAGAGCAAGCAATCTATCCGCCGCGGTTGTGGGGGCGATTGCCCCCTCCTCCACTTCCTTCTCAATCGGCGGTATCATTTTCTGAATATACGGTTTTTTATAGAACCACTCCCTCAATCCCTGCTGGACGAGAAACCGGAGCCAGTCAATGTTCTGGGTTTTCCTTTTCGCTTCAAGCTCCCCGGTAGCGCCAAGCCTCTTGGTGTACTCTGCAACAGTCTCCCAGACTTCTTCTATACCGGTCATTTCCAAGGCACTGCACGTAAGAACAGGGGGCGTCCAGTTGGATGAGAAAGGTTTTAAGAAGTGAAGGGCCATTTCATACTGTCTTTTTGCCAGGTTCGCCTTCGCCACATTTTCCCCGTCCGTCTTGTTAATGACAATGGCGTCGGCAAGTTCCACAATGCCTTTTTTTATTCCCTGAATCTCGTCTCCCGCGCCGGGAATCATCAGTACCAGAAAGAAATCAACCATTGAAGCGACGGCCACCTCGGACTGGCCGGCCCCCACGGTTTCAACAATGACCACATCAAAACCGGCAGCTTCACAGACCAGCATGGTTTCCTTGGTTTTGCGCGCAACGCCGCCGAGGGTTCCTCCTGATGGGGATGGCCTGACGAAGGCATTCTCTGCAACCGACAGTTTTTCCATGCGGGTCTTGTCGGCAAGGATACTCCCTCTGCTTCGTACACTGCTCGGATCAATGGCCAGAACAGCCACTTTTTTCCCCTTCCCCACAAGCATTGTCCCGAAACTTTCTATAAAGGTGCTTTTCCCCGCACCGGGAACTCCCGTTATTCCTAAACGCACTGCCTTCCCCGTATGGGGAATCAGGAGATCAATCACCTCTCGTGCCATCGTCTGATGAGCCGGAAGGGAACTTTCAATCAGTGTTATGGTCTTGGCGAGTATCCGCCTGTCATGTGCCAGTACGCCCCGCGTATAATCCTGGGCACTTGTCGTTGTCACTGTTTTTTATTCCTCTTTTCCAGCTCATTTAGTATCTTATTGGCAGATTCTATAACAACCGTACCGGGACCGAATACGCCAATCACTCCTGCTTTATACAGGAAGTCGTAGTCGCCGGGAGGAATAACACCGCCGACAACGGTCAGGATATCCCCGCCACCCTGTTTCTTGAGCTCTTCCACAAGCTGGGGAACCAGGGCTTTGTGTCCCGCGGCCAGGCTCGATGCGCCGACCACGTGAACATCGTTTTCCACAGCCATCTTGGCCGCTTCTTCCGGAGTCTGAAACATGGGACTGATATCCACGTCAAAACCAAGATCGGCAAAGGCCGTTGCAATCACCTTGATACCCCGGTCATGACCATCCTGTCCCATTTTTGTGAGAAGTATCCTCGGCCTTCTTCCTTCTCTTTTCTCAAACTCATCTGTCCTTTTTCTCACAGATGAAAATATGTCGCTTCCGCCGTATTCGGCTGCATATGTTCCTGATATGCACTGGGTGGTTGCGACAAACCGTCCGAACACCTTTTCCATGGCATCCGAGATCTCCCCAATCGTCGCCCGAGCCCTGACAGCGGGGATACATACTTCGAGAAGATTTGCGCCTGATTCCGAAGCCTTTGTTATGGCAGCCAGAGTTCTTTGCACCTTTGCGTTGTCCCGTTTCGTCTTGATCTCTTTGAGCATGGCGATCTGCTCCTCGCGGACGGATTCTGACACTTCCAGAACATCAATTCTCTTGTCTTCCTCTATTCTGTATTTGTTGACACCAACAATCACATCCAGGCCCTGATCTATGCGGGCCTGCTTTCTGGCTGCCGATTCCTCGATGCGCATCTTCGGCATACCCGTTTCTATGGCCTTCGCCATACCGCCCAATTCTTCGACTTCCTGAATAATCTTTTTCGCCTCCCGGATAATACCGTCGGTCAAGGCCTCAACGTAATATGAACCACCCAGAGGATCAACAACATGACAGATCTGCGATTCTTCCTGAACAATGATCTGTGTATTTCGTGCGATTCTCGCGGAGAAATCCGTGGGAAGTCCAACAGCCTCATCAAAGGAATTCGTATGTAAGGACTGTGTTCCACCCAGGGCGGCGGACATACATTCGAGGGTAGTCCGGATGATGTTGTTATAGGGATCCTGCTCAGTCAGGCTCCAGCCCGATGTCTGGCAATGCGTCCTGAGAACCGATGACTTCTGATTCTTGGGATTGAATTGATTGATCAGCTCGTGCCAGAGAAAACGGGCAGCGCGCAGCATGGCAATGTCCATGAAAAAATTCATCCCAATCCCGAAGAAGAACGACAGGCGCGGTGCGAAATCGTCTATATCAAGTCCCGCTTCCATTGCCGCCCTCACGTATTGCAGACCGTCTGCCAGGGTAAAGGCGGTCTGAAGGACGGAATTCGCTCCGGCTTCCATGATGTGATACCCGCTGATGCTGACTGTATTGTACTTGGGCATATGTTTGGAGCAGTACCCGATAATATCGGATACAATCCTCATGGAAGGCTCCGGCGGGTAGATATACGTGTTACGGGTCAGGTACTCCTTTAAAATGTCGTTCTGAATGGTTCCCGTCAGTTTATCCTGGGACACCCCCTGCTCTTCCGCGGCGACAATGTACCCGGCCAGAATCGGCAGGACAGCTCCATTCATGGTCATGGAAACCGACATCTCATCCAGCGGAATCTGATCAAAAAGGATCTTCATGTCTTCCACGGAATCTATTGCAACCCCCGCTTTCCCGATATCACCGACAACCCGTGGATGGTCGGAGTCATATCCCCGGTGGGTCGCAAGGTCAAAGGCCACGGAAAGTCCTTTCTGCCCTGCCGCAAGATTCCTTCTGTAAAAAGCATTCGATTCTTTTGCGGTTGAAAAACCCGCATACTGACGAATAGTCCAGGGCCTTCCGGCATACATGGTGGCCATGGGACCCCGCACAAAAGGCGGAAAACCGGGGAGCGTATTGACGCATTCCAGGCCTTCAATATCCTCTGCGGTGTAAAGAGGCTTTACCAGGATTCCTTCAGGAGTCATCCAGTTCAGGGATTCAACCGGTTTCCCTCTTAATTCACCCTCCGCGAGTTTTCTCCATTTTTCCAGATCACGATGTTCCGACATGACAGCGTTTCTCCCTTCCAAGTGTCTCTTGTTGTAGTGTTCCGTGTTCGAGATTGTTAAAAATGCCAAGGTGCTGAGTACATTTTCTCTTTCTTACAGAGGGATATTCCCATGTTTTTTGTACGGGCGGTCTTCCTTCTTGTTTTTCAACATGTTCAGCGCGCTTATTATGACCGGCCGTGTTTGTTTCGGCTCAATAACTTGTTCAACCATGGCATGTTTTGCCGCCTGATAGGGGGTAGCAAACTCAGCCACATACTCATCTTTCTTCTGCTGTTTCAGATCGGCGGACTCATTCCTGAATATAATATCCGCCGCACCGTCAGCTCCCATCACGGCAATCTCAAGTTATATTTTTGACCGATCATATGTCCGCCTGCTTTCGCCTTAGACAACCGAGTTAAAGAAGTTTCAGGGGGCTGTCTCACTCCCCCAGAAGAGGACTACTTCTTGCTAAAATCATTACCTTAGGCGCGTAGATTGAAGTCCTCGGAAAAGTGGCCTTAACAAATAGAGGGTTAAACTGCCATAGAGCACCTGCCAAAGTCAACAGGATAAAACGGGATGTCTAAAAACCAGCTTCGTAAGGGTCTCATATGGGTTAGTCCGGGGCAATCGTAACGTTCAGCCACAACCTGAACAGTAAAGTCGATCGGGCAAAAGAAAGCCGAGATTCTAGGATTTGGTTTTTCCAGTAGAGAACGTTCTCAAGAGAAAAGAATATCTCTTGGTGGCAACCGGTAAAACCTTCCCACTAAGGCAGATTTCCGAGGTCTCTTTCTTATCAATGGAATGTTCAAGGGGTGGTGCTTGGATTTTCAAGGGTCAGGACGGGGGTCACCTGAGAGGTATCGCCACAGGCTTCATCTCATTCGGAGACGAAACGATCAACGATGACGTGTTTTAAGTTTCACCGGTTCTAAGGATTTTCTTTGTCCCGCCGGTAAACTTCCTTGACGATTTCAAGTTTGGTCATCCCCTCGGTGTCGATCCCGAGTCGTATCGCCTCATCTTCGAGGAAAGAGTAGCTCTCCGATATGAGAGGATAGGCCGACTCAAAGGAATTGAAATAGGCGAGATCGTTTTTGGTATCCTCGTAGGCCTTATGGGCTTCGGAAACACATTTGATCGTGTTTCTCACAAAAAATTCATTGAAGAAACTGCGGCGCGACTTGTCAACCATCTCAGATCGATCCTTTCCTCAGTGGTCCGTGTAACAGGAGCACACGTGATCGGGATCGGCATGAAAATGTGTGGCCCTGATGGTCCACCATTCCGGCCTTCTCCACTGCGCGGGGACATCGTCAGGCTCTTCCCACATGCCGACCAGGGCGTATTCCGGTGCATCAAACCGTTCAGCAAAAGAGGCGTATCCCTCTTTCAAACGATCCCGTCCGGCGCCATTGGGGAAGGAGACGCCGAAGGCGTGCTCGGTTATAGCAGGGTCATGCACGGCATTGACCCGTTGTTCGCCATCGATCTCGTAATGAACGAAGGGCCTGGAGGCGGCTCCCGCGCACCGCGGCGCCTGGCCGGACACAAAGCAGAACGACGAAATAATTTTGTCAAAGATGAAGAACGAGAGGTCCCAGCCGGGAAAGTCCCGGTCTATGGCACCGGGAGAGACAACCTTGCGGGATTTCCCCTTTTCATCGGTCAGCGTGAGGCCGTCGAGGCGATAGTCCCGCCACCGATCCGGGGCTAAACAGAAGAAATCGGCATCGGCTTTCGAAGAATGGATCAGAATATCCATGTGCCCGGCGACAAAAAAGCTTTGATGCATGGCACGCCCCCCTTCGAAGGAGGGCGTACCAGTGGCATCGAAAGAAGGCCCCATCCGGAAGATTTGCTCATAACAGGAAAGGGAATCGAACAACTTATCTTCTATATCAGGGAAATACCGTATGGCAAAATGGCCTTCCAAAACATCCGTATCTTTCTGGTTACTGCACGCGTTCTCTCTTTCAGACACCACATGCCCCTCGGTAACAGCGAGAGAGTAAGCGCCGGGCTTATCGGAAAACCACAGATACCACGCAGGCAACCCGTCAGGGGTTGTCACCTGCGATATCTGGGAAAAGCCGAAATGCCGCCGCGCCGCATCGTTCTGAAATACCTTTTGAAACAGCTCGAACAGAAGCGTTTCAAAAGAAACGAGAGGATCGATATGCCGGGTCACGGTCATATCTACGTATCCTTTCCGGACAGTTACTTCTTGAGCCGATATCCGGGCCACCGATCCATAAAGTAGTCTTGAATCATGATCAGGTTAACGACCATAATCAGGAAGGCGGCGGCATTCTCCGACGGATGGGAAACCCCTTCACATACCCCGAGAAGCGCCGGGCCCCACGCATAATAGGCCCACGCGAAAAGCAGGCCAACGACAACGGCGACGATCGTTTTGATAATGGACCGCACCACAGCGTTCATCCTTTCATACGCCTGACCGAAGAATACATTCTGAATCAGGGCGATGACGAGCACGAAATTCGCCATCGTGACGGTATGGCTGTACCGCCACCCGAAGTTGGCTTCGTTCTGACCGCCCACATAAGCCTCATCCCACAGATAGTCGAAGATAAAGAGCTGAAGGCGGAAGATGACATAGCCGATGATGAGACTGACGACGGCGAAAAATATGAAACGCCACGGCTGTTTCTGCACCAGATTATACGGCCAGCCGTCCCAGAGATGGAAGGCGTAGAAAATACCGACTACGGTAACGAACAGAATGCCCAGGCTGAACTCGGCGCTGTTGGTCTGCGCTATGCTTTCCCACCAGGGAGGCACGGCGGCATAGATCTGTTTTGGATAGAACATGGAGCCGATGTGGGGATGGAAGAAGATGAAATAGAAATAGATACCGAGGACCGCGATAATCGACCACATGGCGATCCCGAATTTCGGCTGTTTCAGTTCGTGGAAGAGATCTTTCCCGATCCCGAACATGAACCAGACACTCAGGAGGAAGAACGGAACAGAAAGGGAGAGCATCGCCCACGAAGCCGTCTCGCGGGTGGATGTCGCGTCCTGTCCGAATTCTCCATAGGTCATGAGGCTGTCCCAGTTGAAATAGGTGATGCCGAGTTTTCCCATGATCAGGTAGACGCACCCGATGACAAGGACGAGGTAGATGACAATCATGAGGAGCGTCATCGTCGCCCCCTTGGCCAGCGGATGGGCATTCTGCACGTAGGAACGTGAAAACGGCCAGTAGTCAAACAGCTCCGCCTGCCAGAGCAGTATGAGCAGCGTCCATATGACCAGTGAGAAACCCAAGAGAGGCGTATACAGTTTGAATATCCCCGCGTTGGAAAAGAAAATCCACCATACGGCAAAGACGGCAATGAGAAGGACGATCAGGTTTACAATCCCCGACAGTCCGACAGACCATCGAGGCTCCAACTGTCTCGTTGTAAGCCAGTTTTCATGCGATTGATCAGTGCTCATGAAAATACCCCCTAATTCGGTTTGAACTTCTTAAACCCACTCCGTAAAGAAGGGGTCGAACCCCGGTCATACTCTCCTGAAGCAATCGACCCCTTCCCTTTACATGAAACGGAGAGTTCTGTCATCCCCTTTTAGAAGACGATCTCATCGCCATTGCCAAGATACACATTGGAGGTCTTGGCCCGGGAAAGTGTCCCCGTTTTCTTGTAGGCGAGATTCTTGTTGGTTCCATTAACAATAGGCAACCCGGCGGCGGCGGCTTTCTCGGCCCAGATCCAACCCGTGCAGTGGTTGCAGCCGATCTTGGTCATGTTCATCGCCTTCACGCCCTTGATCAGGTCGTCCATCTTGGGGTCCCAGTTCTCGAAGGGCGAAATATGAAGGCCGCCGTAACACCCGTAGTTCTTGTTGCCGTCCTTGAAGTTCCTCCGCGAGTAGTTGATCAGGGTCAGGATGCCGGGGTGGCAACAGCCGGTGACGGTGACATAGCCCTTGTCTTTGAGCTTGAAGTACATGACGTTCTCGCCGCGCACCTGGAGTGTCGCCGGGCAGTCAAAGAAGACCACCGCCGCGCCGTCCTGCAGTTTATACAGCTTGTTGGTCTCGGTGACGATCAGTTCCCCGGTATGGGGAACCGTGTTCTTCGGGCAACCCGGAGTCGCGGAAAAATCGGCCCCTTTGAGGAGTTCGAAGCTTTTTTTCATCGATGTCCCCGGGAAATAGATCTTGATGTCGGGCTGATGTTTCAGGGTGCTCTCAAGACCGAAGTAATGATCGATATGATCATGGGAAACGATCATCGTGTCGATCTCTTTGCTTTTGAGCATCTTGTCGACGCCGGATTTTTCAAAGACATAGTCCATCCAGTCGTTGCTCCAGCCGGTATCGAGGAGATATTTGGTTTTCTTCCCGTCGAGGGCTTCCACTTCGACAACGGCGGAATATCCTCCCAGATTTTCGACATCATAAGGAAAATCGTACTGGTTTGTGTTGATCCCGCCGGCAGCCTTGATGTCCTTGCCGAGGGTGGCGTTGTCGAACCAGCTTGTCTCGGACACACAGTAGACCTTGACGCTCTTGAGTTCGCCGAAATCTTCCTTCTTCGCCGCATGGGCCGCCTTTGTCAGCGTCCCCACACCGCCGGACAGCGCGACTCCGGCACCCGTTACTGCCATTCCCTTCAAGAAATCTCTTCTCTTCATAACCTTTCTCCTTTCGGTAACTGTTAACCCACAATATCGCCCGTGCGAAGGGTACCTTCCACAAAGCGTTCCACCACCTTTTCGGTGTTTCCGATAACATTGTATATGAGCTGAACGGATGCTCCGGCCAGTTTTTCCTGATAGTCCTGCCTGATTCCGCCGCAGATCACCACATCGGTCTTCATGTGGAGCACCAGGGAACACAATTCATCCGGTTTCAGGGCTTGAACGGCGATCACCTCCCGGTGAGCAACCACGCCGTCTTTCATGTGAAGGAGCAGAAGTTGAGCGGCATCATAATACTTTGGAGCAATCCTTCCATTGAGTGTACAGAGTATGGCGCGCATTGTCTCTCTCCCGCCATAGGATAATGCAACGGCCATGCCACATATATATGTTGAATGATATTAGATGTATACGTTTTTACGGTGGGAGAAAGATGCGTTGCACCGCCCGGCATGTTGCACGGCGGATGGGGGGTCAAGAGGCAAGACAGATTATACAAAGTAAATCCGGCATGTTAACCGCATGCAACGCTTTGCAACACTGTTGCGAAATGTTGCACGGCGGGGATCAGTCAATAAGCTCGAAGCGTTTCATCTTCCGCCACAGCGTCGTGCGATCGATGGAAAGGGCATCGGCGGTCTTCCGGCGATTCCAGGAATGGTCGCGGAGGGTCTTGAGAATGTGCGCGCGCTCCTCATCATCGGCGGGAGACATATCCGGTTTCCGGATGAGGCTGTCGGTGCCCGCCTGCGGTGGGGATACGCGGACAAGAACCTCGGGAAGCATGGCGGGGGTTATGGGTTTTCCCTGGCTCATGACCGAGGCGTGCTCAATAATGTGTTTGAGTTCCCGGACGTTTCCGGGGTACGTATAGCGCAGAAGAAGGTCCTGTGCCTCGGCGGTGAGCACTCCGCCGGAGGGCGCCTTGCCGTCCTGAGGAAAGAATTCCTTGAGAAAATGGTCGATAAGAAGCGGGATATCCGAGAGACGATCCCTCAGCGGGGGGATTTCGACTGCTATGACGTTGAGGCGGTAATACAGGTCCTGCCGAAAGGTCCCCTCCGCGACCATCTGTTCGAGATCGCGATTGGTCGATGACAGAACGCGGACATCCACAACCACGGGTTTCGAGGCGCCCAGGGGATAGAACGTCTTTTCATCGAGAACCTGAAGGAGTTTCGCCTGGAGATTCAGCGGCAATTCAGCGATTTCGTCGAGGAAGATCGTTCCCCCCTCGGCCATCTGAAACCGTCCGGGTTTATCGGTCTTGGCATCGGTGAAGGCCCCTTTTTCGTATCCGAAGAATTCGGATTCGAGCAACTCGCCGGGCATGGCCGCACAATTGACCTTGATGAATCGCCCCTCTTTCCGGGGACTTGCCATATGGACACAGCGGGCAAATACATCCTTTCCCGTTCCGGTCTCCCCCGTGATGAGTATGTGGGCATCCGTTTTCGCCGCGACGGCCAGTATCTCAATGATAGCGAGCATCTTTGAATCGTTTCCGATAATGTCTTGAAAGAACATGGAATCGAAGTTTTTGACCTGTCTTTGGGTTTCCGGAACCAGGTCGGAAAAGGGCTCCTCAAAGCACTCGATCGCGCCCGTTACGGCTCCCTCTCCATCAGCCAGGACGCATGCCGTTATGTCGATGGGAATCTCGATATTATCTTTTCTGAGGATACGATTTTGCGTCCTCAGTATGCCGGTACCTTCTCCCTTTTCGAGGGCAGCGCGGAGACGGCATTGCCGAAAGCACCGCGGAGAACGGAAGATCTCAAAACATTTGCATGAAAGGGCTTCCTCTCGTGAAAATCCGGTTATCTTTTCAGCAAAGGAGTTAAAGTCGGTGATATTCATGTCAACGTCGACGGTGAAGACACCGACGGGCATACTGTCATAGGGACTCATGCTTGACGGTCTTCTTTTCATATTTTAGATTATACTACCGCAATAATGCCAATGGCGCAACCGGTGCCGCACGGACGGTGATGTCCCGCATATGCCGCCCGGGCAGAAAGGAAATGATTGCTCCCTAAAAAGTGGAGGGTCTCGACTGATTCAGTCGAGACCCTCCATCAACATGTGCCTTCTCGGTTGTGAGGCCCCATCCGCGCCGCGGAACCCGCCGTTATTCAACAAGCAGGTTGGGCAGCCACATGATCGCGTCCGGGAAGGCCGCGCATATGAGCAGACCGATAACCATCAGCGCCACAAAGGGGACGATGCCCTTGTACACCTTTCTGATATCGATATGTTCGGGATCAACCCCCTTGATGTAGAAGAGGGCGTATCCGAACGGCGGTGTGAGGAATGACGCCTGCAGGTTCACCGCTATCATGATGACAAACCAGATCGGGTCGAAGTCCAATTGCTTGGCAATGGGGAGAAAGAGCGGAAAACAGATAAGGACAATGCCGATCCAGTCGATGAACATTCCCAGAATCAGAACGATCGCCATCATGACCCAGAAGGTCCCCCACTTGCCCAGCCCCAGACCCAAGACAAAGTCCGTCACCACGTCCCCGCCGCCGACGCCGAGAAATATGCCGGTAAAACAGGTGGCGCCGCAGAGGATCATGATCACCATGGTATTCGTCTTTGCCGTCTGCATCACGGCTTTGTAGAGCCCTCTCCAGGTGAACTTTCCGTAAGCAAGGACCATGATAAAGGCCAGGAACGCCCCGACGCCAGCTGCCTCCGTCGGCGTCGCGATGCCGAAGAAGATCGATCCCAGCACGCCGAGTATGAGAATCATGGGAGGCACAAGTGATTTCAGGACCATGAGCGCGACTTGCGCGTTAGTCACCTGAGCACGCTCTTCCCTGCTGATGGGGGGACCGAGCTCGGGTTTTACAAAACACAAAATGCCCACATACACCATGTACAGCGCGGAGAGAATGATTCCGGGGAAGACCGCTCCGGCGAATAATTTCCCCACAGACAGGGTCGCCTCGCTCGCCATGATGACCAGCATGATGCTCGGGGGAATCAGGATGCCGAGTGTCCCCCCGGCGCAGATCGCTCCATAGGTCAACGCTTCATCGTACCCATATTTTTTCATCATCGGCACGGCCAGAAGCCCCATGGTAACCACGGATGCCCCGATAATGCCGGTGCAGGCCGCAAAGACCGTGGAAACGAGAATAACCGACAGCGCGATGCCTCCCCGTGTCTGGCCCAGCACGTACCGCAGGGCCTTGAAGAGTTCCTCGGCAACCCCCGACTGGTCGAGAAGCTGCGCCATGAATATGAAGAGCGGAATGGCCAGAAGGACATAGTTGTCCATCGTCCCCCATATCCTGTTCATAAATATGTAAAATACCGATGGTCCCCATCCCAGCAGACCAAATATCACCGCCAGGCCGCCCAGAACAAAGGCAAGGGGATGGCCCATGAAGAGGCCGATCAGAAGACCGATGAACATGAGGGCCGTCAAGAGTTCGGGACTGATATCGATCATAGCTTGACCCCCTTGATGATATATATCCTCTTAATCACTTCCGATATACCCTGTATGAGAAGGAGTATGAAGGTTATGATAATGACCGTCTTGATGGGATAGACGGGCGGGGCGAAGACGCTCCACGTGGTTTCCTTCATCGCCCACGACCGCGACGCGAAGGAATAGCCCTGCCAGATGCACACGATGATGAAAGGGAAAAAGAATATGACATAACTGATCAGATCCAGAATGGCTTTCGTTTTCTCTTTCAGGACCATGGTGAACGCATCGACCGACACATGGGAGCCATAGAGAAGACCAAAGGCGGCGACAATCATGAAATGAAGTGCGTAGAGCTGCTTGAGCACTTCGAAGCTCCATATGGTAGGCGAACCGAAAAACCGTCTCAGGGTCACCTCCATAACCGTGAGGAGGACCAGGGGAACGATGACCCAACCGAAGATCCTCCCCGTCCACTCACTGATGGTATCACAGAAAAGTGATATCTTCCGTGCAAAATCCATATAACCTCCTTCCCGTGCGGCTCATGCCATGAGTTCCGCATTCACCTACAAAAGATTACGGGCCCGAAAAAAAGCCGCTCCCTGTCTATCGTCAAAAATAACTGCCCTACACCGGATATCGTTCAAAAGGAATGAGGGTTTCGAACAAAATGCGTGAGAGGAGCCGAGGCCCCGCCCGGTATACCGGCCGGGGCCTCCAGCTCTCTTTTTCCTATGCCGCTTTCTGAACCCCGGCGTTATCAGTCAAGATTCGGGTATTCCGTGGGGTTATACCCGAAGCTGAAGGGGGTTTCCATGGCCCGCCACTTCGCGAAATCCTTCTTGAACTTCATCTGGGACTGCATCGATTTCTTGAAAAGCGGGTTGTTCTTGGCCGTCTCCTCGGTATGCTTGTTTATCAGCTTCTCGATTCTGGTCAGAACCGCGTCGTCATACCGGTTGATCTGGACTCCTTTGTCTTCGAACTTCTTTGTGTACTCTATGACGTCATAGTACTGTTCCGCCGTGAATTTCACGCAGGCTGCCTTTGCGGCTAATTTGAGGTCTTCCTGGAGATCCTTGTCCAGCGAATCCCATACCTTCTGGTTGATCATGACGCCCATAACGGACGCGGGCTGATGCCATCCGGGGACGGCCCAGTATTTCGTCACCTCGCCGAATCCCATACCCCAGTCGCAGGAGGGGCTGCAGAATTCTGCCGCGTCGATGACGCCCTTCTGCAGTGCCTGATAGATCTCCTGGCCCGACATGGCTATCTGAGCGGCCCCGAGGTCCTTCAGGAGCTTGCCCTGGGCCTGACCGGACATTCTGATCTTCATTCCCTTGATGTCCTCGAGCGATTTGACGGGCTTGTTGCTGCGGATACCGCATTCCATGGGGGTCACACCTGTCACGAGATACATCATGCCGAATTTCCCGTAGGCCTCTTCGTAGATCTTCCGGCCCTCACCACCGTAAATCCATACGAAATAATCAAAGGGGGTCATACCCATGGGATAGGATCCGAGGGTATCGAAGACCGGGTCCTTTCCCGCCCAGTAGTTGGGCCAGTCACCGGCTGCTTCAACCGTTCCCTTGCCGACCGCGTCGAAAACCTCGTACGACGGCATCAGGGTTCCGCCCGTGAAGAACTTGATCTCAAGGCGCCCCTTGCAGAGCTGGTTGGCAGCCTCGACAAAGGCGTAGTCGGCCCGGATCAGGTCGATTGACGGCGGCCAGGTGGACGTCATCTTCCACTTGAGAACCTTTGGCGCGGCTACAGCCGATGAGATGGCCAGGGAAAAACTGAAAACCAGCGCAATCGCCAACATCACCACAAATACTTTCTTCCTCATTACCGTACCTCCTTCTTTCAATGTGCGTTGTTATGGTACCTGCAAAAAACAAAACCCTCTTCCTCATCTGTCTTCCCGGCACAGAACTGCAAGTTTCAGACCAGCGGTCACCATCATGGCGCAAACCACCGCCATCTCAGGAATGACGTTGATACAGCCCGGTAATCCGGAAAAAAATGATTGACAGACAGGGGCATAAAAACGTATTAGAAAAGCAGCATGTAGACCTTTTGATACGTTTTCTTGACCACTCAACAACAGGAAATGAGCAATGAGTGCCGAAAAGAAAAGATGCAGCTCCACAACAACCAAGGATCAGTGTAAAATGTATTCCCTTATTATGGACAACATTCACGATGGGGTGGTTGTCACGGACCCCGACGGGTACGTGACCCATTTCAACAGACCCTACGGCGAGTTCCTCAAGATAGACCCCGCCCAGCAGATCGGGAAGCACTGTACCGAGGTCATTGAAAACACACGGATGCACATTGTGGCGCAAACCGGCGTACCGGAGATCAATCACTCTCAATATATAATGGGACAGAACATGGTGGTGCAGCGCATCCCCATCAAGAAAGACGGCAAGGTGATCGCCGTCTACGGTCAGGTCATGTTCAAGAATACCAAAGACCTGAAGAAACTGATGGGGAAGCTCTCTCTCCTGGAATCGAAGGTGAAGGAATACGAAGACAAGATAAACACCCTCCGCGCAAAAAAGTTTACCTTCGACTGTATTGTGGGGGTCAGCGAGGCAATGACATTCCTCAAAAAAGAGGCCCTCAGGGCGGCCGAATATTCTTTCCCCGTCCTGATAACGGGGGAAAGCGGCACGGGCAAGGAACTCTTCGCCCACGCCATTCATAATGCCAGTTCCCGGAAGAACCGGCCTCTTCTGCGCCTGAACTGTTCCGCCGTCCCCCGGGAACTGATAGAATCGGAATTATTCGGGTATGAGAAAGGGGCCTTTACGGGAGCCAGCACCAGCGGGAAAAAGGGGAAGTTCGAGCTGGCGCACAACAGTTCAATACTCCTCGACGAAATCGGAGACATGCCCCTTGAAATGCAGCCAAAGCTCCTGCGCGTTATCGAGGATAAGGAATTCACCCGGGTAGGCGGAACATCTCCGATTTATTCCAATTTTCGCCTCATCGCGGCCACGAATCAGAATCTCCAGGAAATGGTGCCGGAAAAGAGATTCCGGCTCGATCTATTTTACCGTTTGAATGTCATATCGCTCCATATCCCCCCTCTGCGCGAGAGGAGGGAAGACATCATTCCCCTGGCGCACCATCTGTTGAAAAATATCGCTGAAGAATTCGGGTTCACCGAGATCTCGATTGCCCCCGAGGCAGAGGATGTTCTGAAGAACAGTGACTGGCCCGGCAACACGCGGGAGCTTCTGAATGTGCTGGAACGGACGATCTCCTCGCTGGATGGGGATACCATTCATCTTGAGGATCTCCCCTGCTACCTGACCAACAAGGGGCATGCCGTCAAGAAGGAAGGGCACAGCGGCTTTCCCGCACAGGAAGAGGTCTCACTCAAGCGCCTGCATGAGCAGGCCGAGCAAGAAGCCCTCCTCCATACGCTCCATACGGCGGGCTACAACAAGCAGAAAGCCGCCAGAATGCTGGGTATCCATCGAACCCTGCTGTACAAAAAGATGAAGAAATACAATATCCCGCTTCACCACAACGAAGAGACACCCGCCTTGTAGCCGATCTGCTACACTTCCGGTCCTACAGACCTTCACTCGCCACCTTGCAATCTGAACCCATCTCCGATGAAAAGGAACACATACGGCTGTTTCCCGCGCTTCCGCCGTCGGCGATCCTCCACAAAACCCGCTGGCATGTTTCTTGAAGACGGAGCGTAGCTGGTTACACGATCCTTAATACCTGCTTCGTTATCAGGAAGGGAGGCACACAGATGCTCGGCAAGTCTATTAAAGAATTGAAAGTAAACGATCACGCGGAATTCTCCAAGACAGTCTCGGAAACAGATATTTATCTTTATGCTGGGGTAAGCGGCGATTTCAATCCGGCACACACCAACGAGGAATACGCAAAAAACACCTTTTTCAAGACCCGTATCGCCCACGGCATGCTGTCGGCAGGGTTTATATCTACCGTAATTGCCATGAAACTGCCGGGGCCAGGGACGATATACCTTGACCAGACCCTCAAGTTCCTGGCGCCGGTCAGGATAGGCGATACGATTACGGCGCGGGTGAAAGTTTCAGAAATACTGGCCGAGAAGAATAAGGTGCGGCTTGAAACAACCTGCACCAATCAGAGTGGAATCAAGGTGATTGAAGGAGAGGCGATCGTAAGCCCTCCCAAACCGATGTGACAGGCGGATAGGTTTGTATCTCGAATTGGAACCATATTATTCACAACAGGAGTTCAATCATGACAGCTGATCAGAAAGCATCCGCGAAGCCGGATATTCACCCCGTCATTCTCAAGACCATGGAAACAAAAAACAAGGTGGTGCCCCTTGAAGACGCCATCCAGCTCATACAGGACGGAGACCTTATAGCGACGGGGGGATTCGTCGGAATAGCCGTTGTTGAGGAAATCCTCATCGGTATTGAGGAGTATTTCTTACGCAATCAAAAGCCCAGAAATCTCTCTCTTATGTATGCCGCCGGGCAGGGGGATGGCGGAGAGAAGGGACTGAACCACTTTGCCCATGAAGGTCTGCTGAAAAGGGTTATCGGCGGGCACTGGGGCCTGGCGCCAAAACTCGGGAAGCTGGCGATGGGAAACAAGATCATCGCCTATAATCTCCCCCAGGGGGTTGTATCCCATATGTTCAGGGATATTGCGGCTCACCGGCCCAGAACTATCACAAAGATAGGGCTCGGAACCTATGTCGACCCCAGGAATGACGGCGGCAAAGTGAACGCCATCACAAAGGAAGAGATCGTCGAGCTTGTCACCTTTGACGGGCAGGAATATCTCGCCTACAAACTTCCCCCCGTCAATATCGCCCTCATCAGAGGCACGACTGCCGACACGGACGGCAATGTCTCAATGGAAAAAGAGGCCCTCACGAATGAAAACCTTTCGATCGCGCAGGCCGCTAAAAATTCCGGCGGGTATGTGATCGTGCAGGTCGAACGGGTTGCCGAAAAGGGTACGCTCAATGCCAGGAATGTGAAGATTCCCGGGATTCTCGTCGACTGCGTGGTCGTCTCCAAGCCTGAAAACCACTGGCAGACCTTTGGGGAGCCCTATAGTCCCTCTTTCAGCGGCGAGGTAAAAATCCCCCTGCAATCCATGGCCCCGATGAAAATGGATGCCCGGAAGATCATCGCCCGGAGGGCCGCTTTTGAATTGAACCCGAACGATATCGTCAACCTGGGGATCGGCATGCCCGAGGGGGTCGCCAACGTGGCCAATGAGGAGAGGATCTCCAAATACTTCACCCTCACGGCCGAGCCCGGCATCATTGGCGGTATCCCCCAGGGGGGGTTGAGCTTCGGGGCGGCGGCCAATCCGGATTGCATCATAGACCAGCCCTACCAGTTTGATTACTATGACGGCGGTGGTCTTGATATCACCTGTCTCGGCATGGCGGAAACAGACAAAGACGGCAATGTCAATGTGAGCAAGTTCGGTCCGAAACTCGCCGGATGCGGCGGATTCATCAATATCAGCCAGGCCGCGAAAAAATGCATCTTCGTGGGGACCTTTACCGCAGGAGGGCTGAAGGTGTCCGTGAAAGACAACAAACTGTGCATAGACCAGGAAGGGAATACAAAAAAGTTTGTGGACCAGGTCGAGCACATGACCTTCGGCGGCAAGTACAGCGCCGGGAAGGATCAGTATGTGCGCTACGTGACCGAGCGGTGCGTCTTCGCGTTGACCAGGGAAGGACTGGAGCTGATCGAAATAGCCCCCGGTATTGACCTTGAGAAGGACGTCCTTGCCCTGATGGCCTTCAAACCGATCATCAGGAAGCCCCGTCTGATGGATGCGAGGATATTCAACCCCGCCCTGATGGGATTGGAAAAGAATTTCTAATCAACGTGTGAAGTGGGGAACGCCGGTCGGCATGTCCCGGCAGTGGAAGAGAAACGCGATCGTCGTTTCCCTCCCCAGGGGAAAAGAAGCACCGTCTATTCGGTGCGGTGGAAGAAGTGAATCGCCCATTGGCTCGCATGCGTTGTCACTGAGCTTTTGGTGGACACCCGTGCAGTATCTGAAAAGCCGGGATTACACACCCAGGTAGGCCTTTTTTACGCCTTCGTTTTTAAGAAGGTTTTCTGAGGAATCGGTCAATGTTATACGGCCGTTTTCCACGACATACCCCCGGCCGGCTGCCTTCAACGCCAGGTTCGCGTTCTGCTCCACGAGAAAGATGGTTGTACCGTTCTCCGCGTTGATCTTCCGTATAATATCGAATATCTGTTTGACAATAAGAGGGGCGAGACCCAGCGACGGTTCATCGAGGAGAAGAAGCTTCGGGCGCGCCATGAGCGCCCGTGAGATGGCCAGCATCTGCTGTTCTCCCCCGCTCAGGGTTCCTCCCGCCTGATGGCGTCTTTTTGCAAGGATGGGAAAGAATGCAAAGACCTGTTCCATGTCCCGTTTGATCTGCGCCCTGTCCCGTCTCAGAAAGGCCCCCATATCGAGGTTCTCCGAGACCGACAGATAGGGGAATATCCGGCGCCCTTCCGGAACCTGGCAGATACCGAGGGACACAATCCTGTCGGGGTCCATCTGCGTGATCGGCTGATCCATGAAAAGTATCTCGCCCGATCGCGGGGGGACAATCCCGCAGACGGCCATGAGGGTGGTCGTCTTCCCGGCGCCGTTCGCTCCGATGAGGGTAACGATTTCTCCCGTCGCTATTTCCAGCGTGACATCCTTCAGGGCCTGGATGTTTCCATAGTAGGTCTGTACGGTGCGGAGTTTAAGCATCCATCTCCTCTCCGAGATAGGCCTTGATGACCGCCGGGTTATTCCGTATCTCGTCCGGGGTCCCCTGTGCTATCTTTCTCCCGTAGTCCACAACGCATATCCGGTCAGACAGACTCATGACGAGTTTCATGTCATGTTCGATCAGGAGTATGGCAATCCCCTCCTCATGGCGAACGCGCTGTATCAGATCATCGAGTTCCTTCGTTTCATAGGGATTCATGCCGGCGGCAGGCTCGTCCAGGAGAAGAAGAAAGGGCTCCGTTGCCATGGCCCTGGCTATCTCAAGGCGCCTCTGCGCCCCGTAGGGAAGATTCTTGGCAAAATCATTCACGAAAGGCGCCAGCCCCATTTTCTCCAGGATAGCATAGCTTTCCTGCACCGCCGATTGTTCCTCCCTGACTGTCGACCCTCCTCTGAGGACAGCGCCCAGAATCCCCGCCGCCATGCGGCAGTGTCGTCCGATCATCACATTCTCAAGGACCGTCATATGGGGGAAAAGACGTATGTTCTGGAAGGTTCTGGCCAGCCCCTTCTCCGTCACCCTGTTCGGCTTCAATCCGTTTATCCGTTTCAGATCGCCTTTTCCCCGGACGGCGATGAGGATATCCCCCTCGGTGGGGGGATATATCCCGGTGACGCAGTTGAAGAAGGTGGTCTTCCCCGCACCGTTGGGACCGATCAGGGCGACGATCTCGTTTCTCCCCACAGCAAGATCCACGGAATCGAGGGCCCGCAGACCCCCAAAGTTCATACCGAGATTCTGGACCTTCAAAACCGATTCCATGGTCAGCCGCCCTTTCCCGATTCCGTCGCACCCTTGAAAGTATAGATGCGCCGCACATTGGGTATCAGCCCCCCGGGACGAAAGACCATCATCACCACAAGAACGACGCCAAAAGCCAGCATCCGGTACTCAGAAAAGGCGCGCAGGTATTCAGGCATCAGTATCAGGACCAGCGCCCCCGCTATCACACCGATGATCGATCCCATGCCTCCCAGGACAACGATACACAGGATGATGATCGATTCCCAGATGGTAAAACTCGCCGGATTGACAAAGGTGGTCTTTGCCGCGAAGACGACACCGCTCATCCCTGCCCATGTCGCCCCGAGGGCGAAGGCGGTCAGTTTCGTCCTCGCCTTGTCGATCCCCATGGCCTGGCAGGCGATCTCGTCCTCCCTGAGCGCGATCCACGCCCTGCCGATCCGGGAATCCTGCAGGCGGTTGACGACAAAGATCGTGAGGAGGCACAGACCGATCATGACATAGTAAATGTAGATCGTGGCATCGTGAACCGACAGGTCGATCCCGAAAAGAGAGGGCCGCGGTATATTCGATATTCCGCTGGGGCCGAATGAAAATTCATTCCAGTTTTCCAGAATGATGCGTATGATTTCACCGAATCCCAGCGTCACAATGGCGAGGTAGTCTCCGCGGAGACGGAGAACCGGGAACCCGAGGAGTATCCCGAAGAGGGCTCCCAGGCCCGCTCCGATGGGAAGCACCATCCAGAAGGTGAGACCGAAGTGATAATTGAGCAGGGCATAGGCGTACGCTCCAACGGCATAAAAAGCGACATACCCCAGGTCGAGAAGACCGGCCAGTCCGACGACGATATTCAGTCCCAGCCCCAGCATGACGTAGATCAGCGCCGATATCATGATATTCGTCTGATACAGAGAAAAGATAAAGGGGAAGCAAAGGGCAAAGATTCCGGCAACAACCAGTGCCGGCCGGTAGATTTTCTTGTTTTTCAGGATTCGCTGGGCCAGGGGGGCCGCCTCTGATTCTTCGCCGGTTTCCGCTCTGCGGGCACCCATCTCCTTTCGCCTGATGAAATAATGCCAGACAAAGGAGAGAAAAAAGCTGCCGACACCGATCAGCAGCATATTGATCCAGCGCCACTCCACGATGCGCTCCACCGGATTGATGCGGATCACCAGAATGGGAAACGTCAGAAACATGAACCATGCCGATACGAGCAGGGCTTTTTTTATCCGATCAAATGCAAACACCTGTCACAATCCCGATTCCATCATACCTTGTTTTTTTCAGTCCTGCCCAGTATCCCCGAGGGTCTGAAGATCAGGATCAGCACCAGAAAGAGAAAGGCGAACACGTCCTCGTAATCGCTCGACACATATCCCGTGGCGAAGCTCTCCGTCCACCCCAGGATAAAACTGCCGAGAACGGCGCCGGGAATGCTCCCGATCCCCCCCAGCACCGCGGCGACAAAGGCCTTGATCCCCGCGATGAACCCGATGTAGAAATTGATCATGCCCACGTGGGAGGCTATGAGCACTCCCCCGATCGCCGCCGTCGCCGACCCGACAACAAAGGTGACGGAGATGACGCGATTTACATTGATCCCCACCAGCATGGCCATGGTTTTATCCTGTGACGCCGCCCGCATGGCTTTGCCGATGGTCGTGAATTTGATCAGAAAGGTCAGAAGAACCATGACCACGGCCGTCGTTAAGAGAATGACGATCTCCGTCGAACCGATGATGTGCGCATAGGGCTCCATGAACTCAAAGTCGGGAACCAGATTCGGGAAGGGGAGAAAATCGGATGTCTGCGCCAGGAGAACGTAGTTCTGGAGGAAAAGAGACATTCCGATGGCGCTGATGAGGGCTGAAAGGCGCGGCGCGTTCCGCAGCGGCTTGTAAGCGATCTTCTCGACCGTGTACCCGTAAGCGCTTGAATAGATGACGGCAATCACTCCGGCGATGACCAGGATGGCGACCGTGTTCATCCCCATGAGCGTCAGAACGGAGATGACGATCAGCGCCGTAAAGGCCCCGATCATATAGATTTCACCGTGAGCGAAATTGATCAGCTCGATGATGCCGTAGACCATGGTATAGCCAAGGGCGATCAGGGCGTATATGCTTCCCCGGGTCAATCCTCCCAGAAACAATTCCAGAAAATAATCCATCTGAAGAGCTCGATTCCTTCATGTCAACGCCGGAACGAACCATCCGGCGGGGCACTGACCGAAATCGGGGGGACAGCCCTGTCAGCCTCCCCCCGATACGATGGTGCCTTATGTTGCATACTGCCGAATCTATGTCATCTTACTTCGATATAGACCCCGCCCTTCACCTGGTAGATGGAGAAGCCGATCCCGATGGCATCCCCCCTCTCGTCAAACTTGATCCGTCCCAGGGGCGTTTCGACGTACTCGGTTTTCAGGGCCTGTGAAACCTTTTCGTAGTCCGTAGAACCGGCCTTTTCGATCGCGTTCAGCAGGGCCTGGGTCGCGGCATAGGCGTTGAGGAAGAACGCCCCGGGATCAGAGCCGTATGCCTTCCGGTGCGCCTCGGTAGCAGCGATTGCCAAGGGATTCTTCGAGGTATCCTTCGGCCCGGTGGCATACACCCCCTCCGCATAGGCGCCGGCAACCTTGATGAAGGTATCGTCCTTCACCCCGTCATCGGAGATGAAGGCTGTGTCCATCCGTTTCTTTCGCATCTGCATGACGATCTTCGAAGCCTCGGGATGATATCCGCCGAATATGACGGCGTCCGCCTTGAAGCGCTTGATCTTCTGAACAACCGCCGAGTAGTCGACGGCGCCCGGGGTCACCCCCTCATACAGGACCACCTCCGCCCGGGAATCCTTTTCGATGAAAGCCTTCGCGAACTCCGCCAGCCCCTTCCCATAATCCCCCTTGTCGTGCAGGACAGCGATCTTCTTCGCCTTCAGAACATTGATGGCGTAATCAACTTCGAGACGCGCCTGGGCGTCATCGGAAGCGATCGTCCGGTAGAAATTGGGGTAATCCCCGCTCTGCGTCAAGGGCGGATTGGTCGCGGAGGGGGACATGCAGATGATATTCTCCGCCTTGTATATGGCGAGGGCCGCCTTGGTAGCGCCGCTGCAGATATGGCCCATCACGACATCAACCCCCTGAGAGAGGAGTTTCGTGGCCGTGTTCGTGGCGACTTCGGGTTTGCAGACATCATCCTCCACGAGAAGGACGACTTCCCTCCCCAGGACCCCTCCCTTCGCGTTGATATCCTTGACCACCAGTTCCGCGGCCTTCACGGAAGGAATGCCGTACGAAGCAAGATCTCCGCTGTGTGCCCCGGCGACACCCAGTTTTATAACATCGGCCGCAATCCCCGCACTTGTCATCAGGATCAGAGCGCATACCACAGCAATCGCAGTGATACATGCTTTGCCATAACACCTTTTCATACCCTGTTCCGCCCTCCTTGCTGTTGTGTAATCACCTGTACCGTGATCGTTTGAGTATAATGAAACAAAAGCGCATATCCGAGCGGTTCAAACACACGCGTAACGTTCCACGATTTTTATTCTCCGCAGATGAGTATCGGCCCGTCCTCTCCTTCCCTAAAAACGGAAGAAGAAATCCAGGAAGGGATCCTCTGATCTCCTCTGGGTCTTCTTGAGACGATAACTGAAGGATGTGATCCCGATCCCGATCAGTATAAGGACGGACGCCACGATAATTGACAGAAACGGAGGATAGACGGCGATCAGTACGCCCGCGCAAATAAAAATAATACCCAGTATCATCTTACACCTCTATTTCAGATGTGCTATGGCATCCCTGATCCGCTCCATCCCCTTCCGGATATTTTCCATCGACGTGGCATAGGAAAGGCGAATGAAGTCATCATTGCCGAAGGCGACGCCGGGAACGACCGCAACATCCGCGGCATCGAGGAGATATTCCGCAAAGGATGCCGAGCCGGTAATGACAGAACCTCCCCTGGCCTTTCCGTACAATGAAGACACATTGGGGAAGGCATAAAAAGCCCCTTCAGGGTTGAAGCAACTCACGCCCGTCATGCTGTTCAGCGTATCAACAATATAATTGCGTCTCAGGGCGAAGGCCTCGACCATCTCCCCGACGGCTTTCTGATCCCCGTTCAGCGCTTCAACCGCCGCTTTCTGAGAGATCGATGTGGGATTCGATGTATTCTGGCTCTGGATCTTGGTCATTGCCGCAATAATCTCTTCGGGTCCGGCGGCGTATCCGATCCTCCATCCCGTCATGGCATAGGATTTCGAGACGCCGTTGACGACAATGGATCGATTTTTCGCTTCCTCACTGACCATGGCGATACTGGAGAAGGAAAAACCGTCGTACACGATCTTTTCATAGATCTCGTCAGAAATCACGAGAATATCCTTTTCGATCACCACCTCCGCAAGGGCCTTGAGCTCATCAGAGGTATAGGCCGCTCCGGTCGGGTTGGATGGACTGTTGAGAACAAGCGCCCTGGTTCGAGCCGTGATCGTTCCGGCGAGCCGGTCGGGGGTGACTTTGAAACCTTCATCTTCCCGGGTCTCGATGATCACGGGGGTCGCCCCCGTCAGCAGGACAATGTCAGGATAAGAAACCCAGAAGGGCGACGGTATGATCACCTCGTCTCCTTCCTCGAACAGGGCCTGGGCAAGATTGTACAGGACATGCTTGGCCCCGCAGGACACGACAATCTCCGATCTCGTATAAGAAAGGGTGTTGTCGCGCCGGAGCTTTTTGATAATGGCATCCTTCAGCTCCGGAATCCCCCCCACCGGGGTGTACCGGGTAAATCCGTCCCTGATCGCATCAACGGCCGCTTCCTTTATATGTGCCGGCGTTTCGAAATCAGGCTCGCCCGCGCCGAAACTGATCACATCCCTTCCCTCCGCCCGGAGGGCGTTCGCCTTGGCCGTAATGGCGAGCGTCTGGGAAGGCTGTATCTTCCCCACCCGTTGCGCAAATTTCATAATATCCTCTCCTTATCCTCGAAGATATGTTTATCTTATACGTCCAAGCCGTCGCTCATACCGGGAAACTTCTCTTTCAATCGTTTCAAAACAACATCGGGAACCATTCCCGTCACCGATCCGCCGAGCCCCGCAGCCTCCTTTACGATCCCGGAATTGCAGTAGAACCAGCTGGCCCCGGTCATGAGAAACACGGTTTCTATCTGCCTTTTGAGTCTCCTGTTGATGAGGGCCAATTGAAACTCATACTCGAAATCGGACATGGCTCGCAGGCCCCTCAGGATACAGTGGGCCTCCGACTTCTCCACGTAATCCACCAGAAGCCCGGTAAAGGAATCAACCTCGACACGGGGATCATTTCCCACCGCTTCCTTAATCATCGCGATCCTCTCATCAACGGAAAAGAGGGTCTTCTTGTTCGGATTTCGCCCGACCGTTACGATTATCTTGTCAAATATACCCAGTCCCCTCTCAATGATATCCATGTGTCCATTGGTGACGGGGTCGAATGAACCTGGATATACCGCAACATTTCCCATCGTCTGCCCTCCCCTATCCGCTCAATTTGAAAAAAGACACTACCGTGTCTCCATATCGTCTCTGATCCACCTGGCCAAACATGTCGAGGGCCGGGATGTCTTCCCTGAAAGAATGTTCGAATACCAGCACGCCTTTTTCGGCGATGAGACGGCTCAGTCCGGACAGGCTGAGCGTCTCGGCCACAAACCCCTTATCGTAGGGAGGATCGGCAAAGATAACATCGAATCTCTGTTCACGCCCTGACAGGAGACGGATCCCCCTCTGGGCTGAGGTCTCGAGAACTTCGGAAGCCGTGTCGAATCCGCAGAGAATGAGATTCTTTTCCAGCGCCTCCGCATGGCCGGGTTCTCTTTCAATAAAAACGGCTCCAGCGCTTCCTCGGCTCAGCGCCTCAATCCCGACGCTTCCCGTACCGGCATAGATGTCCAGGAGCAGCGTGCCTTCCATGGGGGGAAGAATGTCAAAGAGCGCCTCCCTGATCCTGTCGGAAGTTACCCGGATCAAATCACTCTTCGGCGCGTATATTTTTCTGCCCCGCGCGCTCCCTCCTGTTATTCTCATGGATCAATCCAGATACTGGTCGATCAGTATCTCCGCTATCTGAACCGCATTCAGGGCGGCGCCTTTCCGGATGTTGTCTGAAACGATCCACATATTGATCCCGTTCGGGATGGATTCGTCCTCTCTGATCCTTCCCACAAAGGTGTCGTCCCTGCCGGCCGCGTCACTGGCAAGGGGATAGCCCGCTGCGGCGGGATCGTCGATCACGGTGACTCCCGGCGCATTCGCGAGGAGTCTGCGCACCTCGTCAGGAGTAATCTTTGTCTCCGTCTCGATGTTGACCGACTCCGAATGGCCGTAGAAGACCGGGACCCGGACCGTGGTGGCCGTGACGGCGATAGAGGGATCTTTCAATATCTTGCGGGTCTCATTGACCATCTTCATTTCTTCCTTCGTGTACCCGTTCTCCAGAAACACATCGATATGGGGGAGACAGTTGAAGGCGATCCGGTGCGGATACACCTCGATCCGGGGTTCTTCCATGGAGAGGAGGGCCCGTGTCTGCGCCACGAGTTCTTCGACGGCTTCCTTGCCGGTACCCGACACCGCCTGATAGGTGGACACCACGATACGCCTGATGCCGACCGCGTCATGAATCGGCTTCAGCGCAACAACCATCTGTATGGTTGAACAATTGGGGTTCGCGATAATCCCTCTCTCCCGGTATGCGGCAATCTCTTCAGGATTCACCTCGGGCACCACCAGGGGGATATCCGGATCCATCCTGAAGGCGCTCGTGTTGTCTATAACCACGCACCCTTCACGCGCCGCCACCGGCGCGAACCGCTCGCTGATGCTTCCGCCGGCCGAGAAGAGCCCGATCTCGATCCCTCCAAAGGAATCGTCATTCAGAACCTTGACGGGATATTCCTTCCCCCGGAAGATCAGTTCCTTCCCCAGTGACCGCTCCGAGGCAAGGAGGCTCAGTTCCCCCACCGGAAAATTTCTCTGCTCCAGGGTGCGGATCATCTCCCCTCCCACCAGCCCTGTCGCGCCAACAACTGCAACTTTGTATTTTCTCATATAGACGCCCTTCCGCTATGTGTGCTTACAACAATTATCCTTTTTCGCTCAGTCGGACTATCTCCCATCGCTTTGCTCGGTTGTCAGGTGCGGATTTTCCATGTCATGCACACGACCATCCTTTTACACCCTGCCGTGATCCTCCTCCGTTTCATCCGTTTCACCCTGCTTGTGTCTCCGTGCGAGCTTAATCAGCGTCCAGACAGGACCTGAGACGGCATAGCTCAGGGCGCTTACGAAGAGCATGACCTGCGGCTCAAGAACGATAATGAACAACACGCAGACGATCAGGACAAAGGTCATGAAGGGCTTTCTCGAAAAGAAATTGAGATCCTTAAAACTGTAATATTTGATGCTGCTCACCATCAGTAGAGAAAGAGCCACTGTTCCCATCAGGACGGAGCCGTGATGGAAGCTTCCTTCCCCTCCCAGATAGTAGAATAGCAGGACCGACGTCGCGATGACCGCCGCCGCCGCCGGGATGGCGAGACCGTTGAACACCCTGCTGTCGATGATATCGATCTGCACGTTGAACCGCGCGAGCCTCAGGGCGCCGCAGACCACAAAGAGGAAGGCTGCAAGCCAGCCGTATCTCCCGAAGGACATGAGAGCCCATGCATAGGCAAGGACGGCGGGCGCGACGCCGAAGGCGACAAGATCGGAGAGCGAATCGTACTCGGCGCCGAACCTGCTTGTGGTCCTGGTAAACCGGGCGATCTTGCCATCGAGCCCGTCGAGAACAATGGACAGTATGATCGCAACGGCGGCCTGGGGGAAATGTCCCCCTATGGAGGCAATGATCGAATAAAAACCGCAGAAGAGGCTCGCCGTCGTGAAGAGATTGGGGAGGATGTAGATCCCCTTTCTCGCATTGTCGCTCTTTTCCCTCATTTTTTTTCTCATGTCAGATATCCTATCGTGGTTTCTCCGGCGCGCACCTTGTCTCCGAGTTTTACGGAGATTGTGGCGCCAAGCGGCATAAAAACCTCCAACCGTGAACCAAATCTGATCATTCCGAAACGCTCCCCCTTCGCCACACTCATTCCTTCCCTGACCCAGCAGACGATTCTTCGCGCAATGATCCCGGCGATCTGTATGGTCAGTATCCGGTTCCCATCCGCCCGCTCGATGAGAACAGAATTTCGCTCATTGAGGGCTGACGCTTTGTCGAGATTGGCGGAGAAGAACTTCCCATTCCGGTACGCAATTTCCATAACGGTGCCGGCGCAGGGGGCCCTGTTTACGTGAACGTTGAAGACGTTCATGAAAATACTGACCTTCCGTACCTTCTCCCGGAGCATCTCCTTTTCATCCACTTCTTCTATCTTGATAACCCTGCCGTCCGCGGGGGATATGATCGCCTTCTCGTCTTCGGGCGGCACCCGCTCCGGATTACGAAAAAACCACAGGACAAAGAGTGTCGCGGCAAGAAAAAAAAGGCTCACCCCACGAGCGCCCAAGAACGCGGAAACTCCCGCCAGAACGGCCGGCGCCACGATAAAAGGAAACCCGTCAGGGGCGATGGGAAAGTTTCTATTTTTCATACCTGCCACCCGTTGCTGATTCTTACCTCTCCCGATTCACTGCGCGTCACTCTCAGGCATCGCGCGCCAGGCCGGTGTATAGTAGATAAAAGGTTCCGTGTCAACCGGCATATCCTGCGCGAACATCAATCTTTCCCGCTGGCATACGAAGGGCGGACATACGTGGGAACCAGTTCCATTATATCAGATATATGGCCATCACAAAACTTCTTCCTCCCCATGATGCCGACCGCACCCCCTCGTATCCGGTTACAGCGTGGCGAGGCAAAGAACGGTCGGCCCGGGAACATATCACAGATACAATTCCGGTGCTTCTCAGATCCATCACCCAGGAAGACCGTATTCCCTTCTATTGATTGCAGGAATTCTTCCGGACGCGCGACACATGCGTCACGCGTCTTTTCATATCTGTCCGGCCCGGAAGGGGCGTACAGAGCCGTATAGACCTCCCCCCTTCCGGCGTCCACCATGGGACAAACCGCCATTGAGGGATCGCACCAGCCAATATTCAAAACGAGGACATCCAGAGACGAGACTGCCACGACCGGTTTCTTCAGAACAAATGCCAGTCCCTTCACGGTACTGACCCCCACCCGGAGCCCCGTGAATGAACCGGGCCCGACAGTAACGGCAAAGAGATCTATCTGATCTTGTTCGACCTCCCCGGACGCGAGCGTTTGTTCGATCGCCGGCAGAAGCACCTCCGCATGGTTCCTGCCCGTATGGGTAAAGAGTTCCGCACGAATGTCATCGTCCTCAAGAAGGGCGACACTTGTCGTTGCCAGAGAGGTGTCCACGGCAAGCGTTATCATGGCTGATATCCCACTAATCGCGCTATGTCGTTATAAAAAACGAACAGCATGAGAAGTATGAGGAGAAAGAACCCCACCTGCTGCGCCCGCTCCCTCCACCGCAGACTCACCGCCCTTCCCGTGGCGGCTTCTATGAGAAAAAAGACGATATGCCCCCCGTCGAGAACAGGCACGGGCAGGAGATTCAGAACGCCCAGGTTTACGCTCAGCACCGCCATGAGAAATATAAAGGGAACCAGGCCCTTCTGGACCTGCGTTCCCGCCATCTGGGCGATCAGGATGGGCCCCCCTAATTCCTTTGGAGAAACAACCCCCTGGAGTATCTTGACCATCCCGACACAGGTCAGCTTCATCCATCCCCATGTCTGGGCAATGCCGGATGAGAGCGCTCCGAACGGACCCTTTCGTTCCATAATCGTCTCATCGGAGATTCCCACCCCGATACGAAAGGTCTGAATCTCTTCGCCGAAGATATTCGTTGATGTCACGGCCCGGGGCGTCACGTTGATAGTGTGCGTCTTACCCCCCCGCTCCATCTCTATGACGAGCCGGGCGCCATCGCTCTTGTCCACGGCACTCGCCAGCTCGGACCAACTGGATATTTCCCTGCCGTCGATGGCAACAATAACGTCACCGCCGCGTATGCCGGCCTCAAAGGCCGGACTGCCTTCCTGCACGGTCCCGATCATGGAGGTCGCAACAGGGACACCAATGGCGTACACAACGGCAAAGGCGAAAACGGCAAAGAGGAAATTGAACAGAGGCCCGGAGAAAACAATCGCGATCCTCTTGAATACCCCCTGTTTCAGAAACGACCGTTTCTCATCCTCCGGGGAGAGTTCTTGCTCGTCCTCCGATTCACCCAGCATCTTCACATATCCGCCAAGGGGTATGGCGGAGAGGATATATTCCGTTTCGCCCACTGTGCGGCCGAACAGCTTCGGACCGAAGCCGAGTGAAAACTTGAGCACCCCCACACCGGACCACTTCGCCACCAGGAAGTGCCCCAGTTCGTGCACAAATATCAGCACTCCCAGCAAGATTATCACTGAAACAATACTCACACCGATCAAGCGATTATTCCTTTCTCTATTATTTCCGAAGCCGTGGTCCGCGCCCACCCATCCGCATCGAGGACATCGGCAATGGTCCTGATCTTCCCGACCCGATGCACGTCGAGCGTCTTTCTCACGACACGGGGGATATCCCCGAATCCGATCGCCCCCCCGGCAAAGGCCTCCACGGCCACCTCATTTGACGCATTCAGGACCGCCGGGGCCGTCCCTCCCATCCCGGCCGCCTCATAGGCAAGATCCAGAGCCGGGAACCTGTCAGGATCGGGGGCGAAGAATTCAAGCACTCCAACAGTGCGCAGGTCAAGAGATGACACGGCCCCCGGTACCCGCTCCGGATAGGCCAGGGCGTACGATATGGGACCCTTCATATCGGGGACCGCCATCTGCGCCATGACGGAACCATCCACATATTCCACCATGGAATGAACAACGCTCTGCGGGTGGATACAGACCTCTATCCGTTCCCTGTCGAAACCGAACAGCCACATGGCCTCCATTATTTCAAGCCCTTTGTTCATCATGGTTGCGGAATCGATGGTAATCTTCCGCCCCATCTCCCAGTTGGGATGCCTGAGCGCATCTTCAAGACGTATATCCGCAAACCGTTTCTTCGGAAGATTATAGAAAGGTCCTCCCGATGCGGTCAGGATGAGTCTCCGGACCTCTGCTCTGTTGTGCCCCGCCAGACACTGGAAGATGGCGCTGTGTTCGCTGTCCACCGGGATGATCTTCACGCCCCGCGAGGCGGCGCGTTCCATAACCAGCCCCCCCGCCATGACCATTGTCTCCTTATTGGCAAGGGCTATGTCTTTCCCCGCATCGATAGCCGCCATCGTCGGCGAGAGCCCGGCCGCTCCGGCCATGGCCGATACCACCATATCGGCTGTTCCGTGCGACGCGACTTCTCTGTAACCGGCATCCCCCGAAAGGATAGCGACAGCCGTCGAGCCGATCATGGCATGCAGCCGGCGGGCATGGTCGTCATCGATGACGCACACAACCTCCGGCCGGAAGGTTTCGATCTGTCTCTTGAGGAGCTCAAGATTTCTGCCCGCAGCGAGGGCCACCACCCTGAACCGGGAAGGATTCCCGGCTATCACATTCAGAGTGCTGACCCCGATAGAACCTGTTGATCCCAGTATTGATATGGCTTTCATCGGATCACGAGAACGCGATAATAATAGACAAAAGGTATGAGAAAGAGGAGAGCGTCGAGACGATCCAATATCCCCCCGTGTCCGGGGAGAAGAGTCCCTGAATCCTTGACCATGGCGGTCCTCTTGAGGGCCGATTCACACAGGTCTCCCAACTGAGCCATAATGCTCCCCATGAAACCAAGCGTTATGGCGTGCATGAGGGAAAGATCGTGGAGGAAAAAAATCTTGAACAACACACATCCGAGCATCGTTCCGGCTATGCCCCCCACCGCCCCCTCTACGGTCTTTCCGGCGCTGACCGTCGGTATCAGCTTGTTCTTCCCCATGGACCTCCCCACGTAAAAAGCAGAGATGTCACCCAGGAAGGCGGCACAGATAATAAAAAAGATCCAGGTGATTCCGCTTTCGGAGTGCCGGAGCAGGATGAGGTGCGACATGAGGAAGGGTATATACATGAAACCAAAGACGACTTTGGTGAGCGCCGTGAAGTCGGCCCGTTCCTGCTTCATCCGCATGAGAAAGATGAGAAAAACGATAATCAGTGAAAAGGCGGCGGTAGCGGACAAGAGCGGAACACCTCCCATGAACGCCGCGAGCGGTACACACAGACCAATGATCATCCCCTCGGTCTTTTCGAGATACTGGTCTTTCTTGAAAATCATGGTGCTGTACTCAAAAACACCCCAGATAATCACCAGTGTTATCACAAGGGAAAAGAGCAGACAGGAACCGTAAAGAATGAGCGCCGCGAGGGGGGGTACCACCACGATCCCGGTGATCCACCTTTGTGTATGAAGCTTCATAGCATGAACCCTCTGATCACCACTGGTCGCTCGTCAGGCCGAAGCGCCGTTCCCTGCCTTGATAGTCCACGATAGCCTCGATGAGATCATCCTTCGAGAAATCCGGCCACAGGACATCCGTGAAATAGAGCTCCGTATAGGCCATCTGCCACAGGAGAAAATTGCTCAGCCGGTACTCCCCGCTTGTCCGTATCAGCAGATCCGGATCGGGCATACCGGCGGTGTACAGGCGCTGTGAAAAGAATTCCTTTGTGATCCTCTCCGCAGTGATATCGGTGGATCCGCTTTCCCGGACTATGTTCCGCACCGCTTGTATAATCTCGTCTCTGCCCCCGTAACCCAGGGCCAGGGTGAGCACCATCCCGCGGTTTTCAGATGTCTCTTCCATTGCCCTGACAAGAAGGTCTCTGACTGATTCCGTAAATCCGCTGATATCTCCTATCATGGAGAGCCGTATGCCGGTCTCTTTCATCTCCCTCAGTTCCGTCTTGAGATACGTTTCTAAAAGAGACATGAGGGTCTGCACCTCATTCTTCGGACGCTGCCAGTTTTCGACTGAAAAGGCGTACAGGGTAAGATACCGGATGCCCAGTTCACGGCATGTCTGGACGGTCATTCGAACGGCATCAGCGCCCCTCTCGTGCCCCATGACCCTTTTCAGCATGTGCTTTTTTGCCCATCTGCCGTTGCCATCCATGATGATGGCGATATGGCACGGGAGTTTTTCCTTGACGATTCTGTCCATATACCTATTCCATTTTCCTCAAGTACCACAGCATACTGGCATTTTCAACTCGTATCTTCCGAGGCGCATGCGGGGCCGGGGCATAAAAAAGGGGCCCGCAGGCCCCTTCATCCATCCCCAGTCCCCCGTCATATTTCCATGATCTCGGCTTCTTTTCCGGCGATGATCTTGTCCACCTTATCCGTATATTCATCGGTTATCTTCTGCACCTGATCCTGGCAGTCGTGCATACTGTCTTCCGATATGTCGCCATCGGTCTTCAATTTTTTGAGATCGTTGTTTGCGTCTCTCCGGGCGTTTCGGATCCGTATCTTGGACTCCTCCGCCATCTTCCGCACAACCTTGACCAGATCCTTCCTCCTCTCCTCCGTCAGAGGGGGGATATTGATCCTGATCACCTTTCCGTCGCTGTTCGGCACCAGCCCCAGCTCAGATTTCTGCACGGCCTTCCCGATCGCATCCAGCGCCGCCTTATCCCACGGGGAGATCAGAATCAGCTGGCTCTCGGGGGTTGAAAGGGTGGCAACCTGGTTCAGGGGTGTCATGGTGCCGTAATAATCAACCCTGATACCGTCAAGGAGCGCTACCGACGCCCTCCCCGTGCGCACCTTGTTCAGGGATTTTTCGAGAGCCTGTATATCCTTGTCCATAGTCTCGCGCAATGCATCGAATATCAGATCCGTCATCTGTCTTCCTCCACAACAACGGTGCCGATGGTCTCGCCGCAGACAACCCCCTGGATATTCCCCTTCTTTTCAATATTAAACACGACAAGGGGGAGGTTGTTGTCTCTGCACATGGAAACGGCGGTGGAATCCATCACCTTGAGATCCCTTGTCAGCACCTCGGTATAGGTGATCCGGTGGAATATCCTGGCATCTTTCTCCTTTGCCGGATCCTTGTCGTAGATGCCGTCAACCTTGGTGGCCTTGAGAAGGGCGTCAGCCTGTATTTCCATGGCCCTCAGCGAAGCCGCCGTATCCGTCGTAAAATAGGGGCTCCCCGTACCGCAGGCGAATATGACCACCCTCCCTTTCTCCAGATGTCGAACCGCCCTCCGCTTAATGAACGGCTCCGCAATCTCTTTCATCTCGATCGCAGTCTGAACGCGCGTCGAAATCCCGTTGTTCTCGAGGGCATTCTGAAGCGCCAGGCTGTTCATGGCGGTGGCAAGCATCCCGATATAGTCGGCAGATACCCTGTCGATTCCCTTGGTGCTCGCTTGCACTCCGCGAAATATATTTCCGCCTCCGATCACGATTCCTATCTGAACACCGAGGGCATGGACCGCTTTGATCTCCCCCGACACGAACTTCAGCATATCCGTATCGATCCCGAAGGAACCTTTTCCCAGGAGCGCTTCGCCGCTCAGTTTCAGAAGAATCCGTTTGTATCGGACGGCAGCCATGATCGTTCAATCCCCAAAACAGGAATCTGCATGCATGTTCCGATCGTGAGAAAGGATCGGAGCGACGGGTTTTGGTCCTTATATATCCTCGCCCAGCTGGAATCGAGCGAATCTCCTCACGACAATGTTCTCGCCGGTACTGGCGATCAGGTTGTTTACCAGCGTCTGGACCGTAATATCCATATCCTTGACGAACTTCTGATTCAGGAGGCACACCTCCTCATAAAATTTGCTGATCTTCCCGTCAATGATCTTGTCGACAACCTTCTCGGGCTTTCCGGAGGCCAGGGCTTGGTCGCGGTAAATACCCCGTTCGCGCTCCATCACATCCTGCGGGATATCCTCCGGCCTCAGATACGTCGGATTCGCGGCGGCAATGTGCATGGCAATATCCTTGACCATCTCCCTGAAGTTATCCGTCTTGCCGACAAAATCCGTCTCGCAGTTGACTTCCACCATAACCCCGATCTTCCCGCCCATGTGGATATACGCCTCCACCATGCCGTTCTTCGCCGCCCGCGAAGATCTCTTGGTCGCGGCGGACAGACCCTTTTTCCTCAGGTACTCGACAGCCTTCTCAAAATCGCCGCCGGAGGAGGCAAGCGCCTCCTTGCAGTCCATCATCCCCGCATTCGTCTTATCTCTCAGCTCTTTTACCATCGATGCTGTAATATTCAATGTTACTCTACCTCCTCGTATTCCTCTCCGTTCACTTCTTCCCTGTCTTCGGGGGATTCGCTCCCTTTACTCTCGACGCTTGCCGGCACATCCTGCTCTTCGTCCGCGCCGGTTAGATCCTTGTCGCTCTCCGCCTGAATACGTTCCTCCCGTCTCCTTTTCCCCTCAAGCGCGGCATCGGCGATCTTGGAGGAAAACAGCTTTATGGCGCGGATAGCATCGTCATTCCCCGGAATAATATAATCGATACAATCGGGATCACAGTTGGTGTCGGCAATCGCCACAAGAGGGATGCCGAGTTTCCCGGCTTCTTTAACGGCGATACTCTCTTTCTTGGGATCGACGACGAACATGATCCCCGGACGGTTCTTCATTGCTCTTATGCCGCCGAGAACCTTCAGGAGTTTTTCCCTCTCCCGCTGAAGACCGAGTATCTCCTTTTTGGGAAACGCATTGATGCTCTCATCATCAAACATGGCGTCGAGCTGATTGAGCCGGTCGACGCTCTTCTTGATGGTTACAAAATTCGTCAACATGCCGCCCAGCCAGCGCTGATTGACATAGGGCATGCCCGCCCGCTCGGCCTCGGTCTTGATGGATTCCTGAGCTTGACGCTTGGTCCCCACCATGAGGATATCAGCGCCCGAGGCAACCGTATCGACAACGACTTTATACGCGACATCAAACATCTGCACCGTCTGCTGAAGGTCTATGATGTAAATGCCGTTCCGTGCCCCGAAGATATAGGGCTTCATTTTGGGATTCCACCGGTTCGTCTGATGCCCGAAGTGAACCCCGGATTCGAGCAACATCTTCATTGATACCTGCGACATACTATTCTCCTTGACTGTTTTTTCCTCCACCCCCGTCACCTTGCCGCGGGACCTTGACGATTGAAGGCAACTCCCCGGCAATCAAAGGGTGAGCGTAATAAGTTGGAGCGGGATATCATATCCGCCATGAATAATCAAGGCAAAAGAACGAGATTGTCAGGAGCACGTAATATGTC
>DIXO01000038.1 GCA_002428735.1 Syntrophaceae bacterium UBA6078 | reverse complement strand
ATCAGTTTTTCAACGGCCTGCTAGGCAGGTGAAACGATGCAGAGAACGATGCTAAAATCAAAACTCCACCGGGCGACGGTTACCGATGCCGATCTTCACTACGAGGGGAGCATAACCATTGACAAGGATCTGATGGACGCGGCTGATCTTGCCCCCTATGAGAAGGTTGACATATACAATGTGTCCAACGGGGAGAGGTTTTCCACTTACGTGCTCAAGGGCGCCAGGGGGTCCGGTATCATATGTCTGAACGGGGCCGCGGCCCGAAAGGCTTCGAGGGACGACCTCATCATCATCGCCAGCTATGTCCAGGTTGACGAAGCTTCCGTGAAGGGGTGGAAACCGAAGTGCGTCCTGCTGGGCGATAAAAATAAGATAAAGAAAAAGGCTTGAATGTCCGATACCCTGTCGGATTGGATTTTTGGAGAAGGCGAGGTCGCCCGTGCCTCGCCTTCTCTATTGCAGGGGGAAAGGCTTTCTGATATAAGCCCCCTGTTCTCGGGAAGCGTGCGGTCAAGGGGATGATAAAGAGGATAAAGAAGAGCATTAAAGGTGTTTTCCTCACGGGAGTGATTGCCGTCATCCCCGCTGGTGTGACTATCTATATTCTCTATCTCATCATAAAGCTCATGAATAACCTGGTACGGTTTGTTCCGGCCAGGTATCATCCCGATCAGCTTCTTCCTTTTCACATCCCGGGCCTTGGGGTCATCATCACCCTCATACTCATCTTTACGATCGGGCTGGTGACAAGGAGTTACCTGGGGAAAAAACTCGCCCTCCTCGGCGACAGGATGGTGCGGCAGATACCCCTGGTAAGGGGGATATATAACGCCCTGAAGCAGTTCGTTGACGCTGTGTTCAGCGATAAGGGGCAAAGCTTCAAAAAGGCGGTTCTCATCGAGTATCCGCGGAAGGGATTGTACTCCATAGCTTTTGTGACCGGTGTGAGCCGGGGGGAGGTGCAGGTCAAGACATTACAGCGATGCGTGAATGTCTTCGTCCCCACAACACCGAATCCCACATCGGGATTTTACATAATGGTTCCCGAGGGGGACATGATCACCCTTGATATGACGGTTGAGGAGGCGTTCACCCTGATCATATCAGGGGGCATCGTCTCTCCGGAAGACATTCAATACATGCCTGAGAAGGGAGAAACACATGCAGATAACATCTGAAGGGGTCAAGGTGGGGCATCCGGACATCGTGGCCGATACTATCGCGGCGGATATCATAGCGCGCATACTGGATGAAGAAAAGAAGGCGGGGATGGATATCAACACCATGCCCCACTGCGGTCTCGAGGTGCTCCTGGGAAAGGGGTACTGTATCGTGGGCGGCGAGGTTTCCACGAGAGTATACATCGATATCGAGAAGAGTATCCGCCAGTCGGTATTGTCTCTGGGATACAACGACATAGCGGTGGGTCTCAATGGCCACTCCCTGGGTGTCTTCAATACGATTATTCCGCAATCCCCCAATATCAATATCGGGTCACGGGCGGATCTGGGGAAATACAAAGAGATCGGCGCGGGGGATCAGGGAATCATGTACGGGTACGCCTGCGATGAAACGCCGGAGCTTCTTCCGCTTCCCTATGTTCTCGTGAACAGGATGATGCGGGCCTTCGAAACCTGCGGGAATCCCATATTCGCCCCCGACGGCAAGGGGCAGGTCACGGTGAATTATGACAAGAACGGCAGACCCACCCATGTCACCAAGGTCCTCATGTCCAATGCCATCGATTACCGGCATGTGTCTGAAAATGAAGAGATCGAACCGGCAGCGAAGGATATAGCCTTTGAATGCCTGGCTGACTGGGTCAACGACAAGACGGAGTTTCTGTTCAACCCCACGGGGGAATGGCAGGCGATCCACTCCTGCAGTGCTGCCGACTCGGGTATTACGGGACGCAAGCTGGTCTGCCAGCTCTATGGAGGGTACCCCGGAGCGCAACTCGGGGGAGGAGCGGTGGTGAACAAATCACCTGAGAAGGTGGACTGTTCCGCCGTGTTCGGGGTGCGCCATGTGGCAAAAAATATCGTGGCCGCCGGTCTCGCGAACCGTTGTTCGGTGCAACTGGCCTACGCCATCGGTGTCGCACGGCCCATGTCCATCTATGTCAATACGTTCAACACGGGACGGATTTCTGATGAAAAACTGGCGTCCGTCGTGGAAAAGGTCTTCGATCTCACCCCGAAGGCGATGATAGAACGCTTTGACCTCCTCAATGGCGACATCTACCGGAAGATATCGAAAACCCTCTTCATGGACGACTACCCATGGGAAAAAACGGATATGGTGGAGAAGCTGAAAAAAGAGTCGGGAATCAAGGAATAGGGTCATGGTGGAGTAACTATCGCACCCAGAACTGTCGATGCCCATCTCTTCTGAGGAGATGGGCATCAGTATATATCAACCGAGACGAGAAGAAAAATTCGGGAGGAACAATGGATTTCGATATCAGGGACATAGGACTGGCGGAAGAAGGCAAATCGAGCGTTGACTGGGCGAACAAGAGCATGCCCGTCCTGAACAGTATCAAGAAGCGATTCGCCAAGGAAAAGCCGCTGAAGGGGATCAGGCTGGGCGCATGCCTCCACGTTACCACCGAAACGGCCAGCCTTATGGAAACGTTGAAGGCGGGGGGCGCCGAGCTTACCCTTTGCGCATCGAATCCTTTGAGCACGCAGGACTATGTGGCCGCCTATCTGGTCAAGCATCAGGATATCCCGGTCCACGCCATCAACGCGGAGGACACCGACACCTATTACCGCCATATCAATTCGGTCCTGGACACAAAACCGGTGATTACCATGGATGACGGCGCAGACCTCGTATCGACCATACACGCGCGCCGGTCCGACCTGATTGACGATATCATCGGAGGAACGGAGGAGACAACCACCGGCGTGATTCGTCTGAAATCCATGGCGAACAAGGGGGTTCTGCGGTTCCCTCTCATAGCGGTCAACGACGCCAACACGAAACATCTCTTCGACAACCGCTACGGCACGGGGCAGAGCACCATTGACGGGATCATACGGGCCACCAACCGTCTCATAGCGGGGTCCATCTTCGTTGTGTGCGGATATGGGTGGTGTTCGCGGGGCCTCGCCATGAGAGCGTCCGGGATGGGCGCCAACGTCATCGTGACGGAGGTCGATCCTCTCCGCGCTCTGGAGGCGGTTATGGACGGCTACCGGGTCATGCCCATCGCGCAGGCCGCCGAGACGGGAGATTTCTTCTGCACCCTCACGGGGGATATCAATGTAATCCGGGCGGAACATTTTCTGAAAATGAAGGATGGGGCCATCGTCTCCAATTCGGGGCATTTCAACGTGGAGCTTGATATAGAGGGCCTCAAGAAGGTCTCCAAATACACAGGCAGGATACGGAAGTTCATCGACGAATACACCTTCAAGGATGGAAGGCGCATCTATGTCCTGGGGGAAGGGAGGCTGATCAACCTCGCCGCCGCCGAGGGACACCCCTCAAGCGTCATGGACATGAGCTTCGCCAATCAGGCCCTTGCCGCCGAGTACCTGGTGCGGCACGCGAGCGAACTGAAGAATATTGTTTACAGCGTCCCCGAAGATATCGACAAGGAGATAGCCCGGTTGAAACTGGAATCGCTGGGGGTAAAAATAGATACCTTGACGGCGGAGCAGCAGAAATACCTGAACTCCTGGGAAATGGGAACATGAGGGGTAAGGGGTAAGGAAATAATCCGATAGCCCTTCAATCCTTTTAACCCTATCACGGTTACGTCTTCACGCGGATGAACATGATCGCGGCGGCCAGGCCGAACAGGAGATTCGCCGCCCACGCCGCCATGACGGGCGGGAGAGTCCCGGCGCGTCCCAGGGAGATGGCGAAGGCAAAAACGATCCAGTATGAAAACCCGATAATGATCCCCATCCCGATACTCTGAGCGACCCCTCCGCTCCGCTCCGATTTCAGCGAAAAAGAGACGCCCAGTACGGCAAGGATGATGCTGATGAGGGGGAAAGCGATCTTGCCGTGCATATCGGTCCGGTATCGCGTCGCGTCATGCCCTTCCGCGGCCAGTTTCCGTGTAAACCTTTGCAGATCCAGGAGTCCCATTTCTTCCGTGTCCTTCTGGACGACGGTAAAATCAGCGGGTTCTTCCGAGAGGGGAATAACCTGCGACGGTATCCGCTTGATAGAGGGGACTCCGTCCGCGTTCAAGGTGGTCACCAGGAGTTCCCTGAACAGCCATTCTCCGTCTCTCCAGACCGCCTCCTTCGCGTCAATTCGTTGAGACAGTTTCATCCCCTGGTCCAGAAAATGGATGCGTATCCCCTTCAGGGTGTTTGTCTGGGGATCGAAGAGGGAAAAATTGTAGATCCCCATCTCCCCCCGATACCATATCTCGTTCTGCTTGAAGCTGCCCAGGGTTTCCCGTTTCTGCACCTCGATCAGCTTCACGTACTTGGCCTGCTGATTTGTGTAAGGGGTGACAAACTCGCTCAGGAGGAAGGTGGCCACGCAGATCACCAGAGAGATGAGTATGACCGGAAGCGATATGCGGTAGAGGCTCAGGCCGTTCGCCTTCATCGCCGTTATCTCCGAGTTCTTCGAGAGGAGTCCGAAGGAGAGGAGCGCGCCCAGGAGAACGGCGATGGGTATCATCTGGGACAGGATCATGGGAAGGGTCAGCAGGAAATAGGATGCCATCTGGCGCACCGAGGCGTGGTTGCTCAGAAACATTCGTATCCGTTCGAAGAAATCCACGATCAGGTAGAGCCCCGCGAGAGAGATGAGGATGAGCACAAACATCCTGGTGAATTCCCTGAGAATATATCTGTCGAGGATGGTCATATCCGCCGTCCCCCCACCATATTCCGCACGGTGTCGGGGATCAGGGGCTTTTCTTTCGCGGCCGTAATCAGGAGGTACACGCCCACAGCCCCCACCAGGATATTCGATATCCACGCCCCCGCCGCCGGGGGAAGCATGCCGGTTTCGCCCAGCGCTTCCCCGCCGATCTGCAGGACATAGTAGATCATGATAACCATAAGACCGATCACGAACCCCCGTGATTTGCCGCTCCGGTGTTTTGAGATGCCCAGGGGAACGCCGATGATGCCGAAGACGATGCAGGCGAAGGGGAGGGTGAACTTCTTGTGGAGTTCAATAATGATTTCCTTCAGCGCGGTTTCTTTCAGGCCGGGGGTGCGGCTTTCGCTGATCAGTTCGGTAAGAGACATCTCCTTGCTGTCCTTCGTGATCTCCCCGCTCCCGCCGCCGATCGATGCCGACAGATCGAGATTGATGTCGTAGGAGGTGAAGTCCACTTTCTTGTAGGTCCCGGCGTCCCCGTCCACCGTATGCATGCTCCCGTCCTGCAACCGCAGCGTCACCACCATCGAATCGGGGTCTGAAACGAAATATCCCCGCCGGGCGATTATCGTGGTGGGCTCCTTCAGGGTGCGGTTGTCCGATATGAAGACGCCTCTCATGAAATCCTGCTGTGACGGAAGCTCTTCAGCGTACAGGACAAGACCGGCGAAATCTCCGTTGAAGACCCGCTCTTTGACGCCGATGCTCGCCTTCTGGCGCGCCATGCCGAAAAGGAGATTTTTCGTCGCGAAGTTTCCGTAGGGAACGAGAAAAAAACCCGTGACAGCGGTGATGATAAAGGCGCACAGGGAAACGAACACTATGGGCGGCAGAAGCTGATAGAGACTCAGCCCTGACGATTTCAGCACGATGATTTCGTTGTCGCGGGAGAGGCGTCCCAGGGCGATAAGTATGGAGATGAGAAGCGACACGGGAATGGTGATGGTAAGAAATGAAGGCATGAGGTAGAGAATGAGCTTCCCTATGTCAGCGACGGCTACGCCCTTGTTTATCATGAGGTCCATAAGTTGCAGGATTCTCCCCATGAGGAGGACGAAGGTGAGCACGCAGAGAATCATGAAAAGGGGAACCGATATCTCCTGGAGGATGTATCTGTGTACGATCCGGCGCATGGCGTGTCTTTCCGTCAATAGTGTATGACGGAAGATGTATAACAGCAAATGGGGTTTGCTTCAATGCCTTGATCCACCACCAAAAAAA
>DIXO01000005.1 GCA_002428735.1 Syntrophaceae bacterium UBA6078 | reverse complement strand
TCCGGAGATACGTAAAGAAAAAGAGTATCTCTTCTGTTCTCATAACCGCACATGATTATCTCCTGTTATTCCAAGATATTATGCGCTGCACTCTATCACAAAACGGAGAAATTTACGACACATTATGGGAAAAGTTTTTCAACAACCTGCTAGACGAGTTTTACCCAGTGTACAGTAGTTTCGATCTTTACTATTCGTTGAGAGGATTTTAATTGTCCGAATACACTAAGCTAATTTTCTAAAACAGGTAAATGCATGAAAATGCCATTAATGGTTTAATAACTGAATGACATTGCGGATTGCACATGATGACGACAGTCGGACTATGTGGGGACTCATGAAACCATTCGAGATAGGCATTATCGGCGGTACCGGCGGTATCGGGCGGTGGTTTGCCGATTTCTTCAGGGGGGAGGGGTATATTGTCCACGTGTCGGGGAGAAGGACCGGCATGAGCCTGGACGACATGGCCCGGATCTGCGGCGTGGTCATTGTCAGCGTTCCGATCAACGCCACCATGGCGGTTATACATGAGATCGGCCCGCTGATGAAGGAGGATGCCCTCCTGATGGATTTTACTTCGCTGAAGGGCGAGCCGGTCAGGGCGATGCTCGCGCACTCCCGCTCGGAGGTGATGGGGTGCCACCCCCTGTTCGGCCCGGATGTTCAGTCCATGGAGGGACTCAATATCGTTCTCTGTCCCGCCAAGATCAACCGGTGGAAGGGCTGGCCGGAGAATGTCTTCAGGAAGGGGGGAGCCCATGTCTTTGAAACAACGCCCGAAAAACACGACGAGATGATGTCCGTCATTCAGGCTCTGAATCATCTGGACACCATCGTCATGGGACTGGCTCTGCGCGAGACCGGTATCGATCCCGCCGAGTTGAAGAGGTTCTCCACCCCCATCTTCAATACGAAACTGGCCATCATCGAGAAGGTGTGCGCAACGAACCCCCGGCTCTACGCCGATATCATCACCGGCAATCCCGACATCGGGCGCATCATTGCGATCTACGAGCGAAGCCTCTCGCTTCTGAAAGAGACGATCGAAAAGAACGATCCCGAGGGTCTTGCCGAGTTGATCAAAGGCGGTTTTCAATGAGTCAGCGTTCAGCCCTCTCCGTATTACCGTGAGGAATCATGTTTTTGAAACCGTCCCTGTCACATGCTGACGCCGCAGATTTCTCCTTTTTCAGATCACGATAATCCTGTATATCATGCGCACTATGAAAACGCCGGCGACTGACATACGATCTCTGCAGAAACACATTCGCTCCCGGATGGAGAGTGCTCTGGCCCCCGACCGGCGTCTCATCGCCGAAGAACTACGCCGCATAGATCGGATCCTCCAAAAAGATCGCGTCAGCCACGATGCTCTGTCACGGCTCCGCCGCCTTAATGCGAAGGTGCGTGTCTCGATACGGAAACGGGATGCCCGCCGTGCACACCTTCCAGAGATAACCTATCCCGCTTCTCTCCCCATCACGGAGAAAAAGGATGAAATCGTGGCGGCCATCCGCGACAACCAGGTTATCGTCATCACCGGCGAGACCGGCTCCGGGAAGACCACGCAGATCCCGAAGATGTGCCTGGAAGCGGGACGCGGTGTGGAAGGCTTTGTGGGATGCACCCAACCCCGGAGGATCGCCGCCGTCACCGTTGCACAGAGGATCGCTTACGAGCTGAAGGAGCCGATGGGCCGCTCCGTCGGCTACAAGATCCGTTTCCAGGATGTCACGAACCGGGATATCCATATCAAGGTGATGACCGACGGCGTTCTCCTCATGGAGACCCAGTCTGACCGCTTCCTCAACGCCTACGACACCCTGATCATCGACGAAGCGCACGAACGGAGCACGAATATCGATTTTCTCCTCGGGATTCTCAAAAACCTCCTGGCCCGGAGAGATGACCTGAAGGTGATCATCACCTCGGCGACCATCGACCCCCAGACATTCTCGAAGGCCTTCGACAACGCCCCCATCATCGAGGTGTCCGGGCGGATGTACCCGGTGGAGGTCAGATGGCGGCCCGCCGGTCAGACGGAAAACGAGGAGGCATCGTACATCGAAGCTGCGGTCGAGGCGGTTGGTGAACTCGAAAGGGAAGGCCCCGGAGATGTCCTCGTCTTCATGCCCACACAGCAGGACATCGTGGACACCTGCGACATCCTCACGGGACGGTCCCGCACCAACGCCACCGTTCTGCCTCTTTTCGGACGGCTATCCTCCTCCCAGCAACAGCGTGTCTTTGCGCGGACGCGCACACGGAAGACCGTCGTTGCCACCAACGTGGCCGAGACATCCATCACCATCCCGGGGATTCGCTACGTCGTCGATACCGGTCTGGCGCGGATATCCGAATACAGCCCCGGAACGCGGACCAGCAGGCTCCCCATTAAAACTATATCGAAGAGCAGCGCCATCCAGAGGGCAGGGCGGTGCGGACGGGTGCAGGACGGGATCTGCGTCCGCCTCTACGCAGAGGAGGATTATGAGAGCCGTCCCTTCTTCACCCCGCCGGAGATCCGCCGCTCCAACCTGGCCGAGGTGATCCTCCGGATGGTCGCTTTGAAGGTCGGCGACATCGCCTCCTTTCCCTTTATTGATCCGCCATCCCCCAATGCCATCCGTGACGGTCTCAACCTCCTCCGAGAGTTGGGCGCCATAGAGACAGAGGAAAAGAAAACCATCCTGACACGGAGAGGATGCGAGATGGCGCGCCTCCCCCTCGATCCCCGGATCGCGCGAATGATCCTAGACGCCGGGAAAGGGGGGTGCGGGGAAGAGATCATCGTCATCGCCGCCGCGCTTTCCGTTCAGGACCCCCGGGATCGACCCCTGGAAAAGGAGCAGGCCGCCGACCAGGCGCACAAGCCCTTTATAAACCCGGCCTCCGACTTCATCACCCTCCTCAACATCTGGAACCGGTACCACGAGGTCCTCAAGGAGGAAAAGACGCAAAACCGGATGCGCCGCTTCTGCAAAGAGCATTTCCTCTCGTACCGGCGGATGCGGGAATGGCGGGATGTCCGCGATCAGATAGGCGATATCCTCAAAGAGGCCGGTTATGAGAAGGGGACACACCGGCTCCAGGGGGAGGCCCTCTACGCGGGTATCCACAAGGCCATTTTGGGGGGGTACCTGTCGAGCATCGGGATCAGAAAAGAGAAGAACCTCTACCGGATGGCGAAGGGGAAGGAAGCGATGCTCTTTCCCGGATCAGGGCTTTTCAACCGCGGGGGGGACTGGATCGTCTCGGCGGAACTGGTGGAGACATCCCGGCTCTTCGCCCGGATGAGCGCCGTCATACAGCCCGAATGGCTGGAGGAGGTGGCGGGCGATCTCTGCCGCCGCGCTTACCTGGAACCGCACTGGGAGAAGAACCGGGGCGAGGTGGTGGCAACCGAGCAGGTCACCCTTCACGGCCTGATCATCATCCCGGGGCGGCCCGTCTCATACGGCCGCATCGATCCCGCCCAAGCCACGAAGGTTTTCATCCGGAGTGCCCTCGTGGAGGGGGATGTCAGGAACCCGCCCCCCTTCCTGGCCCATAACCTGGCCCTGATGGATGAAGTGGCCGGGATGGAGGATAAGATCCGCCGGCGGGACATCCTGGTGAGTGAAGATATCCTTGCCCGGTTCTACGAGGAGCGGATCGGGATCGCCTACAACATCCAGACCCTGAAGAAGCTCATCAAAGATAAAGGTGGTGACGATTTTCTCCGGATGACCAGGAAAGAAATCATGGCTTCCTGCCCCGAGGAGGAGATTGCTCAATATCCCGACGAGATCACTTTGGGAACCAGGGTCCTGTCCTGTGCGTACCGGTTCGCACCCGGCGCGGAAGATGACGGGGTCACCATCCGCATCCCTTCCGGGGCGGCTGCTCATCTTCCCCTGGAAACGGCGGACCGGCAGATTCCTGCCCTCCTGAAAGACAAAGTGATCCACCTCCTCAAGGGTCTCCCCAAGGAGTATCGCCGGAAGCTGATCCCCATTCCGCAGACGGTCGATACGATACTGCAGGGCATGCGACATGATGATGCGGTTCCCCTCGTCACCTCTCTGGCGGGGATGATCCACGAAACATTCAATGTCAGCATCCCGGCTTCGGCGTGGCCGGCGGACAGTCTCCCCGATTACCTGAAGATGCGCTTCGCCATCGTGAACGAAAAGGGGGAGGAGATCCGCTCCGCCCGCGACATCGACGAATTGCGCGGGGAGATTCCTTCCGGTGAGGAATCGTACGTCCTGAAGGCGGCCAAGAAACGGTGGGAGCGGGAAAGGATCACCGCGTGGAACTTCGGCAGCCTCCCCGAAGAGATCCCTCTGAAAGGGGGTGGATCGGCGTACCCGGCACTGGAGCGGGGAGAGGACGGAAGCGTCGCTATTCGCCTTTTCAGCGACCGGGAACGGGCGGACATCGCCCACCGGCAGGGAGTCGCCGCGCTGTACGGACTCACCCTGAAAAAGGACATGAACTTTTTAACGAAAAGCCTGACTCTCCCGAAGGAGGTCCACGCCGCGGCCCGCGCCAGCGGGGGCGTCAAAGCGATCGAGCAGGCGCTCTATCAAAAAATCGTCAGATCCCTCCTGGAGCAGAACATCCGGACAAAGGAGGCCTTCGACGAATACGCGAAGACGGCACGTCAGGCCCTCTTCCCGCGGGCGCAGGAACTTCTGCAAGGCATCATCCCGGTGCTCAGGGCGCGGGGAGAAACGGACGAGACCTTCCGGCGGCTGGAGTCCGCCAGCCGGGCCAACCGGGCTGAGCAAATCTTCATTGCCGCCCTCAGGGGGGATATCGACCGGCTGCTCCCGGAAGGGTTCGTCGAGATCTACGACGGCGAGCGGCTGACCAATATCCCACGGTACCTGAAGGCCGTCGCGGTCCGCGCCGAGCGGGGGATTCCCCACCTCGAAAAAGACGCGGCCAAGGCCGAAAAGGTCAGGCCTTTCACCGAAAGGCTGGAGGGGCTCCGCGAAGAGATCGTATCTCCTTCCGAGGAGAGGAAACAAGCGCTGGAAGAGTACCGGTGGTTGGTGGAGGAGTACAAAATCTCCGTCTTCGCTCCCGAGATGAAGACCACCCGCCCCGTCTCCCCCAAGCGGCTCGAGGAAAAGATCGGGGAGATCGAACGGATGTTTTAGGAAAACTCCGGACGCTCCGATTGAAAATCTTACCGCAATATCCCTTGACAAAGTACCATAATGAAGTTAGCAAGCTGCAAAGTTTATTGAAGACGCTTCTGCTTTATGCGTCAATGAACAGGAGCAGTAATAACCAAAGGATCCTGGCCTGATCATCGAAAGTCCCGTTTCTCAGAAAGAGAGGGTTTGTATTTTTATAAAAGTGCGGATATACAATAATCCATTCATGCAATAGATAAGTATGCTGTCCCGGAATTTCCTCAATAGATAAGTATGCTGTCCCGGAATTTCCTCCCGGAATTTCCGACTATTATACCCTCGAGTTATCTAAGGTACACAAAGACATAAGTTTTTAAGTGCTTATGCAAACAGGAGAAGACTATGATATTGAGAATGCGCCAGATCTGCCTGGTAGCTAAACAGCTAAGACCGGTCGTCGCCGACTTTGAGGCGGTATTCGACCTGAACATTTGTCACGTTGATCCCTATGTTGGTCGCTGGGGGCTCGAGAATGCGCTGATGCCGGTAGGAAACAGTTTTCTGGAGGTAGTGGCGCCGGTAAAGGATGGCACTGCCGCTGGCCGCTATCTTGATCGACGTAAAGGCGATGGAGGCTACATGGTGATCATGCAGACCAGTGTCGAGTGGCTAGCTGAAGCACGCCGCCGCGTAGATAAAATGGGGATACCCATTGTTGGAGGGAGAGATTACGGTGATTATCAGGGCATTCAGTTGCACCCGCATCACACCGGCGGCGCGATTATGTCGATCAACTGGAGCTCGGGTGATCAGGATGATCCCCGTGGAGCATGGCATCCTGCCGGCGGCAAATGGATTGGTATGGCACCGAGCAGCCTAGTACTGGCAATGCGCGCAGCCGAGTTACAAGCAGATAATCCGTTGTCTTTAGCGGCTCGCTGGGGCCAAATCCTTGATTTACCACTTCTGAGCGACCACCACGGCCAGCCAATAATTAATCTAGATGATGCGGAGTTGCGTTTTGTGACCATCTCCGACGACCGTGGTGAAGGCCTTAGTACTGTTGACCTCTCGGTAATCAACCACGACGAAGTGATGAGACGGGCCGAGACGCGCGGTTTGCTTGTAGGAGAAAACACAGTTACGATCTGCGGTACCCGCTTTCGGCTCGTCTGAGTAAAACTGGTGGTTCTTGACCGGCGCGGTCCTCACCGCAAATGTAAAAGAGCAATTTCGATAGTAAAACAATAAAACCAGAAAACCAAAACCAGTAAAGCGGGGGACATTTGTATTTAAAGACAAGAGCTCCCTTGCTCATATCGAATAACGGGACTTTTGATGATCGAACCATAATCCCTCCTCAGCTACTGCTGTTCACGAATGTGCCACAATCTTTTTGAAAACCGATAATTTCCTCTAATTTAGCGGGAGTTCCCCGTCCGTAAGGGCGGGGGTGAGAGCCATATGCTGTATCTTCTGGGGGCGCTTTGATACAGTCACTGTATGAAACTATTGACGATAAGATTATTCGGAAATATGTTGAGATGCAGGGGGAAGAAGATGCAGGACAAGCGGAGCTTGAATTATAAGATGCCACGTCCGTAAGGGCTTGGAGATTCATCCCTTTCCGCGGGGAGATGCCAAGAGGTATCAGGGGGCGGCGTTATGCGGAGGGGGGGCCGTCGGCTGTCAGTTTCTGGTAGAGTGCACGGAAGCAGTGTCGGGAGAATAACTCCATACTGAAGCGTACAACCGTGCTATCAAGTATTTCCTGTAGCGATTCCCCGCATCCGGAACATTATTTGTCTACCTATCGAAGGTTATGTGCGCGTAAGGTCTTTTGACAATCAAGTATTATCCACTCTTGAGGTGACTTTTTTCGGTGGCAAAACGGCCACCGATTTTGGTGGACAGACCATTCTTGATCAGTAATAAATGCAATGAACGGTTACAATCAACTTTTTGCAGGAGGAATGCATGTTCAAGACAAAAGTAACTGAGTTGTTAGATATTCAATATCCCATCATACAAGGGGGCATGATGTGGATTTCCCGCGCTGAACTGACGAGCGCCGTCTCAAATGCCGGAGGATTGGGGATTATGACTGCCCTGTCTTTTTCAAGCGGCAAAGAACTTGCCGCCGAAATCAAAAAAACGAGGCACATGACAAAGAAACCCTTCGGCGTCAATATCTCTCTGTTGCCCACCTTCCGGAAGATTGATTACGATGACTACATTGATACTATTATCGGAGAAGGTGTCAGCGTAGTGGAGACCGCCGGGAATAACCCGGAGCGATTTGTAAGAAAATTAAAAGCAGCGGGTGTAAAGATTATACATAAGTGTACGACCGTACGGCATGCCAGGAAGGCCGAAACGTTGGGGTGCGATATTATCAGTATCGATGGTTATGAATGTGCCGGTCATCCGGGTGAGGATGATGTGGGTGGTCTTGTTCTGATTCCGGCCACCGCGAATGCTGTAAAAATTCCTATCATCGGTTCCGGCGGGTTCTGTGACGCAAGAGGCCTTGTCGCCGCACTGGCTCTTGGTGCAGATGGTGTTAATATGGGGACTCGCTTTATGTTGACGAAAGAATCCCCCGTACATCCAACCATTAAAGAATGGATATTACAATTCACGGAAAGAGACACCTTGTTACTGCTGAGAGCATTTCGAAATACGGAAAGGGTGATCCGAACGCCGAGCTCTGAAAAAGCCCTGGAGATGGAGAGAAAGGGCGCAACTATTGAGGAATTGAGGCCATTGATAGCCGGAACCACGGGGCAGTCGATGCTTCAGCATGGAAATATAAATGAGGGTATCGTAACTGCCGGGCAGTGTATGGGGTTGATAGACAACGTGCTGAGCGTAAAAGAGGTTATCGATACGATTATTGCAGACGCGGAGAAGGTTATAAACAACCGGCTTGTGGGGTTTTTAAAAAATTAGCCGTGCTGATGAATTCAAGAAAGTGGTTTGCATCCTTAAGTGCGGCGGCCCTCTGGAATGCAAGGGCCGCCCGCTCTTGAACCCTATTTTACGATGGTCAGGGCAATAAATCCGGCCCTCCCCCGGCGGAGCAGAAGCTGAACCTCGTCCCCCTCCTTCACCTTTTTCACTTCTTCACGGTAATCGCTAACGGTCTTGACGTTCACGCGATTGACCGATATCACGATATCGCCCTGGCGCACGCCGGCGGTTTCGGCCTTGCTCCCCGGTTTTACATCCATGACGGCGATACCCTGCATGTCTTCGCGGTAACCAAAGCGATTCGCGATCTCCGGGGACAGGGGGGCGGCTTTGATCCCCAGAGCATCGCTTTCGTGCATCGACTTCTGAGCGACAACCTCCTCATCGGTCCGTTTGGCCATTTCAACGGAGAAATCTTTCTTCTCGCCGTTTCTGAGGACGGTTATCCGGGTCCGTTTTCCGACGGGAAGATTCGCGATCATTGCGGAGAGAACGCGGCCTGAGTCGACAGGTGTTCCGTCAACGGCGACAATCACATCTTCGACCATGATGCCCCCCTTCCGGGCGGGACTGTTCTCGTAGACCTCCGTGACGAGCACGCCCTTCCTGTCCGCAATGCCGTAATAGACTCCCAGCTCTTCCGTGAGATCCTGGATGCCCACTCCCAGCCAGGCCCGTGTGACCTCTCCGTTGTTTTTTAACTGTTCAACAATTCCCTGTGCGAGATTGATGGGGATGGCGAATCCAATTCCCTGCCCGCCGGCGACGATTGCCGTATTAATCCCGATTACCTCGCCTTTCATGTTGATGAGAGGCCCTCCGCTGTTTCCGGGGTTGATCGAGGCGTCCGTCTGGATGAAATCATCATAGGGGCCCGCGCCGATGACGCGCCCCTTCGCGCTGACGATCCCGGCGGTCACGGTCTGCTCCAGTCCGAAGGGACTGCCGATCGCGACAACCCACTCGCCTACCGAGAGTGCGCCGGAATCACCCATGGGAAGCGGTGTGAGATCGCCTGAATAATCTATCTTCAGCAGGGCCAGATCTGTCTTGGGATCCCTGCCGATCAGCTCCGCTTTGTATTCCTTTTTGTTGCTCAATGTGACGACTATGGCGTCAGCTCCTTCAATGACATGATTATTCGTCACAATATAACCGCCTCGGTCTATGATAAACCCCGAACCGGTGCCGCGCTGTTTGGGGGCCGGCCCCTTGTCTCCGCGGGGAAGCTGACCGAAGAAATCTTCAAAGGGACTTCTTCCCCCGAAGGGCTCTCTTCCGAAAAAGGGCGACATTTCTCCTCTTCCCTGTACGGTCTTTTCGACGCGGATATTTACCACGCCGCTCTTCACCTGCTCCGCGAGTGTGCTGAAATTGGCCGGGACCAGGTAACTCCCCGGACCCTGGGGCGCAGCGGAAGCAGGCGTGACAGCGGCGGCAAAAATCCCCACTGAAAAAATGACTGCTGCGATAAATATGGTTTTTCTTATCGATCTCATATTGTTACCTCCCTGTGAGTGTTGCCTGAATCTGGATGAAAGATTTCATTTCTCTTCGGGGCTTACGATACACAGAAAAGTTAACAACAAGATGACGGGAAGATTACCAATTTGTCATGTTGGGGAAGCCGATAATAAGTGGTGGGCTAGAGCGTAACGGTAAAAATGCTGCCTTTCCCGGGTTTGCTTTCCACGGTTATGTCGCCGCCGTGGGCCCGGGCTATGGCTCGGGCGAGACTCAGACCAAGGCCGGTGCCTTCGGTGGATCTGCTTTTGTCACCCCGGTAAAAGCGTTCGAAGATATGCGTCATCTCCTTTGCTTCGATCCCCGTTCCCGTGTCGCTGACCGTCAGGACCGCCGGGGCGTCTTTTTGCTTTTCCAGGAGAATGCCTACCTGCCCCTCCGGAGGAGTGTACTTGATGGCGTTATCGAGGAGATTCGAAAGCAGCCGCTGGAGCATGCCCGCGTCACCGGCGTAGATCAGAGATTCAGGCGTGCGGCAATCGATGGAGATCTTTTTGTCCTCCGCGAGAGGGCGGAAGATGTCACAGGCACCCTTCACAATCCCGGCGAGATCAATCTGCTTCTTCTGAAGATTGCCCACGCCTGCCTCAAAGCGCGAAATGACAAGCATGGTGCTGATCATGTCAAGGAGGAGGTCGCACTCCTCGATGATGCTTGCCGTCATGGTCTCGTATTCCGCCTGACAGGGTTTCGTCGTAAGGGTGATTTCAGCGATGCCCCGGATTCTGGTGAGCGGGGTTTTCAGGTCGTGGGCGATGCTGTCGCTCATCTCTTTCATGCCGGCAACCAGCTTCTCAATACGATCGAGCATTTCGTTGAAAGTGCTCGCCAGCTCATCTATCTCGTCCCCCCGCGGTTTGACGGGAACCCGCGTATCCAGAGCATCTCTCGATATCATCCGAGCCGTTCTCGTCACCGTATCGACGCCGGAGAGGGCGTGCCGGGCCATGAACCATCCCACCAGGGCTGCGAGGACCATTAGGAGGGTCAATGTCCCGATAAATATTCTTCTGAATACGGAGAGGGTCCTTCCGTATTCCTCCATTGACTGGCCTACCTGGAGAATGACCCCCGACCCCGTGAGTCCGTACAGGACCCGTATTTCATGACCCCGCTTCGGGAGGGTGATCGTTTCGAAGAGCGGAGCATCTCCTCTGATCACTTGCTTCAGTATATCGGAGTTGATTCCGATGTCCTGCCAGTACTCCATGTTTGATGATGAAAAGACCTGCCCGTTGCTGTGAAGGAAACGGAAGAAGACCTTTTTGATCCCTCCCGCCTGGGATTCAATGATGGCGAAACGCTGACCCGCATTAACCCCCTGCGAAGCTATGAGTGATGAAAATTTCCGCATCTGATTTCGGAGGTCTTCGTCGGTCTGGCGCTGAATGATGTTTGCGGCGAGGGCGTAGAACAGGAAGATTGCCAGGAAGGCGATCAGGGTAAAAATACCCGTATACCAGAGGGTCAGCCGGAAGGCGAGGGTTCGGCGCAGATCAATCAATCTTTTTAAGGACATAACCTACCCCTCGTATGGTATGAATCAGTTTTTCAGGGAAGCTTCTGTCTATCTTGTCCCGCAGACGGCTGACACGGGCCTCCACCACATTAGTCATGGGATCGAAGTTGTAATCCCACACGTGCTCCATAATCATGGTCTTTGAAACGACCCGTTCGGCATTACGCATAAGATACTCGAGGAGGGAAAATTCAAGGGGCTGGAGTTCTATCTTCCGTCCGCCCCGTTCGACCTCTCTCGTAATCAGATCCATGGAGAGATTACTGAAGATGAGTCGCGTCGGCTCTGTCCCTCCGTTGGCTCTCCTGATAAGAGCCTGGACGCGGGCGAGCAGTTCGGAGAAGGCGAACGGTTTGGTAAGGTAATCGTCGCTCCCCTTCTGGAGCCCTTTGACCCGATCGTCTACGGAATTCCTGGCGCTCAGCACGATGACGGGGGTTGCTACCCGCGCGGCCCTCATCTTCTCTATCAGGGCAAGACCGTCCAGCTTTGGAAGCATGACATCGATAATGGCGGCATCATAGGGTTCCGATAGCGCCAGATGGAGACCCTCCTCACCGTCCGCAGCGTGGTCGACGGCATACCCGGCCGCTTCAAAACCCTTGATAATGAAGGAGGCTATTTTGATGTCATCTTCAACGAGAAGGAGCCGCATACTGTTTCCCCCTGAATCGAAAAAGGCAGAACGTCACTGATGGCAAAACGAAACAGTCCGCTGCCAAGAAAATACTACACCCGCGTCAGGATGCACAAGAGAATATTTGATCAGCAAATATCCCGTGGTGCGAGAATTCTAAAAAATCTCCCCTCAACACCGGTATGATCGTAATACGCAGTATGATTCTATTTGTATGGACCCCATGGAACTGATCGAAATATAAAAGGTTCTTTTTTCCGCTATTTCTATTTGAACCGGCCATCTGATTTTCTTCTTGAGACGGTTTCGCTCGCTTTTTCGAGCCAGCCTTTCCGTATCGCTGTCTGCGTGTCGAACTCTTGAACATAGGAATTATTCTTCTCTTTTGGGTTTAATTCCCTGGAGCTTGCTGCGAGGAATGTACTGATTATAAGTTGTTGATACCCAGGCAACTCACCGCGTGGCAGTTTATTAATGATGATATTCTTGCTTTCTCTTCCGGTAACGGTTCAATCCACAGTTAAGAAATTTTATGCATGGAAACTATCGCCATAGAATATATTGATTATCCCGAGTTCTTTATTCTTTATTTGAATTTGACGTATGCTTATTTTCTGCGTATAAATCGACGCACGAAATCCAGCTGCCCCTTTCTATATGGCACTGCGGATGGATCTCTGGGTTTGCTGGTAGCTGGATTTCGGTATTACGGTTGCACTCTGCCCATCTGTCCATCGTGGCAGATTCAGGGATGTTGTGGAAATCAATCTGAGGAGGAGCTCAATGAAGGGTATGAAAAACATCTTCGCGGGGCGGTGGGGTATCATCGGCGTCGGGGTCATCATCGGGATTCTCGCGCCGCTCTTACAGAAACTGGGGAATCCCGGCAATATGGGTATCTGCGTCGCCTGTTTCGAGAGGGATATTGCCGGCGCCCTCGGTCTGCACCGGGCCGCGGTGGTGCAGTACATCCGCCCCGAAATCATCGGTTTCGTCGTCGGGTCGTTGATCGCAGCGTATCTGTTCAAGGAATTTCGCCCCCGCCTGGGTTCGGCGCCGATCGTCCGGTTTTTCCTCGGCGTCTTCGCCATGATCGGAGCACTTGTGTTCCTGGGGTGCCCCTGGCGTGCCGCACTGCGGCTGGCCGGCGGCGACGGGAACGCCATTCTCGGTCTCCTGGGTCTTATCTTCGGCGTCTGGATCGGGACCCTGTTCCTGAAAGGTGGATACAATCTGGGGCGAACGCAGCAGACGCAGCCTGCCGCGGGATGGATGCTCCCCCTGTTCATGGTGGGGCTGTTTTTGCTCATGCTGGTTTTTCCCCAGATCGAGGGGAAGGAGAAAAGCGGGGTTCTTTTTTACAGCCTCAAAGGTCCCGGTTCCATGCACGCCCCCCTGGCGGTCTCTCTCATGGTGGGGCTTTTTATCGGCTTTCTCGCACAGCGGAGCCGCTTCTGCACCATGGGAGCCATCCGGGATTTTGTTCTCTTCCGTCAGTCGCATCTCCTGTCGGGATTCATCGCTCTGATTGTCACCGCATTCATAGCCAATTTTATCCTCGGTCAGTTCAAGGCGGGATTCGCGGGACAGCCTGTCTCTCACACGATGCACCTGTGGAATTTTGCGGGAATGGCGCTGTCGGGTCTGGCGTTCTGTCTTGCCGGCGGATGTCCCGGACGCCAGCTCTTCCTTTCCGGCGAAGGCGATGGTGACGCAGCGATCTTTGTCATGGGCATGATCGTCGGCGCCGGGATCGCCCATAATTTTGGCCTCGCCAGTTCGCCTGCCGGTGTCGGCCCTTACGGCATCCCTGCCGTGATTGTCGGCATTGCGGTGTGCCTGTTCATCGGATTTACCATGAGAAAAAGAATTGCATGAAAGGGAGGAATAAACCATGTCGAAAACAGTAGACGCGCGCGGACTATCCTGTCCCCAGCCGGTCCTCATGACGCTTGACGAAATCAAGACCGGCGGGGCGGATGAAATTATCGTTCTGGTTGACAGCGACGCTTCAAAGGAAAATGTTTCCCGGGCCGCAGAGAATAAAGGATGGAACGTTGCCGCCATCACCGAGAAGGCTTCCGGATATCACATTACGATCAAGAAAGGATGATGCCCGTGTCCGCGTTCAATTTTTTGAAACGAACCGGTAAGAAAAGCGAACCTCGCCATCCGACCGATCAGGCGGACCGGGGCATCCTGGTGTTTGAAAACACCAGCGAGGTCATCCAGGCGGAAAGGGCCTTAAAACAAAAGGGCTGGGATGTCCACGTTATGGGACCTCCCCCGGAGGTTCGCCGGGGATGTGATCTCGTCATCGAATTCCCTTTGATAGAAGAGCTGCAGATCGTGAATGTTCTCAGGAAGGAGGGAGTCCCGCCGTTACAGGTTGTGCCTGTTACGAGCCCTCTGCTGCAGCCCGTCGACATTTTTCAGATCAAGGATTTCGGACAATATCTCATGGTTCGAGCGGCCAACATGAAACTGACGGTGGATAAGACTGCCCGTACGATTGTCAATATATCGGGAGGCGGTTGTCCCGATGTGCCCTATCTCGCCGCCTCCATGATAGGGCGCACCATTGAAACCGCGCCGAGTCCCCGCGACATCGGTCACACACTCTGCGGATACGCGCTTCAACTCGCCTACGAGGAGGTTCAACGCCAATGCTCTGCGTAGCGGGCACGGTTCCCTCGAACGATTTTCCCCTTCTGGAAGGTGATGTCCGGTGGGTGGATGAAAAACTTCAGATCGCGAAAACGCTGCTCGATGTCAACAGAGGCACACCCGCCCTCCTTGCAGCCGCCGCCGTGACGGCTGATGCGCTTGGCTGGTCTCTGTTCGCGTACCTTGTGGGGGACACGGGGACGGGGAAGGGGAGCCGCCGTCTCTATGCCCACCTGACAGATGTGTTGCCGCGCACGCGTTTTGAAACGATGACTTTTCACTATCTCCAGCCCATCGTCCACTGGCACAAACGACTGCAGGCGGTTCTTGGCAATTCCTCTCCGAAACCCACCCTGATAGCGGACGCGGGCTCTATGTACGCAGCTAAAATGAGCGGGGCGGCGTCTCTCTATGATCTTTTTACCCCCGACGCGGGCGAGCTCGCCTTTCTCGCCGATGAAGAGGCGCCACACCCGTTTTATACCAGAGGATTTATTCTCCACGAAGAAAACCGGGTCCCCGATCTGATTTCCCGGGCCTATACCCATGGGAACGCGGCCCGGTATCTTCTCGTTAAGGGAGAGACAGACTACCTGGCCAATGCGCAAGGGATCATTGGGACGGTCAGTGAGCCAGCTGCCGAGGCCATGGAAGCCATTGGCGGAACCGGCGATACGTTGACGGGGATTGTCTCTGTCCTCATCGATGGGGGAATGCCGTTAGAAAAAGCGACTTTGGCCGCCATGCGGGTCAACCGGGTTGCCGGTCATTACGCCTGTCCCACACCTGCGACACAGATCATCGAAATTATCAGGCACATACCGCAGGCGCTGCGCGATGTGCTGGACGGGGAGAATCGAAGGATCGTAACCCCTGAAACGGCGATTATCGATATCATCAGTGCCCATCGTCAAACGGAAAAGGTGTTCAAACGTCTTGAGGCGGAAACGGGGACGTGCATTTGCTGCCAGGGGTTGTTTCTGTCAGTCCGTGATGCGGCCCAGCGGTTTGGTTTCAATATGGAAAGCGTACTAGCTGATATTAACGGGATCATTTCGGAAGATGAAAAAGGAAGAGCATCCTCCCGAATACGGTAATTCCCCCGTTGTTCAGGTTCAGATGCTCTTCCGGAAACTGTTACGCTGTGATGTATCCTTGCCTAGTCGAAGGCCATCTCCGTCTTCCATTTCTTCCAGACGTTTCCGACCAGATCCGGCCCCGGTTTCAGTGTCTTCTTTCCCGGTCTCCAGCCGGACGGTGTTGCCTCCGCCCCCTTTGTTTTCCTGACATGCTGGAAAGCCTGGACCTGCCGGATGCTTTCATTGACGTTTCTCCCTACGGGAGGCGTCAGGACCTCGAACCCTTGGACGATTCCGTCCGGGTCGATGATAAACCGTCCCCGTGTCTCGACTCCCGCGTCCTCATCGTAGATCCCGAAGATCTTGCCGACCCTGCCGCCGCCGTCTGACAGCATGGGGAAAGGGACGCCTCCTTTCACCATCTTTGAGAGTTCATTGTCGTTCCACATCTTGTGAACGAAGACGCTGTCGATGCTCATGGAGAGAATCTCAACGCCCAGCTTCTTGAATTCAGGATGTTTTTCAGCAACTGCTGAAATTTCTGTCGCTCAGACGAAGGTGAAATCACCAGGGTAGAAACAGAGGAGAACCCACTTGCCGAGATACTCCGAGAGCTGCACATTGACGAACGATCCCTTGTGATATGCCGGAGCGACAAAGTCCGGGGCCTTCTTTCCTACCTGTATCATGTGTTTCACCTCCTCCTGAACGGTTTGTTGTTGGGTTTTTTCTTCACTGACGGCCTCTCCGACCGGTCCTCCCGTCGGACGGGCGCATCCTACTTTCATTTCCTTTGGCATAGACACTACCTCCTTTCTCGCGTTTAATCCTTTATTGATAAAGCGTCGCCTTGGTTCAGCGTGCCATCTTGGCGATGACACGCGCTCTTTATTCATTCGGGGCCGACATGGTCCCGACGACCTCGCATGGCATCATTGATCCGTGCTTTCTGTTTGCCTCTCCCGGTCTAACAATCGCTGGCCTTATCTTTCAGGCAGTCACGGCACAGCCCCCGGACTTCAATATGCATCTTTTCTCCCTGGCCGAGGTCGCGGATAGCCTCCGGAATCTGTACGCCATCCAACTCCGGACTGGTGAAATCGTGGATCACCCCGCACTTCCTGCAGACAAAGTGATGATGGACTTCGGTGTTTGCGTCAAAGCGGACCCGCTCGCGGGATGGTCCCAAGGCATTAATCAGTCCCAGATCAAGGAGGAGCCAGAGCGTCCGGTAAACAGTATCCAACGAAACAGTGGGCATCCTCTCGCGGACGGACCGGTAAATTGTCTCTGCATCGGGATGATCGTCTGCTTTACACACCTCATTTAAAATTTCCAGGCGTTGATGGGTCAGCTTCAGGCCGCTTTCACGCAGCACATTCCTTACATGATTCATCCGGTTCTGAAGATCCTGCGTTTGAGTGTCCGGCCCCATAAGGAGATCTTTTCTTAAATAGGTTTTATTCTTATTTGGAAGATATTCTAATTATGAATGGTTGTCAAGTGCGTTTTAAAAAAAATGAATAGGCATGGACTCGGATTCTCGTGCTGTTGGTAATGAGAAGGAGGATTCATTGCTTTGGAAACAGACTCTGCACTTTGATCGGGCATGTCGGTTATGGCGCGGTTATCGTTTTTCTTCTCCGCCGCGTGCTGGAGGCGGCTGGTGGAAACAGCAGCCGTATCAGTGTGTTTCCGCCCTGATGCGTAAAGCGAGAGTGCTGATCTCGTCATGGTTCAATCGTAACGCGCGCGGGTCGCCTCATCCGCCATGGTGGGCTCGATGAGAGGCTTCCAGGCGGGGGCCTCCCATGTCCCGAGATGGGTGTGCATGGCGAGATACTTTGCCGGTATGGGGTGTGTCCCCACCACGACCTCCACGCCGTAGCGTTTTTCAAGAAAGGCCTTGAATGTCTCTATGTAGGGGCATGGCGGGTACCCGACGACCAGACCGGTGGCCAGGTGAATTGCCTCTGCCCCGTTTTTGACCATTTCCTCTCCCGCGTATTCTATATTACCGCCGGGGCAGCCGTCGCACGTCGTAAAACCAACCAGTTCAACCTCGGTGTCCGTGTATATGCTGAATGCTCCCTCCCGGTTTTTCATCGCCCGCAGACACTTTCCCCCCGCGCAGCGGCGGTACCGATCACAGATAATGATCCCTATCTTTTTCATCGTGTTCCTCTCTTTCCTGCCTCCGACGATTCCCTGGTCAGTTTCAAAGACACCCGTTTGAAATCTCTGGAGATGTCGGGTGGACAGTTTTATCAAAATCGTCTTGACACACACCATCCCCCGCCGTATATACTCAAACCCGAAAAAAGGAAGTTCCTCTCTACACTTTTCCTCGGATGCTTCCCAATCACCGCGCTCATTCTTTCATGGCTGCCGCAAAAAGGCAATCCATGATACACGTAACGGAACTGAATTATTTGACATAACCTTCTAACTTCTAGAATTTAAAGAAAGTTTAAGCCTGCATGTTTCAGGATGCAGCGTACGTTAAGACGTGGGGCAGATCTTATTGAAGAGGAAAGGAGCTTACAGTGAAAAGAGCCTGGGCATCGATTTTGATAGTTTTCTTTTGTATGGGTATCACTGTAATCAGCGCTGTGGCGGGTCCGTTCGATCAGCTGAAGAATTTGAAGGTTGATCCCAAGACGATGATACCGGCGCAACATCGTGCCGTGGATTTTACATTTACGAATTTCAAAACGACTCAGGACGCAGGGGATGCTCATGGTGTCTGGACCGTTGATCTAAAAATCAGTCAGTCGATTCCGGCAAACGCATATCTGGTGAGAGCCGTATTCCAGAACAGGGACGGCGAAGCGCTTTTTTCGAGTGAAGACATCTCTCTTCCGGCCGGAAATGCCGGGAAAACTCACCATTTAACGCGCCCCTTTGAAAAAAATGCCAAAGCCTCAGAGGTGTTGTTCCAGGTTTACCATCAGGTCGAAAATACAATCGTGACCTCTCAGGCCTATCCCGTGCCCGCCATTTCTCCCTATGTCGGCGGCATGCAGGCGGTAACAGCTTCCGGGAAGCCTGCCCCGCCTCAACGGGTATCGGGCGGCAGTGCAAAGATAGACACCGGCCTCGATATAGCCTTTCTTTTCAGCCCGATCATACCGGACAGACGTCAACACCAGCAATTTCAAATTCAAAACAGGGGCTCTTTCCCGGTAAAAATCGAAAAGATATCAGCAAAATCGAAGTTTCTGGTGGGGATCGACCAGGATATAGAGGATATCAGATGCAGTACCCCGGAAATCCAAGCCGGGCAAAGCGTTGAGTGCTTCTACCTCATTGATGCAATCGATTGCCCAACACTGTCCATGATTGAATTTACAGCCGAGATTAACGGAACTATTCATCATGGGGAACTGAAAATCGATGCGCCAGTTAAAATGATTTCATCGAACCCCATAATCCGGCTCTCGAAGAAAAGAGAGAGCGGCTGCTGGGAGGGCAACGGATCGGGGGAAGTGGATATTATCATCAGGGGGTCGTACGTCAAACCGGGGGGAGTGGTTACGATGAAAGCATTGGCAAGTGTCGATAGCGACCGTTTCCCCGTGGTAATAGAGGGCTATCAGAAAGATGATGGGATTCATGGACATGTCAGTATCGTCGGGACAAAGTATCTGAAAGCGCCGGATGTATTCTGTTTCCATCTGATGGAAATTACCACCTGCGACGAACCCAGATGCGGCGGTGTGGGTGCGGTGCTTTACCGAAATCACTTTGACTCAAACGAAAGAAATACCGGCGGATACTTCAATCTGTTTTTAATTATGAAACACTGCGAGTAAATCGATTGATCCTGCAGCGGGGTTTATTGACGGGAGGCTCCCTCCCGGTTTTTCATCGCCCGCAGACACTTTCCCCCCGCGCAGCGGCGGTACCGATCACAGATAATGATCCCTATCTTTTTCATCGCGTTCCTCTCTTCCTGCCCCATCAGGCGGAGAAGGTGAGCGTAGTGCCGCTCATGTTCAGGATGAACTGATCGGGCATTTCTTTTTCAATGTGCATGATCGCCTTTCTCCCCGTGCAGTGGCAGGGGATAACATAGTCGGGGGAGAATGCCCTGAGTCCCTCCGTTGTGGGTTCCACGATCGATTCGAAGAGAGGCCCTCCCAGGTGGAATCCGCCCATGATGGCGTGGACCTTCTCCACCCCCGCGACCTTCCTGGCGTGGGTCACGGTGTTGACGATCCCCGAATGAGCGCACCCCGAAAGAACGACCAGTCCTTTCCCCTTCACATGCATGGCGACGCCCGTGTCGTCCTCCATGGGATCCCATTCCTCTTCGCCGTTCTTGTTTTCCCGAAAGGCGGTGGGCAGGCCCTTTTCGAAGGGTGTTGTTCGTTCTACCTCTCCCAGAAAGAGGATCTGACCATCCAGAAGCGGGTAGGGGGCTGTTGTTTCGATGACGGTGATTCCTTTTGCCTCCAGCGATTTCCTGGTCAGTTTTGGAAATCTCCGTTTAAAATTCTTGGAGACCTTTATATAACGGGGATTGGTGAAGGCGGTGGGGTGAAGGACGAGCCCGATCCCGGGCCTGCCGATCATGCGGGTCAGTTCGTCGATTCCCCCGGTATGGTCGCTGTGACCGTGCGAGAGGGCCATGACCTCCACCTCTTCCATGGGGATGTCGAGGGCCCTCACGTTAAAGGCGGCTCCGATCGGGGAAAAGCCGAAATCAAAAAGCATGGTTCGTGTCGTGCCGTTCACCGTGGTTCTTATGATGGCCGAAAAACCATGCTCGGCCAGGATGGAATTTCGCACCTCGCCGTCCCTGATAGTGCTGGGGCGCGAGATTACCGTGTTGTTGTCCTGGACAGTAATGTCAATGTAGTTGTCCTGGAGGGTAATAATTTCAACCTTATCGACCTCTGTGATCTTTGCCATGAGTCCACTCCTTTCCCCGTTTTTGCCTCCACCGGTAGTGGATATCTCCGGGTTTATTGAATCTTCCCGGTATCCTCAATACACTGCCTCAGGGCCTTCTGGATGGTCATGGCGGCCAGCAAGGCGCAGTGCTCGTGGTCGGCCGGCATCTTCTCCAGGTGGTCTAGGATAGCGCTCTGGTTGATGCCGATGCACCCCGCAAGTGTCTTCCCCTCCGCCATCTCGGCCGCGGCTGAGCAGGCGGCGATACTGAACATGCAGCCGTCGGTGTTGAACGTCGCCTTTTCAACCGTTCCGTTTCGCATCCGGACGAACATCTCGACCGTGTCCCCGCAGGGGCCGGTTACCTTCGCGTATCCGTCGGGGTTTTCCATGGAGCCGTAGTTGCGCGGATTGACGCCGTGCTCTATCAGCGCCTCAGAATAGATTTCCATGGCCTTTTCACGGACCATTCCCATCATGATTTCTTCAATCGCTCTGTCGGTTTTCATGGATCGTCTCAGTGGTCGCAGGTGTTGTCTCCCAGTTCAAGGGCGTTGTTCATATACGATAGAACGATTTTCTCGGGGTCATCGGCCGGCGCTCCGATGGATACGCTGATACCGCTCTCGGCGAAGAGTTGCTGAGCACGGCTTCCCATGCCTCCCGCTACGATGACGTTTACTCCCTTTTCTCCAAGCCAGCGGGGGAGCAGTCCCGGTTCATGGGGAGGGGCGGGGGCCGTCTCCCGACTGACGATCTTTTTCTTCTCGAGATCAACGTCAAAGATCGCGAATTCCTCACAGTGGCCGAAGTGGGCGGACAGATGCCCCTCCACGACCGGTATGGCTATTCTTTGCATGCCTTTTTCCTCCTCATTTCTGGTTGTAGCGGTTTGTGCTTCGGATCTCGGCCTGTCGTTCATTGCCAGGAGGGGTTCGATTACCTTCTTGAACGCCTTGGCCGCTTCGCTCTTGCCGTAATGATAGACAAAGGGCGTGCCGCTGTCGGAGGCCTCGACAATCTGGGGCTCAATGGGGATGCTCCCCAGGAAGGGGACGCCCATCTCGCCGGCCATCTTTTTTCCGCCCCCTGTCTTGAACACGTTGATCAGCTTGTGGCAATGAGGGCAGACAAGACCGCTCATATTTTCCACAACCCCCAGCACGGGAACGCTGACCTGCCTGCAGAAATTGATGCATTTCCGCACGTCGTTGAGAGACAGATTCTGCGGCGTGGTCACGATGACGGCGCCGTCCGCTCCGGGAATAAGCTGGGCTACCGAAAGGGGCTCGTCGCCTGTTCCCGGGGGGAAATCGATGACCAGGTAATCCAGGTCCCCCCAGTTCACCTCGGTGAGAAGTTGCTTGATCACGCCCATTTTCATGGGACCCCGCCAGATAACCGCGTCATCCTGGTTCTGGAGGAGAAAACCGATGGACATGACCTTGAGCCCGTCACTGAATTCCACGGGAAGAATGGACGTTCCATCGCTCCCCGGCCGTTTGCCTTCGAGATTAAGGAGTGTGGGGATGCTCGGGCCGTGGAAATCCGTGTCCAGAAGACCGACCTTGTTCCCATCTATCGCCAGTGCTACGGCGATATTGGCGGCCACCGTGCTTTTCCCCACGCCACCCTTGCCGGAGAGTACCATGATTTTGTGTTTTATCCTGCCCATGCGGTCGGCAAGAGCCTTCTGCTCCTGCTGTTCTTTGGCCTTTTTGTTCTCCTCGACAGTGCCCAGACCTTGAGGAGCCTTGTTCTTTTCTTTGTTCATCTTGCCTGCTTCCCTTCTGATTTTATAGTTTAATTGACGGAGTAAAGCCGTTTACCGTGGCGCTCCTCCATCCCTATCAGTTTTTTATCCATGAGTTCCTGGACATATTTGACCGTTTCGTTCCGGTGGAGTCCCAGCCCGGACAATATATCATCTATGGAACAGGGACGCAATCGCAAGAGATCAAGGACATCTTCCCGGGTCGAGGAAAACTCGCTCTGATCATGTACACCCGTATAGTCCGCGATCACCTCGCAATTCCCGCCGAAGAGACCTGAAATTTCCTTCATTCGTTCCTTTGGTACGAGACCCGCGTATGCCTCGGCCGGTGTCCGCACCGCCGTGTTGAGCTGGATCCGCTCCGGAGCGATCTGCTCCGTCAGATTCCTTATTCTCACCAGTTCGTCTTCCGAGTCGGTCACGCCGCCGGTGATGAAGACCTCCAGCCACACCGGCCCCCTGAATGCCTTCCGGAACGAAGAGAGCCCTTCCACCATTTCCTGAAAAGGAATGCCACCGTGGGGCCGATTAACACGCAAAAAAGTCTCATTGCTGCCCGCGTCCAGCGACGGGATTACAAGATCAGCGCCGGAAACCGCGTCGCGCACCTCATCGACCCAGAGCAGTGAACCGTTCGTCAGAACCGCCACGGGAATAGAGGAGATCTTCTTGATACCCGCGATGATATCGGCGATGCCGCTGTGAAGGGTTGGCTCCCCCGATCCGGAGAGGGTGATGTAGTCGGGGGGCGAAATCTTGTTCAGCTTTTCTTCCACCTCTTGCAAGACGGCCCTCATGGGGGCGTATTCCTTTCTCTCCATGGTCTTGGCGGTGGTCCGTCCGAGCTGGCAGTAAATACAGTCGTAGGTGCAGGTCTTGAAGGGAACAAAGTCGATTCCCAGAGACCGCCCGAGACGGCGCGACGGCACGGGGCCGAAGGTATATGGTTTCCGGTTCATTCCACCTCTCTCTTCATCGCGGAGTCTCCCCGCCGCGGCTTCAGGACCATGTCTCCGACTCCGCACCCGATCTTCCCGGCGATGACGGGGCATTTTGCCTGGAGCAGGAAGAAGATGTTTTTCTCCTCGTCGCTGAGCGATTCGTAGTTTCCCTGGCCCTTCGACAGGATCATATCCGCCCCGAGATAATAATCGAGGAATTTTCTGGAAGACGCATCGGGCACGACGCCGGGAAAGGCAGTCCCTGTATCGATCACCCTGACGAGATCGGTCATGCCGACAAATCGCGCGTCTTCCATCGTGGCATCGTTGATAACGGGGCCGCCCCTCACGACATAGGTAATATCAAGATTCGTCTCCCGCAGGAGTACCCCGATCAAAATCTTGTCCAGGACGATCTCTCCGGCATTGTCCCCCAGGTAGAGGAGCGTACCGGCTTTACCCAGAGCCTTCTCAAATGACGCGTAGTCGAAGTGCGTGGGGTCTTTCCTGGTGAAATCCCGGAATATGTCCCGCATTTCGTTCCACTTCCGCTCGGGACCCATGTCAATGAGATTCCCTGCGGCAGCCAGCTTGAGAGCATCAGACAGGGGGGATGCCGATCCGGTAATGAGAGCGGTGAGTTCCTCTGCCATGGCGAGGGCCTGCTCATTGTGGCGGTGTTTTATCTCCCGGTAGGGATCGCTGTTGCCTGTCGCCTTTCTGATGGTTTCGTGAATCATGCTGCCGATCTGCGGGGGTGTCTCCTCCCGGGAGATATCGAGCAGCTTTTCCATCACGCGGTCCATAACCGCTCTCTGTGTCTCCTCGCCGGCCCCCGAGATTCTGCTCGCCTCCAGCGCCTGTCTCAGAAAACAGGGAAAGCAGTCCAGAAATATCTTCACACGACAAATCCTTTCCAACAGCAGGTTTCGGTGACCATTGACAATGAACAGGAGTAGAATTGCCATCCGGTCGCTCGCCTGTCATTGTTACGTAATCCATTTCCTGTTGACGTTTTTCAGACTCACAAAGAAAAGGAACAAACAGAAGAGGATAACGACTAAAAAATCGAGTCCAAGGTGCATGACGTTTCCCCCCGTGACCGCTCCCCGGATAATGTCGGTTCCGTAGGTGAGAGGCAGCGCATACGACAGCGGACGCAGAAAGAGGGGGATAGAGGCGATGGGGAAAAAAAGCCCGCACAGAAAGATCATGGGGAAACGGAAAAAGTTCGAGAACGTCTGGGCTTCAAAAACCTCTTTCACTGAAACGGCGATAAAAAGCCCCAGAAATGTCGAACTGACGGCCACCAGAATTACAGCCGGTACCATAATCCACCAGTTGACCGCTGACAAATCCGCCACAAACAGGGCAATCAGGATCGGAACGAAGGCGTTGATGGTTCCAAACAGTATGGCCCCGGTCGTCTTCGCCAGCATCAGCAGTTCCAGAGAAATCGGCGCCAGCAACAGCCGTTCGAAAGAGCGGCCCTTCTTTTCGAATGTGACGGTGACGGAGAGCACACTTGTTGCCCCGAAGAGCACGCTGAGTGCCATGACTCCGGGAAGCAGATCGGGGATGCTTTCAAACCCCAGCCCGGAACGGATGAAAAACATGGCAACCCAGACCAGCGGGAACAGCAATCCCCAGCTGATGTTGGGAGGCTTCAGATAGTATGACCGCATGTCTTTGACCAGGATATTCCAGAACGCAATCCAGCTTTTCATGCCTCGCCCCCCATCTTTGCCTTTTCTTTCTCCTGCTTCATCATGCCCACCTCGATCCCCGTGATATCGACGAAGACATCCTCCAGCGAGGGGCGGACCTTGCGAGCCTCGGATACCTCAGCGCCCATGTCCTCCAAGAGCCGTACCAGCGGCCCAACCCGGACGCGCTCTGAAGACTCAACGAACACACCTCCCGGAACGGTTCGGCACTGAAGGCCGGGGAATGCGGTCGTGATGTTTTCACATATCACCGCTGAATCAGGTGAGACGGCGAATTGCACAATGTGGCGGCCCTCTGTCAGCTGCATGAGATTTTCGACGGTATCGATGCGGGCGATTCGGCCGCGGACAATGAAAGCGATCCGGTTGCACAGCCGCTCCGCTTCTTCAATGTAATGCGTGGTCAGGAAAATCGTCGTCCCGTCCGAATTGAGGTCGGAGATAAGCTTGCGGATCTGCCGGGCGCTGGCCACGTCGATACCGGTCGTTGGTTCATCGAGGAACAGGATCTGCGGATTGTGAATGATCCCTGCGGCAATGGTCAATTTTCGTTTCATTCCCTTCGAGTATCCGCCGAATTTTCGATGCGCCGCCTCCTCCAGGCCGAAATCCTGCAGCAGTTTCCGTGCCTTCTCCTGGCGTTCCTGTTTTCGTATTCCGTACAATGAGGCGCAGAAGCAGAGATTGTCGAACCCGGACAGTTCCGGATACAGGTTGCTTTCGTCAGGGACGACGCCAATCAGGTGCTGGACATGTTTAGGGTTTTTTATATAGTCCTGCCCCGCGATCCTGATGGTTCCAGAGTCTGGACGGGAGAGCCCGGTAAGTATGTTTATGGTGGTTGTCTTACCCGCGCCGTTGGGGCCGAGAAATCCGAAGATCTCCCCCCTGTTAATGGCGAACGATATGGTATCGACGGCGGTTACGTCTTCGAACCGCTTTGTCAGGTCGATCACGTCGATGAGAGATTCCTGATTCCCGGATGTTTGTATTGGGTTTTGCATTTTAACCAAGGGCGTACACCACGTTCTGCCAGACGGCCCTGATGTCTCCGGAGACTGCCCCGCCGGTGTACTCCACGACGCTGGTCTTCATGATCTGTGCTTCCGTGATCGCCCTGTCGTAGCGGATTCTTCCCGCCGCCTTGACGCCGTGGCTTTCCGCTTCTTCTTCAATCTGCCCGGTGATCTCCGGGTTCAGGTCCCACTTGTTGACGCACACAAGGGTGGGGATCCTGAAGTACGAGGCCAGGTCCGCCACGCGCAGGAGATCATGGCGGCCGGAGAGTGTCGGCTCGGTAACCACCAGCACAAGATCGGCCCCCGTTATGGAGGCGATGACGGGGCACCCGATGCCGGGCGATCCGTCCACGATGATATAGTTCAATCCTTCCTTTTCCGCGATAGAACGGGCTTCCTGGCGGATCAGCGTCACCAGTTTTCCCGAATTCCCCTCCGCGATTCCGAGGCGTGCGTGCACCATGGGACCGTGATTTGTGGAAGAGACGTACCACTCACCGTTGACGACCGGCTCGAAGGATACCGCCTCGACGGGACACACCCGGGCACAGACGCCGCACCCCTCGCAGGAGATGTGGTTGACCTGCGGTGTATCCGAGTTTTCCGGATAACTGATTGCCTCGAAGCGACACTCCTCGATACAGCGGTCGCAGGCGATACATTCATCCGCCCGTATGGTTGCTTTCTTGCCGCCGCTGAAATCTTGCCGGCGTTCGATCCTCGGATTGAGAACGAGATGCAGATCGGCCGCGTCCACATCGCAATCCGCCAGGACCTTTCTGTCCGCCAGGGCCGCGAATGAAGCGACGATGCTGGTCTTTCCCGTCCCGCCTTTCCCGCTGATGACGACAATTTCCTTCACAGTGTTACCCTTCCGCTTCCGTTTTTCCCACAGAGGTTCCTGCCTGGGTCGCGTGATTGTGGAGATCAACGATGCGGGCCCAGCATTCTTCGAATGTCTTGCCGTATTCAGGCAGCGCGCGGACAACCATTTCACCCCGGGAATAGGCCTCGGCGATCCTGCGGTCGTCCGGTATCTCCAGGACGATTTCGATTCCCTCTCTCCTGCAATATTCCTTTACGTCATCGTTGCCCACATCGGAGCGGTTGATGCCGACGGCAAGGGGGATACGCAGTTCCCTCACCATTCCCACGGCAAGCTCAAGATCATTCAAGCCGAAGGGGGTTGGTTCCGTAACCAGGAGGACGAAATCGGCATTCTTGACGGCTTCTATCACGGGGCAGGATGTTCCCGGGGGCGAGTCGATGATGAGGACGTCCGGTTCGCCGCCTGCTTTCTTGACGGCGCCGATCACGGCCGGAGACATGAGCTCGCCGATATTGAGCAATCCGTGGATGAAGTCGATCTCACCGGCTTTCCCTTTTTCGAGAATACCGATTTCCCGGGGGACTTCCCTGAACGCACCTTCGGGGCAGAAGAGCATACAGGCGCCGCAGCTGTGACAGAGTTCAGGGAATATGAGGACCTTTCCCTTGACGACCGCGATGGCTTTGAATTCGCACACATCGGCACAGACGCCGCATCCCGTACATTTCTCTTCGATGACTTGAGGGATAGCCACCGTGACCGGTTCGGTCTTTTCAATCTCCGGTTTCAGAAATATATGGCAGTTCGGCTCCTCGACGTCGCAGTCCAGAAGTTGGACATGTATCCCCGTATCGGCGAGAGAAAGGGCGAGATTTGTCGCTATGGTCGTCTTTCCCGTGCCGCCTTTGCCGCTTGCAATGGCCAGTTTCACGATGTCCGGTTCCTTCCCATGCCGCGGCCGCCTCCCATGCCTCGGCCACCGCCCGTTCCCATACCGCGCCCCTGGCCGCCCCCGCCCATTCCATGATGGCTTGCCACGTTGGGCTGGTTTGTTGCGGTAAAAGTGCCTGCCTTGAACTGTTCGACCGCCTGGCGGGCAACTCCGCTCACGCCCACAATAACCTGAATGCCTGCCGCCGAAAAGACCTGAAACGCGTTGGGGCCGCAGTTCCCCGTGAGGACATGCTTCACGCCGTGGTCCGACATAAGCTGAGCGGACTGGATACCAGCGCCTCCTCCTGCGGCGACATTCGGGTTCTGCACGGCTTCCGCTTCCATTGTCTCCGTATCTACAAAGAGATAATAGGGAGCGCGACCGAAACGAGGTTCAACCTGATCATCGAGGGACGGCCCTGTTGCTGTAATCGCTATCTTCATATCCATACACCTTTCCTGAAAAAATATGAGACTACGTTGTTCGGAACATATTTTGTAAGATAAGCATCCTATTCCGGTAATGCAAGGGTACAAGGTGTAAAAAAGCGCCGGCACAGGGGGCATGAAATCGCTAGCAAGCTACCAACCCCGGTATTCTCTATCAGCATTCGGAATATTTCTGTCATTATGCTGAGAGAGAAGCCCCCATGCCCACGCTTTTTACGGGTTACTTTTCTTTGATTTCTTTTTCCAGTTCTCCCATACGTTTTTTAATGCCCTCCAAGGAGTCTGCCAGATATTCCGCTTGGCCCTTCAGGGCATTCAGCTCATCTTCTTTTGAGGGGCCTGATCCGTAAGGGTAGGAAGCCGGAGCATACGGCATTCCTCCTCCGTAGGGCTGATATCCATAAGCGGCTCGCTGCCAGCCCGTCAGGCCCGTTGCGTAAAACCAGTTACGACGACCCCTGCCGCCGCCGCGCCCGCGGCCAAAACCCCAGCCGAAACCGGCGTTCGCGTATCCCGGCGCCGGATATCCGGCGCAGTACCCCGCGCCTCTTCCCGTCATCGGTCCCATCCCTGCGGGACCCGTTCTATCTCCACCTGGCATGATATACACCTCCGTGATATATTTTTATTGAGTGTTCCGCGTTGGTTCTGAACACCCGCGTTCTAACGATTACGGCCTTGACCCATACCGCGGCCCTGGCCCATTCCACGACCCTGACCGGATCGGCCGAAACCCAACCTTCTTCCCATTCTCCGGAAGAATCCCACATTTTCCTCAGGCGCGGGAACTTGCTGTGCTCCTGTTCCGCACGGTCCCATTCCACGGCCTGTTCGCGACCCCTGTCCCTGCGGGCCTGTTCCATCTCCCCACGGCATTGCTCTCACCTCCTTTGACTTATGGCACGGGCTCAGACCCAGTGCCCTTCAATAGTTGCTTCCGTTATCTCCTGGAGGTTTCCCTCCTTCCACTCATTAACCGCTTCTTCAATCGTCTTATCCCCCTGGACGATGAACATCCTGACGCCCGCGGCGCTGAGCACCCTGAAGGCGTTGGGGCCGACGTTTCCGCTCAGAAGGGCCTCGGCCCCCAGATTGACCACGTTCTGGGCGGCCTGTATGCCCGCTCCCTGAGCCGCGTTTACGTTCTGCTTGTTGGAATGAGCTGCAAAAGAGCCGGTGCCCGAATCCATCAGGATGAACCACTTCGCCCTCCCGAAGCTCTTGTCCATCTTGCTTTTCAGGTCTTCTCCGTACGAGGTAATCGCGATCTTCATATATTCCACCCTCTTCTTCCTCTGCCGCGCCCCGGAGGGCCGCCATGTTTTCCCCAGCCCATTCGCCTCCCCGGCCCCTGTCCCCAACGACAACCGGGGAGCATAAAACCAGGCCCAACCAGGCGACCGGAAAGGTAGGCGTCAAGCACATCATCCGCCCGTCCCTTCAGAAAGGGGATAACCTCTATCCCCGCCGCCCTGATCATCTGCTCCAATGGCCGCGAAACCGCGCCGCAGAGGAGCACCTGTATCCCGAGTTCTCTCAGCCGGGCCACCCTTGCCACCATGGCGGTTTCCGCAAGATTAATGACGGACCTGCTGCGCACGCGCCCCGCTTCGCACTCGGCAATGAGCAGACAATCGGCGAAATCCAGGACCGTTGAAACCTGGTCATCCCAGACCGGCATGGCTATTTTCATCGGCGCGGCTCCTTTTACGGTATATACGTAGCAGCATAGGTTGTGCCAGAAGGATGGAGAGGGGGGAAAATCGTAATACTTTGTAATAGCAGATGATTCTCTCCGGCTCTGTCAGGGAAAGATTTCATTGAGTCGCATAATAGCTACTTTTATGGCGCGGGTCAGTCGCATATGCGCGACTTATGGGCGAGGCTCTCAGTCACTTATTTTGTGTAACAGGGAGTGTCACGACTACTGCTTGTCCGGGATCTCGATTCCCAGGGATTTGATCTTGCGAAAGAGGGTGCTCTTGTGAATGCCGAGTTCCCGCGCGGTCTGCAGGCGGTTCCAGCCGTTTCTCTTCAGGGCGTTCAGCAGAAAGGCGGCTTCCACATCCTTGAAGGTCGTGGCGTCGGCGCTTTCTGCGTCATGAGACGGACCGGGGCCGCAGACCGGCTCGGGGAGATGGGCGGGCGTAATCAGCTTCGATTTGCACAGGATAAAGGAACGCTCGATGATATTCTCCAGTTCGCGCACATTGCCCGGGTAATCATAGGCCATGAGGCACGCGAGAGCCTCGTCGGAGATCCCCTCGATCCCCTTGTTCTGGACGGAATCAAAGGTCTTGATGAAGTAATCGACCAGGAGAGGGATATCCTCCTTCCGCTCGCGCAGCGGGGGGAGTTCCAGCCTGATCACATTGATCCGGTAGTAGAGGTCTTCCCTGAATTTACCCTGCCGCACCATGTCGAGGAGGTCGCGATTCGTGGCGACGAGGATACGGACATCCGCCCGCTCGCTTTTCACTGCGCCAAGGGGCTCGTACGTTTTCTCCTGCAGAACGCGCAGCAGCCGCACCTGCAGGGCCGGCGAGATGTCGCCGATCTCGTCGAGGAATATGGTTCCCCCCTCGGCGAGCTTGAAACGTCCCGGCTTGTCCCGTTTCGCGTCAGTGAAGGCCCCCGCCTTGTAGCCGAACAGCTCCGATTCGAGGAGCGTGTCCGGCATGGCGCCGCAATTCACGATGACAAGGGGCCTGTTTTTCCGTGGGCTCAGATGGTGAATCGCCCGCGCGAAGAGTTCCTTCCCCGTGCCGCTTTCCCCCTCTATCAGGACGGTGCTCAGGCTTTCCGCCACATCGGGGAGGATATCGAACAGCTCGTACATCCGGTGGTTCCTCGAAATGATATCTTCGAAGGTGTACTTCTGCTCGATCTTTTTCCGCAATTTCTCCACGAGGCTGATGTCCCGGAAGGTCTCCACGGCGCCTATGGCTCTGCCGCCGGCGTCCCGCAGGATGGCGGTCGATATACTCACGGGGGCGCGCTCTCCATCGGCGTTGATGATGGTGGCGGCTCGGTCCCGAACGGGCTCTCCCGTTTTGAGGGTTTGCCTGATGGCGCAGTTTCTCTCGCAGATGTCGGCCTTCAGAACGTCCTTGCACAACTGGCCGATGGCCTCTGCGCGCGGCACGCCCGTAATCTCCTCGGCGGCCCGGTTGAATGAGGTAATGCGCCAGTCATGATCCACGGTAAAAACGCCGTCGGTTATGGAGTCAAGGATGATGTCCTGTTCTCTGATGCCGCTCATGGATGGAGCACCCTTCCTGTGCCTCAGTGGATGAAGCGCCCTGCTTCTGGAAAACTACTACAGGGGCGGGCGAAAACACAAGGAGGTATTTTTTCGGTAAGCGCGCCGCACCGCTGCTATTCGGCGAAACATCTGTCAGGAGCACGTAATATGTC
>DIXO01000035.1 GCA_002428735.1 Syntrophaceae bacterium UBA6078 | reverse complement strand
CAAAAACTTAACCGGAAATTACTGGATGATACTCATTCTGAATGCAAGAAAGTCGATACACGGATGATTTCCGTAAAGATACAGGCGACAGGCGCTGCGTTTGTCTGAAATATCCGGGGCATATTTGAAAAAGGAGTGCTGGCGGAGATGGCCTTCGAAAAGCAGATGGCAGAACTGAAACGACGACGAAAAAAAGCCCTGGGTATGGGGGGCGAACAGAAGATCAAAAAGCAGCATGACAATAGAAAATATACCGCCCGGGAGCGGATCGACAAGCTGATTGACCCCGGATCTTTTTTCGAGGTGGGCATGTTAAACCATTCTGACATGCCGGGAATGGAAGATAAAAGTCCCGCCGACAGCAAGATTGGCGGGTATGCTCAGATCAACGGACGTCCCGTCGGTATCATCGCCGCTGATTTTACCGTTCTGGGGGCCACATCGAGCCGGGTCGCGGCTCGAAAGAAAGGGGATATTGGGGATACAGCGGATCGCCATGGCTTTCCTGTCATCTACCTCGGCGAAGCGGGGGGCGCGCGTATGCCCGACATCATGGGGTCGGCTGGGCTTGCTTCGTACGGTGGGGGAGGGAGGACATCCTTTGTGGACCACATGAGCCGGGTCAGACATACTCCCATGGTCATGGCCGTTCTCGGTAAATGCTACGGTGAACCGACGTGGATGGCGTGCCTTGCCGATTTTGTCGTGATGGTCAAGGGAGCAGCCATGGGAGTATCGGGCCCGCGGATTGTGTCTATTGCGCTGGGGGAGACAATTACGGATGAGGAACTGGGGGGATGGGAACTCCATAGCAAGGTAACAGGTATGGCCGACCGAGTGACGGAGAATGAAGATGAGTGCTTTGAGATCATCAGGGAATATCTCAGTTATATGCCCTCTCACAATGAAGAACTTCCGCCGCTTGCTCCGGTTCCCGATGGTTCGGGGGAGGATATGCCCTCTATTCTCAACCTCCTTCCGGAAGAGAGGAACCGAACCTACGACATGCACCGGATCCTCGAATGCGTGATAGACAAGGAAAGTCTTTTCCCCGTCAAACCACTTTTTGGCAGGACGGTCATAACCTCGCTGGCGCGGATCGGCGGAAGGGTGGTCGGTATTGTGGCGAATCAGCCGCAGTTCAAGGCCGGAGCCATGGATACCGATGGAATTGATAAGGTTTTGAGCTTTCTCTGCTTGTGTGATTCGTTCAATATACCCCTGGTCTTCTTTGAAGATATCCCCGGTTTTCTTGTCGGTCGCGAGGCGGAACGCAAACGGGTCGGAGCCCGCGTTATGAACTTTATGAATGCCCTTGGACTGCTTACAGTTCCTAAAATTACGGTCATAGTGAGAAAGGCATACGGAATGGCTTACTGGAATATGTGCGGATCCGGTACCGGCGTCGATTCGATCGTTGCCTGGCCAACGGCAGAGATGAGTTTTATCGATCCGGCCATCGCAGCGAACGTTGTTTTCGGCGCCACCCCTGCAAAAGATCCCGAAGATCAGGCGGAGCGTATTACAAAGATGGCCGAAGGAACGGACCCGTATGGTGCTGCCGGGCTCCACTTCATTCATGATGTGATCGATCCCCGGGAAACGCGAAATCACATCATCAGTGTCTTGCGGCAGACTCAGGATCAATCCAGAAGGAAGGGAATCAGCGAGCACAGGCTGGCCAACTGGCCAACCAAGTTTTAATCGTGGCAAAAAACAAACACTAGGTTTTCTTTGGCTTTTAAAACAAACATAAAAAGAGGAAAGGAGAATGGTATGAATGTATCAATGTTTTCACTGGAGGGAAAAGTCGCAATTGTCACCGGCGGGAGCCGCGGCCTCGGTTATGCCAGCGCCCTTGCACTGGCCGAGGCGGGGGCAACCGTCGTGGTCAGCAGCCGGAAGATCGAAGGTCTCGAGCCGGTGGCGGAAGAGATCCGCGCAAGGGGAGGAAAGGGGATTGCCATTGCAGCCCACGTCGCCAGAGCGGAAGACTCGAAGGCCCTTATTGAAAAGGTGATGAAGGAATTCGGCAGGCTCGATATTCTGATGAACAACGCAGGAACCAACCCTTATTATGGCTCTATCATGGATCAGGATGAAAAAACTTGGGATATTACGATGAACGTGAACGTAAAGGGCGTGTTTTTATTGAGCCAGCTTGCGGCACGTTTCATGAAAGAACAGGGAGGGGGGTCGATTATCAACACTGCTTCCATCGCCGGCCTGCGTCCCGGGGTACTGGGAGCCTATAGTGTGTCAAAGGCCGCCGTTATTATGTTGACCGAGGTCATGGCCAAGGAATGGGGTCAGTACAATATACGGGTTAACGCTATTGCTCCCGGTGTTATCAAGACGCGACTCAGTGAGGCGTTGTGGAAGGATCCGGAGGCTGGAGCGCAGGTGGAACGGAATATGCCTCTGATGCGTCTCGGGGAGCCCGAAGAGATTACAGGAACGGTGCTTTTGCTGGCTTCCGATGCGGGAAGTTACATAACGGGGGAGACGATCGTTATCGACGGCGGCCGCATTCACGGGGAACCTGCCTTTCTGGAGAAAAAATAACTCTCTTGCAAAGTTCTCGATCTTGAATAGTAGGTGGGTGTATGTGATCTTCGTATCGGGGAGAAGGAACGTAAGAAAATGGGAATACGGGAAGAACTCGAAAAAGTTTTTCATCCCCAAACAGTGGCTGTTGTCGGCGCGCCCCGCAGGAGACCCGAAGGATGGCCCGGAATTTTCGGCAGTATCCGCGATTACGGATTCCCCGGGAGGCTTTATCCCATCAACCCCGGCGTCCCAGAGGTTGAAGGCATCAGGACCTACCCTGATCTTGTTTCTGTTCCCGAGCCGATCGATCTGGTGATCATTTCAGTCCCTGCCCCGGCGGTTCCTGCCGCGCTCAGGGACTGTATCGCCTCCGGAAACCGGAACGTGCACATCTTTACCGCCGGGTTCAAGGAGACTGGCGAGGAGGAGGGACTGCGGCTCCACCGGGAGATCGAGGCGATTGCCCGAGATGGCGGGCTCAACGTTATCGGTCCCAACTGTATGGGAGTGTTCAACCCTGAAGAACGGTTTGTCACGTGGACCGGTGCCCCCGAAAAGAGTGGCCATGTAGCCTTTATAAGTCAGAGCGGCGGCCATGCTCAGGATTTCACCAACTTTTGCGCCCGTCTGGGTATTGGTTTCAGTAAGGTGATCAGTTTTGGCAACGCTCTGACTTTGGACAGCACGGACTTTCTCGAATACCTGGCAGAGGATTCCGATACCCGGATTATCACCATGTACCTGGAAGGAATCAGGGACGGTCGTCGGCTGCTCGATCTGGTCTCACGGATAAATGCCACCAAGCCGGTCATTATCCTGAAGGCCGGGCTGACTGATGCGGGAACAAAGGCGGTAGCATCCCATACCGGCTCATTGGCCGGGGGACAGCGGGTCTGGGACGCTTTTTTCAAACGGAGCGGCGCAGTGCGCGCTCACTCTCTCGAAGATATGGCCTTTCTGACCCTCGCTTTTTGTCACCTGCAAACGGCAGCAGGGCTCCGTGTGGCTGTAATCAGCCATGGAGGAGGTATAGCCGTCTCTGCGGCAGATGCATGCAGTAACGCGGGGTTGGAGATTCCCTCTTTCAGTTCTTTGACGGAGCAGACATTGCGGACCTTTATTCCACCAGGCGGCAACATTATCAAGAACCCCGTTGACGCCATGCCGCTCTTCCGTGATCTGAAGGTCTTTAAGCAAATGATCGACCTGATAGCATCGGAACCTCAGATTGACATGCTGATCGTTTCATTATCTCTCGATTGGCTGTACGGTGTTGACGAGGGGCGCCAGATCCGGGAAGTAACGGACTACCTTGCCGGTCCAGTTGCAAGGCAACTACACGGCAAACCGCTTGTCGTCAGTTGGAGGACCTATCGGAATGACCCGGCGATACGTGATGTGGGGTGCCGTCTCGAAAAGAAGATTCTCCAAGCGGGGGTTCCCGTTTACCGTGGTTTTGAACAGGCATCGGAGACCCTTGCCCTGTGGGCGCGCTACCACATGGTTTTACATGCACGAGGACTGAAAAGATTTTTGCCCTAGCAGGCCGTTGAAAAACTGATTACAGGGTCACTTTTCGATTCTTGGATCGATTTTTTCGAGATGGATCGTTGTTTCATTTTCGGTTTACGTGTTCTTTGACAATCCGTTTTGTGGTAATCAC
>DIXO01000016.1 GCA_002428735.1 Syntrophaceae bacterium UBA6078 | reverse complement strand
AAAGGCAGCGTAAGTCCGCCGCTCATCGTTCCTTCAGAAAGGCTGCTTCAGTCTCCGACTTCCGCAGCCTTTCTGACCGATACAAAGCGGACAACTCATGTGCTACACAACCGGACAGTTCTCTTTGCTCTTGACAGAAATCGTAACAGAAATCGTGGACGGACAAAATCGCCCGGGAGAGAATGGCCATAATTCCACGGTTGCTGCCCTTTAAACGCATATGCCCTCTTCAAATAATCTCAATACGCCCACCTCTCGACTGCCTTATGGTGCCTGTCAAAAAATGTGACGGCGAGATGGGCGGTCAGCGATGATCGGTTTTCCTGAAAACCGGGTGCCATTTACCGTAGGCAGATTCTGACCAAGCGACCCTTCATACAGGGGATGTTACTTGATCAGCATGCTGGAGGCGTCCAGGGCCAGTTTCGACAGACTGGAAACCACCTGTTCCGGGCCTTTCAGCGGCTGTAGCCTGATGTCGGTTCCCTCCGGCTGGAGCTTCAGGGCCACGTCAAACAGATCGTGAACGCTCCGGAGCGAAGGCGGAAATTCCCCGGCAGGAGTATCTTCATGGCGGTGGGTGTGCACGCTGAACCACACCTGCAGTGACTGCTCCGCGGCAAGCACTTTCAGGTCCGCAAGACATTCCCGTATCGATTCGTCAAACGTGAGCCCGTCAATGATGACCATATGGGGGTGAAAAATATCTTGCGCAACCAGATCCGTGAGCCGTTCCTTCAGCTTGGGCACGCTGAAACCGTCTATTTTGAAGGTCATGATAAACCGGTGCGGGAGCAGAGATTCCAACAGGATACCGCCATGGCTTTTGTCATCGCGTTGGGTGAGATGATGAAACAGTTCCTTGTACCACAGGGTTACCTTATCAACCGGATCATGCATGCTGATATGCAGGACATTTTTGTCCCTCAGCATGGCGTTCAGAGCGAGTTGCACCAGAAGAGCCGTCTTGCCGACCCCCGCGCGAGAAAGAACCGCCCCGAATTCCCCTGCTGCAATGATATCGGTTTCACCCCCCTGAAGTCCAAAGGGATGCCTCATGATCAGGTCTTTTTTTACCATGTCCGTGCTCCTCTATATTCGATTCCGGGTCTGGTTTCGTTTCACTGTTTGCCCTTCTTTGCCTTTGCCGCTTTTTCCGCCAGCTCTTCCGCGATGGACTGGGGAACAAGTTTGTAAAGCGCGAACTCCATGGTAAACTGGGCCTGTCCCTGTGTCGCCGATCTCAGGACGGTTGAAAATCCGAACATTTCCGCAAGTGGCACCTGCGCCTCAATCACGCACATGGGCCCATCGTCCTGAGAACCGATGATCATTCCCCGCCGCTGATTGAGAAGGCCCATGCAGGCGCCTTGAAATTCGGTTGGAGTCTCGACGACAACCTTCATGACCGGTTCGTGGATGACAACCCCCGCCCTAGCGTACGCCTCCCGAAAACCGCCTCGCGCCGCCGCCTGGAAGGCCATATCCGAAGAGTCCACGCTGTGAGCGGCCCCATCATTGATCACTACCCGCACGCCGGTTACCGGGAATTCCAGTTTCGGCCCTTTTACCATGCACACCTGAAATCCCTTCTCGCACGCAGGAATGAAATTGGTGGGAATGGCCCCTCCAGTAATTTTATTGACAAATTCGAATTCCCCTTCCGGAAAAGGTTCGATATATCCCGCGATCCGGCCGTACTGACCCGATCCCCCGGTCTGTTTCTTGTGTGTGTAGTTAAACTCCGCTTTCCGGGTAATGGTTTCCCGATAGGCAACCCTCGGGTGGCCGGTTTCGACTTCGGCTGCATACTCGCGCCGCATGCGCTCAACATAGATTTCGAGGTGGAGTTCGCCCATCCCTTCAATGATTGTTTCCTTGGTTTCTTCATCGACATAGGTCTTGAATGTCGGGTCTTCCTTGGTGAAGCGATTCAAGGCCTTGGACATACTTATCTGCGCCTTGTTGTCCTTCGGGGTGATGGAAAGGGAGATCACCGGCGCCGGGACGAACATTGAACTCATGGCGAGGGTGACTCCCGGTGAAGCAAAGGTATCACCCGATGCGCATTCAATTCCGAAAAGGGCGCCAATATACCCCGCCGGTATGGCATCGAGGTCCTCCATCTGGTCCGCATGCATGCGGATCACACGACCGACCTTCACTTTCTTCTCGGTACGGGCATTGACGATCGTATCTCCCTTGGTAATCGAACCCTGATATACACGAATATAGGTCAGCTGTCCGTAGGGACCGTCTTCCAGCTTGAACGCGAGGGCAACCGTGGGGTCTTTGGGATTGGACGAGAGGATGACCGGCTTTTCGCCATGGGCCAGGTCAAGGGCCTCGTTTGTCATGTCGGCCGGGCAGGGAAGGAGCTCTGTCACGGCGTCGAGCATGGGCTGAACGCCCTTGTTCTTGTACGCGGATCCCATGAGGACGAGCGTTATTTCACGTGTCAGTGTCCCCTTCCGCAGGGCGCTGAGCAGAAGATCCTGAGGGATCTCCCGTTCTTCGAGGACAGCCTCGGTGAGTTCGTCTGAAAACATGGAGGCGGCATCGATGAGCGCTTCACGCTTTTCGTTGGCTTGAGACAGCAACGCGTCCGGAATGTTCTCCACACGCACGACCTCCCCGTTCTCGCCGTCGAAATAGATTGCCTGCATGGAGACGAGGTCCACGATCCCCTGGAAATTATTTTCCAGTCCGATGGGGATCTGCATGGCAACGGCGTTATGCCCCAGTTTCGATCTGAGCTGGTCTATGACACGGAAAGGATTCGCGCCGCTGCGGTCGCACTTGTTCACGAAGGCGATGCAGGGAACCTTATAGCGCTTCATCTGCTGGTCGACGGTGATCGATTGAGACTGCACACCCCCAACCGCGCACAGCACAAGGACAGCCCCGTCGAGCACCCGAAGGGAACGTTCGACCTCCACGGTGAAATCGACATGACCGGGGGTATCGATGATATTGATCTCATGGCCCTTCCACTGGCAGAACGTTGCTGCCGAGGCTATGGTAATGCCGCGTTCCTTCTCGAGTTCCATGGAATCCATGGTTGCGCCGACACCGTCCTTCCCCTTCACGTCATGAATCGCGTGGATGCGCTTCGTGTAAAAGAGGATCCGCTCCGTCAGCGTCGTTTTCCCTGAGTCGATATGCGCGCTGATCCCTATATTCCGTACCTTGCTGTTATCCATTCCCGCTTTTCCTGTCGGTGGTAATGTGGTAGTAACGATATGGTCAATATGGTCACCTCAAGCAAATAACCCCCGCGTGACCCTTTGCCACAGGGGGGTATTATCATGACTCGACGCGAAAGACCGCTGCTTGTAGTACATTAGGAAGCGCCTGTCAAGGGTTATTTATGGGAAGAGTCTCTCTGGGAAATCGTATCTGTCAAGAGCAAATAGAACTGTCCGGCTTTGTAGCACATGAGTTGTCCGCTTTGTATCGGTCAGAAAGGCTACGGAAG
>DIXO01000072.1 GCA_002428735.1 Syntrophaceae bacterium UBA6078 | reverse complement strand
CAAAAGTTGGTGGTGGATTACGGGCGATATTCACCATTGACTTTTCGGTTTCCCCGGTGTAGGAGGGGGCTGTTTTTGAAAGGGAGACGCTCGAATGGCAGGGTTTCCGAAACCGGAAGTAGTGCGGGTGTTGTCTTTAGCCGGCCTCGTCTTGCGCGGGGCCGAGCGCCTCCGGCCTGTCATCTCTGCCATGTGACGCGGCACCAGATAGAGAGTTGAAGGCCATGGGCGAAAGCGACATGGCCTTTTTTATGGGGATTCCGATGGCGATGCACGAGATACTCTGGCACGGCAGGGGGGGACAGGGGGTTGTCCTGGCGGCCCAGATACTGGCGGAGGCGGCCTATATCGAGGGATTCCGGGGGGTCACGTCGGCCCCCACCTTCGGGCCCGAGCGCCGGGGAGCCCCGCTCACCGCCTCGACGCGCATATCGGAGGAGCCGGTACGGACCTTTTCGCAGGTCGCCCCGGCCGACCTCGCCCTCATCCTGGACATCTCGCTCCTCGCGGCGGCGACTGGCGGGGAGATGCTCAGAGAGAAGGGAACCGTCATAGTCAACACCCCGCTCACGCCGGAGCGGATCGGCCTCAACGGCGATCTGTGCGTCGCCACGGTCGACGCGGCGGGGATCGCCCGGGAACACCATCTCAGCATGGGGGGGGTCCCCGTTGTCAATACCACCCTCCTCGGCGCCTTTGCCCGGGTCACGGGGCTCGTCTCTCTTGAAAGCATCGAAGAGGGGCTGAAACGGAAGATGCCCCGGAGCAAGGCAGCCTTCAATTTCCAGGCCGTCCGGACAGCCTTCGAGAGAACCGATATACGGGGAACCGATGGAAAAGACTGACACCAACCGGGCGGGGATCTGCACGCCGGCCCCGGGAGAGGCGGGGAAAACGGGGGAGTGGCGGGAGCTGCGCCCCGTGATCGATCCGGCGAAATGCATCCCGGAGGTCAAGGGGAAGCCCGCCTGCTTTCTCTGCTGGCTTTACTGCCCGGAGGGGGTGGTCGCCATGACCATACCGGTGGGGATCGACCTGGAGTACTGCAAGGGGTGCGGCATCTGCGCGGAGGAGTGCCCCCCCAACGCGATCAGGATGGTGCGGGAGGCGGATATCGGTGAGTGACGTCCGGATCATCATGGGGAACGAGGCGGCGGCCCTGGCGGTGAAACTGGCCCGCCCCGGCGTCATCGCGGCCTATCCCATCACCCCTCAAACCAAACTGGCGGAGATCCTGTCGGAATATGTGGAGGCGGGAGAGCTGAAGGCGGAATATGTGCGGGTCGAGTCCGAACATTCCTCCCTCACCGTCTGCATCGCCGCATCCACGGTGGGGGCCCGGGTCTTCACGGCCACCAGTTCCAACGGCCTCCTCTACATGCACGAACAGCTCCACTGGGCGGCGGGATCGCGTCTGCCGGTGGTGATGTGCTGCGTCAACCGGGGGGTGGGGGCGCCCTGGTCCATCTTCAACGACCAGCAGGACTCCTTCTCCCAGCGCGACACGGGGTGGATACAGATCTACTGCCGGGACAACCAGGAGATCCTCGACACCGTCCTCCAGGCGTACCGCATCGCCGAGGAGGTATATCTCCCCGTGATGGTCTGTTACGACGGGTTCGTCCTCTCCCACACCATGATGCCGGTGGATGTCCCCGATGAGGAACTGGTCAGAAAGTTCCTCCCTCCGTACCGGCCTCCGGACCCCCTCTCCCCCGACCGGCCGGTGACGATCAACCCCGTCTTCTTCCCCTCGCGCCGGGAAAACGCCGAAGGGGTCCTGTGCGACGGCTACATGGAGATGCGCTGGAAGATGCAGAACGCCCTGGAACGATCAGGGGAGACGATCAGAAAGGCAAGCGACGAGTGGGCGAAGCTATCGGGACGGGATCACGGCGGGATGCTCTGGGAATACCGGACCGCGGACGCCGATCTGCTCCTCACCGGGATGGGGTCCATCGCCACCGAGGCGACCCTGGCCGCGGACGCCCTTCGCGCCGAGGGGATCAGGGCGGGCGTCGTGGGAATCAGGGTCTTCCGCCCCTTCCCCGGGAAAGAGGCCGTCCGGGCCTTCGCGAAGGCGCGCGCCGTCGCGGTCTTTGAAAAGTGCATCAGCTACGGCTACGAGGGGGGAGTCTCTTCCGATCTGAAGGCCGCCTTCTACGGCACCGGCATAACGGCCCCGATCCACGATTACATAGCGGGCCTGGGCGGGCGCGATGTCAAGACCCGCGAACTGGTGGAGGCGGGGCGGGCGACCGTCGCGGCCGTCGAGGCGGGCGACCGGGAGAATAAACTGATCTGGCTCAACTGCCGCACGGAATAAGGGAATGAGCGAAACCATCTTCAAGGTCAATGAAAAGGAATACATCCTGCCGGGGAACCGCGCCTGCCAGGGGTGCGGGCTCTCGCTGGCGTACCGGTATATCCTCAAGGCCCTGCGGGAAAACACCATCGTGGGGATCCCCCCGAGCTGCCTCTGCGTCCTCCACGGGCTCTATCCCACCACCTCGGTCACCGTCCCCGCCCTGAACACCACCTTCGCCGGGAACGCGGCGTCCGCCGCCGGGATGGCGGCCGGCCTGCGCGCCCTCAACAAGACGGACATCACCGTCCTGGCCCTCTCCGGGGACGGCGGCACCTACGACATCGGCATCCAGTCCCTGAGCGGCGCGGCGGAACGGAACACGGACTTCATCTTCGCCTGCTACGACAACGAGGCCTACATGAACACGGGGACGCAGCGCTCCGGCGCCACTCCCCTGGGGGCCCTCACATCGACCACCCCGATCCTGACGAAGCAGGACCCGAAGAAGGATTTCCTGAAGATCATGGAGGCGCACCACATCCCCTACCTGGCCACCGTCTCCCCCGCCTACCCCATCGACCTCTACGACAAGTTCGTCAAGGCCAAGAAGATCCGGGGGACCCGGTACATCCAGATCGACACCCCCTGCCCACCGGGGTGGGGATACCCCACGAAGGACACGGTCAGGATCGGACAGCTCGCCGTCGAGACGGGGCTCTTCATCCTCTTCGAGATCGAGGACGGCCGGTTCCGCTTCACGGGAAGAAGCAAGACCATGGCCGAGCGGGGGGGAAAGCTGCTCCCCCTCGTCGGTTATGTGGAGCGGCAAAGCAGATTCAGAAAGATGAGCATGGAACAGCTCGGTACCCTCCAGGCATGGGTGAACGGCCGGTGGGAAGAATGCCTGAAGCGGGCGGAGGGGTGAAGGGCAAAAAGTTTACAGGATTCAAGGGTTCAAGGGGTCGGGGATGGTCTTTCTGCGTTTCACTTGAACCCTCGAACCCTTCTGATAACCACACCTGAATCGGGACTTGTCACTTCAAGTGGTTTTGTATCATCCCGGCGTACCGCCCTGCGGCACCCCGGTTCGAGGCGACAATATCCCGTCCCGCCTCTCCCCTGCTGCGTCGGCCTTCGGGGTCTTCCATGAGCGCGAGGATCGTTTCCAGCATCTCCGCGCCGTCCCTGACGGTGATTCCTCCCCCCGCCGTCTCCAGCCGTTCCCGTTCGTCCCTGAAGTCCTCCATGGAGGGACCGTAGAGGACCACCGTCCCCCAGGCCGCCGGCTCCAGGATGTTCTGCCCCCCCCGGGGGACCAGGCTCCCGCCGCAGAAGACGACCGTGGCGAGGCTGTAGACCCTGAAGAGCTCGCCGATCAGATCGACGATCACGATCCGCCGCCCGGCGCGCCGCTCGCCGTTTCTGATATCCCTCAGGGAAACGCAGTCGCTGAAGCCTGCCGCGCGCGCCGCGGAGAAGACCGCATCCCCCCTCTCGGGATGCCGCGGGACGATGATGAGGAGCATGGAGGGGTATCGCTCGAGCAGGCCCGCATAGACCTTCAGGACCGTTTCCTCTTCACCCTGATGGGTGCTCCCGGCCACGAAGACCGGCGTGTCAGGATCGATATCCAGCATCGCCTCCATCTCTTCCCGCAGGGCGTCATCCGCCCGCGCGGCAAGACTGTCGTGCTTCGCGTTCCCCATGACATGGATTTTCGAAGGCTCCACCCCCAGCGCCTCCAGCCGGGAGGCATCGATGGCGGATATGACCCCCGCCGCATCAACCATATCCATGACGCCCTTCCAGAAAAATCCCGTCTGCCGGTAGCGCCTGAAGGAGCGGGGGGAGATCCGGCCGTTGACCATCACCACGGGGATACCCCGTTCCCGGCAGGTGTGGATGAAATTGGGCCATATCTCCGTTTCCACCGGGACAAAGATGTCCGGCCGCACCCGGTCGATGACCCTTCTCACCACACAGGGGATATCGAGGGGGTAGTAGATATGCGACGCCGCTCCGGCGGTGAGACGCCGGGCCATTTCCTCCCCCGTCTCCGTGCTGGTGGAAAGGACGATGCATGCCTCCGGGCAGGACTCTTTCAGGGCGCTGATGATGGGGGCGGCGGCGGTCACTTCCCCCACCGACACGGCATGTATCCATATCCGCGGAGAGCCCTTCATGGCCCCGAAGACCCGGTCCGGGATCAGACCGAACTTGGGCCCCGCGCTTCTGCGGTATTTCCCCGCGAAGACAATCTTCCCCAGGAAAAAGGGGATCAGGAAGATCGCCGCCACGGACAGGGTCAGGTTGTAGAGCAGATTCATCATAGTCGCTGGAACATACTGCCCTTTTCGCCTCCTGTCAAGCTCCCGAAATCCGATTGACAGGGTGGGGAAAAGATATTACTATGGGCCGCAATCCAATACGCGAAAGGAACCAATGGATATGGCGCGAAGAAACAGGATCTGCATGGCGGCGCTTCTTTTCCTGCTGGCGGCGGTTATGGGGTGCGCGCGGTATGAACGGACGGTTGCGCCCTTCAGGATGCCTGATGCCTATACGAACGCGACGGCGGTTGCCGGGGCGACCGTCGCCGCCAGGGCCTATACCCCCGCGGAGGCGAAGGCCGATTTCGGCTTCGATATCGTCGGCTCGGGGGTGCTCCCCGTTCAGGTCATCTTTGACAATAAAGGAAACCACCCCCTTCAGGTGGTGGCGAACCGGACCTATCTGGTCGATATCCAGAGCAATCTCTGGCCGGTCCTGAACCAGGATCTGGCATATGACCGCATAGAAAAGAAAACGGAACTCGGCGAGGTCCTCCCTGAAGGGGCGAAATCCGGCATGCTGGCCGGCGCCGCGGGAGCGATCATCGGGGCGGCGGTGGGAATCGTCTCCGGCGAGAGTGTGGGCGAGGCGGCGGCCAAGGGTGCGGCCGTCGGAGCCGCCGCGGGGATAACCCTGGGAGGGGCCAAGGGCGTCATGAACCAGGAGGTGCCCCGCAAGGTGGGCGAGGACCTCCATAACCGGTCACTCGAAAACCGGCCCGCTCCCGCCAACGACGTATCTCACGGCTTCATATTCTTCCCCGGAGAGGCGAAGGAGCAGCCGCGCGAGCTGCGTCTTGCGCTCCAGGAGGTCGACACGGGAATCATCCATTCCCTCATTCTGGGATTCTGATATGAGAAAGATCGCTCCATCCATCCTCTCCGCCGACTTCAGCAGACTCGGGGAGGAAATTCGTGCCGTCGAGGATGCCGGGGCGGACATGATCCACGTGGACGTCATGGACGGCCACTTCGTCCCGAATCTCACCATCGGCCCTCCCGTGGTGGCTTCCATCAGAAAGATCGCCCGCGTTCCCCTTGATGTTCACCTGATGATAGAGGATCCCGACCGGTATATCAGGAGCTTCGCCGAGGCGGGGAGCGACATCATTACCGTCCACGCGGAAGCGGCCGCCCACCTCCACCGGACACTCCACCTGATCAGGGAACTGGGCGCGCGGGCGGGGGTATCGGTAAACCCCGCGACTCCCCTTTCCGCGGTTGAAGAGGTCATGGGCGACCTGGACCTCCTCCTCGTCATGACGGTCAATCCCGGGTTCGGAGGACAGACGTTCATCGAGAGTATGCTCCCCAAGATACAGAAGGCGCGGAGGATGCTGGACGGCCGCTCTCGCGACGTCATTCTCGAGGTGGACGGAGGGATTACCCTCGGAAACATCGCAGCCGTGAAGGAGGCCGGCGCCGATCTCTTTGTGGCGGGATCTGCCATCTTCCTCAGCGAAAACTACGGCGAGACCATCGGGAAGATGCGGACCATCCTGGACGGGTAACCGCCGGAACAGGGCGTAAAAAGGGGGACATCCGGGAAGCCTGTGGGATGTCCCTTTTCTTTTGAAGAGACCATGCACATCATCATCGACGGCTACAATCTCATCAGGCAGTCGGATTCCCTCCGGCGCGTGGAGCGCCTGAGCCTGGAGGCGGGAAGGTACGAGCTGATCCGGCGTGTCGCCGCGTACCGCAGGTCGCGGGGGCACAGGGCAACCGTGGTCTTCGACGGATGGATGACGGGCCCGGCCCACGAGGAGCGGCACCGACGGGACGGTGTCCATATCGTATACTCCGGACGGGGCGAGACGGCGGATGAGGTTATCAGAAGAATGGCGCGGGCGGAACGGGGTTCGGAGTTCATTGTCGTCAGTTCCGACCGGGAAGTGGCGGCGGGGGCGATGAAGGCGGGGGGCGTGGCCATATCCTCCCCCGAATTCGAGCGACGCATGGGGGAAGGAGAGACAGCAGGGATGCCCCGGGGTGATGAGATATATGAAGAGGAAGAGGACGAAGACCTCGCCCCCCGGCCCGGAACCGCAAAGAAGGGGGCCGCGCGGAAGAGATCAAAACGGGAACGGCAGGCCCGGAGAAGTCTGAGAAAACTGTAGCTGCCAACCCGGAACGGCCCGGTTGTCCCATGGGGCTCGGCGCTCCTGTTTCATCCCCCCTGCCCTGGCGCCCGGCACATGCCTATCAGCAGGCGCCTGAGCGCCAGCACGGGATCGGCGCCAGAAGACTTCATGGCGCGATCCAGCTCTGCCAGGCGGTGCAGGTGCCCGATCAGTTCCTCCCGGGAAAACCGGCCGGCATTTCTGAGGGCGTTGTAGACCACGTAGGGATGCTGGGTGGCAAGCCACGCGCCCTTGTGTTTCGCGGCCAGGGCTTTGACCGCGGGATAGATCCCGGCCTGGAATCCCCCATAGTCCATGCGCGGCCGGACCGGCGGAATCTCCCCCGACGCAAGGAGGAGATGCCCCTGCAGGAGGAACCGGACCTCCCTCGCGATCATGGTCAGAATCATGATGTGGTTGACCCCCTGGTCGAGGAGCTGCCCGAGGATCTCAAGGGCCGCGGTCGCGTCCCTCTCCACGACGGCGCCGGTGAGATCGAAGACCGAATCCTCCGCGGTCTTCTCAACCACCGCGTCGATGTCGTTCCGGTCGATCGTCTCGCGGTCGCCCACATAGGCAATCAGTTTTTCAATCTCCTGCATGGAACCGCGAAGATCGAAGCCCGTTTTCCCCCCCAGGGCGAGGAGGGCGTCCGGCGTCAACCGCTTTCCCTGCTTCGCAAGGGCGTCCGCCGCCCTGTCCATGAGAAGGGTTTTCTTCCCCGACTCACCCTTGGTCTTTGCGAAGGAGAGAACAACCCCCGCATCGGTTATCCCTTTGAACAGCTTTTTTCTCTTATCAACCACGGCGGCGGTCATCACCAGGCAGTTGCCGGCCGGGAGCCCCTCCAGCAGCGCCTCTTCTAGCCTGTCCGTGTCCTTCCGATTGCCGCCGCGCGGGACTGTCAGTCTGTCGCACAGCTCCAGCACTCTCGGGATCCACTCTCCCCGGTCCGCACCTCCCGCGTCTCCGGTCGCCTTCCGCCAGTCCTCATCCGAAATGTTTCTCCACTGTCCCCCCTTCATATCCTCCAGAGACCACCCCGCCACCTCCATGAGGGCATGGAAGGCCCGAAGGGCCCGGGAAGGATCGTTTTCAAGGTGTGACGTGATTTCCTGTATGATATCGGTTGACAATGCCCTGGAATAGAGAAGGCGGGTATTTCTTACCACCACGACCTTTCTGCCGGGGATCAGGGGGGACATGCGGAGGGAGTCGCAGAGGGCGTCCACGTCTTCGTTTTCCCCCTCCAGGTAAAAGAGGTTGAAATCCCGCTGATCGGGGGGAAGAATAGCGTCTATGAGGCGGTCGAGCGCGTCGGTCACCAGATATTCTTCATCCCCGTGGATGAGATAGCAGGGGGCGATAACCCCCTTGCCGATGTCGGCGATGATTTTCTTCAGTGTTCCCTGCATGGGGGAGACCCACCCTGCTCACAGGACGACAAACTTCTGGATATGCCGGACCACCTGATCGGGTTCATCGATCATCTGGATAAGTTCAAGGTCCCCCGGAGAGATCTTCCCCTCGCGGAGCATGGTCTTTTTCAGCCAGCCCACCAGCCCTCCCCAATAGTCCTTGCCCATGAGAACCACCGGGAAGCTCCGTATCCGCTTCGTCTGGATCAGGGTGAGAGCCTCAAAGAGTTCATCCATGGTCCCGAATCCCCCGGGAAGGATGACATAGGCCATGGCATACTTGACAAACATGACCTTGCGGATAAAAAAATACTTGTAGCTGATACTGATGGTGGCATAGGGGTTGGGGTTCTGTTCAAAGGGCAGTTGGATGTTCATCCCCACCGACGGGGCGCCCGCCTCGCTGGCTCCCCGGTTGGCCGCCTCCATGATGCCCGGCCCTCCTCCGGTGATCACGGCAAACCCCTGCGTACCGAGGAGACGGGCAACCTCGCGCGCCTTCTCGTAATAGACGTCTCCCGGGGCTTCCCGGGCAGACCCGAAGATGCTCACGGCGGGGCCGATATGTGAAAGCTCTTCAATGCCTTCCACAAATTCCGCCATGATCCGGAAGACGCGCCACGCTTCATCGGCGGACAGGGCATCCACAATGTACTGTTTCTCTGCCATAGCTCCTCCCCAAAACGCCCACCCATCGGGGGACGGCCGCGGGGACTTCACCCCGCTCCCGCGCCATCCGCTCTGAAACCGCCGGGCCTACCGGGGAGACCATTTTCGTCTCCGCGCGGCCTTGGCTACCCTCCTGCGCGCTTCCAGGGCCTTCCTCTTTTTCTTGACAGAGGGTTTTTCGTAGGCTCTGCGCAGTTTGAGTTCCTTAAAAAAACCGCTTTTCGAAAGCTTGTTTTTCAGTATCTTCAAGGCTCGTTCAACATCGTTGTCGATTACTCGAACTTCCAAAGATTGTCACCTCCCTCCGTGGAAAAATAGGCTTTTGTCTTGACATGCTCAATTCGTAAGATACAAAAAAGGGGCAGAACGGCCTCACGCACCAGCGCCGTCTTCCACCCCTTGTCTGTACCTATGCGGTTATCACTCTCCCTGCACGATCCCCCTGAGGGTCTCGATAAATTCCCTGTTTTCCTCTGCGGTTCCGACCGTCACCCGCATGCAGTTCACGAGGCTGTCGGGAGACGTAAAATTCTTGACGAGCACGCCTCGTTCGACAAGGTGCTCATATACAGCATCTTTCCCCGTAACACAACTAAAAAGGATAAAATTGGCGTCCGAGGGAAAGGGGGTGATCCCCTCAATAGCCATCAGTTCGTCTGAAAGCCATTTTCTCCCCGCGATAATCCGCTCCACCGGCTCGAGAAATTCCGCGGAGCGCTCGACAAAGACCCCTCCCACCACCTGGGAAAAGATGTTTACGTTATGGGGGAGCCTCACCTTGTTCAACTGACGGACCAGAGAGGGATGTCCGATCAGAATCCCCAGCCTGAGGGCCGCCAGTCCCACTTTTGAAAGGGTCCGCAGTATAACCAGGTTATCCCACCGGTCGAGATCGCCCAGAAAGGTCTTCCCCGAAAAGTTGCCGTAGGCTTCGTCAACCACCACCAGCCCGCTGGATGCCTCGATAATCCGCTCCATACCCCTTCTGTCGAAACATCCCCCCGTGGGATTGTTGGGGTAGCTGAGAAATATGAGGGACGGCCGCGCGTCGGTTATGGCGGCAAGCATGGCGTCCATATCCAGATCCAGCCGCCGGTCCAGCGGCACCTCCACAATACGGTGCCCCGTGTTCAGTGCGCTGATCCCGTACATGGCAAAGGTGGGGGTTGGAAAGAGCACGCAGGAGTGAGAGGAGGGGCCGGCCGCCGTCAGCAGGATGTGGATCAGTTCATCCGAGCCGTTCCCTATGAGGATCATCTCTTCCTTCACACCGTAATACCGGGCGAAGGCAGCCCTCAAAGCGGGAGAGCCCGGCGCAGGATAGCGGTTGAGGGATACGGACTGAAGGCGATCGAAGATGAGACGCGTGAGGGAGGGGGACAGGGGATAGGGATTCTCGTTGGCGTCAAGCTTGATCCGGCACGGCAGATCCACCGCGGGATACGCCTCCTGGGAGAGGACTCCCTTTTTTATAATTGTTTCAAGATCCACGCTGAGCGCTCCATCCTTTCAAATTCCATTCGTCCCGCCTATATTTGTCCGCCAGCAATTTCTCCTTCAGGGCATCCTCTTCGGGGGACAGGTCTCCTTCTGCCAGCCGCACGTGCAGGACCTCCTCAAACCCCGCCGCCAGGCCCCGGCACAGATCGTCCATACCGACAGCGTCTCCCACGGTCTCGCGGACAGAGGTTACGACAGCTGTAATTTCCCGCGCCCTCTTCTGGATATCCCCCGTTTTCCCGATTGCGGAGCAGACCGCCAGCGGGTCAAGATCGACAAGCACGGACCCGTGCTGGAGGAAGACGCCCCGCGCCCGCATCTGGGCGCTTCCGCAGATCTTTTTCCCCCCCGCGAGGAGTTCATGCCGGTATGAGGTGGCAAAGCAGAATCCCTCCCCCGGGGGGGTTCCGCGCCGCCCTTCCTCGACCATGTGCGCATCGATTCCCGCGACCGCGAGGCCTCGAATGATGCACCCGCTGATGATCCGGTATGTTTCAACCACGTCGGCGGAGAAAAGGGAGGATCTCTCCCCGGCAACGAGGGAGTAGGTCAGATCGCATCCATGGAGGACAGCCTTCCCCCCCGTCGGCCGCCGAACGATGGGGATGCCGCTGTCGCGGCAGTACGCGTAATTGAGCTCATCATCGACATCCTGAAAGTAGCCGAGAGTCACGGCCGGTCTCTTCCAGCCGTAAAAGCGGAGCACGGGAGGCTGCCTTTCCTGCTGGTGCATCCTGAACAGGGCCTCGTCTATGGCCATATTCTCAAAGGGGTCGTGTCGCGCGAAAGGGATCATCCTCCATGTTTCCACCGTTCCCTAATCATCCTCCTCGCTCGCCTCTATGTAATCCTCGTACTCCTCCGCGTCCATGAGGGTATCGAGCTCTCCCGCATCCCGTATCTGAACGGCGATCATCCACCCCGTGTCGTATGCGTCGCTGTTGAGAATACCCACATCATCGGCCAGGTCTTCATTGACGCCGACAATCTCACCGCTCACGGGAGAGATGAGTTCAGTTGTTGCCTTGACGGATTCTATGACTCCGAATGGTTCGCCCTGCTCAACGGAAGAATCCACCGGGTGCAGCTCTACCGACAGAATCTCTTCCAGTTTGTCCTGGGCATAGTCCGTTATCCCCACGGTCGCGATGTCTCCATCAATCCGCGCCCACGTATGTTCGCTGCTGTACATCAAATCATCCGGAAACGACATAGGTCAACATCCTCACACATTATAGTATTTTCAGATCCTTGGACATTCTTGTCAGGATCTCACATCCATCTTTTTCGACCAGAACGGTGTCCTCTATCCGCACCCCCCACAGACCGGGGAGGTAGATCCCCGGTTCCACCGTAACAACCATCCCCTCTTCCAGAATATCATTCGACCTCTCGGACAGACGGGGGGGTTCGTGAATTTCCAGGCCAACGCCATGCCCGGTCCCGTGCGCGAAGTGCGGGCCGTACCCGGCCCTGTCGATATGCCTTCTGGCGACAGCGTCCACATCCCTGCATGAAATCCCTTCCCGCACCGCATCGATGGTCCTGTCATGGGCTTCCTTCACCACGCCGTACACGGCGGCCTGCCTCTCCGTTACGCGCCCCACGGCAATGGTGCAGGTCTCGTCCGAGTGATACCCTCCCCATACGGTCCCATAATCGATGGTTACAAAATCTCCGTCCGCTATCTCGCGGGAGCCGGAGGTCGCGTGGGGGAGCGCCGCGTTGGGACCGGAGGCCACGATGGTCTCAAAAGACGGCCCCTCACCGCCCGCCTGCCTCATCTTCATCTCCAGGATCGCCACGATCTCCTGTTCGGTCACGCCCGGCCTGATCTCTTCCAGCGTTTCCGTCAGGGCGCGAGCCGCTCTCCGCGCCGCCTCCCGGATAAGCGCTGCTTCTTCTCCCTCCTTGATAATTCGGAGGGGATCGATCTCCCCCGACAGAGGCTTGAAATCAACCCCCGGGGCACGTTCCCGGATCGCGAGATAGCTGTCCAGCGTCACGGCAGCGGATTCAATTCCCACCCGTTTCAAGCCCAGATCGGCAATCGCGCCCTCCACCCCGTCCGCCCTGTCGCTGAACTCGACAATGGCGCACTCCCGTGTCTCTTCTTTCGCCTGTGTCGTGTACCTGCCGTCCACCAGCAGGGCCAGGTGATGGGTCCCCAGAAGGAGAACGGCGTCGGTCCCGGTGAAGCCCGTGAGATAGCGGATATTCGCCTCTCCGAAAAAAAGGATACCCTCCACATCGGACGCCGGGAGTATCATCCGCGCCCGGCTTATGCGGTCGCCCGCGGCAGATTTCTCAGGCGCTTTTTCTTCTGTGCAGCTCACTGAGCCATCGCTCCAGTTCGTCAACAACCGGCTTCCAGCCTCCCTCCATAAGACGGCGCACCCGGAGGGCATATGCCCCGGCCTCCGCGTTATCCGGATCTTTTGCCAGCACCCGATCCATCACATCCGCCGCCATCCGGTAGTGTCCCTGTTTCACATAGAGCCGTGCCAGGGTCATGGTATGAAAATCATCCACCAGCGCAGGGCCCTCCTGAGGCACAGCGGCATCCTCCAGAGGCGCAATCTTTTCGGATACCCGCCGCGCCTCGCCGCTGCCTGGATTCAGCTCCACAAACCGCGTGTAGGAGCGGATCGCCTCTTCAGTCATCCCCTGCCGACGGTATGCGTCTCCCAGCACCTCATAGACCCGCGACTGATCCCGCACGATCGCATGCCACTGTTCACACGTCTCTTCGGCTTCCGAGGGTCTGCCCATGAGAGCCCGGCACGACGCCCTGACGAGATGGGCATCCATGTCACCCGGAAGGCGCTGCAGCCGGGCGTCGGCGAGGGCCATGACATCGCCGTACCGCCCCTCTTCCATCCCCGCAGCGGCATCCGAAAGAAAACGCTCCCTGTCCTCACGGTATGTTCCGTCCATAACCTGCCTTCACACCGGGTCTTGTTACCGGCAATTCCCTGAAAAATCAATTGACATACTTCATAGGGCGGTGGTATCTCTCTTACCCCTATTTGGAAAACTCTTGCAATAAAAAATGTAATATGACGCCGCCGAATATTCAATTCATAAAATACCTTTTTGTGTCATCCCTGCTCCTGGCGAACATCCTGGCTGCCAAGATCATCGTGGTGGGAGAACTGGTGCTTCCGGCGGCGATCATTTTGTATCCCTTCACCTTTCTCTTCACCGATGTGGTGGCTGAGGTGGAAGGGAAGAAAAGTGCCTCATCCCTCGTCATGGCGGGGTTTTACCTGTCGATCTTCATGGTGGTGGTCATACTGGCCGGCAGGCTTCTCCCTCCGGCGGGATTCTGGAGACACCAGGAAGCGTATACCGTCATTCTCGGATCGACCCCGAGGATCGTCCTGGCATCAATGATCGCCTACCTGATTTCGCAGAATCACGACGTCTGGGCCTTTCACTGGTGGAGGAAGAAAACAGCGGGGAGGCACCTGTGGCTCAGGAACAATCTTTCGACGATCGTATCCCAGCTGATCGACTCCGTTCTCTTCATAGGCATAGCCTTCTGGGGAAAGGTCCCTCCGGCGACGATCGGCGTGATGATTCTCAGTCAGTACGTGGTAAAGGTCGGCATCGCCCTTCTCGACACCCCCATCTGCTACCTCATGGTGAGGCTGTATGAAAGCGATCGAAAACATCTACAGGAAGCGTGAATACGAAGTATCCATGCGATTCCCGGAATTTACCTGTCTCTGTCCCATGACGGCGCAGCCTGACTTCGCGGAGATACTGATCAGCTACGTTCCGGACGCCTTCCTGGTCGAGCTCAAATCTCTGAAGATATACCTGAATTCCTACCGTGACAGGGGGATCTTCCACGAAGAAGCGGTCAACGCGATCCTCGACGATTTCGTGAAAACCATACGCCCCCGAAGGGTCGCCGTTGTGGGCACCTTCAACGTGCGCGGGGGCATTCACACCACGGTGAAGGCCCAGTACACCGGTTCCCCGGAACAATAGACAACAGGACGGTTACCCCTCTTCAGGGATTACCCGCGGGGTGACAAATATCAGGAGTTCCCTTTTTTCGTTGCTTACCGTCTTGTATTTGAAGAGCCATCCCAGGATCGGTATGCGGGACAGGACGGGGATCCCCGTCACCGAATCGGTTTCCGTCATCTTATACACGCCGCCGATCACGATCGTATCCCCGTCTCTGACCACCACCGTCGATTCCACCGAACTGGTGTTGATGGGGGGGGTCTCAATGCGCAGGCCTGTTGCGGGGTCGGTTTCCCAATCCGCGTAATCGTTGCTGGCATTCACCTTGATGGAAATCTTCCCTTCCGAGGTGATCTTCGGCGTCACTTCCAGCTTCAGGGTCGCTTCCTTGAACTCCGTCGTCTGTTTGCCGTCGGTGTCAGTCACCGTATAGGGGATCTCCTCCCCCTGCTTGATGGTCGCCGTCACGCTGTCCAGGGTGGTGACCTTGGGGGACGAGATGATCTTCCCTTCTCCGTTATTCTCCAGGGCCGAAAGGCGGGCATCCAGGATCATCTTGCTCGTTCCGTACAACAGACCGATCGCCGGTGTAGCGGCAGCGGCAGCGGAGGGAAAGTTGACCGCCACATTGCTCCCGGTCAGCCCCACCCCCGACCCGCCCGGGATGGTCGTTACCGTCCCCGAGGATGAGCTTCCGATTCCACCGGCGAAATTCCCCGACTGGAGACCGGCTCCCCATCGGATCCCCAGTTCCTGGGCGAAGGTTGTCGTCACCTCGACGATCTTCGCCTCTATGGAAATCTGATTGAGCCGCCCTTCGGCGACATCCTTTGCTTTCTGTTCCTCCTCGGCCAGCTTCAGTTCTTCAAGGGGAAGAATCGTGATGACCCGCCCCGACTCCTTCTTTCCGAGACCGTTTGTCTCCAGAACGGCATCGAGGGCCTGATCCCAGGGGACATTTTTCATGTGAACCGTCACCTCGGACTTGACAGCCGGCCCCGCGACGATGCTGAACCCGCTTATCTCCGACAGAAGTCTGAAGACGCTCTTGATATCGGCGTCCTGAAAGTCGAGGGAGACCTCTTCGCCCGTGTACTGGCTCGTTTTAGCGGCGTTCCGCCCATCCTCCGCGCCCTTCGGGAGGGGGCCTTTTCTGACCACAGGAGGGGGTATGGCAGGGCCGCCGCCAGACGCCGCTGCGGTGGAAAGAGAGGAAACATCAAAATCGACAACCACCCGGGAACCGTCTTTCCGGTACCGGTAGGGAACCATCCTCCTCAGTGTCACCTGCGCTCCCACTTCCGTGGCCCCTTCCGTTATCTTGTCATAGAGGACAACCTTCCGGAGATTTCTCAAACCGTCTCCCCGGTATTCCTTTTCAGCCCCATCCGGCAGGGACGCTCCCCTCAGGGAGATGAGCAGCTGCGTTTCGGATTCCCGTGATACCGTAAAGTCCGGTGGGTGGGAAAGGAGGATGGAGATCCGCTCCTTGCCGTCGATCCTCTCGATGGACACGTTCCGGACGGAAGCGATGTCAGCCCCCTGCAGGGTCTGTCCCGCCGCGGACGGGCGTTCGGCGGTTGTTTCTCCCACACCGGCACAGCCGGAAAGGAAGAAGAGACCCGCCAAGGGAAAAAGGACAAAGGGAGATATGCTTCTCTTTGATTTCATTGATGTACCCCGTTTTTCTTGAGCGCAAGCACCACTCGTTCAGTGCGTACGTTTCCGGAAAGATCTTTTATCTTCTCTACCACAACGACGCCATCGGAAAGGATGGTTGCCACTTTTCCCCCGTTGATTCCGAGGAGAGTCCCTCTGCGAAGGGTATGCCGTTTTCCATCGGGTGTCTGCACGACGGCAATCTTTTTATTCGAGCTCCAGATAATCCCGGTCAGGCGGAGCTCATTCAGCGCAAATTTCTGAAGAGGGGCGAGGGGAACGGTTTCCCTATGCATCTCTCCCGACCCTGTTTTCCCCGGTTTTTCCTTTTCTTCCGCTATGTCGATGAACGGCTTGAAGGGATCCGGTTTTCCCGCCACCGTGTATCTATAGACGACCGTCTCCGCCGCAGCTCCCGTATCGGCGCACAGAACCGGTGCCGCCGCGGGAAAAAGAAAGATCGCCGCGATTGCCACGGCAGTCCACCCCAGCGGAGAATTACTGTTTCTTTTCATCCGGTTTCTCATTCGTCTCTTCCAGAAACATGTATATCTTCATGAAACAATCGGCTTTCAGCATGCCGGCGCCCGCCGTTTTGCCTTTCTCTTTCTTGATTTCCATATCCGTTATGGTCGCGATACGCGGAAGATTCGCTATGCTGTCGAAGAAGACAGCGATGTCATTGTACCCCCCCGCTACGGTGATTCTGACCGGTATCTCGGCATAAAATTCCCTCGGAACAGGGTCCATGGGTTCGAAGAGGATGAAATCGAGCCCGGCGCTCCGCCCCGCTTCAGAGACGGAGGTGAGGAGGCGGGGAATCTCCTTCTGCTCCGGAAGTTTCGCCAGAATGATCTTCAATTCTTCCTTCAGCGCTGCTATCTCTTGCTTATGCTGCTCTATCTGCCCCATCACCTGCTGTCGAACGGCTATCTGCCTGTTCACCGTTTCAAGGTCGGCCACCAGCCGTGTCCTCCGCTCGAAGACCGGCTGGAAGAGATAGAACCAGTAGAAATAGCCGATGAGGAGCAGAACCGCCAGAAGTATGAGTAGCTTCTTCCCGGCCGAGAGGCGCTGTATGTCTTCCAGACCGATCGCCATCCCTTATCCCTTTTCAGTTGTGCACATAAGGACAAAGCCCATCAGCTTTACCCCTGAAACGGTGGTCTGTTTCGATGCAATCAGATCGACGGTCCCGATATAGGGAGACTCTTCGAGCCGTTTCATGAATTGCGCTATGGCCGGATTATTGACAGCCACCCCTTCCACACGCAGCGTGGCGCCATTCCGGGTAATGCCGGTGAGCCATTCCGTCCGGGGGGAAATCCTGGAGGCAAGTTCATCCAGGAGATGCACCGCATCGGATCGGCCTCTTTCAAGATCCGTGATAATCCCTATCTTTTTTTTCAGTATTTCCTTATCCGCCTTGAATTTTTCCAGGTCTCCCGTCACTTTGGTGAGAGCGGTCAGGCGGGCGCGGGCCGATTCCACCTCCGCCTCCAGTTTCGAGGCCCCCATGACCATGTAGAGGTGGAAAATAACCAGGACAAGGAGGAACAGGCCGAGAGAAATCCCTCCGGCAACAATCTGACGCTGGACGGTCGCTTTTTTCTTTTCTTCTCGAAAGGGAAGAAGATTGATCCGTATCATGCGTCCTCTCCGCTCCTCAGGGCCAGACCGACTCCGACAGCCGCGACAGGCGCCACCTCTCGTATATAGGACGAGCTGAAAACATGTTTGTCGTACCGTATGTTCTTGAAAGGATTGAACAGCTCCACTTCGCAGTTGAACATGTCCTTCATGGCGTCAGCGATACCCGGGATCGCCGCACAGCCCCCGCTGAGGAGGATGCGGCTCAGATGTGATCCTCCCACCGTTGAACTGAAATAATCGAAAGATCGCCCTATCTCCACAAATATGGGGTCGAGATAATCAAGAATCCGCTCCTCCGTCTCGCCGTCACCGGCTGACCCTTCCAGCTTTATCATCTCGGCTTCCTCGAAAGAAATGCCGTGTTTCCGCTGCAGCGCCCTCGTGATGGCATCCCCTCCCGACTTGATATTTCTCGTTAAAAGAGATTCCTCGTCCCTGACGATATTGATGTTGGTGAGGCTGGAACCGATATTGACCAGGGCGATACGGTCATCGGTATCAAAATCATAGTTCTCCTCATACGCGGTCTGCAGGGCGAAGGAATCAACATCCAGGACCACTGCACGCGCCCCCGCCTTTTCGATTGCCCGGGCGTAACTCTCGGTCACTTCCTTCTTGGCGGCGGCGATGATCACCTCCATCTGACCGGGGTCGGTATCCCCCTGGCCGCATATGTGAAAATCGAAATTGACATCCCGTATGTCATCGAAGGGCAGATACTCCCCGGCTTCATCAACGATGAAATCGCGCAGTTCCCCTTCTTCCATCTTTCGAAAAAGGGCCTTTTTCGTCACAACCACATGTCCTGAGAGGGCCGTTATGACATTCCTCCCTCCATATCCGGCCGCTTTGAAGAGCCCCCTGATCTTTTTGACCAGGGCGTCCTCGTCCTTGATCAAACCGTTTTCGATAATCCCCGCTTCCATGTTCACCTGGGCGAAACGCTGCAGGACCAGTCCTTCAGAAGTATCCTTCAGCTCCACCAGTTTGATACGGTTTGATCCTATGTCGACCCCGGCGAATTTTTTGCTGCCGGGAAGCAATCCCTTGAATGAAAACATCCGATCCTCACGTTCAATCGGTAAACTGATACACCCGGTCACCGGGTTTTACCATTCCAAGCTCTCTTCTCGCTACCGCCTCAATGGAGCGCGCATCGCCCTTGAGCAGCCCTATCTCTCTTTTGAGCTCATCGTTCTCGACGGCAAGGCGCTCATTGGCCTCTTCCAGGGTCGCGTGCTTTTCCCTGACGGCGCGGTAGTCCATGAGCCCCCTGTTTCCAAAGATGATGAGGAGCACCATGGCAACGAAAATGACAAACAGAAACCGGCCAATCCTCATAGAACATCCTTTTTTACAGAAAGGAGGCTGATCCCGTTCACGTAAATAAGCAATAAATATGCCACTTCCGTCTTCCCTTCCACGAAATGCCCTTTCTTCACACCGTGGGACGCTCCGGCAGTCCACAGGAAGAACATCCATCCCCCCTGAATGCAATAACCTCTTAACAAGAAAAGCGGTTTCTCATCTGTCCGGCAGCAACCAGTGCTCCCCGCCGAAACGGCTCTGGAAGATATGCCGAGTCGTGTGAACAGTATTTTCACGCGCCCTTCACGGCATCCGCTGCCGTTCCCACCTGAAAATCGGTGTTTTTCACCGCAAAAGCACTGGTTTTTTATATGGTTGATGGCTGAAACGGCCCTGTTGTCTCACGAGGCGCCGCAGGAAGGGAGAAGCTGCTGGGGTTCGCCTAAAAGGAATTCCCCCTTGTCAATCCAGTCTTTAAGGATGGCGGCTATCTCCCGTGCCTTATAATAACTGGACAGAGGCGCGGTAGGGATAACCCTTCCGTGAAGTTTTATCCTTCCGCTCCGGAGCTCTTTATAACTGACCTCGCCCAGGCTCTGTGCGCTGCCGCTCGGGTAGTCGACGCCATAGTCGTACACCTGCGCATAGATATCCTCATCTGTGACGGATGCATACCGAACCATCTCTTCATTGAGTATCGGTATGGGCACGCCTATGCCGACATAGAGAGATACCCCGTAGCCGAGCATGCTCGCCCCCATGAGCCACCGGGGATCCATCTCCTTCAGATTCCCTGTGGTAGCCAGCGTCCCCGCCCCCTCCTTCGGAACCCCGTTTTCGCCTCGCATCGCATCAGGGTTGTGCTGTGTGCCGGGACCCGCGACGAATCCCTGAGCGCCGCAGAGGAATATCCTCGTCCCGATCCCGATGGTTCTGAAGTACGGGTCATTGAAGAGAGGGCTGAGCTGCCCCGACGTGGAGTACGTCGCGTTCGCCATGTCGGGTCTGAGGACACCCATGTAGGTATAGATCGTCCGATCCGACATATTTACCGCGCAGTTATAGTTCTGATAGGCGTTTCGGGGATTGAAGAGAAAGGCGTCCCTGAGATCGTGTATGGTGATGTTCTTCTCATGCCTGCGGGCGGGATAACAATCCGTACCGTAGGATTCGAGACGCAGACGGACCGGCCGCCCCGCAACCAGATCTTCCAGGACATGGCCGCCGCCGTAATTGAACTCGCCCGGGTGAATGCTGTTGAGAGGATCCCCCTCGACCACTTCCGTGGCCCCGATATAACAGTCCACGGCGGCTATCCCGCCGTAGGCCGGGACATCGTTCAGCCATACCTTCGAGGCCCGAATCCTGGGGGAGGTGTGCCCGAAATTGAGAAAGGCGCCCGAGGAGCACATGGGGCTGAAGGTTCCGGTGGTGACCACATCCACCTCTCGGGCCGCCGCGACATCCCCCTTTTTCTGGACGATCCCGATGATCTCTTCCGCGGTCACGACAACGGCCTTCCCCTTTTTTATCTTTTCGTTTATCTCCCCGTATGTTTTATTGACCGTGTATGTTTTCATCTCTCCCGTATCCTGCGCACTGCGCTGAATGCGAAATACACTAAATCAGTCAATAAAACAACAAAAAACCCCTGTCACAGGCACTGACAGAGGCAGATGTATGCAATCGATAATTCTATGGGGCGCCGGGATCAGCCCGTATGGCCGAATCCTCCCTCGCCCCTTTGCGTCATCTCCAGATCGTGGGTTACCTTCCACGAGGCCCGGCACACCTTCTGGATAACCATCTGGGCGATACGATCTCCCCTCTTGACGATGAAGGAGTCCGCGCCATGATTGATCATCAGAATTTTTATCTCCCCCCGGTAGTCGGCGTCGATGGTACCCGGGGAATTGAGCAGCGTCACCCCCGCCTCAACGGCTAGACCACTCCGCGGCCGTATCTGGGCCTCATAGCCGGGGGGGAGCGCAACGGCAATTCCCGTGGGGATCAGACGTCTCTCTCCGGGAAGCAGGACGGCATCCTCATCGACAGCCGCATAGAGATCCATCCCCGCTGCATGTTCCGTCATGTAGCGGGGGAGGGGGAGCTCTTCACCATGTAGCCGCTTGACGGAAACTGCCACCCTGTTATTCAAGGGCATCCTTCCTGCTGAGCCGTATCTTGCCGCCCCGGTCGATATCGATGACCTTGACGCGAACGGTATCCCCTTCATTGAGCACATCGGTGACCTTCTCCACCCGCTTGTTGTCCAGCTGGGAGATGTGCACCAGTCCGTCCGTACCGGGAAGTATCTCCACAAAAGCCCCGAAGTCGAGGATCTTCTTCACCGTTCCTTCATAGATTCTGCCGATTTCCGGCTCTTCGGTCAGCGCCCTGACCATGGCGACCGCACGCGCCGATGATTCTCCGTCATTCGAAGCTATGGTAACCGTGCCGTCATCGTCCACGTTCATCGACACGCCTGTTTCACTGATAATATGCCGGATATTCTTTCCTCCGGTTCCGATGACGTCCCGTATTTTCTCCTGCTTGATCACCAGAGTGGTGATACGCGGGGCGTAGGGAGAAAGATCTCCCCGGGGGGCATCCATGGTTTCGCGCAATTTGTCGATAATGAAAACCCTCCCCTCCCGGGCCTGATACAGGGCGTCCTTCAGTATCCCCTGCGACAGCCGGTCGACCTTGATATCCATCTGGAGGGCCGTGATCCCTTTCTTTGTGCCGCATACCTTGAAGTCCATATCCCCGGCATGGTCCTCGTCCCCGAGGATGTCGGAGAGAATCACCACCTCATCCCCCTCCTTGAGGAGCCCCATGGCGATCCCCGCAACGGTATCTCTGACCGGGACACCGGCATCCATGAGCGAGAGAGACCCGCCGCACACCGTTGCCATGGAGGACGAACCGTTTGAGGCCAATATCTCGGAAACGAGCCTGATCGTATAGGGAAAGTCTTCGTGGGGAGGAAGAACAGGGAGTAGCGCCCTCCGCGCAAGATTGCCGTGTCCGATCTCTCTCCTTCCGGGACCTCTCAGGGGCCTGGCCTCCCCCACGGAATAGGGGGGGAAATTATAGTGGAGCATGAAGGTTCTCATTTCCTCTCCGTCTATAAAGTCCAGCCGCTGTTCATCGGAGGAGGTTCCCAGCGTCAGGGCGACGAGGGCCTGGGTTTCCCCCCGGTTGAACAGTCCGGAGCCATGAGCCCTCGGAAGGATGCCGACTTCGGAAGAAATAGGCCTGATATCGGAACTGGTCCGGCCGTCGATCCTCCGCCTGTCCGCCAGTATCATGGTGCGGATGATCTCCCGCTCGAGTTCTTCAAAGACAATCCCCGCCCGGGGGTCAGGGCCCGCCTCACCGCTGCTCAGTTTCTCCATCATCTTTTTCTTGACCTCGGCCCGCTTCGCGTATCGCTCCAGTTTCCTCCCTTCGCGATAGACCTCCTGAAGTCCCGCGTAGGCGGCGTCTCTCACCTTCTTTCGGAGTTCTTCGCTGATCTCGACCGGTTCGAACGGTCTTTTAGCCTTGCCTATTGACTGGCAGATTGTGTCCTGGAGCTCAATGGCGGGCCGCATCGACTCCAGTCCGAAGGCGATGGCGTCGAGAACCTCGTCTTCGGGAACCTCGAAGGCGCCCCCTTCGAGCATGACCAGATTGATATCGAACCCACCCCCCCCGCCCGCGGAGGGAATCTTCCTCCCCACGAGAAAGAGGTCCATATCGCTCTCCTCCATCTGCTCATCGGAGGGATTGCATATCAGTTCTTGATTCACCCTTCCCACACGCATTCCCGCGATGGGGCCTTTGAAGGGAATGTCCGACATGCAAAGGGCCGCCGAAGTTCCAAGCATGGCCGCCACGTCGGAATCATGCTCGTCATCCACGGAAAGGACCGTGGCGACTATCTGGGTTTCATAACAATATCCATCGGAAAAAAGGGGGCGGATGGACCGGTCGATAATCCTCGAGGTCAGGATTTCTTTTTCGTTCAGACGCCCCTCCCTTTTGAAAAATCCGCCGGGGATCTTCCCCGCCGCAAAGGTCTTCTCCTGATAATCGACGGTCAGGGGAAGAAAATCCAGCCCCTCTCTCTTGGATTGAAGGGACACCGCCGTCACAAGGACAAGGGTGTCTCCATAGGTAACCAGGACGGCGCCATCCGCCTGCCCGGCAAGATAGTTTGTCTTGATAGACACATTTCTCCCCGCAAAGGTGGTTGTAAATACTTCACTCATAGTATAGGTGTTACTCCTTTTCGTTTTTTATCTTCTCAGTCCGAGACGCTTGATCAGTTCCCGGTATCGTTCTATGTCTTTTTTCTTAAGGTAATCGAGCATATTTCTCCTCTGCCCCACCAGTTTCAAAAGTCCCCTCCGGGAATGGTGATCCTTCTTGTGGGTCTTGAAGTGCTCAGTCAGATACTCTATTCTCCCGCTGAGAAGGGCGACCTGAACCTCCGGTGATCCTGTATCCCCCTCATGGGTCTGGTAATTAGCTATTATCTCTCTTTTTCTTTCTTCATCTAGCACAGCTGCCTGTCCTCCCTTGTTCGTTTATATCGTACCGCTTTTTAGTTAAGAACCCGTAAAATCTCGACCGCCTGCCGTTCTTCTTTCATCAGGTACAATTCCTCCGGCGAGAAGCACATCCGGGCGACGGCGATGATTCCACCATCGCGTGCAACAAATTTTACCAAATCTCCCTTCCCCGGCAAAGGGGTATCTGCATCCCGCAGAACGCCGCACATGGGCTGGTACCCGTTCTTTATCCTGTTTTGTGTGTCTTCATCAACAATAATCGTACCCACACCGGGGAGCGCATCCGCCAGGGGGATCATGTTTTTTTCGAGGACCGCGCGCCTCTCCCCGTCCGGGAGTCCCTCCAGGGACACGGCTTCTTCCTGAGCAAATGGCCCGCTGCGGGTCCTCCTGAGATCAAAGAGGCATGCCCCGCACCCCAGGTTTTCTCCCATAGCGGCGCACAGGGACCGGATATAAGTTCCCTTCGAGCAGAACACCTCAAAGGTCACATAGGATTGGCGTATCTCGATTACCCTGATGTGGTGCACCGTCACCTCTCTCACGGGGGGATCGACGGCAATCCCTTCCCGGGTCCATTTATAGAGCGCCTTCCCCTTGAATTTGACGGCGGAGTATTGCGGAACCCTCTGTTCGATCCGGCCGATGAACCCTTCCACCGTCTCCCGTATTTCCCTTTCCTGAAGCCGGGGCTCATGGCGGTCGATAATCTCGCCTTCTCTGTCCAGGGTATCCGTCGTGACACCCAGAAGCATGGTGGCCCGGTACTCCTTATCATGATGCAGAAAAAACCGCGTCAGCTTTGTCGCCTCATTGACACACACAGGAAGCACTCCCGTCGCCAGCGGGTCGAGCGTCCCCGCGTGGCCGACCTTCTTCGCCCCGAGCAGTTTCTTGACATCCCTGACCACGTCATGAGAGGTTCTCCCAGAGGGCTTGTCGATGATCAATACGCCGTCCATGCGAGATGCTCCGCTGTCCTTACCCACTACTGTGATACCCCTATCGTATCGAGCACTATCCTCACGACCGTCTCGAGTTCTCCTTCGACCCTGCACGCGGAGGCGTTCATATGCCCTCCCCCTCCCAGCTTCCCCGCGATCCGCGCCACATCGGTCTTCCCCTTGGACCGCAGACTGATCTTGAACCGTCCTTCGGAAACCTCGTAACAGCAGACGGCGATCTCGACACCCCGGATCGAACGGACCATATCGACAAGACCCTCCGTGTGCTCCGGAAGCGCGTCTTCCTCACGAAGCATCTCCTGTGTCACATAGATGAGCCCAACCTTTTCTCCCTCATACAATCGCAGGGTGTCCAAGACCCTCCCCATCAATCGGATCTGCAGGGCGGGCTTGGCTTCATAGATATTCTGCGCTATCTCCCGGCAATCCGCCCCTCTCTCCACCAGATCGGCCGCCGCCCGGAAGGTATCGCCCCCCGTGTTGGAGTACTGGAAGCTGCCGGTATCCGTGAGGATGGCCGTGTATAAATTCGTGGCAATGTCCGCAGTGATGGGCACTTTCATCTTCTTCAGAAGGCGATGGATCATCTCCCCCGTTGAACTCGCCGTTGAATCGGTGAGCAATATCTTAGAGAAGGTTCCCACGGAGAGATGGTGGTCGATATTGACTATCTTCCCGATGGAGCCTATTTTCTCCTGATCATTCCCGACCCGCGAGATGTCACTGCAATCCAGGACGAACACCGCATCGAATCCGTCCACCGAATCCAGAGAGTGAACAATTGCACCGGCGCCGGGGAGGAATCCGTACACGGCGGGCGTTTTGTCCTGGTTATACACGACCGCATCCTTCCCCATGTCGCGAAGAACATGGTACAAGGCCAGTTCGGATCCCACGGCGTCTCCATCCGGCCTCACATGAGACGTAATAAGAAAGGTGGTGCTGGAATAGATGACGTCGGCTATGTCGTCAAACATCTTTTTCTATCTCCGCCAGCAGCCGGTTGATGCGGTCGCCGTATGCAAAGGATTCATCAAAGGTAAATTTGATTTCAGGGACATGGCGAAGCCGAAGCCGCTTCCCCAGTTCTCTTCTCAGAAACCCGGCGGCCCGGTCCAGGCCTTTCATTGTTTCGTCACTGCAGGAGTTCTCCCCCATCCGCACAAAAAAGATGCGGGCCTGGCGCAGGTCGTCCGTCACCCGCGCGCCGGTCACCGTTATCCCCTGTACCTGCGGATCGTTGATCTGCCTCAACAGAATATCCGAAACCTCGACCTTGAGGAGATCGGCAACCTTGTCAGCTCTCCTGAAACTCATCGATTATATAATCCCCGCAGCCGTCCCGGGTAGGGGAGATACTGCACAGTTCCATTGTAACATGGATCACGTCGGCCAGATGCAGCCCTTCTATAAAATTTACAATCTTATCCATCTTTGACTGGACAAAACCTCTCTCGTTTCCTACCACACTGAACCCGATCCGACACCGTTTCCAGTCATTGCATGCCCCCACCTCAGCGATGGAAACATTGAAGGCATTCTTTGTTCTGCCCAGAATCCGCCGCACTACCGATCTTTTCTCCTTCAAAGATCTGCTGCCTTCGACAACAATATCCATAATCCCCGAACCGACAACCATCAGGCAACAGCCCTCAGCAAGGTTCCGCATGGGCAAAAGAGAAGCGCCGCTACAGCTTTCTGGCTACCGCTTCTCGGGTGTAGGCCTCTATGACATCCCCTTCCTTGATGTCATTAAAACCTTCTATTCCGATACCGCATTCGAAACCGGAGAGCACCTCCTTGGCATCGTCCTTGAACCGCTTGAGGGAAAGGAAGGCGCCGTCATGAACAACCACACCGTCTCTCAGGAGCCGCAGCCGGGCGTTCCTGATTATCTTGCCGTCGGTCACGCGGCTTCCCGCAATTGTGCCGACCTTTGACACCTTGAATACCTGCAGCACTTCGGCACGTCCCTGAACGGCCTCTTCGAACACCGGTTCAAGGAGACCCTCCATGGCATTGCGCACATCGGAAATGGCATCGTATATGACATCGTAGAGTTTGACACTCACTCCCTCTTTTTCGATGATCTCCGACACCCTCGCGCCGGGTCTGACCTTGAACCCTATGATAATCGCATCGGAGGCCGATGCCAGCATCACGTCCGTCTCTGTGATCGTCCCCGCCGAGCTGTGGACCACTTTCAATTTGACATCATCCGTGCTGAGTTTCAGCAGCGCATCCGACAGGGCCTCCACCGACCCCTGGACATCGGCCTTGATGATGACATTCAGTTCCTTGGCCCCTTCCTGAATTCTCTCATACAGTTGTTCAAGGGTTATCTTTGACGTTTTGGAGAGCTCTTTCTCCCGTTCTTTTCTGGACCAATACTCGCCGATAGTCCGCGCCCGTTTTTCGTCCTCCACGCAGACAAAGTCCATCCCTGCCTGCGGCACGCTGGAAAAGCCGACAACCTCCACCGGCATGGAAGGACCCGCCTCTTCAACCCTGCGCCCGGTGTCATCGCTCATGGCACGCACCCTGCCATATTCCATCCGGGAAACAATGGCATCTCCCTCCCTCAGCGTCCCCTCCTGGACGATGACCGTGGCAACCGGTCCTCTTCCTCTGTCGAGTTTTGCCTCCACAACGATTCCCCGCGCCGGCCGGTCCGGATCGGCCTTGAGCTCCATAATATCCGCCTGGAGCAGGATCAGCTCCAGCAGTTCCTCTATGCCGGTCTTCTGCTTCGCCGAAACCTCCGCATAGATCGTGCTCCCCCCCCACGCCTCGGGAACAAGTTCGTATTCCGCGAGCTGCTGCCTTATCCTTTCCGGATCGGCATTCGGCTTGTCGATCTTGTTCACCGCAACAATGATGGGTACGCCGGCAGCGCGGGAGTGATTGATCGCTTCAATCGTCTGATCCATCACGCCGTCATCAGCGGCAACCACCAGCACCACGATATCCGTCACCTGGGCTCCCCTCGCCCTCATGGCGGTAAAGGCCTCATGTCCTGGCGTATCCAGAAATACGATGTCTCTGTTGTTGATACGGGCATGATATGCTCCTATGGCCTGGGTGATGCCTCCTGACTCTCCATCCAGAACATTCGTCTTCCGTATCACGTCAAGGAGCGAGGTTTTCCCGTGATCGACATGCCCCATGATGGTGACCACGGGAGCCCGGGGCTTGAGGCTGGCAGGCAAGGGTTCCTCCCGGTGGATAACGTCTTCGTAATCCGCTTTGACGGATTCCACCTGAAATCCGAATTCACCGGCCACGAGGGTCGCGGCCTCGATGTCTATCGACTGATTGATCGTCACCATCATCCCGAGCGAGACCAGCTTGCTGATCAATTCACCGGCCTTGATCCCCATCTTTCTGGCGAGATCGCTTATCGTGATGGCCTCCTCGATCCGGATCCTCCTCTTGATCGCCTTGGGGGTCGTAATTGTGGTAGACTTCATCCGCGTGGCGGTAATGACCTTCTCCTCTTTCCAGCTCCTGCGGTCCTCTTCCAACAGGTCCCGTTTGGCTCTTTTTCCCTTTTTCTCGAACCGTTGCTTCAAGAAGGTCTTCTTGCGCCGATCATCCTCCCGCACCTGTACTTCAACGGGCTTCTTTACCCTGTGGGATGGCTTCGGGGGGACTTTTTCCTCTGTTTCACCCGCCGGGACGGTTTCCCGAGGGGGAACGGCCACCTCTTCCCGGGGCGGGGGCACAGTCTTTTCCTCCGGGGCCACCGCCTTTGTTTCTTTCTTTACGGCAGCCCGGACAATCGTCGCTGAAGTCCTGCGCGGCTTCTTCTCCGGGGGTTTTACCCTTTCTTTCCTTTCATCTGCCCTTTCTTCCTGTTTGACTTCCTCTCTTTTCTGTTCAGCCGCCTCTTCCTTCCCCGCATCCTGAACCGGCGCACCCTGGCGACCAGCGGGCTTCTCAGTCGTCTCCTCCGCAGCCTCTTCCGGTTCAGGCCAGGCTTCGGCGGGTGTCTCTTCCACCGGGACCTGCTGCCGTACCGCCCTTCTCCTGATGACCGTTTTTTTGACCCGTTCTTCTACGATCGCGTCCCTCTCGCCCAAGGCAAACTCCTTGCGCACCCTCTGAACATCAGCATCTTCAAGAGAGCTGGCGTGGGCCTTGACGGCTATTCCCAGTTTCTCCAGCCGCGTGATGAGATCTTTGTTATCTATGCCGAGCTCTTTGGCCAGTTCGTAGACTCGTATCTTGGACATTATGGAAACTCCTGATTGCCGTGCCGGCGCATGCGGGCGGTGTCTATCTGTCTTCAGGCAGACCCGCGCCGCTTTCTCTGTCGATAATCTTTTTCGCCTCTTCAACCCAGGCTGATGCCTTCTTTGTGCTGACTCCCTTTATGGAGCTGAGCTCCTCAGGATCCGCGGAAGCCACCATGGCGACACCCTTGAATCCTTCCCCATAGAGAAGATCGGCCGTGCGCTCTCCGATGCCGGATATCTTCATAAGCGATTCGGCCCCTTCCTTCTCCGCTTCCGCAATGCCGGTTTCGTTTTTCACATCGATTTTCCAGCCGGTCAGCCGGGCTGCGAGCCGCACATTCTGGCCCGCCCTCCCGATAGCGAGGGAAAGCTGATCATCCGGCACGATCACCTCCATGGTCCGGGCCTCTTCATCCATGTATACCCTGTCAACCTTGGCCGGAGACAGAGCGTTGCAGACATATCTCACCGGATCCTCCGAATAGGGCACAATATCTATCTTTTCTCCTCTCAATTCCTGCACGACCCCCTGCACCCGCGACCCTCTCATGCCGACGCACGCTCCTACCGGGTCGATATCCCGGTCCCCCGACCGGACGGAGATCTTCGTCCGGTTCCCCGGCTCTCTCGCTATGTTGACAATCTCTATGAGCCCCTCGGATATTTCGGGAACCTCCATTTCAAAGAGGGCTCTGACAAAACCCGGGTGTGTTCGGGATAACAGTATCTGAGGGCCTTTGGATATCCTCTTGACGTCGTAGATAAATGCCCGGATCCTCTCTCCCCGTCTGAAGGATTCTCTCCTGATCTGTTCGGAAGGAAGGATGATCCCCTCGGACATGCCGAGGCTGACAATGATGCTCCCCCCCTCGAATCGCTGCACAAAACCGTTTGCCAATTCGCCTTTTCTGTCTTTGTATTCCTCATAGACGTTGTCCCGCTCGGCATCTTTCACCTTCTGAATGATGATCTGCTTGGCCGTCTGAACGGCAATCCTGCCGAAGGTTTCCGTCTCGATCTTGATTCCGAGGCTGTCCCCCAGTTCCGCCTCCTCGTCCAGGGTCTCGCGAGCCTCTTCTAGGGATATCTGCGTGTCGGGATTCAAAACATGCTCGACCACTGTCTTGAAGAGGAATGTCTCTATCTCTCCCGCCTCCTCGTTGTAATGCACCTCAAGGTCAAGGTCTTGACCCATCTTCTTCCGGGCGGCGGTCAAAACGGCGGTTTCCAGCGCGTCGACGATTATCTCCTTGTCTATGCCCTTTTCCTTTCCCATCTGTTCGATGAGACGTTTCAGATCTGGCAACATGGTACCGGTTCCTCCGAGCTCAAATTGACAACTTCTTAAAAAATCACTCCTGCTTTCACACCGGGATCAGCCTGACAGGGAACCCCTATCTTCAGATGACCCCTTACAATTCATAGTCAAGATTCGCTTTTACCACCATACGGCGCGGTATGGTGTACACCCTCCCTTCCACATCCAGGACGAGGCTCTTTTCTCCTCCGTCATCAAGGAATTGAAGGAGTTTTCCCCTGAAGCGTTTCCTTCCTTCCACTGCCTCCGCAACCCGAATCCTGACGGCGCGTCCCTCATACCGTGCAAAATCCCTGTCCTTCACAAGGGGACGGTCGAGGCCGGGGGATGATATCTCCAGGGTGTAAGGACCGGGAGGGATTTCATGGACATCGAGGAGATCTCCCGCCTCGCCGCTGATCATGGCGCAATCATCGAGGGTCACACCCCCCTCCTTATCGATGTATATCCTGACCATCCAGCGCGATGGCCCTTTCTGACATTCTACGTCAACCAGTTCCATCCGCTCAGATTCGACAACCGGCTCAACCAGTTCCCGTATCTTCTCACCATATCCCTGACTCGCCCCGGCCATACCCTGCCCTCAAAAATAAAAAAAGCGGGCAGAGCCCACTTTCCGGAAGTTCGTACCACAACAAGGATTCTATTGCAACCGAAAAGATTGGAGCGGGCGATGGGACTCGAACCCACGACGTCCAGCTTGGGAAGCTGACATTCTACCGCTGAATTACGCCCGCTCGACAATTCTACGGGTCTGATCTAGGCGACCGCGCGTTTTTTGTCAAGCCTTTTTTGCTCCTCTCCTGCCGAGCCGGATGGATATCGATTTTCCGTGTGCTTCGAGACCCTCCATCTCGGCAAATCTGGCAGCCCGGGGGCCATAGGTCTCGAGGGCATTCTCGGAAAAAGAGATCACGCTCATCCTCTTGATAAAGTCATAGACTCCGAGGGGCGACGAAAATCGCGCCGTTCCCCCCGTGGGGAGGATATGATTCGGACCGGCCATGTAATCCCCCAGCGCCTCCGGCGTATGGAAACCAAGAAATACCGCTCCCGCATTGACTATTCCACCCAGGAGAACCGCTGGATTCTCCACTGCCAGCTCAAGATGTTCCGGCGCGAGGCGGTTCGCCATATCCACGGCCTCTTCCATATGGGCGGTTACAATCACCGCTCCATACTGTTCCAGAGCCTGTGCCGCTACGGGACTTTTCAATTCCCGGGCCTGCCGAAGGACCTCAACGGCGACCTTCTCGGCGCAGTCCCGGTGAGGTGTGAGAAGAATGGCCCCGGCCATGGGGTCATGCTCCGCCTGAGACAACAGATCGGCCGCTATGACATCAGGCTGGGCCGTGGCGTCGGCAATCACGACTATCTCGCTGGGACCCGCGATCATGTCGATCCCTACCTCCCCGTACACCATTCGTTTCGCCGTGGCCACGTAAATATTGCCGGGACCGACGATCTTATCCACCCGCGGGACGCATTCTGTTCCGTAGGCAAGGGCAGCCACGGCTTGGGCGCCGCCGATTCTGAATATACGATTAACACCGGCAAGGCGCGCGGCGACGAGGATGAGGGGATTCATTTTTCCCTCTTTCGCGGGGGATACAAGGATGATCTCCCTGACCCCCGCCACTCGTGCGGGAACCCCGGCCATGAGTACCGTGGAGGGATAGGTTGCCCGGCCGCCCGGCGCGTAGATGCCGACCCGGCTGAGAGGGCGCAGCACCTGCCCGAGCACTATCCCCTCATCATCGGTGTAGGACCACGATTCCGCTCGCTGCCGCTCGTGAAAGGCCTCTATCCGCGCCGCGGCACACCGGAGGATTGCCACATCGTCGGGATCAACTGCCCTGAAAGCCGCCTCCGTCTCGTCCGGAGGGATTTCGACCGTACGGGCGGTCAGGGATACGCCGTCAAACCGCTTCGTGTATGCAAAGAGGGCGTCATCTCCCCTCCTCCTGACATCTTCCAGAATCCCGGCAACCGTATCCTCCACGCCCTCCGGGATGCGGTCTTTCCGGTGCATGATACGCCTGAACTCCTCAGCGAATGTCGTGTCCTGTGTGCTGATAACCCTCACGATCCCCCCGTTACCCTCCTGATGTCGGCCCCGAGAGCGGACAGCTTCTTCTCGATATGTTCATACCCCCGGTCTATATGGTAAATTCTTGATATTTCGGTTGTTCCCTCGGCCACCAGCCCGGCAAGAATCAGTGAGGCTGAGGCCCTCAGATCTGTCGCCATCACCGGGGCGCCGCGGAGACGGGGAACACCCCTGACAACGGCGCTGCTCCCGTCAACGGTGATGTCGGCCCCCATCCGCATCAATTCATTCACGTGCATGAATCTGTTTTCGAATACGGTTTCCTTGATAATACTGCTTCCTCTGCCCAGCGACATGAGAACCATTATCTGGGCCTGGAGATCCGTGGGAAACCCGGGATAGGGGAGTGTCTGGACATCCACGCTGGCAATATTCCGGTCGCCCACGACGCGCAGCCCCCCCTCTATGGCGGTGATCTTCACGCCCGCCTCCTGCAATTTTACAATGACCGTGTCGAGATGTTCCGGCCGGCATCCCAGAAGATTGACCTCCCCCCCGGCCAGCCCCGCCGCGATCATATAGGTCCCCGCTTCAATCCGGTCGGGGATGATATCCACCTCAACCGGTCCGAGGGCATCGACCCCTTCGATCTCTATGACATCGGTCCCCGCCCCTCTGATTCTCGCCCCCATGCCGGTCAGAACCTCGGCAAGATTGACAATCTCCGGCTCCCTGGCAGCATTTTCAAGGACAGTCGTCCCCCTGGCCAGCGTCGCAGCCATCAGGATGTTCTCCGTTCCGGTCACCGTCGAGATGTCGAAATAGATGGTGGCGCCCGTGAGACGGGGCGCGGTGGCTTCAACGTATCCGTCGCGAAGATCTATCTCGGCCCCCATGGCCCGCAGGGCCTTCAGGTGAAGATTCACCGGTCTGGCGCCTATGGCGCATCCTCCCGGAAGCGAAACGCGCGCCTTTCCCGTCCGCGCCACCAGAGGACCGAGGACGAGGATAGACGCCCTCATCGTTCTCACAAGATTGTAGGGGGCTTCATAATTCTCTATCCTGTCCGCGTTGATCCTGAGCGTCTCGCCTCCCTCCACCTCTGCCCCGAACCCCGTCAGGAGCCTCTTGATTGTTCTGACATCGGCCAGATCGGGGACCCGGTGAAAGGTATTCCATCCTTCGGTCAGGAGTGAAGAGACAAGGACGGGCAGCGCCGCATTCTTTGCCCCGCTGATGCGAACATCACCGTGGAGTTTTTCCCCTCCCCGTATGATAATTTTATCCACCTGGTCATCTCCTCATCTGTGCCCGGACAACTCTCTCTACCCCGGCATAATCATGGTGAAAGACGATATCACAGTACCCGTTCTCATGCATCATTTTCTCGAGGGCCTTTTTCTGTCCCGCCCCCAGTTCCATGACAAGCCACCCCCCATCCGCCAGAAACTCGCGGGCACCCTCTATAAGTCTCCGGTGGAACTCCGTGCCATCCGGACCGGCAATCAGGGCCGACCGCGGTTCATACTCCCGCACCTCCGGCTCAAGTCGATCAAAATCCCTTTCGGAAATGTAAGGAGGATTTGAAACAATGATGTCATAGGTCCCCACGGCAGGTGTGAATAGATCCCCGCACAGGAATGAGATTCTTTTCTCTGCACCGTTGTGCAGGGCGTTTCTGAAGGCAACCTCGAGAGCCTCCTGGGAATAATCGGTGGCCGTGACGGTGGCCTGCTCTCGTTCAGTGGCGATGACGATACTGATCGCCCCGCTCCCTGTTCCGATCTCCAGTATGCGTGCTTTCTCGCGCCCTTTGAAGAGATTGAGCGCCGCCTCCACCACGATCTCCGTATCGGGCCTCGGAATCAATACGTCCCTGGTGACCGCAAGGGGAAGCGACCAGAATTCCTTCATGCCGGTGATATAGGCGACCGGCTCCCTGTTCATCCTTCTCGCAATCAGCAGACGGAACCTTCGAGCCTCCGCGTCGGAAAGCTCCCTTTCCGGGTGAGCAAGGAGAAAGGAACGATCCCTGCCGATACAGTGGGCGAGGAGTACCTGCGCGTCCAGGGCAGGCGTGGGGACCCCTTTCATGTCAAGTTGGCTCTCCGCCTCTCTCAGGAGGTGCGCGCAGTTCATTCCCTGCAATCGTTTCGTCCTTACTTCAGGAAAACCTTCAGTCATCATACGGCAAAGTCCTCGCCCTCCGGGCAAGGAAAGACCGCTGGTCTGTCCGTTATGTATCAGGAATGTGTCTATCGTAAAAACCCTTTGATGGCAATCTCATTCAGAGCAGCGATGCGGTTGAGGAGGGAAGTTCAATGGCGTGTCTTGTTGATGCGGCCATACCGATATTTCCAGGTGTGTTCCGAGAATGACGGGCGAATTCAAAGACCGCGCACATCAAACCCGGCCCGATTGAGCTGATTTCTCACCTCAAAGGAGGGAGGTTCTATATGAAAAAAATGAGAGGGATCCCAAGGGGATCCCTCTCCGGGAAAGAACCGGTACCGATGGTATCAGATGGTGAACGACTCATCGAGTATCTCGACGGGAGTCTTGTCAGCCAGTTTGATCGCCTTGAATCGAGATTCCACGGTTGTCAGAATATTCGTCGCGAAATATTTTGCCGCAGCGATTTTCCCCTGATAAAAGGCGACGTCGCCGTTATTTTTTCCCAGTTCGCGTTGCGCTTCAGCCGTATCCGCTCCCGCTTCCTTGAACAGGGCATCCAGTTTCTCCGCGGCGATGGCGGCCGCATCCATCAGTCTCCAGCCGATAATGACATCGCCCATGATCATCAGGAAAGGCCGGGTGTTGATGAAAGGCGCCAGAAATTCGCCTCCCTTGAGCCAGGCAACGAACTGCATCAGCATGTCGCCGAACGCGGCCGAGGCCCCTCCGAGATACTCCGCGTGGTTCTTGAGCGCATCGATCCCCTTGCACCGTTCCACGGTGGCGCCTATATCAACAAGGAGGTTCATCGCGTTCTGCCCCTTTCGCTGCCCCAGCTTGCGAAAGACCAGATCAAGTGACTGGATTGCGTTCGTCCCCTCATAGATAGTGGCGATCTTACAGTCACGCATGTACTGCTCGACCGGGTATTCCTGACAGTACCCATATCCGCCGTACACATCCATGGCCAGGGAGCAGATCTCCACCCCCTTGTCGGAGCAGTACGCCTTGATGACCGGTGTCAGAAGTTCCACAAACCCGTCCCACTTCTCCCGCTCTTCTTCCGTTTCCGCGACCTCCGCCATGTCGATGCAGTAGCCGATCCAGTAATTCATCGACCGCATCCCCTCGACGTGGGACTTCATCCAGAGGAGAGAACGCCTGATATCGGGGTGCCTGATAATGGGAACCCCCTCATGTGACTGAGACAGCATATCGCGGCTCTGAATGCGCTCCTTTGCATAAGCGATGGAGTGTTCCAGAGCGGCCGAGGCGTGGTCGAGCCCCTGCATCCCTGTTCCCAGCCGCGCCTCGTTCATCATCTGGAACATGATCTTCATCCCGGCCCGTTCATCACCGAGAAGCTCGCCGATGCAGTTGCCGTTTTCCCCGAAGTTCAGCGTTGCCGTGGCCGAACCCTTGATCCCCATCTTGTGTTCGATGTTTCCCGTTATGACATCGTTGGGCTCCCCCAGACTCCCGTCATCGTTGACGCGAAATTTTGGAACGATAAAGATGGAGATCCCTTTCGTCCCCGGCGGGTCCCCCTCGATCCTGGCCAGAACGGGATGGATGATGTTCTCCGTCAGATCGTGGTCACCGGAGGAGATAAAGCATTTCGTTCCCGTGATGCTGAAGGTACCGTCGGGAAGTCGTTTTGCCGTGGCACGCGAGGCCCCGACGTCGCTTCCCGCCCCCGGTTCGGTGAGACACATCGTCCCGGCCCACTCGCCGGCGCACATCTTATAGAGGTATTTGTTCTTCTGTTCCTCCGTTCCGTATTCCATGACCAGACCGGCCGCGCCCACCGTCAATCCCACATACATCATGAAAGAATAATTGGCAGCGCCGAACAGCTCGCCGGTTGCGTTGTATAGCACCCGGGGCATTCCCTGTCCCCCCACATCAACCGGAAAGATGGGGCAGAACCAGCCTCCCTCTCGGAGGCTCTTGAAGGGTTTGTGGTAACACTTCGGCGCGTATACCTTGCCATCCTTGAAGACCGCCGGGTCCTCCTTGTCCGCAATCTCGTAGGTAGGCAGGATCTCTTCCAGAGCGAATTTCTCCGCTTCCGTCAGGACCATGTCGACCATGTCCATCGAGTAGTCGGCATACCTCTCATACCCGAAGAGTTTCTCGATCCCGATCTGTTCGTACAGAACGAATCGCTGATCACGCGTATTTACCAGTGAATTACTCATGTCATCCTCCTTAGATTTTTTTATGCCTCGGTTGCGTCGTTCGCTTCACGAAACCGCCCTTGCGGTACATATGGTTTTTCCGGACGATCCCCCCTGCAATCAACTGTTATGAATTCACCTGATTTCCCCATCGGCGCGCCGTTATTCCTGCGATCTCCATAAGCGCCATGAAAGCATCTGGCGATTCATATATCCCCCCGCCTATGTTTCAGCCCCACTATCATGGTTTCTATCCCTTCTCTGACGTTGGACCGAATTCTCTCTTCCCTCATTGATTCGGTGCCGACAAAGAGATGCAGCGATATGATCCCGTTGAGAAGCCCCCACAAGGCATTCCGCATCTTTCTGACATCCTGCTTTTCTAACGTCAGTTCTCCGGAATCGACCCCATATTGAAGAATCTTTTCAATGAGCGAGATGGTCCGGTTCATCTCCGAGATAATCTGTTTTCGAGTCTCCCTGGAAAGGTTAAGGTTGTCCGCCTGCAGCATGAAATTCATCAATATCCGGAACTGTTCGCGTTCTTTCAGAAAGATATCTATGTACGCATCGGCAAAATCGAGCAGGATATCCGCTGCTGATTTTCCCCCGTTGAATATCTGGGAAATCTCTTTGTGAAAGCGTTCTATATCGGTAAGGAGTATCTGCGCGTATATCTCTTCCTTGCTGCTGAAATAGAGGTAAATGGCACCCTTGCTGAGTTCTGCTTTTTCAGCAATATTCGCGACAGTCACAGATTTAAAGCCCTTTTCAACAAAAAGCCTCTTCGCAACCTTCAGGATATTTTGTCTTCTCTGTTCCTTTTCTCTTTCCCTGCGTCTTTTATACCCCGGCATTGTCGCCTTCCTTATTGTAACAATCTTGAATTATTGACGTATATCCCATCGAGGGGGAACAAACACGGACAGGGGTCAGATTGTGACCAACGTTCACACTTTTCTTAGGCGAGATACCATACAATGTCAAGAAGAAAATCAGGAGATGAGGCGAACGGCAAAAGGATCCCGACTTCTTGTGTAAAGCATGATTCGTTCACCCTCACCGTAGGAAACGCGTCACGCATGCCCTTGACATGACTTTCACGAATTCCTCTGATAGAGATTTCCTGGGGCATGGCGTGGAAATCTGCCATTCCTGTAAAAAGAAAAACCGGGGGGTCAGCACACAATCTGTTCTTCTCTTTTGCCTCCGCGATGCCTGCAAGGAATGAATGACCTTTCTTCCTATTGCACGTTGACCCCTGTTCTTCAAGACATTATAATGAAGAAAGTTGGCAGGACACAACAAGGTAAATTCGCGAGGCCATACTGGATGATCCCCATAGATAGCATTATCGTGCTCACCATCGTTGCCGTCTCCGCACTGCTCTTTATCACAGAAAAACTGCGCGTCGATGTTACCGCTCTGTGCGTTCTGGTGGCGCTCCTTCTCTTCCAGCTTATCAGGCCTGATCAGGCCCTGTACGGATTTGCTAACACTGCCACGGCCATCGTGGCTGCCATGTTCGTTCTGAGCGAAGGGCTGGTGCGCACCGGTCTCGTCGAATGGCTGGCACGCCGCATAGACCGTTTTGCCGGCACCGGTCAACGGCGATTGATTCTCGTCCTCTGCCTGATGGCAGGGTCTCTCTCCGCCTTCATGGTCAACACGGCAACGGTTGCCATACTGATTCCCATATCGGTCATTCTCGCAAAGGCGCGCAAAATATCTCCTTCACGAGTCCTGATCCCTCTCTCTTTCGCGAGCCAGTTCGGTGGCGTCTGCACCCTGATCGGCACATCCACCAACGTCCTGGTGAATTCAATGGCCGTCAGTGGCGGTCTGAAGCCCTTTTCCTTCTTTGAATTCGCTCCCATGGGGATTATCCTGGTTATTATCGGGACGCTGTACCTGACTTTTTTCTCCGGGATTCTCATACCGAAGCGGAAGGGAGCAGACGAACGGATCGACAGGTACCGGCTTGCCGATTACCTGTCGGAGATGCGGGTTACCGAGGGCTCTCCGCTGATCGACAAACGGTGGCGTGATCTGGATGGCAACGACCTCAGCGAAATCGATTTGATAAAGATCATCCGGGGCGGCAAAGCAACCTGGCGGGCGTCGGCCACCAAGATCAGAGAGGATGATTTTCTTCTCCTCCACGGGAATGCGGAAGCACTGATCAAGATGAAGGACAACTACCGCCTTGAGACGAAGGCGGATGCCGTGGTCCACGATAAAGAACTCGAATCGGACAAGATCGAATTGATCGAGGCGGTAGTGCCTCCCCGATCGCGCCTGATCGGAAGGACCCTCCGGGGAGCCGACTATATAAAGCGGTACGGCTGCGTGGTACTCGCCATCCAGCGGCGCGGCAAGGTCCTCCGGGACCGCCTCGCCGACATCAGTTTCGACGACGGAGACACCCTCCTCCTGCAGTGCGACAGAGATTCGGTGCACCGCATCGTCGAGGCATCGGATCTCATCGTAACCAATGAGCTGACACAACTCCGCATCAGAAAGGACAGGGCATTCATGGCACTGGCGATCTTCATTTCCATGATTCTCCTTGTCGCCTTCAATGTGCTCCCCCTCCTCGTCGCCGCCCTGAGTGGAGCTGTCGCCATGGTCCTCGGCCGCTGTATCACCATCGAAGAGGCGTACAAGGCGATCGATTGGAAAGTCATTTTCCTCCTGGGCGGTGTCATCCCCCTGGGGCTCGCTTTGGAACAGACCGGGACCGCCGCATGGCTGGCCGCGACGGCCATGAAGGGAATTATCGAGATGGGCCCGCTTGCCGTCCTGACAGGACTCTATTTTATAACCGCCGTCCTGACTGCAATCATGTCGAACAACGCGTCGGCCATTCTCCTGGTTCCAATCGCCTTCTCCGCCGCCGAACTGATGGGAGTCAATGTCCGGCCCTTTCTGATGGCAATCACCTTCGCCGCATCGACCAGCTTTGCGACCCCCATCGGCTATCAGACGAATACCATGATTTACGCACCCGGCGGGTACCGCTTTTTCGACTACGCCCGCATTGGCGTGCCGCTGAACATCATCTTCTGGATAGTGGCGGTACTGCTCATACCGCTACTATGGCCCTTTTAGAGAAAATGGCTAGCAGGACACCGCATTCATAAGGAGAGATCCCTTGACCCTGGAGATGGCCCTTGTTTTTCTGATCCTCGTCGTGACGATGATTCTTTTCGTCAGCGACACGCTGCGGGTGGATGTTGTTGCGATCCTGGTAATGGTGACCCTCCCCTGGCTGGGGCTTGTCGAACCGGAAGAGGCCTTTTCGGGACTTGCCAGCAACGCCGTTGTGGCAGTGATCGCCGTCATGATTCTGGGATATGGGGTGGACCGTTCCGGCGCCATCAACCGGCTTGTCCAGCCCATTATTGCGGCAGCCCGGTCGAATGAAACACGTCTCATCGCCCTTGTCACCGTGACCGCGGGATTGATCTCCGCCTTTATGCAGAATATCGGGGTTGCCGCCCTTTTTCTTCCCGCCATGCTTCGGATCTCCAAAAGCACGGGGACGCCCGCCTCCCGTCTCCTCATGCCTATGGGCTTCGCGGTCATTCTGGGAGGGAATATCAGCATGGTCGGTTCAACACCGCTTCTTATTCTGAACGATCTTCTCCGGCAGGGCGGTCACCCCCCCTTTGGTCTTTTCAGCGTCACCCCCGTGGGAATTGCTCTCCTGGCCGCCGGTATCATCTATTTCCTCGCCTTCGGTAATCGTCTGTTCCCCAGTGGCGGGGAACGAACGCAAAACCCGATCAGCATGCAACTTAAACTGATAGAGCGATGGCATCTCCCCACGACTATTTATCACTGCGCCATACCGGCGAAAAGTCCCCTCATCGGGAGGACAAGGGGGGATGTCCAACTCAGGGCAAAATACCGGTTGAACCTCCTCGCTCTTGCCGAAGGGGACGATGTCCTTTACGCCCCCTGGCGGCATACCCCTTTCGCCGCGGGACAGCGCCTGGCCCTCTTGGGCAACCGCAATGACCTGAACCGTTTTGTTAATGATTACAGTCTTATGTATCGCGAAGACATGCAACCCTTCGAAGAGCTGGAAACAGCCGGACATGCGGGATTTGCCGAACTGGTTATCCCGGTCAGGGCGCCTCTTATCGGAAAAACACTGCGTGAAATAGCCACTCGAAAAACATACGGAGTAGAACCGATCATGCTCCTCAGCGGCGAACGCGAGGAACGGGAAAATTTCTCAGACGAACCCCTTCAGGCGGGAACCGCACTGATAGTTCACGGCCGGTGGGAGCGGATCAGGACCATGGCGGATAACATGAATTTCGTTCTCATTACCCCCGTTGAAGCCGCTGAAGCGGCGCTGAAGCCCAAGCCGGTTGTAGCGCTGATCTGCTTTGCCGGTGCCATACTCCTCACACTCTTCGGGTTCCCCATTGCCCTCGGCCTTCTGACGGGGGCACTGGCCATGATTCTCCTCCGCATTGTTCCAATCAACGAGGCCTACCGCGCCGTTGACTGGCGGACAGTCTTTCTCCTTGCGGGACTGATACCGCTTGGCATCGCCATGGACCATACCGGCGCGGCCCGGTACGCAGCCATTCGGATGATAGATATTCTTGAGGGACACCCAATATTTATCCTTTTCGTGGTGGGAATCCTTGCCACCCTGCTCTCCCTTGTCATATCGAATGTGGCCGCTACGATTCTCATGGTGCCTCTCGCCATGGTCATGGCCGATCTCACCGGGATGAATCCGCAGAGTCTGGCGCTCCTGGTCGCGATCTGCGCCTCCAATTCCTTTCTCATCCCGACGCATCAGGTCAATGCCCTGCTGATCTCCCCCGGTGGGTACAAGAACGGTGATTTTATTCGGGCAGGAAGCGTGATGACAATCATCTACCTTGTAATATCGATACTATTTATATACATATCGTACCGATAAAGGCGTCCATCTTTAGCAGATGGACCAAGAGTACGCCGTTCATGACTCTTTGTCATGAACGGAGGATAGAAGACCTTTTTACCGAAGCCCCCTGCGCTGATGGCTTCGTCAGAAAACCAACCGGCTGATTGACAGGTTTTAACCAATGGTAAATCGCCTTATTTCGATTATCTTTTTGTCCTTTATCGCACTTTCCAGCATCGTTCTATTCATGGTCGCGCTGATCATATGGTTGGCTACTGTCCTGTTCGACAGGCGCCTTCTCATCCTTCATTACTTTACCTCATTCTGGGCGTCCATCTATACGTGGATTATGCCCGCCTGGTCTATTTCGATCGAGGGAAAAGAACATATCAAGGAAAAGACCTATGTGGTCGTGTCCAACCATCAGTCTCTCCTTGACATCCTCGTGGCCTTCCGGATCTTTTTCCCTTTCAAGTGGGTATCAAAAGCGGAGATATTCAGGATCCCCTTTATTGGGTGGAACATGACGTTAAATCGCTATATCAAACTGGTCCGAGGAGAAAAGAAAAGCATCCTGAAAATGATGGAAGACTGTAAACGAGCCCTTGCCGGGGGAAATTCCATCTTTCTCTTTCCCGAGGGGACACGATCTGAAACAGGCGTTCTAAAAACCTTCAAACCGGGGGCTTTCCACCTGGCCCATGACAACAAGGTGCCTGTTCTGCCCATCATTATCAACGGCACGCAAGACGCCCTCCCCAAAGAGAGTCTCAATTTTCACGGCAGGCACCATATCAAGGTGAAAATCCTGGAAGAGATTCCCTACAGTGCTTTTGAGGAAATGACCCCTGAAGAAACAGGCGCCATGGTCAGGGCACGCATATCGGACACTTTGGATTCTTTAAAAAGGGAGTTTTGATTGCCGATGTGCTTCGTGGAACAGATCATCCATCCATCTTTCTTTTAGAAAAAACGAAAAGAAGAGAAAGCCATCGACTTGAGTAGTTGCTTTAAGATAGTAACAAAGTTTTTCCTTTCCACATGGCGTGCGGTTTTTTGGTAAATGTTTGTGTCAAAAACAGATTTGTTATTTACCTGAAAACATTTTTAATGTAAACTTCGGGGGAAAAGTGGTATCTTCCGATTCTGGAAAAACCAAAGGTGAGACTAAACGATTGTCTCCACTACACGCTCTCTTGCACCATTTCTTTTGTACGATTTCTTTACGAGTCTTTTTTCTAAGGCTGGTTCGCACGCAACAGTGAATCCGGAATTTTTGGGGCACTGAGGCTGAAGCGGGGCAGCAGTGATGTGAGGACATTGCAGGGATGGCAAAAGATTTCTACGGCATATCCACCAGAAAATCAAGTATCAACAGGATAGACACGGCTCCCCTGCCAGGCAGCGGACGTGGTTTGCAAATCATGAGACAGCACGAGTGGCTCGGAAGGGGACGTTTCAATCGGGTTCATATGCAAGATGAGTGGATGAGCCACCATATGTCCGGGCTGTGGGCTTAGGGTTCTCTTCCCTTACCGGGGAGAGAGGGGTGATTATAAAAAAAGGAGGAGTCATCATGAAAAAAGCATTGTTCGCAGGCAGTATTGTCGTACTGGCGGGTTTTGTTCTGTTGGCTATGCTCAGTGTTGGTGGAACAGCCCTTGCCGCCGAGAAGGTGTATACTTGGAAATGCCCTACTCATTGGCCTATGTCCAGTGCCTCGTACAAGGGTAGTTTGCTGTTTGCTGCGGAGCGCGTCAAAAACCGCACAAACGGCAGGCTTATTCTTGAGCCTTACCCTGAAAACGCCCTGATTCCAGGCAAGGAGGTCTTCAGCGCCGTGAAGCGGGGCATGGTTCCCATCGGCATTACCTCTTCGGCTTACGACTTGGCACAGGTCCCGCTGTTGAATGTAAACTCTGGGTTGCCCCTGAACTTTGCCGCGGAATGGGAAGCGGCCTATTTTTACCAGTGGCTCGGTTTCGAGCAGATGGTGAAGGATGCGTTCGCCAAGCACGGTCTAATGTACTACACCGACAGGGTTTATCCCACCGAAATCGCCATCAAGAAGCCGGTCAGAAAATTCGAAGATTTCAAGGGATTGAAATTACGTTCATCGGGCATTCTGCAGACCTACCTGACATCCATCGGCGCGGCGGCCGCCTATATTCCCGGCGGCGAAATTTATACAGCCCTGGCCTCGGGGGTGATAGACGGCGCCCACTGGGGCGCTGTGCAGGGGAATGACAGCGTAAAGTTCTATGAAGTGTGCAAGTACCATCTGCGCCCGGCTCTCAACGTGACAGCCACGGACTACTGGACGATAAACAAAAAGGAATTTGAAAAACTGCCCAAGGATCTGCAGGAAATCCTGGCCAAGACCCTCGAAGAACAGTTTTGGCTGCGCACCACTCAGTATCAATTCCTGGAAAACACGACTCTGAGTAAGATCCAGAAAGAACAGGGCGTGGAACTCATCACGCTGCCCCCGCCTGACTTTGCAAAAATGCAGGCTGCGGCCATGAAAACATGGGACGAGGTAGCCCAGAGATCACCGGAGTGCGAAAAAGCGGTTAAGATGCTCCAGGACTTCAACCGGCAGATGGGTCGGATCAAGTAGAGCCCGGGGAGCTGCCGCATCAGTCGCAGCCGAGCCCTTTAATTCCTGCGACAGCAGGTACATTCGTGATGTCCGAGCCGTTCTTTGACGGGGGGTTGAGTTCTCTCGACAGAGAACGGCCGGAGATATCCCTGCCATGCGATGGAGGAATGTATGCGTAAATTGTTAGCCGTGCTTGCTTTCGTCGATGCGATAAACGATTGGGTGGGCAGAGTGCTGTGGATCGGCATTATCGCCATGACCCTTCTGGTCCTGAGCGAGGTTTGCCGCCGCTACATCTTCAACGCCCCCACGGTGTGGGGCAACGAACTCACGCAATTGATCTTCGCCGTCTATGTGGTCCTTCCCGGTGGCCATATCCTGCGCTGGGGAGGCCACGTGAATGTGGACATCCTGTACAGCCACTTCAGTATGAGGACCCGGGCCATCGTCGACATCTTCACATCCAGCCTCTTTTTCCTTTTCTGCGGAATGATGCTCGTCTATGGCGGATCTCTGGCCTGGGAATCTCTTTCCATATGGGAGCTTTCAAATTCTGCCTGGCGACCACCCCTCTATCCAGTCAAGATGATGATTCCGGTCGGCGCCCTGCTCTTGCTTCTGCAGGGAAGCGCCAAACTGATCCGGGATATCCTGACGGTCTCAGGCAAAGCAACCAATGAGAGGAGGGTCGCATGAGCATTGAATTATTGACTTTCCTCTTTTTTGCTTCGCTTCTGCTGTTTCTTGTACTCGGACTTCCCCTCGCCTTCGTACTGGGGGGTACATCGGTAATCTTTATCTATTTTACTTGGGGGCCTCAGGCCTTCTACATGGTGGCGGCCCAGGCCTGGGGGGCCATGAACAAGTTTACCCTTGTGGCCATACCTCTCTTTGTTTTCATGGCCATGGTCCTGGAGAAATCCGGTGCTGCTAATGCCCTGTATGACACGATGTACCTCTGGTTCGGCCCTCTGAGGGGCGGGCTTGCAGTAGGAACCTGTGTTATCTGCGCCATCTTCGCCGCCATGTGCGGTATAAGCGGCGCCGCGGTGGCCAGCATGGGCGCTATTGCGCTGCCATCAATGCTCCAGAAAAATTATGACAAGGAACTGGCCGTCGGCTGCATCCTCTGCGGTGGAGGGTGGGGCATCCTCATTCCACCAAGCATCATCATGATTCTCTACTCACTCATTTCGGGGGAATCCGTGGGCAAGCTCTTTGCGGGCGGTGTCTTACCCGGACTCATGCTCCTCGTCCTCGCGTCTTCCTACATCGTCATCCGCTGCTACCTGCAACCAGAACACGGGCCGGCCATTTCACCCGAAGAGCGGGGGGGCTGGACGGAAAAGTTTATCGCCCTCAAGGCCGTGATCCTTCCCCTCATAGTTGTTCTCCTGGTTCTCGGTTCGATTGTGGGGGGTATCGCAACCCCGACAGAAGCCGCCGGTATGGGTGTTCTGGGCGCCGTCATCTCAGCCCTGGTGTATCGACAGCTTACCTGGCAGGTCACCTACGAGGCGGGAATTCGAACGCTCCGTCTCACCGGTATGATCATATGGATACTTTTCGGGGCCTACTGCTTCACCGCCGCCTATCAGGGGATGGGCGCGGCAAACCTGATCAAGGATCTGGTAGGGTACATCCCGGGAGGAGGCTGGGGCGTCATCATCTCCATGCAGGTCTTAATCTTCCTGCTGGCGATGGTGCTTGATCCGATGGGAATCATGATGATCTGCGTTCCCGTGTTTCTGCCGATCGTTGAGGCCTATGGATTCGATCCTCTCTGGTTCGGAATCCTCTTTACCATCAACATGGAAATCGGCTATATGACGCCTCCCTTTGGGTTCAATCTCTTCTACATGAAGGGGCTCGTTCCCCCGGGGATCTCCATGGCCGACATTTACCGGTCGGCGATTCCCTTCACAATCGTTTCGCTCGTTGGGCTTGCCATCGTCATGATCTTTCCGGAAATCGCAACCTGGCTGCCGAATCTTGTTTTCTCCGGGTAAGGGTGCATGAAATCAATCCTCATACCGCCAGAGAGCGGGAGGAGGGTGAGTGGAATACGCTTGAAAGAAAGATTCGTATGGATATCAATAGATTCCGAATATCAAGAAAGGGATTGCCGTAATGAATATTGGAAGACTGGCCGAGGATAATATCACTAGGTTTGGCGAATACGATCTTGTCTGGTTTGGAGGGAAATGGCATACCAATGTGGAAATGAACCGCATCGCCAACAGGCTGGGCAATGCCCTCAAGAGACTGGGAGTCAAAAGGGGAGACCGGGTCGGGGTTCAACTGGTGAACTGCCCGCAGCTGATGCAGGCATTCTTCGCCGCCTTCAAGATCGGGGCGATTATGGTCCCCATAAACCCCGCGCTCCGCGTTGCTGAGCTTTCCTATCTATACAAAGACGCCGGCCTCGTTGCCTTAGTTAGCACCGTCGACTATATCGAAATTATCCGTCAGGCACGCGCGGGGGCGGAGGGACTCAGGCACGTCATCCTGACCGGAGGGCCGATCCACGAAGGCACCATCCCCTATGACACCATCATTGAAGGGGAGTCGGACGAACTTGTCATAGAGGACACGGACAACGACGATACGGCCGTCATGATCTACACTGCCGGTACCACGGGAAATCCCAAAGGGGTGATGCTGACGCACTACAACTGGTACACCCACGTGACGGGATATTACGATCAGGTCCTCCTGGATTCATGGGGGATCACGGCACGAGGGAAAGTTCTGGAGGAAGACGCGCGGCGTGGCAAAATCGGAAATCGAAAGATGGGAGTGTACGGTGTTAGTCGGGATCGCGTTTCACTTATCACTCTTCCCCTCTTTCACGGATACGGGGTCTTTGCCTTGAGTCTCGAGTTTCTCACCGGCGGAAAGCTCGTCGTCATTGGCCGGTGGGATGCCGAAGAAGCGATGCGCTGCATCGAGCAGTTCAAGGTCACGGATTTTCGCGGTGTGCCGACCATGTACATCCAGATCCTGAACCATCCCGCCGCATCTCGATACGATCTCAGTTCCATGCAGGTATGTATCTGCGGCTCCGCTCCGATGCCGTTGGAAGTGGCTCGCCAGTGGAAGGAACGATACGGAATCGATATCTGGGAAGGATACGGCCTCAGCGAGGCGACAACGGTGAACTGCGGCAACATAGCCGGGAGGAGACCCCCCAAGTACGGTTCCATCGGTAAATGTTATCAGAAGTGCAACACGATGAAGATATTCGACGAGAACGACCGGGAACTTCCCCGGGGTGAGATCGGAGAGATCGTCATCAAAGGACCCTGCGTGATGAAGGGGTACTGGAACAAGCCGCGGGAGACCGCCGAGGCGGTGCGGAACGGCTGGCTCCATACCGGCGATGTGGGATACATGGACGAAGACGATTATATGTACATCACAGACCGGAAAAAGGACCTGATCATCCGGGGGGGAGAAAACATATACCCGAAAGAAATCGAAAATATTCTTCATATGCATCCCGATGTCCTGGAAGCGGGGGTTGTCGGGATCCCCGATCCCGTGTACGGCGAGGTGGTCAAGGCCTTTGTCACCCTCAAGACCTCCGGCTCGATCTGTGAGGAGGATCTCCTTAATTTTTGCCGGGAGCGTCTCCCCTCCTTCAAGAGACCGAAGACGATTCAGTTCATGGACGAGCTTCCCAAGAGCGCTCTCGGAAAAACGCTAAGGAGAGAGCTGAGAAAGCTGGGATAAGCGAAACATCTATTTCCTGAATACACGAAAAATGAAGCGCCTCGGATTGCACTCATTGTTTCGCTGACATACGAAGCCCTGCTTTTTACCCCACCATCGGGAAGATCTCCGTATCAATTCCCGTTCGGCATGAGGAGCATGGCAAGCTTTGCTAAGGTATGCTACTATGCGCCTACTCCAACGGTAGGGAGCACCATGTTTTACTTTGAAAAAGGAAAAATCCGGTTTATCCGAGGCGGGCGGTACCCCGCCTGCAATTCTGTTTTCATCGATGATGAGATCCGGGCCGTGATCGACCCGGCAAGCGATGAGAGGACGCTTCTCGCAATTCACCAAGAGCGCCCCATTCAAGTCATCATCAACAGCCACTGCCACGAGGATCACTTCCTCTTCAATTCCCGCTTTCCCGACGCTGCCCTCTGGGTCCCTTCACGGGAAGCGAACGGTTTTAGAAGTATGGAAGCCTTTCTTGAACAATTCTATGAATCCGGAAATATCGACGAAAAAGCCAGGACCGCGTGGAAATCATTCTTTACCGAGGTCGTCCAGTATCAGCCCCGGGAACCCGACCGTCTGCTGGATGATGGAGATATCCTCGTCTTCGGTGAAAGTCGGGCGCAGGTCCTCCACACCCCCGGCCACAGCCCCGGCCATCTGTCATTTCACTTTCCCGAGGAGCGGGTTCTCTATCTGGCTGATCTGGATCTGGTGAAATTCGGCCCCTTTTACGGAGACAGGGAATCCAGCATAGATGACACGATCTCTTCCCTCCAGCGCATAGCCGCAATCGACGTGGACGTTTATCTGGTAGCTCACGGCAGGGAGGGAGTTCTCGACGGCGACCCGGCCCACATACAGCGGTATATGAACGTCATCTACGCCAGAGAGGAGAAGCTCCTGACCCTCCTCGCATCGGGGCCGAAAACCCTGGACGAGATAACCGCTGAGGGAATCATATACGAAGGACGCACCCTGGCGGGCGGAGCCTGGGATCTGACCGTGAGCGAAAGGATTATGATGGAAAAGCACCTTCAACGGCTCGAACGTCAAGGAACCGTCCGGCAGGAGGATGGCCTCTATCACCGGGTGTAGAACCTCCGGCCTCTTTACGTTTGACACGAACTGTCCTTTCATGCGATGGGCAAAAGCCGCGTCATGCAAGAGGCGTAAGACTGAGGAGGAAAGAAATGATCAGAGCATTCGGAGGGAAAACACCTGAGATATCCCAAGAGACCTTCATCAGCGAGGCCTCATATGTCGTGGGCGACGTCGAGATCGGTGAGCATTCGTCTGTCTGGCCGGGGGCGGTCATACGGGGAGATTACGCCAAGGTGACAATTGGCAGCTACGTCCATCTGGAGGACAATTGCGTCGTGCACTGCGGCGCTCCCCTGGTCATGGGCAGTTACATCATTGTAGGACACGGCGCCGTCGTTCACTGCGCCAGGATCGGAGACAACGTCTTAGTCGGCAGCAACGTCACCGTGCTTGACAGGGCGCAGATCGGCGATGGGTGCATCATCGGGGCGGGCTCCCTCGTCACACCGGATACCATCATCCCGCCCCGGTCCTTTGTGGTCGGATCCCCCGCCGCCGTGCGGGGAAAAGTGACGAACGAACAGATACGCGGATTCAGAGTGGACGTGGAAGGGTACTGGGCAACTGCCCTCAGGTACAAAGAAGAAGGGATATAGAGCAGAAAGCCTTTCAACCATGTGGGCGCACTTTCATTCCCCCCCCCCGGAATGAGCGCATGGAAGCAGGAACTCCGTCCCGATTTTTCAAGCTCTGCCCCTCTATTTCTTCGATGTGATCGTCAAACGGTTTCCTTCGATGTGGGTGATCAGCACCATCAGATATTTGAACAGATACTGGAGGCGCGCGGTTATGTCGATCGCCTGGGAACCTGCTCCCAGTTTTTTGATAGTGGCTATCCGTTCATAGGTGTTGTTGATCAACTTTTCAGTTGACCATCCGTGGTACTTATCAAACTCTTTCGCGGCCCCGTATGTATCCCGGTCGAGGGTTCTTTTTTGAATCGCGTTGAGATTGGCGCCCTTTTCATTTGCCTTTCTGAACTGCTCATCCTCCAGCCCCGAAACGATGGCCACGCTGTCGAGATTTTCCGCCAGCCCTTCGCGGAGAAAGGAAAGATTCTGAGACAATTCGAGAACTACACGATGGGTCGACGATTTCTGATCCCGATATTTCGCGGACTCTCTGTCATAGATAGTGTAAAAATCCTGAATGATGCTCATTGCCGTACCCGCACCTGTTAATCCTGACATCTGTAACCTGCTTACTCATCTGCCTGTCATCTGGGTCATCGGAGATAAACCGCCAGCATCTTAACGGAGCCTTTCCTGCCGGGCGACCTTACATTCGTAGTGGGTCAGCACCAGATTGAGGGCCTTGGCGGCACCGGCAAAGGAGAAATAGAGCGGATACCCGGCGGCGGTGTAAGTCTTGATCGTCTCGAAGATGATGTTTGCTTCTTCGGGAACGATGCTGGGCACTAATACGATCGCCAGGGGCTTCCCGATGTCCTCGACTCTGAGGAGGAAGCGCCGCACATCGCTGACCCGCGTGGATTGCGTGGGGACCAGAAAGCACACCATGAAATCGAACTGTCCCCAGCGCGCCAAGACCTCCAGGGTGCGCCTGATATTTGACGGCTCCATGCTCTGTGAGTAATCGATAGGGTTGTTGAAAAAGTTTCCTTCCGCCTGGGTGAACTCGCGCAGTTCCTTGATGACGTGCTGAGGCAGTTGGGGCAGCAGCACCCCCCGCCGTTCGAATTCATCGGCAATGATGACGCTCGAACCACCCCCTGCGCCGAAGAGGAGGGCCTGCCTGCCGTCGGGGACGGGTAGCAGCACAAGCGTCACCAGGACGTCGGCCAGTTGATCGAGGTTTTGGACCTGGATCACTCCCGTCTGGCGGCAGAGAGATTCCCAGATGCTGCGGCTCCCCGCCAGTGATGCCGTGTGTCCCATCACCGCGCGCGTTCCGGCGGTGGTTGTCCCACCCTTGAGCAGAACCACGGGCTTCTTCTCCGCCGCGTAGCGGAGCGCGCGGCGGAACTGAGCGCCGTCCTTGATCCCTTCGAGGTACATGGCGATGATCTGTGTCTTCGGATCGTCGGCCAGGTATTCCAGAAAGTCGCTTTCGTTCAGGTCGCACGCGTTCCCGAAGCTGATCACCTTGCTGAAGCGCACCCCGCGCAGCGCTGCCTGACGGATCAGATAATTCGAGTTGCCGCCGCTCTGGCTGATAAATCCCACCGGTCCGCTCTCCCGGGGGAAAATCCCGCTGAAGGACATGCGCGCCTCCGGGCAGTATATCCCCAGACAGTTCGGTCCGATGATCCGCACGTTGTGCCTGCGGGCAGCGCGGAGCAGTTCTTCTTCGAGCTTCTTTCCCTCTTTCTCATCGATCTCGCTGAAACCGGCAGTGCAGAAATGGATGCATCGAGCCCCCTTCGCCGCCGCGTCTTCAACCAGTTGCGGCGCGCTCCGGGAAGGGACCAGTCCCACCACAAAGTCAAGCGTGTCAGGGATATCCTGAATACTCCGGTACACGGGGCAGCCTTCGACGGTACCCCCTTTGGGGTTGACGAGATACAATCTGCCTCGGGAAGGGAAATCGAAGGCGAGATAGCCTTCGAGAAAACCACGGGTCCAGTGCTGGGGATTGGCGGTCGTGATACCCACGAGGGCGACGGAGCGGGGATGGAAGACAGCGTCGAGATTTTCATTACTGCGATTCATAGTCACACACTTTCTATTCTATTCTGGATACAGAGGCATTGCGCCTTCCTGCGACGGATGGAGACGGGAATTTCCTATCACGTTACGCGATGTCTTACAATGGTGGGATACTGAAAAACGGCCGGGGGAAAGCAGCGTCTGCATTCGACCAACAACAATCCGGCTACACAAATCCGGATTCGGGATCTGTCTAAATCTGTAAACCCAAAACCTGAATCTCGAAATTTTGAGACCGCTTCATCATCCGGCCCAACCGGGGATTGTCCGTCATAGATTCTGAAACTCAGAGATTCTCTATTCACTTCCGCTGTCCCGCGTTATGGGAAGCTCGAGCTTCTCTTCATCCAGGGAGATGTGCCGCGCTCCGTGGCTGTGATTGATATACTGAAACGCCCACCGGAAGAGGACAATGAGTTTATTTTCGTAGTGGATGAGGAGGGCGAGGTGCACGAACAGCCAGAGAAGCCATGCAAAACGCCCGCCGAACCGCCATGTTCCGATCGTACCCACCGCCGCATTGCGGCCGATGACGGCCAGCACCCCCTTGTCAAAATACCGGAACGGCCCGGCATTGATTTTCCCTGAAAGGCGATTCAGTATCGTCCGCGCCGCGTATCGGCCCTGCTGCGTTGCCACCGGAGCCAGACCGGGAAGGATCTCTCCCGTTTCGGTCTCGAAGTGTGCCATGTCGCCGATCACGAATATCTCGGGGTACCCTTTGATCGTAAGATCGCCCCCGACGAAGATCCTTCCCTGCCGGTCCGTCCGGGCGCCCGTCCGCGCCGCGAGGCGCTCCCCCAGTGCTGCGGCCCTGACTCCGGTCGCCCACAGAACCGTCCGCGCCGGGATAAATTCCTCCGTCCCTCCGCGCTCGATGCGGATGCCACTCTCCTCGATATCCACGAGCTTCGTTTTCACCATCGTTGTGACACCGAGCCTGCCCAGCGACTCCTCGGCCCTCGCGGAGAGCTCTTCCGGAAAGCCAGGCAGAATTCTGTCGGCGCCGTCGATCAGCATGATCCGGGCCGTCTCCGCCCGGATCGACCGGAATTCCCCCTTCAGGGTGTGCCGCGCGATCTCGGCGAGCATCCCGGACAGCTCGATGCCGGTGGCTCCGGCTCCGATGACCGCGAAAGTGAGCCACTGCTCCCCCAGCTCGGGATTAGTCTCGCGCTCCGCGATCTCGAAGGCCATGAAGACCTTCTGGCGTATGCTCGCGGAATCCTCCACGGTCTTCAACCCCGGCGCGTGCTTCGCCCATTCGTCGTTGCCGAAATAGTGATTCCGCATCCCCGCGGCCACGATCAGGCTGTCGTAGGAAACCTCGCCGTCGGTGAGGATCACGCGCTTTGCCGCCGGGTCGATGTCCGCTACCTCGCCGAGGAGGACCGTCGCGTTCTTCTGCCGGCGCAGGACATGCCGCAGCGGCGAGGTGATCTCGGACGGGCAGAGCAGCCCTGTCGCCGCCTGGTAGAGCAAGGGCTGGAAGAGGTGGAAGTTCCGCTTGTCGATCAGAGTAACGTCCCCTTCCATGCCGCCGAGGGCTCGGGCGGCGGTCAGCCCCCCGAATCCGCCCCCTATAATAACGGTGTGGTGTCGGTCATGCGTCATTGAATTTTCTCAGGTCTTAATAGGGCGCTGCCCCTATTTAACTCGTTCTTAATAGCGCGCCGTCTATTTATTCCTATTTATTCTCTACAATCCCGCTCCAAAAAAGATTGCCAAAGCTATGCATCCAGTCCTTTTTCTTCGGATAATTCTATCCCCACTATTTTTTTTATGCTTTCCTTCCATTTTATTAAGGGGTCATTTTTGTATCGTTCGTATAGTTTCTTAATGTTAAAATCTGACTGAAGTTTAATCAATTCATCTGCTTTTTTAAGAGTCAAAGCATCGTTATCACCATTAGTAGTTATTCTTCGGAAAAGATAATTAGCCTTACCCAACCAAATTGAATCTGTGATCAATGGTCTTACTTTTCTGATAATTTCATCAATTGTACTGTCAAGCATTGGTTCTACTGATACGCTGGTTTTGAATCCACTATTATATGCGTATTTAAGAGATTCTAATCTCTCAGCGAAATTGGGCGCTCCAGGTTCCCAAAATTTCAAAACCTTTGATTCTATGGATCCGATAGAAAACCGAAAAAGTATATCTTTTCTATAAACGAAAAATTCATCACAGATTGCTTTAATGCATTCTGTATGAGGCTTACTAACTATCAATATTTGATTGCCTGCGCTGAGAATGTTATTAAGAATAATAAGAGCCTCTTTGAGATGATCTGGATGTATATCGTGAGATGAGGGTATCATCATCACACCTTTGCTTTTGCCAAATTTTTTACTTAACATTTCATCTTTTAATGATTCTTTTTTCCAATTAGCGCTTGTTTTCCTGCCAAATCTAATTGCCATTTCTTTGCTATAACAATATTTACAATCATGCTTACACCCAGAAATAAAATTGACATTTTTATAAGCCCATTCATACGTACCAAATACCCGCTTTGGATTTTTGTTAACTTTCATTCTGTTGCCGCAACCTTTTATTTAGATTTTATCACTAGAATTTATCATAAGTTGAATGTCTTTTGGCCAGAGGGTTCTACTAGCGTTGCTTTCCTCCAGAAATTAAGACCTGTGTGATGTTTGGATGCGAATAAAATAGTATAATAATTCTTGATAGAAATCGGGTACTCCGAATATTTAAATCCAAGTCTAACTAAATTATCTTTATAATCATCCAAAAATCTCATCCTTAAATCCTTGAAATTTTCATTTTCCGCAAGTGATTTATTAATTTGTTTTTCAAAAAATGTATCACTTCCCAAAAATCTTGAGTATTTCTCCCTCGCAGTTTGATATCGAGGATTTAAGAATGCTCTCACTAAATTTCTATTTAAATCTGTATATAAAGCGATGTTGATAATAAAATCTGTATATATAAGGATTTCATTGATTGCTTGTATTAATGTAAAAGAAATACTGCAATCGGTGGGATCAAGAAAAATTAAGTTAAGACAGTTAGGTGGCAAATCTCCTAAAATCATGCTTATTTGTTCAATATCATTATAATCACCCAAATATGCCTTCGCTTTATCACCCTTACCTAAATCATTGATTCTATGGTTTAGGGAATTCACTACTTTCTCATTGTGATCTATAAAAATTGCTTTTCGAATATAATTGAATGCTTCGTGATTAAGTATTGCAAGAGCAGTTCCATCAATTTCATCACCATTATCCTTAATGACGCATCGACCAGGACCACTACATATTTCAACATAATTAACTGCATTGGGCCATTTGTTTTTCATTCCTTTTGAAAAAATTCCAAAGTAGCTCAACAACCAGTATATTTTCTCCTGCGCCCACTCACCAACACATCGTACCGGATATTCATCAAGTGCAGAGGTAACTATGGAGCAATAACCATTTTTTGTATTCTCCTTACGAGAAGTTGTGTTGCATAAACAGCACCGATTATTCTTCACACTTCGAAGATCTATAGAGTTGTTCATCTGAATTGTTCTCTAAAATCTGTAGGAATGACAAAATAACGACAGTGGCTATTTTTGTAGTATAGAATCCCCCTCAAAACAAAAGCCCCATCTCTCTCTTTGAGAAACAGGGCTTTCGATGATCAGGCCATAATCCCCCCACGCGGTTATTGCTGTTCAAAGGCGCGTATCATACAAAAGATTCCAATGAAACCTGGCAAATGACTAACTCCATTGTGGTATCTTGTCAAGGTATTTTGCGGCACGTCTTTCAAACGACAACTTTCCTGCCGCGCGAGGGCTCGAACATATTTTTTAAGAGCCCCCGAAGAGGAAACCGCTTGCATCTCTTGCCTGTCGGAAAAAATGGTACATTTCACCGGCGATCACACATTATGATTGAATCGACACGTACATTTCGTGTATCAATGGATTACATCGTTAAAGGCGCCTGTGCATCAAAAGATATGCCACGGAGGAAATAATGGATACATTGACCCAATCAGTACTGTCGAATCTGCTCCAGTGGGGAGCGGATTTAGTGGGGATCGCCCCGGTGGAAAGATTCAGGAATGCGCCGAATGGCCATCACCCGTCAGAATTTATGCCTTCCTGCAAATCGGTGATCTCCATATCCATGCACATCCATCAGGGAGCCGCCGATGTGTGGGGCGATTACGATCAGCCGAATAAAACGAACACACCCTATCTGTTTTATGGCTACGGCCTGACCAACCTGGAGCTGGCACGAATGGCCAATCGGATCGCGAAAGCCTTGGAGTACCGGGGATACAAGAGCCTCTGCTTTCTCCCCACATGGATTACCAGCATGGCCAAATATATGGATGAAACAAAGACGACGCGAAAACTGAAGGCGGAGATTTCTCATCGTCATGCCGCGGTGGCCGCCGGACTTGGCACCCTGGGACTCAACGGTCTTCTTTTGACTCCGGAATTCGGCCCCATGCAGCGTCTGGTCACCGTCTTGACGTCCGCCGAACTGGAACCGACGCCGCTGTATGATGGACCGGAACTGTGCCAACCCGATCTCTGCGGGATGAAGTGCGTCCGCCTGTGCCCGGCACAGGCTTTTTCGGAAAAGGAACGGCAATCCTGCGTCATCGGTGAAAGGACATTGACATACTCCACCCATGACAATATCCGATGCAGTTACGCCATCCATGGGATGATCAAGGGCGACGGGGCCCGGAGCGAGATTGTCATTCCCGAAGGGCCCGGGGATGTTTCACACCTGGCGCGGGAACTGCGGGGGAAGAATATCCATCCCTTCGACCGGGCAATGCTGAACAACAGCTTCGGGATTATTTGCGGTGATTTCTGCGGGAAATGCCTCCATCAATGCCCGTCAAAGGAATTGTCTAAAAAAGACCTGGCCGATTACGACTTCTCCGCGCGGCAAAGCGTCCTGAACGCGGAACGATTCTGATAATCATCCAAATATCGCAACCGCTTGAAAAACTTTATTTTGATAGAATTTACCACGTTCCGTTCCGCGGGGGGATCATATTTTTCAGGAACTCTCCCACGGCCCCGCATTCGAGCCCGAAGGGGAGGTATCCCGCATATCCGAGAATGGACATTTCAAAGATCAGGCAGCGGTGGACGTAGGGAATGCTGTATTCCCACCGGGGCATGCTGAAGTAGTTCCACATCTCCCAGAAGAATCCGCAGACGAGGGCGGCTGAGGCCAGGGAGACGACGCGGGTCCAGTCTCCCGTGGCAAGAAGGGAAAAGATCTGCTCCCGGCCGGCGAGCGTCTGAAGCGAGACAAGACACAGCAACGGTGAGACCCAGACGAAGGGGAACAGAATATCGGGAAACAGCCCCAGCGCAAAAAGGGAGGCCGCGACGATGATCAGGGCCGCTCCCGCTAATGCTTTGGGGTACGCCGGTCGTATGGGGATGAAGTCGCGGTACGCCTCTCTGATGAATGGAAAAGATTTGACCAGCTCGGCCGTGCTCAAGACAGCGGGCAGCACGGTGGAGAAGCAGGCGGTGGCATAGAATACGTACTGCCACGGGCCGAAGGCGTCGATCCCGACGTAGTACCAGTTGAGGACAAACCGGTTCAGATATTCGAAGAACCACCAGAACACGGCGCTCGCGGGGAAGAGGGTCAGAAAATAGACCGGCCGGCACCGGAGCAGGCAGCTTCCGGTTCGTCTGTACGTAAAGGCATTGATGACGATGACGTAGCCGATCCAGAGCAAGGGGAAGGTATAGGGCTGGCATACCGAGAACCAGGAGAAACGGTTCCATGCCAGTATCCAGGCAACAGAGCAGAGCGCGCCCCCCGCGTATCCCCAGAATGGGAACCGTTGTTCGTCTTTCTTCTCCCGCTCCACGCCGGTTCCTGACATTCGGACGGCTTGCCGGATGAAGGGCAAAAGGCAGGCCAGGATCAGGACTGCCAGGCCGATGGATACCCCCCATGAGAAGGGCGCGTGCTCCACGCCGCCCAGCCGGGGCGGGAAGGCCAGGTAGTAGGTGAAAGGCTCATCCCTCCAGATCATCGCTCCGAGCAGAGGCAACGCGATGATGATCCCCATGAGTGCCAGGAATATGAAAAGGGATAGGGGCAGACGGTGTTTTCCCATGGCGGCGGTGCTCCCCTCTGCAGCGGGAGATTTTACCCTGAACGGCAACGGGCAGGCGCACGCGATTGCGCCCCCCGCACTCGCTCTCTGGGTACTGAGAAAACGTACAGAAGTTACTCTGGGGATGATTACTTTACTATTTCCTGCAATTTACGCAACCGGGACAGTCCCGTTTCTCGGATACGGTCATTTTCCCGGTTCCCCTGCATGTGGAGCATGTCTTTCCGAGCACTTTTCCCGACCCATCACAGGTGCTGCACGTATACTTCACTTGTACGACGATGGTACCGGTGCCATCGCACGTTCCAGGACCCTTATTCATTGTACTTCCCTCCTTCTTCAGACAATCACCGTTGCATGTTACCGAAAACTGCCGGCCACACTTGCATGTCCCCGTAAGAGTCACCGGATCGGTGACGCCGGGTTCATGCCCGCATTCGCCCACATAAGCGCCACAATGGTTACAGTACAGATTTTTTGACATGTTTTTCACATTCTCCTTTCTTTCTCAACATGCCGCACAACTGATCATCAAACGCTCTTTCAGACTATGAGGGATGCGATTTAATTCCACACTTCCCGTTCTCTTCGATTTTTTTAAGACCGGATAAGCACACTCCAACCCATATGAGAAAAAACAAATTTGAAATCGCTGCCCCTATTTTTCAAGTCCCAGCAGGTGAGAGACAGTCAAAGGGGCATACCCTTTTTTTCTAAGACCGTGGATAATGGGAAGCAACGCCCTGGCCGTATGTCGACCCCGGCCGTTGGCGTGCATAATGACTATCGAGCCGGGTTTCATGTGACCCAGCACCCAATGAGCCATTCTATCCGCGTCGATCCCGGGATCCGGGTCCCCGCTGACAACGTCCCACTGGATCGTATATAATCCGTTTTGTCCAATGACATCTAAGGCTTGTTCAGAATACCTTCCATAGGGAAGACGAAAAAGCCTGGTTTGATACCCGAGAAGCTCCCACATGATGCGCTGCGTTTTCTGGATTTCTTCTGTCATTCTCTCGGGCGGTATTCTGGAAAAATCCGGATGGCTCCACGAATGATTCCCCAGTTCAAACAGTGGGTTACCGGCCAACGCGCGTGTTTCATCCATGTGATCCCGCATCCACAGGCCGCCCGGGAAAAAGGTCGCAGGCGTCTTTGTCTCACTCAGAATCCGAACGATTTCCTGATCAAATCCGGACTTTGCCCCCTTTGACTGGCAGAGATCAAAGGTCAGGGCAACGGTCTTTCCTGAGCGGGACCCATGAGTAACAAGGCCACGCTCGGTAACCGGTACCGGGGACAGAACTTCGAACTGTGGCGTGGATGGAGAACGCTCAGCCTTCGACGCCGCGGCCGCCACATCTGCGGCAATAAAAACAGTGAGAAATGCCGCAAATATCATCACAGGACGGATCAATGCTTTTGTACGGTTACACATAATTCGCCTTTTTTTCAGAACCATTCCTCGAAATAGTGCGCTTCCCCGGAAGGTTATACTAGCATGTCCTCTGCTCGAGTTTTTCAATATTGCGTTTAAGAGGTTCCGGGAACGTGGTTTTTTTGGCTTGAGAGCCGTTGAAACTCACGATGGCAGTCTCGGCCTCCGCCACGATTCGGCGCTGCTCGGAACTGACAACTCTGTTAATCATGTTTGCACCTTCGCCCGAAACAGTGGGGACACGTGCCCCCACGATGACAGTGTCGGGATAGAAAAGAGGGGCGAGAAGCTTACAGGAGATAGAGGCAATCACGAGCGTGACGCCGGTTTCCTTTTCGTATTCGAACTTGCCGATTTTTTTATAATACGCGACTCTCGCGTTCTCGATGTATCGAAAGAACCACACATTATTCACGTGACCATTCGCGTCCATATCACCCCAACTGACCGGATGCTCAATGACAATCGGAAACTCACTCAAAAGCTCTTCCATAGGTCCCATGAGAAGATCCTATACCTGTCTGCCATTCTACACATGAATCTGTGAACCTTCTAAGATTACCCCACATATACCACACATAAAAATAGGGGCTCTGTCCCTCATTACCCCATTACCCACATTACCCAAAATCACCAATAGCAGAGCACCGTTACCGATCTTTGTCAAGAATTTTCAGGAAAATGGCGGAAAGAGCACCGGGAGATACCCGATACAGTCCATGGATCAGAGCCGGAGTATGACGCCCGCCATGAATCCGATACCCGGCATGGGATAGCCCTTTTTCTGTTCGTAGGCGGTGTCGGTCAGATTCTCGACCGCCACATAGACCGTGGGGCGGATACCATGCCGCAGCGGCGGGAAGTCACAGGTCACTTTCCCATTCAGAAGAAAATAGGAATCCACCGTGTCCGTGTTCACGGTCCCGGCGCGGCGGGCCCGTGACGTCACATACTGATCGTCCACGTACAGGGCGTCGAAGCTGATGTGAAGCCGTTCGGAAAAGGAGTAGTTGACTCCCGCGCTTCCGGACCATTCCGGTGTGTACGGAAGATCCGTTGGGTCGGCGTCCAGCCAGGTAAACCCGGCAAACAGACCCAGTTCAGGCAGAGGGCTCGCCGTGATCGTCCCCTCTACCCCTCTCGTGGTGTAGTCACCGATGTTCTTGAAGAGGGACGGAAAGGGGGGACCGGGCGCAATCACGATTCGATCCTTTCCCTCATTGTGGAAGCAGGTCAGTTCCATCTTCACCACGCGGTTCAGCCGGTGGCTGAGTCCTATTTCATAGTGATCCACCAGCTCGGGGTTCAGGTCCTGCCACCGGTTGTTGCCGGGAAAGGTCAGCACATCCTGCGCTTTCACATAGATCCCCGGATAATTGACCCCCCGGGAGTAAAACGCGTTGAGCCGCGTATCCCCGTATCCCAGGATCAGGCCAGCCTGGGGAGCGCACTCGCCCCCGTATTCGCTGTGGTCTATATAACGAAGACCCGCCGACGGGATGGCGTGAAAACCCTTCTCCGAACCGATCAGATGACTCACCGCGACATAGGGAGCAGCCATGCGCCACGTCTCTTCAGGAAAATAAGCGGTCGAGGCGACGGGGGAACGGTCCTCCACTTCTCCGCTCAGGTAGTCGAGATCCAGGCCGACCATGACTTCTCCGCCCCGCCAGAGGTTGACGGTTTCGCGGGCCCGTATTCCCCGGTTTTCATAGTCTGTGAGCCTGTCGAGCCCGGGCGTGCCGTCCTGATTCACCCAGTCGATCCCGCCTGATTCAAGATACAATTTTACATAGCCTTCCCCTCCCTCGTAAGCGTTTGAAAGAGTAGCAACGGTAAAATAGTCTTCCGTGCTGAATGTTCCGTCCGAAGGGGTGGAACCATCTTCCGGACCGGGATCGTCGGCCCGGTTGTTCGTGTGGTTTACGGTCATGCTCAGGGCCCAATGATCGTTCAGATCATATCCGATTCGACCGAAGTAGTTCTGAAGCTCACCGTCCGCATTCTCCCGGTGGCCGTCCGAGCTCCGGTAACTCTGAATCAGATAGTAGTCGAACGCCCTCCCCTTTCCCCCGTGTTCCATAACCTCCGCCCATGTATTGTGGGAACCGTAGCCACTCTGAAGGGCGGTGTAAAATCCCTCTTCATGCATCCTTTTGGTTTGTATGTCGACGGCGCCGAATGCCATGTTTCCGTAAAGCACCGGCTGCGCGCCCTTGTATATTTCAATGCTGTCGATCATATCCACGCTCAGGACATCCATAAGCGGATGGGTCCAGACACTGACAAACCGGGGAATGCCGTCCACCAGCATCTGGATTTCTGCGCCCGGGCGGGAACTTCCCTGGCCCCTGATGAATACGGCACCCCCTTCGCCCCCGCCAAAACTCCCCACGGGATTGTGCCGGGAAACAATAACCCCGGGAACCCTCCGCAGAGCGGATGGCAGATCCTGGGCGTTGAGATCGGAGATCTGTTCTTTGCTCACCGATGTCACCTGGCTGCCGTAGCTGTTCACATCGTTCCCCTCGATAATGGGGGAGGCAGTGACGATTACCCCCTCCATCTGCACTCGTTGTGAAGGGACCGACTGCTCTCCAGTTGCCGCGTTCGAAATACAGAGACAGAGGAGAACAGCCGCGCCGAGCATCCGTAGCGAATCATGAACCATGTTTCTCCGCCTCATAACCAAACGCTCCTTCCTCGTTGAGAAGCCACGGCGCCGGGCAATCTTCGTGCTCGGCACAATCGATGATCCGGAACCCCGGCGTTTCATCAAATACTTGTAAAACATACATCGGCAGACATCTTTGTCAAGAATTTTAAGAATCTCTCATATTGACAGGCAGGCCGATATTTGAGATGCTGAATCAGTCTTCGGGGGATCACATAACACAACCTTCAGGTCTTCAGAGAACGGTTCACCAGCAAGAGGGACAGCAATGACGGAGTTCCGGCATGCGAAGGGACGCGAAAAAGGGTGGATACACAAGATATCTGTCATCCTCTTTGCGTGTTTCTTTCTGTGCCTCTCCGCCTCCGCCCATGGTTTCAGCGACCTTACCCGCGAGGAAAAGATGATCACGGTAAACGCGGGGGCCCTCATTGCCATAGCCGGGTGGGGGGTCGCCTTCTGGGATTACGGGGAATCCTCCCCCTTCATGAAGGACGAGGGGTGGTTCAGCGAACACACCGACAAGGGCGGGTCGGATAAACTGGGGCATTTCTACGCCAACTACCTCGTCGGCCGCTCCCTTTCTTCCCTCTACGAATCCTGGGGCTATGAGCATGACAGGGCCGCTCTCTACGGGGCGCTGTCCTCTTTCGGAATAATGGGCTTCATGGAAATCGGTGATTCCATCAGCGAGTACGGCTTTTCTCATTCGGACTTTATCATGAATCTGGCGGGAAGCTGCGCGGGCTACCTCCTGGAGATGTATCCGGAGGTTGCGCGGAAAATCGATTTTCGGATCGAATACATCCCTGATTTTCAGGAGGCCGATATCATAACAGACTACGAGAGAATGCGGTTCCTCGTCGCCCTGAAGCTCGACGGCTTTGACATGGTTACCAACGAATATCTCAAATATCTGGAACTGCACCTGGGGTATTATGTGGACGGTTACCAGGAGGCGGGCGACGAGCGAAGCCGCAACATATACGCCGGCGTGGGGATCAACCTCTCACGGATATTCCGAAAGCTGTCGTGCCCCCGGACGGCGAAGGTCTTCAACTACTACCAGGTCCCCTATACCTACATCAAACTGAACAAGGATCTGGACGAATAGTGCCTTTTCCTCGTCAGGCCATCCTGCGGAGCTTCCCTTCAGCCCCGGTACGCGTCCTTGCCTGCGGCTCGAACGATTTCCCCATAATAGATGCGGTGATAATCCTTCTGGGGATAGTTTTCTTCTATGGAATCGGCGAGAAAGTGTTCAGGATCCATGTCCTGCCAGTACATCTTCCGGCACTCCAGAACCAACTCCGCTTCCCGGAAGGCGGGGGCCTCGACCATCTTTGATTGTATAACGGTCAGCCCGGAATCGGCGACCTTGTCGGAATCTCTTCCCGACTTCGTTCCCAGAATGGTCAGCGCCGGCCGATACTGTTTGGGAAAGGCGCAGAGAGTGAAAGTCTCATATCTTTCCATGTAGCGGCGGGTATGGCGGGTCGGCCTGACCACCACCTGAACAAAGGGCCTGCCCCACATACCGCCCAGGGCGCCCCACCCTACCGTCATGGCGTTGAAATCCTCAAGGGTCCCTGCCGTCAGCAGGAGCCACTGCTTCAGCCATAAGCCCGCGGCCTTCACCTGGAGTTTTGCCACATCGATCTCTTCCATGTAATGAACCCTCCTTGTCTCTGATAAAACCACGATCAAGATATTGTTTCTGTTTGTGCCACCGGCATGATACAAAAATATGGGTACCTGATCAAGGGATTGTATCCGGCAAAAATTCTTGATAGCATGGCGGCATTAGGTAAGCAAAGCGCCACCGATAAACAGAAAAAAGGAGGCCCCATGAAAGAGCATTTTTACGTGAAAGGCGATCAGACACATATCGGAAAACTGGCGGAATTGAAACCTGAAACAACAGCGTCGTTTCGCGCCTTTCAGCAACAGGTTTTTGGAGAAGGAGCGCTTTCTGCAAAAACCAAGGAATTGATCGCCATCGGGGTAACCCACGTTACCCGGTGCCCGTATTGTATCGATGCCCATGTGAAGGCCGCAAAAAAAGTGGGGGCATCTGACGAGGAGATCGCGGAGGCCATCTTTGTGGGAGTAGCGCTGAGCGCCGCTGCCTCTTTTGCCCATTCGCGCATTGCCATGAATAATCTCAGTGGATAGGCAAAGATGATCGCGGCTGGTCCACCGTACCTTTATGGTTGAGCCGTCTTGCGAGCCAATCGCTCCCGCTCATCGAGGATGATCGTTGTTGCCATTCGAGCCGTTTCTCCTACCAGCGTTGAGCACTTTTCCGGAAGGCCGGCCTTGAAGGCGGCTTTTATCTCTTCGGGATCGTAGAGGTTGTAGAACCGGCCGAAGGTTTTTTCCTGTATATCGGCGCACCGGCAGGTACCGTATTTTCCGACAAACCAGTCGTGCAGTTTCTTGGAGAGGATGCAGGCACGGACCTGCTTCATCATGTCGCCGAATTCATCCGAGGATCTGCCGAAGAAATAGCTGATTGCCATGGCTCCTCCCGACAGGGCCCCGCAATGCCCGTCACCGGTGAGCCCTACCCCGTCGGCAAGCCCCGTTGCGGCGCGGAATACCCCTTCGTCTTTCACGCCAAGGGCCTCGAAGACACCGGCGATTGTGCACTGCCCGCACCCGCCGCTTCTCAGCTCATGCCGCTTCGCCCTGTGAAAGGCCGCGTCCTGAATATCACTTCTTGCCTCTTCCATGGATACACCTCCCTTTGGAATATTGCATGCTTTTCAACCTCGGAGAAACAGGAACACAGATCGATCGTATAGAAAGACCCACGTCCGTCCCCTGTGGCAAGACCGGACAAAAGTGATTTCCGCATCTCATGTGAGGAACCGGATGCCGGTCACGCCGAAATAGATCCCGAAGAAGATGAGCATTACAGCGCAGGCGGCGATAACACCCCGGTAGATCCGGTCACTGATATATTTTCTTCCCCGCGAGACGAGCAGCGAGACAGTGCTGTACCATGCCAGATCCGAAAGGATGTGCCCGGTGAAGAAGGCCACCAGACCGATGAATCCGAATTGCATCGAAACAATGACATATCCCAGACCGATGGTCGCCCACCAGATGATCCAGTAAGGGTTTGCCAGGCTTGTCAGAATCCCCGCCGTCACCGGACCACCCCACGTACTCTTCCCACCTGTAAGATCAAGGCTGAGGTGCCTTACCCCTCTGAGCATGTCGAAGGACATCCAGAGGAGAACCGCTCCTCCGGCAATTCCCACCACCCCCATCAAGCCGGGCTTCTTGATCAGATCGGCAAACCCCACAATAAGGAGCGCGAGCAGGGTTATCTCGAGAAGGGCGTGACCCAGAACGATCAACGGACCGGCCCGGAAGCCCCGCCGGGCGGTTTCACTGATGGCCACGGTCAGCACCGGTCCCGGCATCAGCGCCCCGGACAGACCGATGATGAAAGAGGATATGAATATGGCAGCCAGCTTTTCCAGTTGTCCTGTTTCCTTGCCTCTAACATGTTGGCCCGCAACAGTGAACAACCCCGCGGGTACGGACCGGGGATATTTTTGTGTGTCAAGAGCAAATAGAACTGT
>DIXO01000068.1 GCA_002428735.1 Syntrophaceae bacterium UBA6078 | reverse complement strand
TAGTCATATGGATACCCCAGTTAAATGTTTTATGGATCGGGAGGGAAAGGACCCGTGTGGGTTGAATTGTAAAAGTTGCCCATCATATATCTGTCTCATGCAAAATAGGTTCTTTGTATGGTCCGTGAGAAAAAAATTGGGGCTAAGATCAGAGAGATTCGTAAGTTGAAGGGGATGACCCTGGAAACACTGGCCCAGAAAACGCATTTGACCAAGGGCTATTTGTCACTCCTTGAAAATGACAGGAAGGTCCCTCCCGTTGCGACGCTCCTCACGATTGCTCAGGCGCTCGATACTCGTATTTCCGATATTTTCGGTGAGACCGAGGAAAACGCCTCCATCTCAATTGTGAGAAAAGATGAGCGCCTTGCAATGGCCCACCCGGGAACCATGTTTGGCTATCATTACGAATCCCTTGCGTACAAGTATAAAAATAAAAGCATGGATGCATACATACTCACCCGGCCCGCCGATCCGCAATGGAAACCCGTCATGTTCAAGCATGAGGGGGAGGAAATGCTGTATATTCTGGAAGGCGTGACGGAGTTTCACTATGGCCAGGAATCATACATCCTGAGGGCGGGAGATTGTGTCTATTTTGACAGCAGTGTGGAACATTACGGAAAAAGTCTTGGCGGTAAACCGGTAAAAATGCTCATGGTGGCCACCTTGCCGGCACAGAAAAGGCAAAATGCAGAGTAGGTAAATTTTTCTGATTAATAATCAACGGGGCAGGCAGTATCGGTATCGGTATCGTGATTCGTCCGTCTTCTGACTTGGTGCATCAATAACAGGGTAATTGCACGATGTAACTCGTATGGCATGAGGCGATAACATAAACCAGGTAAACAACACACAGGAGGTAAGAACTATGAGGAAGAAGATTTTGGGTATCGTTGCGCTTTCGGTATGCTTTCTTTTTGTGGTGGCGGGCTCGTCAGCACTGGCGGCAAAACCGAAGGAAGTCAGTATCACTGCCTATGGGGTAGGATCGCAGGCGTACATCTTTTCCGCGGGTATTGCCGAGGCTGTTCAAAAAGTAGCAGGCATAAAAACAAATGTTATCCCCGCGGGCACTGATGTGGGAAGGGTTCTTCCCATGCGGGCCGGCGAAGTCGAATTTACCATTGTCACCGGAGCAACGGGATGGTTCGTTTCGCATGGCACCGGTGACTTTGCCGGATCGGTTTGGGGACCGCAACCGATCAGGATGGCATGGCGTGGAGGCAATCTGTTCGTCGGAGTCTATACAAGAGCCGATTCAGGCATCAAAACAATTGCCGATATGAAGGGAAAGCGGGCAGCCGTGGTCCCAGGTTCCGCAACCTGCACCAATAACGTTCTCGGTCCCCTTGCTTTTGGCGGATTGTATCTCGATAAGGGTGATTTCAGAACGGTAAGTTTCCCCTCCCACGGGGCCGCTGCCAAGGCGGTGACAGAAGGAGCTGTTGATATATACCAGTTCGGGACGACCGGATCTGCTCCGATGGAAACAGCCGCAAGCAATCACGGAATTCACTGGTTCGATCTTGATATCAAGAATGAGGAAGGATGGAAGCGGCTTTGGGCATTCAGTCCCTGGGCTGCCAAGGCGCTTGTAACCCGTTATGCCGGGAAAGATACAGGGCATCCTCCCTTCCACGCGATGGTCTATCCGTACAATATCTGGTGCTGGGATAATACCCCCGCCGATACGGTCTATGAATACGCCAAGGCCATGTGGGAAGGCTATGATATTTACAAGAATGTCCATGCCGAGCTCCCCGGTTGGAACCATGAGACTCTGGCTGATATTTCAGGATGCTACTACCCGTATCATGCGGGCGTGGTGAAACTTTTGAAGGAAAAGGGAGTCTGGACCGATAAGCATGAAACATTCCAGCAAACCCAGCTTGACAACGAGAAGAAGAGGATGGCCCTCTGGAAAGTAGCTCAAAAAGAAGCCAAAGAGAAGAAGATATCTTTGGACACCCCTGAATGGGGACAGTTCTGGTGGGATAAACTCATAGCAGCCGGTCTCTTGAGATAAAACAGGACGCTTACAGGGATTCCGGGGACCGCTTTTAGATCGGTTTCCGGAATCCTTGTTACCTTACATAATGAGTGGCTGGCGTGTCTTTTTTCTGGTTGATCCTTGCGGGTTCGTGCATGGCAGCCGCTTGCAGTTTGTCTTTCGCCTTGTGCGGGCGCTTGTTGCGTGGGTGGCACGTTTTGATGTGTAAGCAATCTAGATAGTTGCCAACACAAACCATCCCGTGCGGTTCAGAGGGCGGTCGCACGGGCTGTACGCTCGGGAAGCTATCGGAAGAACGCTCAATCAACCTAAACGGGCATGTCGTGAGATCGTTGATATGCTCCGTCATTCACGGGAGTTTTGCTATATGGCGACGAACAACATTGAAGAAAGGGTGGAAATAAAGAAACACAGAACTCTTACCGGACCTGTCAGGTGGACTTTTTTGATTTTTACTACCATTGCCGTGTCCTCAGCAATCTTTACCAATTTCTATTTGTCCATAGGGGGGTGGACCTTTCCCGCAACGGGATACCTGTTTTTCCTCCTGGCTTTTTTTATCCCCCTTGTTTTTCTTGTTTTTCCCCATAGGAAGGGAGCGGCAGCGGAAAAGATTCCGTGGTTTGATTATGCGCTGGCCCTTCTGACTTTTGTCGCGGCATTGTACTGCTGTTATCACGCCATGGATATCCTGATGCAGGGGTGGGAGGTCATAGCACCCCTGCAGGCAAAAATCATGGCACTGATCCTTTTGATCTGTGTGATTGAAAGCGCCCGAAGAACCGGGGGAACAACATTCTGTTTCGTCGTTCTCTTTTTTGCGCTCTACCCGCTCTTCGCCAAATACATGCCCTTGTTTCTTCAGGGAAAATCTTTCGGGTTCTGGAGGACCGTTACCTACCACGGTATGGGGCCCGAGAGCATTATCGGTATTCCCATGCAGGTTGTGGGTACCCTGCTCATCGGCTTTATGATCTTCGCGGTGGCATTGCAGCATACGGGGGCGGGAAAATTCTTTCTCGATTTTTCGCTGTCCCTTCTGGGGCCGCTGCGGGGTGGCGCGGCAAAGGTCTCCATCGTGGCCAGCGCCCTCATGGGGAGCATCAGCGGAAGCGTGATTTCAAATGTTCTTGGCACGGGTTCTGTTACCATTCCTGCAATGAAACGAACGGGTTTCTCCGCCAGATTCGCCGGTGCCGTGGAAGCCTGCGCTTCAACCGGGGGGATTGTCATGCCCCCGGTTATGGGCGCAGTGGCCTTCGTCATGGCCCAGGTGCTCCAAGTCCCCTATGTAACGATTATTATTACTGCCGCGGTCCCTTCATTTCTCTACTTTTTCTGCCTTTTCATCCAGGTTGACTCCTACGCCGCCCGTAAGGGGATCGTGGGGACCCCGCGTGAAGAATGTCCGAAGTTCCTCTCTGTAATGAAAGAAGGATGGTTTTATCTGTTCGCCATTGCCCTCCTGATTTATATTATTGTTATTCTGTGGCGTGAGACTCATGCCGCATGGATCACCACCCTGGTCCTTCTGGGATTGACCATGTTCAGAAAGTCCACCAGGCTGACACCGCGGAAGTTTCTGGATCTTATCGAGGGGATTGGAAAATTCATGGGCGAAATCACGTCAATTCTCGCGGCATGCGGGTTGATCATCGGCTCCATGGGACTTACGGGTGTGGCCCATTCCTTCTCAAGCGAAATCGTCAAGTTCGCAGGTGGCAATATGTACTTGCTTCTTGTATTTGGGGCATTTGCGAGCTTTATCCTTGGGATGGGAATGACTATTACGGCCTGTTATATATTCCTTGCCGTCGTCATGGCCCCCGCTCTTATTGAAATGGGATTATACCCGCTGGCTGTGCACCTCTTTGTCATGTACTGGGGCATGGCTTCCTTCATCACTCCTCCGGTCGCCCTTGGGTCTTTCGCCGCCGCCAGTCTGTCCGGAGCGTCTCCCATGGAGACAGGGGTCCAGTCGATGCGCCTGGGAATCGCCACCTATATTGTCCCCTTTTTCTTTGTTCTCAATCCCGCCCTTATACTGCACGGTTCCGTCGGGGAGATACTCTACACAATCGCGACCTGTACCGCGGGTCTCTGGGTTATCGCGAGCGCTCTGGAGGGTTACATGATCGGCATCGGGGGTCTTCCTATGTGGTCACGACCCCTTCTCTTTTTTGCGGGCTTGATGGTGGGGTATCCTGAATTGAAAACGGACTTTATCGGGTTTGCATTGATCGTCATGCTCTTGGTGTTGGTGGTACTTACCAGACGAATTTCACGATCGTTGTCGGCAGGCCATTGAGGGAATCCTCAGCCATTATACTCTGACAGCAATGGAAAATTTTTAACTCAAGGAAAGGACCGGTTATGGCACTGAAAACACGGGAACAATACTATGAGGCTCTGAGGGCGACACATCCGACTGCGTATATTCTCGGAGAAAAGGTAGAAAAGCCCCATGATCACCCCCTCATTAAGCACATGGTCGCGGGGGTGGCAAAAACCTACGCCCTGGCTGAGGAGCCAGAGGGAAGGAGCCTATTGGTAGCACAATCGGATTTAACCGGGGAAGACACAAGCCGGTTTGTGAAATTCTATAAGAGCCAGCAGGATCTGCAGGATAAAGTCGAAATGCTCAAGTATCTGAGCCACGAAATCGGCACCTGTTACATGCGGTGTACCGGTATGGATGCGATCAATGCCGTGGGTATCGAAACCTACAACTGTGACCAGAAATATCAGACACACTATAATGAAAGGTTTTTGAACTGGTTGACGATGATTCAAAAAAACGATCTTACCGTCTTTAGCGGGGTGACGGATGTCAAGGGAGACAGGATGAAACGCCCATCCGAGCAGTCCGACCCCGACATGTACGTACATGTGGTAGACCGGAACGATAATGGGATCGTGGTACGGGGGGCGAAAGTACACCAGACGGGATCTTTGTGCGCGCACTGGGGACTGATAGTTCCGACACGGGAGATGCGGGAAGCGGACAAGGATTACGCCCTTTGCTTTGCCCTTCCTGTTGATGCAAAGGGGTTCATCCATGTGTACGGCAGGGGATCCATGGAAGCACGGGAACTCGAAGAATGCGATCTGGGAAATGCCAACTACAGTAAATTTTGTCCCATGATCATATTTGACGATGTATTTATTCCGTGGGAACAGGTCTTTCTCTGTGGAGAACACGAATTCGCCGGCAATATGGTGAGGCAGTTCGGCAACTTTCACCGGCACTCCCACGGCGGTTGCAAGTGCGGTGTCGGCGATGTTCTCATCGGGGCCGCTGCTGCCGCCGCGGAATACAACGGATTGAAAAAAGTGTCTCATATTAACAATAAACTTGCCGAGATGATAAAGATAATTTACGCCATGTACGGGTGCTCTATCGCCGCATCGGTGACGGCGCAGCCAACTCCCTCCGGCATTTATAATGTCGATCCCGTGTTGTCCAATACCTCGAAACTCTTTGAGGGAAAAGACCTGGCGGAAGTGCATCGGATGATGATTGAGATCGCTGGTGGGGGTGTGACTGATCTGCCTTCGGATAAAGATTTTGCCGTTCCGGAGCTTGGTCCTTTGCTTGTCAAATATCTGAAGGGCGCTGACGAATTTTCCACTGAAGATCGAGTCAAGATACTGAGGCTTGTTGAAAAACTGGCTTTTGAGACGCGGGATATCGTTTCCAATATTCATGGGGGCGGCTCCCCCGAAACCCACCGGATGGTGCTTTTGAACAGCATTGATCTGGAGTCAAAGAAGAAAATTGCCCGCAAGCTCGCCGGCATCAAGGAGTAAGATGAACTCGCGGGTATCAGATTGAACCACGAGCGAGTTATCTTACTGAATCGAAGTCGGCAAAACAACGCATAACGGTACTCGTGAGACTCCGTTATGCCGTAAAATACCAGGAAATACTCCAAATGAAGAATATCGCAATCATAGGGGCGGGAACCATGGGGCATGGGATTGCACTTGCCTTTTCCGCCGGTGGTTACCATGTTGCCGTGAACGATATTTCTCCGGAAATGCTGAAACGGGCCGAAGCGTTGAATGAAGGGAATGTCCGGACTCTCGCGGAAGCGGGGGTCATCAATCCCGAAGAAATAGCGGAAATACTCCATGAAAGGATACGGTACACCGGAGACCTCGCCGATGCTGTTTCCGATGCAGACCTGGTGATTGAAGCAATTGCAGAACAGGCGGCTGTAAAAAAAGAGATGTTCGGAAAGCTGGATGCATTGGCAAAACCCACGGCGATTCTCGCGAGCAATACGTCCTTTCTCGACATCTTCAAGTTTGTCGAAACCGGGCGACCGGACAAGGTAATTATTACACACTGGTTCGCCCCGCCACACATTATTCCTCTTGTTGAGATCGTCAAGGGCCCGGAGACATCGGAAGAAACGGTCATGAAGACAGAAAAAGTCCTGAATGGGATTGGCAAGGATACAATCGTACTGGATACATTCCTGCCCGGTTTTCTCGTCAATCGACTTCAATCCGCCATTACCATGGAGGTCTATTATCTCCTGGACAACGGATACGCGACCCCGGACGATATCGACACCGTCGCCAAGGCAAGTTTGGGACTTCGGACCCCTATTCTGGGCCTGGTACGGCGGATGGACTACAACGGTCTTGACCTGGTGCAGCGTAACCTCTTGAACAAATCCTATGAACGGCCAGCCTGGCCCGGCCATTCAGAGTCGCTTGATATTTTGGTTTCCGAAGGCAAGTATGGGGTCAAGAGCGGCCAGGGTTTTTATGATTACCGGGACAAAAGCCTGGAAGAAACCCTCAGGGAACGCGACATCAAATTACTGCGATTGAAACGATTTCTTGACGAGCTGGAAAAATCCGTCTGATACACCCCTTTTCATTCTTTGAGGATCAGCGCTCTGGAGGTGCGTTCGATGCACTGGCGGTTGACGGAAGAGAGATAAAGCGGAGAGGTGTTTCTCTCTTCCCGCATTTTCATCTCTCCCGTAATTGTCAATAACGTGCGTCTGGGACCAGCAACCCAAGTTTAACCTTATTCTGAAAATAACCGCATAATATCATATAATTACTTGCTAATGCGAAGCCCCTGTACTATTTCAAAGGGTATACGGTTGATTCTGTATGCCCATGCTTGGAGGCACGCCCTCCCTGTTACGGTTGCCATAAAACTCAAAAGAGTATACAAGCGCCACATGTCTCTCATCACCTTGCAAAATATCACATTAAGTTTTGGGGGTCCGCCCATACTGCAAGATATCAGCCTTCAGATTGATCCGGGGGAAAGGGTCTGTCTGGTTGGTCGCAATGGCGAAGGCAAATCTTCTCTTATGAAGGTGATTACCGGAGACCTTGAGCCGGACAGCGGCAACATTGTTAAGCAGAAGAGCCTCCGAGTTGCGCATATCGGTCAGGATGTGGCACTGGATCTTCAGGGCTCGGTCTTTGAGGTTGTTGCCGGGGGGCTTGGTTCATTACAGAAACTTCTTACAAAATACCATGACGTTTCGGTTAGTTTAGGTTCCGGCGGCGGCGAAGATCTTCTGAAAGAGATGGAAGCGGTGCAGCACCAACTGGAGGTCGCGGGCGGCTGGCAGGCCCAGCAGCGTGTGCAAACCGTTCTCTCCCGTCTTCAGCTCAACGCGGATTTAACGTATTCGGAACTTTCCGGGGGCATGAAAAGAAGGGTTCTGCTGGCCTCGGCACTGGTGCGTGATCCGGACCTTTTGCTCCTCGATGAGCCGACCAACCATCTCGATATCGATGCCATAACCTGGCTGGAAGAGTTTTTGTTGAACACGAGCATCGCCCTCCTCTTTGTCACCCATGACCGGATGCTTGTCAGAAAACTCGCGACCCGTATTGTTAATCTTGACAGAGGGATACTTACAAGCTGGCCCGGCAATTACGATACGTATCTGAGACGAAAGGCCGAGACACTCGCGGCCGAGGCATCCCAGCAGACTCGTTTCGACAAAAAGCTTGCCCAGGAAGAGGTATGGATACGCCAGGGGATCAAGGCCAGGCGTACCAGAAATGAGGGAAGGGTTAGAGACCTTGTAAAGATGCGTAAGGAACGCGGAGTCAGGAAGGAACTTGTCGGCCGCGCCCGCATGCAGATCCAGGATACGGTGCCGTCGGGAAAACTGGTCGCGGAGTTAAAGGGGGTCACCTTTGGCTATGGTGATACGCCCATCATCAAAAACCTTTCAACCACCATTCTGCGCGGCGACAGGGTGGGCATTATCGGGTCGAATGGATCCGGCAAAACCACACTGCTTCGTCTGCTGCTTGGGGACCTTACACCGCAAAAAGGGACCGTCAGGCTCGGCACCAATCTTGAGGCCGCCTATTTTGACCAGCATCGGGCCGTGCTCGATGAAGATGATACGGTCATCAATAATGTCGGAGAAGGCAAAGACGCGCTGACCATTAACGGCAGACCGAAACATATCATCGGCTATCTGCAGGATTTTCTCTTTACCCCGGACCGGGCACGTTCACCGGTCGGAACCCTTTCCGGCGGCGAGCGGAATCGGTTGCTTCTGGCTAAACTTTTCACAAGACCTGCCAATATCCTGGTGCTGGACGAACCGACAAATGACCTGGACGCCGAGACCCTTGAGCTCCTGGAGGAGCTGCTTTTCGATTACAGAGGCACGGTCCTTCTCGTCAGTCACGAACGCGCGTTTCTTAATAACGTCGTCACGTCCACACTTGTCTTTGAGGAAGAAGGCAGGGTACAGGAATATGCCGGAGGCTATGATGACTGGCTTTTGCAGCGACCGGCAGAGACAGCGGAGGTCGAAGCACCTGAAAAGAAGGTGAGAAAGAAATCAAGGCCGGCGGGGCCGAAAAAGCTCACCTTCAAGGAAACGCGCGAGCTGGAGGGCCTGCCGCAGAAGATCGAGGCTATGGAGGTCGAGCAGCGGGAACTGTATGCCTTCATGGCGGACCCCACATTTTACCAGCAGAAAAGCGCGCTCATCGGTAAGGCCACGGCACGGGCTGAAGAGCTGGAACGATCTCTGCCCCTGGCATATGAGCGATGGGCGGAACTGGAGGCCATCAGTCCGGATGACAGATAATTTTGGTTTGAGGCTTTTGAATGGCTCGGATCGCCATGAAAATTGACAAAGTGAGAATCACCTAATAAGTGCCATACACACGGACGGAAATTTGCTACTCTTCATTCCCTCAGGTGATCGCAACCGTCAGGTGGCCTCCGGACCGGATCCGGGGGACAGGGAGGACTTTCATTTGCTGCACATCTTTGTAGATGCCGACGCGTGCCCGGTCAAAGAGGAGGTGTACCGCGTCGCGGGCCGATATCGCCTCCATGTCACGCTGGTCGCCAACTCCCGGATGCGGGTTCCGGATGAGCGGTGGATCGCACTTGAGGTTGTGGAGGATGGATTCGACGCGGCCGATGATTGGATTGTCGAACACGTACAGCCTGACGATATCGTGGTCACCGCCGATATCCCCCTTGCCAGCCGCTGCCTAAAGAAGGACGCGCATGCGATCGGCACGACCGGCAAGCCGTTCACGGAAGACAGCATCTGTCAGGTCGTCGCAACCCGGGACCTCTTGTCAGGGCTTCGTGAGACAGGAGAGATAACGGGAGGCGGGCCGCCGCCGCTGCAGAAGCGCGACCGGTCGCGTTTTCTTCAACAGCTCGACGCTGTGATTCAATCGATCCGCCGCAGGCATCCCCTCGAGCCATCCGTATTGTCTTCTCAGCCCCTCATCGTCTCGCGCTCACCCTCCGTTTGCTCCGGAACAAAACGTCACGCGAAAAAATATTGACACGGCCCGGTAGTTCACTGTTTTGATGCCATAAAAGCCTGGACGGCACGAACACGCCATTTGGGGTACTTATTGACATATTCCCGGTCACCGGCGGTGAAATGGTGGCCTCAAGCGTGGCGGCCATCACTGGTTTCAGACGAACCCCGGTAACAGTTGCCGGCGAGTCCGCCAACTCAGCGTTTACGCAAATTTATATACATTGCATTCAGTTCATCTTTCCCGGTTTATCCAATGACGGGAGAAACCAGTCAGTCCTTCCCGCCGTCTCGATAGTCGACGCACATTCACGCCGCCGTATCCGGTTCATTGCATCCTTCCAGAATGGCTTTTGTATTGAGCATTCCCCTTCCGATGGCGGTGTGGTGGGTGGAAACGAGCCCGGTGAATAATAAACCGGGAGGACTCATCCTGCCGAAGGGCCGAACCCAAAGTATGAGGAAATGTTCCTCTCTGCTCCGTAACGTGATGAACCCGAACGGGGAAGCGGATATACGGGTGCGACATAAGATATGCGACTCCTCACGTATCAACTTGCAGTGACCGCCTTTTATTCAAAGAGCTGTGGGTGATATTTTAACCGACCACGGTCCGTTTCCTTTGGGAACCGCCCGGTGTAGACCCGCATGCCGGGTGGTGTGGGGGCTGGGGGAGAAAAACCCCCGGCTACCCGATTAACCATTAGTTGTCGATTTTGTCTGGGTAATAATGGTCCAATGTTTTCTGCTCATTTTTGTCCCACCAGGTTGGTAGTTTATCCATGAATATTTTCATTTCTGGAACAATTTTCAGTTCGTTCCAAGGGCGATGTTCTGGACGGGGAAGGTGGTAAAAACAATCTGAGATTGAAATTAGATTCGCAGCATTTGGCTTGCGAATCCGCTTATACGGTTTATCGAATCCGCCGCCTTCTCGTTGCTCTCCATCTTCATACCATTCTCGGTACGGTATTTCTCGCGTGGCAATTGAAAAGTGCGTTGGTAAAACATTGCAACCATAGTCTGGTAACCAATAATAAACTCTCCCGAAATATATTGAATGCAAATACCGCTCGAACAGTCTTGGACGAAATATTTCATCACCAATAGGTTCTTTCAAGGGAATAACCCAGAGTATTGAAATTCCTCGCTTAGAATAACCAAGGCACCTTTTTAAAATTTTGGGAATTGTTAAAGATGTGTTTTGAATTTCAATGGCAACTCTTTGATTATCTATTCGCCCACCAATGTCTGGCTGTAACGCAGGTAGTTGAAGGTCTTTATTCTCAGGGATTCTCACATCGTCGCAAACCCATTTGTGCATAGGGAATTTTTCTGCCAACTCTCTGTAAATTGTTTCTTTACATTCTTTATGTAGGGCGGATTCCTTTGGACTAATTGCTGGTGTAAGTCGAGCGTGGTGAGCAAAGTGCTCTATTTTCTCTACGCAGTGGTGATGTATTGCATCGGAGAGGCATGAACGACAAAGGAAAGGTCCATCGATCTTCCTTACTTGTGACGCATGGACTCTTTGTCCTGTGGCTTTTTGGTAGGCCCAACCTTCTCTTAGCCCGTTACAACCACTTTCATATGCGTCTTTTTTGATAGAGTCTTTCATTGTTGTCTTGATGGTTAACGCTTCGCATCACCGGCAACCGAAAACAAAGCGACGAGGAGCGGCGCTTTTGGTTGTCCGCGTGCAGGGCTTTGTGTACGCCCGGCATGGGCGTGAACTTATGGGGTATAAGTCCCCGGTAACATGAATTCTGCCAATGTCAAATACATTGGCAGAAGTACTAGCCGAAGGCAAGGGCTTTGAACCGCCAGGGCCCGTCCGAAGGAAGCGGTCGTGCAAAGCTATGAACTAAGCCTGTCCCGGACCTGATCCGGGAAACAGAAACAGCATACAAAACCGAGTCTCCGGGTAACATGATAAAGCCCTGGATTCGGGAGATACGGTAAATGCTGCGGTTGCATAGTCACGGCTCACGTTCTTATACCCCTCAAGGGGGTACTGAAAAGAGTCCGGGGAGACCTGCCCGGTTTGCACATCCCTTGGGAAGGGAGGGGAAGTGGTCGCATTGGGCAAAACATCCATAGCGTGAAAACGCCGGTAAACCGGACCGTACTCCAGATTATCGGGTGCGGGAGCGGCTTGCTGAATAGATTGGAGATGATGTATTATCGGGCCATGGATGTGAAACGAGTGCCGCGCAACCAGTTGTGCCACCAGACAGGACCTCACGCGGGGTTCAGCGAGGGATCGTTATGCTCGTTATTATTCATCAGCGCGGCCTGACCCTAATTTTCGAAGCAGGAGAAATATGGAAACAGAGTATCCGATTCTTGAGTTTGATGATTGCAGGGATGCGCTCATAGAGCCGTCCAGGATAATGGAGCCCGTTGAGGGGATTCCGGAACGATGCGTTCTGCCTATCTATCAGGCAGTCATCGATACCCTGCGGAACGACGGTGTGCTCACCCTGGTGAAGAACATCCGGACATCCATGGGTTTCATTCCTGTCTACCGTATGCACGACGGAGGGATTGATATCGCTGTGGTGCATCCCGGTCTGTGCGCGCCCCTTGCGGTAATAATTTTTGAAGTGCTGATTGCTTTCGGCTGCCGGGAATTCGTCGCCTGTGGCTCTGCGGGTGTTCTGGACAGCACCCTCGCAAAGGGGACCGTTGTCGTGCCGAGCGGCGCCGTTCGTGATGAGGGGACCTCATACCACTATATGCCGCCCGGCAGGGAGATACAAGCGCAGCCCGATGTAGTGCAGGTGATACGAAGCGTCCTGGACGCCCATGAGGTGACGTACCGGGTCGGAAAGACGTGGACAACGGACGGGCTCTACCGAGAGACGAAAGAGCGGGTCGCCAGGCGCAAGGCAGAAGGATGCATCACCGTCGATATGGAGTGCTCGGCATTTCTTGCCGTGGCGGCGTTTCGAGGCGTGCGGTTCGGCCAACTTTTTGCCACGGGGGATGACGTGAGCGGCGATGAATGGGACCCCAGACGAACGGAGGATCACAGGTCGTTTCCGGAACGGTTGTTCCGGCTGGCGGTCGAAGTCTGCAAGAAACTATAAGAGAACTCTCAACCGAACAAATCCTGCGGTACCGTTTCAATGCCTATTGCGGTTTTTCCCATGTGGGGAAAAAGGCGGGACGCAGGGGGTCCCAGCGTCCCACCAGCCGGTCGAAGGACCGGTCGGGAAAGGTTTTCTTGGATATTTTATATAATAGTAGTTATTTTGGGTGATTAGGGCAAACCGTCCATAGGACGGAGAAAATGGCACTTTCAGAGGGGAGGTTGAAAATCCTCGTTCGAAAGATCAAGATCCATTTCGCCGGCGTCGAGCATATGAACAAGCATACTCAGGTTTCGTTCAATCTGCTCCTGTTGCGCGGGTAACAGCCTTTTGAGGCCGTCCACGATTTTCTGCTGGATCGGGGGCGGGGCGTGCAGTGCCAGCTGTGCCCCCTCGTCGGTTAATTCGATGGTAATCACCCGGCGGTCGCGGGAACTGCGGACCCTGCGTACCAGCCCCTTCTGCTCGAGCCGGTCGATAACCCCCGTCACCGTGCTGGATTTGACCATGATGTATTTGGCTATCTGGGACGGAGAGAGGGGGCCGTTTTCGGAAAGGGCGACCAAGCTGTTCAGTTGCGGTGCGCTGACGTTGTATTTTTTGTTCAGTTCCTTGGTATAGAGAGACCCCGCCTGCATCAGCCGCCTGATCAGGTAAATGATCTCCCTGATACTGTCGTGCGGGGGGCGGATATCATTGTCCGACTGCTCACTCATGGGTTCCACCCATTCTGAAAACAATAAAAATCAATATCAAATGGGGTTTCTACCACGGGTCTTTTAAAAGGGCAACCGGTTTTTATTTCCTGCCTGCCATGGGGCGGGAGGTCATGAAGTTCCCTTCTGCCGCAGGAGGTGGTCCGCCAGTACGATAGCGACCATGGCCTCGCAGACGGGGATAATGCGGGGAATAACGCATACGTCGTGTCTCCCTCTCACCGTCACGGTCGCTGCTTTTCCGTCTATGTAGATGGTCTGCTGTTCGATTTCGATGGAGGGGATCGGCTTGCAGGCCACCCTGATGACGATGTCGTCGCCGCTTGTGATCCCTGCCAGTATCCCGCCGGCATTGTTTGTCATGAATCCTTCCGGGGTGATGGGATCATTGCAGGCGGAGCCGGTCATCCGCGCCACTTCGAAACCGGCTCCGATCTCGATTCCTTTGACCGTACCGATGCTCATAAGCGCCCCGGCAAGATCGGCATCGATCTTGCCGAACACGGGCTCTCCAAGACCGGGAGGGCATCTCCTGACCAGGATCTCCACGATACCTCCTAGGGAGTCGCCCGCCCGGCGCGCCTCTTCAATCCGGGCCTCCATCCGCCGGGCCGCGTCGTCATCAGGACCGAGGAGGGAGGGATGGTCCATCCGGAGCGGCGCGGTCCCTTCCGCTCTGATGCCTCCCAGTTCCCTCGTAAAGGCGGTAATATGGATTCCTTCGCGGTCCAGTATCTTCCGGGCGACGGCCCCCGCCGCCACGCGCGCTGCCGTCTCGCGGCCCGAGGCGCGGCCGCCTCCCCGGTGATCCCGGATACCGTATTTTTTGTAATAAGTGATGTCGCCGTGCCCCGGTCTGAAGAGATCCCTGATCCCCTCGTAATCATCGCTTGCCCTGTCCCGGTTGTGGATGATGAGCGATATGGGCGTCCCGGTCGTTTTTCCCTCGAAAGTTCCGGAGAGGATTTCCACCCGGTCATCTTCGCGGCGCGGCGAGCTTCCTCCCCCGCTCCCCGGTCTCCGCCGGTCTATCTCCTTCTGTATGTCTGCCTCGGTGAGGGGCATATTCGGCGGGCAGCCGTCGACAACCGCCCCGACGGCCGTGCCGTGTGATTCTCCCCAGGTCGTAACTCTGAACAGCGTTCCAATGGTGTTCCCTGCCATGGTTGCTCCTTGTCGTTTCGGGTTATAGGGCGTCAGTCATACCCCTTCCTGTATGAATCCCAGAACCTCATCCGCTATCGCATCGATTCCCTTTTCCGAGGTATCGATCGTCACATGGGCCAGCCCCCGGTAGACAGGCTCTCTCTTCCGGGTCATTGCCGCCACCTCCGCTTCCATTCCGTTGCTGGAAAGGGGAGGGCGCTGGCCGTCGCTCTTTTCATCGGAGCGCATACGATCAACGATCGTCTTCACGTCGGCGGTAAGCCAGACGAAGAGGCCGTCTTTTCGCAGTATCTCCCTGTTGACAGGATCTTCAAAGGCCCCCCCTCCCGTGGCGATGACCGCCCCTTCCAGCGAGGACAGACTCGTGATGGTCTCTTTTTCCTTTCTCCGAAAAAGGGGCCATCCTCCCACGCGGACGATCTCCTCCACCGACATTTTGGCTTCACGGGTGATCAGTTCGTCGGTGTCGAGAAAAGGCAGGGCGAGTTTTTCAGCCAGCCTCTTCCCCACGGCGGTCTTCCCCGTGCATCGGTATCCGATGAGGATGATATTCTTCATGAGGAGAGCTGCTCCAGTTCCTTCCAGAATCCGGGAAAGGATTTGCCGACGCACGTCTCGTTTTCGATCTCCATCCCCTCAACCGCAAGCCCAGCAACGGCAAAGCTCATGGCGATCCGATGGTCGTCGTACGTTTCGATCCTCGCGCCGTGGGGAATGCCACCGTTGATGACAAGGCCGTCATCTCTTTCTTTAGTGTCTATTCCGATCCGGGTCAGTTCCGCGGCGAGGGCTTTGATCCGGTCGCTCTCCTTGAGGCGCAGGTGGGGGACGTTCTCGATCACGGTCCTCCCGGGTCTGAAGGCGGCAAGGACAGCGAGCGTCGGAACCATATCGGGCATGGCCCCCATATCGAAACGGAAATCTCCCGCAGGGAGAGGCCCCCCCGTAATCTCCACCCAGTTCTTCCCCCGCAGGATACGGTATCCCATCCGCTCCAGAATGCCCAGAAACCCGATATCTCCCTGCAGGGTGTCGGGGTTGATGTTCAGAATCCGCACTTTTCCCCGGCACAGGGCCGCCGCCAGGAAGAAGTAGGAAGCACTCGACGCGTCTCCCTCGATGGCATACTCGCGCCCCGCGTATCTCTGCCCGGCCCGGACCAGGTATGCGTGGGCGTCGCTCTTTGTCACATCCACGCCGAAATCGCGCATTGCCGCCGTGGTCATCCCAATGTAGGGGAGAGAGACGGTCTCCCCCCGCAGCTCCACCGTCACGTCCTTTTGAGCGTAGGGAGCGCCGATCAGGAGAGAGGAGATGTACTGACTGCTCCGGGCGTCGGTGAAGATCGCCCGCCCCCCCCGGAGACCGCCCCCTTCGACAACGACGGGCGGGCAGCCGTTGCCTCCCATACTGCGGCAGGGTACTCCCAGACCCCGGAGGACATCGAGAAGCGGCTGGAGCGGGCGCTGGCGGAGGCGAGGCCCGCCATCCAGGATGACCTCTCCCTTCCCGAGAGCGGCCACTGTAGTGAGAAAACGCAGGGCCGTGCCGTTATTACCCAGCCGGAGTTCTCTTCGGGGGGTCCGAATGATTCCGCCCGTGCCAAGAATCCTGATATCGGTATCGCAGACGGAAATGACGGCACCGAACGACCGAAGGGCATCCACGAGGAGATGCGTATCCTCTGAGGTCAGGGCATGGCGCAGGAGGCTTTCCCCTTCCGCCAGGGCTGCGATGACAAGGGCCCTCTGGGTATAGCTTTTCGAACCGGCGACCCTGACGGTCGCTTCCAGATTTCCCAGTTTTTTAATCTGTATCATCTCTCAGTTTCTCCAGGACGACCTGTTCCATGAGGGCCGTGGGGGGTTCCAGCCCTGTCCAGATCCGTATCTGTTCCGCTCCCTGATGGACGAACATGGCAATGCCGGCAATGGTCCGGCATCCCGACCCGGCCGCGTCCCGCAGGAGTTTTGTGTGCAGAGGGTTGTAAACGGTATCCATGACCCATGGGAACCGCTCAAGAATATCCGCGCTGACCGGCGATTGGTCCATATGGGGAAACATCCCCACCGGCGTTGTGTTGACCAGGCAATCAGCCGTGATTTCCCCGGCCTCTTCGAGGGGGAGAAAGTCGCACCCGAACTCTTTCGCGACCTGTTCGCCCCTCTGGGCCGTCCGGTTCACAACGACGGGGAGCCCGCCTTCGTTGAGAATGCCGTACAGGGCGGCCCGTGCCGTTCCCCCGGCGCCCAGGACGGCGAACCTCTTTCCCCTGATCCCCAGAGCCTCTTTCAGGGGGCGGACGAGACCCGTCCAGTCGGTGTTGTCCCCCCGCAAGCTGCCCTCCAGGCGGGTGATCGTGTTCACTGCGCCGATCCGCGCGGCGCTGCCGCTGATCGTGTCAAGGTATGGCATTATCGCCGTCTTGTGGGGGATCGTGACGCTTGCCCCGCTCATGTCCAGCTTCTCCATCTTCAACGGAATATCCCCGGCGTTTTCCACCCTGAGTGCCTGGTATGAGGCGTCGATCTTCATTTCCCTGAATGCTGCGCCGATCATAAGGGGAGAAAGGCTCTGGGCCACCGGGTTTCCGAAGACGGCAAATGTCCGTGAATCCTGTTTCATTTCTCCAGTGTCCTGAATATGCGCTTCATCTCCCGGGCGGTCAGCTGCCCCGGGGCTGATTCCTGACCCTCCGTGAAGGCGGCAAAGACCAGATATGAACCAAAAAGGGGGGCCATAACCCGGCTTACCCTTCCCTGTTCCCCCATGCAGTGAGCGATGATGCTCCCCCCCGTACCCTGCGCCCAGTCTACCAGCCTGAGTATCGTCAGATTATCCTGGAGCGTGCGGGCGCAAGTGACGATCTTGACGATATCGGCCCCCCGGGAGATGCACCGGTTGTATATTTCCCGAAGGGTTCTGTATGAAGAGGTTTTCTTGAAATCGTGATACGAGATAATCAGTTTCGTTCTTCCTTCTTTTTTTCTTATCTCCCGGGCCACTGCTGCCGTGAGGGTCTCATCCGTGCTGAGTTCTGTATCCACGAGATCCGCACCACACAGCACCGCCTCGCACAGAAGGCCAATCCGCTCTCGCTCGGTCCCCGCGAAGAATCCCCCTTCCTCTCTTCTGCGCGCGGTAACGATGACCGGTCCTTTCTTCGCGGCGAGCAGTTTTGCGAGATTCGCTTCCCTGATGGAGTCGATCCGCAGTTCCACGAGATCGGCCAGGAGAAAGGAGGCATCCATCCGTTTCAGCGCTTTATCATTTGTTTTCGCGACAACAGGTATACAGATCATGGCTGCGGATCTCCCATGGGGTACGACCCCAGAAGCTTGATGAAGGTGGCATGCCGGTCGAGATCCTCAAGACATTCCGCTATCTTCTTATCCTGCACATGACCCGTGAAATCGATGAAAAAGAGGTACTCCCACATGCTCCCCTTGATCGGGTAAGACTCGATCTTCATCAGGTTGACCTTCTTTTCGGCGAAAGGCTGCAAGGAACGGTACAGGGCGCCCGGCGTATGGCGGGTCCCCATGAGGATGGAGGTTTTGTCTTTTTCCGTCGGCCTGCTTTCTCCTTTTCCGATCACGAGAAAGCGGGTCACGTTCGAGGGATTGTCTTCGATCCCCTCCGAGATGACGGTGAGCCCGTAGAGCGTCGCGGCGGCGCTGCTGCCGACAGCGGCCCCTTCATCATCCTCCGCAACCTTCTGAGCCGCCTTTGCCGTGCTGTCCATCTCGCAAAGGGAACAGTGGGGCAGGTTTTTCCTGATCCATCCCTGACACTGTGCCAGTGCCTGAGGGTGGGAGTAGATCCGCCGTAATCCGTCCAGGTCTTTTCGCGTGGACAGGAGGGCGTGGCTGATCCGGAGAAAGATCTCTCCCCGGATATGAAGAGGGGTTGACAGAAGCCGGTCCAACGTCAGCTTGACGGCCCCTTCCAGGGAGTTTTCCACGGGGACGACCCCCCAGTCAGCCTTGCTCCGTTCTATCTGGTCGAAGACATCGGATATGGTCGGCCGGGGTAAAAAAAGAGAGCTCCTGCCGAAATGGGCCGCGGCCACCGCCTGACTGAATGACCCCTCCGGTCCCAGGTAGGCCACCGACAGCGGCTTCTGGAGGGCGCGCGATGCCGACAGGATCTCGGTGTAGATATTCTTCAGCGCCCTGTCGTCCAAAGGGCCTTCATTGAACGCGTGCAGCCTGCTGTAGATCCTGCTTTCCTGCGCGGGATCATATACGTCCAACCCAGCCCTCTTTTTGCTCTCCCCGATCTCTATGGATATGCGGGCCCGTTCGTTCAGAAGCCTGACTATCTTTTCGTCCTTTTTCTTCAGGCGGTCTCTCAGTCGGTCAAGCGATCTGGATGTCATTGTTTCAACTCCTCGATAGTTTCGCGAAGAAGCGCCTCATTCACCGATCCGTTGATGAAGGGCATCCCTATGTTCTTGAGCAGAACAAAGTGGACGACCTCCCCTTTCTTCTTCTTGTCCGCTCCGATCTTCGAGATGATTGTCTCCGTGTGAATCGAAGCCGGGATATAATCGGCAAGGCCCAGGGACCGGAGGAGTGACCGTATCCTCTTCGTCTCTTCGGCTGGAAGGTACTTCATCCGTTCCGATATGCGGGCGGAGGCAATCATCCCCACTGAGACGGCGTGTCCGTGGGGAATGGTGTATCCGGATGCCGCTTCGACGGCGTGTCCGACGGTATGGCCGAAGTTGAGAATCCGCCGCACCCCCACATCCTTCTCGTCGATCTCGACAATTCCTTTCTTGATCTTGCACGAACGCTCCACAATCGTCTGCAGTATGTCCGGATTTCGGGTTCTGATGGCGTCGGAGTTCTCTTCCAGGAGGGTGAAGAGATCGACATCGTCGATGATCCCGTACTTCACTACTTCCGATAGACCGTGGGTAAATTCCTCCTCCGGGAGGGTCTCCAGAAAACGAAGGTCTATGAAGACGGCCTGCGGCTGCGAGAAGGTTCCCATGAGATTCTTTCCCTCCCGGAGATCGATTCCTGTCTTGCCCCCGAGGCTGCTGTCCACCTGGGCCATGAGGGTTGTCGGCACCTGGATGCAGGGAACGCCCCGCATGTATATGGATGCGATAAAGCCGGTCATGTCGCCGGTGACGCCGCCGCCGAGGGCGATCAGGGCGGAACTCCGGTCGGTGCCGCGGGCCAGCAGTTCTTTCGCTATGGCAAGAACCGTGTCCATATTCTTGGAAGATTCTCCCGCCGGAAACTCGATCAGGTCGGCCCTCACCTTCGCCTTGTTCAATACATTGAGGACCTCCTGCCCGTAAAGGGCCGATACGTTTGAATCGGTGATAACCGTATACCGTTGGGCAAGATTACCCTTCGCAATGACGAGCCCGATGCGGTCGAGTATGGAATGGCCGATGCAGATTTCGTATGAGAGTGAAGATGGCTTATCGAGATTGACCTTGATCCTTTTCATGCCGATATCCTCGCTTTCCGCCCCATGAGTTTCTCCATCTCCCGTATTTCTTCCATGAGATTGTAGAATTTTTCCGGTTTCAGGGACTGCATCCCGTCGGAGACCGCCTTCCCCGGCTCGGGGTGGACCTCGATCATGACCCCGTCCGCCCCCACTGCGAGGGCCGCTTTCGTGAGAGGAAGTACGTACTTCCAGGTCCCCGCCGCATGACTGGGATCGATGATTACCGGCAGGTGCGACAGTTCCCTCAAAACGGGGACGGCGCTGATATCGAGGGTATTACGGGTCGCCGTTTCAAAGGTGCGGATTCCCCGCTCGCACAGGATGACTTCGTCGTTTCCCGACGAGAGGATGTATTCCGCTGACATGAGGAACTCCTCAATGGTCGTCATCATCCCCCGCTTGAGGAGCACGGGTTTCTTGGCCTTCCCCACCTTTTTCAGGAGGGCGAAGTTCTGGACGTTCCGCGCCCCGACCTGGAGGATGTCGACGTATTCTTCAACCAGATCGACATCGGTGGTATTGATCACCTCGGTGATAACAGGCATTCCCGTCTTGTCGCCGGCCTTTCTGAGGAGCTTCAGTCCCTCCTCCTCCATTCCCTGGAAGCTATATGGCGATGTCCTCGGCTTGAAGGCGCCCCCTCTGATGATATCGGCCCCTCCCTTCTTCGCGATAAGGGCGCTTTCCATCATCTGTTCCGGACTTTCAATCGAACAGGGACCGGCCATGACGATGAATGGAGAACCGCCGATTTCCACGGCGCCGACCCGTATGACGGTCCTCCCTTCCCGTGCCTCTCGGCTGGCCAGTTTGTATGGCTTGAGGATGGGAATCGTTTTTTCGACCCCCGAGAGGGATTCGACAAATCTGAGGTTTTCCGTGCCCCGGTTGTCCCCAACCGCCCCGATAATGGTCCGTTCGACCCCGTGAGAGGGGTGGGTTTTGTAGCCCACCGATTCGATCCAGTCTATCACGTTCTTGATCTGTGCCTCGGTGGCGTTCTTTTTCATGACGATGATCATATCTCCAGTCCTCCTGTATGAAAATAAAAAGGCCATGGTGAAACCGGTTTCACCATGGCCGTATAAACAGAAAAGCCATGGCGCAGACTGCCGGTCTGCCCATGGCTTTCGCTTTTGTATGCTCTGAAGGTTAGCTACTCATAAGCGATGGGCACACCGATCCGCCGAAATAAAAATAGCTAAACCAGTAATTTACATTCAGATTTCTGCCCATCGTTACAAACACCCTTGCAAAATTATGAAGCCTTATACTCATAAATCCTGATTACTGTCAAGAAGAAAATCTTTACCGATTTCACCCTTCCGTCACGATCCGGGAAAAATCAGCGATCCGGTAGAAGAGATTTGATATTTCTTCAAGCAGGGACAGCCTGTTGGACCGTATCTTTTCGTCCTCCGCCATGACCATGACTTCTTCAAAAAAGGCGTCGACCGGTTTCCGGAGGGTTGCCATCTCGGAAAGGGCGTCTGAGTATCTGCCCTCGTCTATGCATCCATTTGCCCGTTCCCTTATATTGGAAAAAGAATCGTAGAGGTCGGCTTCTGCGCGTGAGTCAAAAAGGGACGCGTCGACGGAACCACCTTTGAAATCCTTGAGGATATTCACAACCCGTTTGAAAGCGATTGCCAGCGGTTCGAAATCGGGGTGTTTCTTGAATGCCTCCATGGCCTCTATCTTTCTCAGGGACTGGACGATGTCCGATATGCCTAGCGAAAGCACCGCGTCGACCACGTCGTATGGATGTCTCTGGGACAGCAGCTGGTTTTCAAACCTCCCGCGGAGAAAGTTCATGACATCCGACCGGGTCTCATCCTTCGTCCTCTTCAGTTTTCCTTCGAGGGTCTCGAGACTCTTGTCCACGAGCGCGTCGAGCGCGAGGGGGTAGTTCTTCTCTATGATGATATTTATGATGCCGAGGGCCTGGCGTCTCAGGGCGTACGGATCGGCGGTCCCCGTGGGGATGAGATTTATGCCGAAAAATCCCACAATCGTATCCATCTTGTCGGCGATGCTGACGATGGCCCCCTCATCAGTTTTCGGGAGATCGCCGCCGGCGGCTGTCGGAAGGTAGTGCTCGTAGATCGCCGTTGCAACAACGTCTTTTTCACCCTGCAGAAGGGCATATTCCCTCCCCATCACCCCCTGTAGTTCCGGGAATTCATAGACCATTTGAGTCTCAAGATCCGCCTTGGCAAGTGTTGCGGTCGCAACAACGGTAGCTGCAGAAGACTCGGCAGAGAAGAAGTTAATTTTGGCCGAGATGTCCTTCGCAATCTCTGTAAATCGTTCCACCTTCTCATATGACGTCCCCAGGAGGCGGTGAAACACAACGTCTTTCAGGTCTTCCAGGCGGTCTTCGAGAGGGGTCTTCCGATCTTCCTCGAAGAAGAAGCGGGCGTCGGCAAGTCGCGCCCGTATGACCTTTTCATTGCCGCGGGCCACGACCGATGGGTCTCTTGCGACGGTATTGTTCACTGTGATGAAATGGGGAAGCAGCTTCCCTTTCGTATCGGTGACGGGGAAGTACTTCTGATGTTTCATCATGGCGGTGGTCAGGACCTCTTTGGGAAGCGCGAGAAATTCCCGGTCGAAACTTCCGCAGACAACGGACGGATATTCGACGAGGAAGGTCACTTCTTCGAGAAGCTCATCATTTTCAAGGACTGCTCCCGATACGGCTTCGGCGGCGGCTCGTGCCGCGTCCCGGATGATTTGCTTTCTCTTCTCGGGATCGACAATGATGAATCGTTCTTCCGTTTTCGCGAGGTAGTCTCCAAACCCTGCAACGGAAAACGGGTCTGGGGCCATGAACCGGTGTCCCCGGCTTGTGTCGGAGCTTGTAATGTTTTCTATGGAAAAGGGAATAACCTCTCCCCCGAAGAGGGCCACGATCCAGTGGATCGGCCGCGCGAAGCGCAGATTCAGATCCATCCAGCGCATTGATTTGCGGAAGGGGATGGAGAGGATGAACCGGGGGAAGAAATCCTTCAGGATGCCCGGCGTATCCTGACCGACGATCGTTTTGCGCGAACAGATCTGTTTTCCCTTGGGTGTTTCGACGATCTCCAGTTCGGAAACATCCACCCCCTGTCCCCGGGCGAAGCCGATGGCGGCCTTGGTCGGTTTTCCCGCTTCATCAAAGGCCATGGCGGTGGACGGTCCCATCTTCTCAATGACCTGGTCGTCCTGTCTCTCGCTGACATCTTCGACCGACAGAACCAGCCTGCGCGGCGTTCCCATGGTTCGCACCCGGCCGTGGCTGATACGCCGCTCGGAAAACTCGCCGGTAATGATCCGCTCCATATCCTTCAGAGCCTTCGGCAGAAAAGCGGCCGGGATCTCTTCCGTTCCTATCTCCAACAACAATTCTTTAGCCATGACAACAACAATCCCTCTTTTAACTCTTGGTGAACTTGCCCGTCAGGGGATATCCCATCTCCTCCCGCTGCCGGGAGTATCCTTCGGCGCTGAGACGGGCGAGGTTCCTCACCCTGCCGATATAGCTTGTCCGTTCATTCACGCTTATGGCGCCCCGGGCATCCAGGATGTTGAATACGTGAGAGCACTTCAGGCAGTAATCGTAGGTGGGGAGAACAAGCCCCTTCTCCGCGGTCTTTACCGATTCGCCCTCGTACATGTCGAAGAGTGTCCGGAGCATATCGGTATCGGCCGCCTCGAACTGGTAGGTGGAAAACTCAACCTCGCCCCGGTGATGAACGTCCCCGTATGTGATCCCGTGACCCCACTCCAGGTCGTAGACGTTGTCGATGCCCTGGAGGTACATGGCGATCCGCTCTATCCCGTAGGTGATCTCGACGCAGATGGGGTTCAGGTCGATCCCGCCGACCTGCTGGAAGTAGGTGAACTGGGTGATCTCCATCCCGTCGAGCCAGATCTCCCACCCCAGACCCCACGCGCCGAGGGTGGGGGACTCCCAGTCATCCTCCACGAAGCGGATGTCATGATCGAGGGGATCGATGCCGAAGGACCTGAGTGAATCGAGGTACAGGTTCTGTATGTCAAGGGGGGAGGGTTTCATGATGACCTGGTACTGGTAGTAGTGTTGCAGGCGGTTCGGATTTTCGCCGTACCTGCCGTCCGTGGGCCTCCGGGAGGGCTCTACATAGGCGACATTCCACGGCTCCGGCCCGAGCGCTCTGAGAAAGGTCGCCGGATTGAAGGTGCCGGCCCCCACCTCAATATCGTAGGGCTGCTGTACGATGCACCCCTGATCGGCCCAGTACTTTTCCAGGGCGAATATCAGTTCCTGAAAGGTCACATTTGCCTCCTTGCGCGTGCGCTCCGCTGGTATTGAAACGGCGGGAAGCTATCATTACGAGGGATGCCTGTCAAGGCGTAATCGAGATTCCCGTGTTGCCCTGTCACATCATTTTTTTAATTTCATCAAGCACCTGGAGAGACCGAGGCTCCCTTCCCAGTGTGTGCCGTATGAAATGTCTTAGTATCCGGGAACTCTCCCGTATGGCATTTTCCGACAGAATCAGCCGGGGTATGCGGTCCGGTGCCATCCCGTTTCCCATAAGGAGCGTTTTGACGGTCCCCGTGGAAACGGGGATGCAACCCTCTTCTCCCCTGCTGCACTTCGAACACCGGATACCCCCCCGCGCCGTATCGAAAAGGGTGACCCCCGTTTCATCGATCGTGGTACCGCAGAGGATACACTGCTCCAGCATCGGTTCGTATCCCGAGAGCGTGAGGAGGCGCAGTTCAAAGAAGAGCGTGGTCTCCTCGGCACCATGCCCCGCTTCCAGAAGGCCCAGAAAACCCTCCAGGAGCTGGAATATGGCCGCGCTTTTTTTCCCCTCGGCGGTGAATTGGTCAACGAGTTCGACCATATACGACGCCCTCATTGTTCGCGCCAGATCGGCCCTGATCTTTGGATAGTGGTTGAGGACGTCGCAGTTTTCTATGACGGCGAGGCTGTTTTCGTCTCTCCGGGAGAAGAGAATCGTGGCATGAGAGAAAGGCTCTATGGCATTGGAGAAGCGTTTTCTGCTGCGCCGGGCCCCCTTGGCGATCCCTTTGACCTTCCCGAATTCCCGGGTGAAGAAGGTGACAATCCGGTCGGACTCTCCGTAGTTGAGGAAATGGATGACAAACGCCGGCGTCTTGAGGGGAGGCCTGCTCATACCAGCAGTTTCAGAAAGATGGTTGCAAGTCCGAGAAAGGAAAGAAAACCGAAGGCATCCGTGAAGGCGGTGACGAAGATGTGCGAACCGAGTGCCGGGTCCGCCTTTGCCCACTTCAGGGTCAGCGGGACCAGCGTCCCGATCAGGGTGCCCACGAAGACGTTGATGACCATCGCGAGGGCAATCACCGCCCCCAGGACGGGCATTCCCTTCCAGAAAGAGGCGATGAGGCCGATGACGACCCCCACCGCCACACCGTTGACGACCCCTACGATGATCTGCTTGTAGAGCGCTTTTTTTGCGTTATCGAAGGTGACTTCACCGAGGGCCAGCCCCCTGACGATCAGGGTGAGGGTCTGGCTGCCCGCGTTTCCGCCGATCGCCGCCACCACCGGCATGAAAACGGCGAGGGCGATGACCATCTGGATGGTGTTTTCAAAAAAGCCGATAACCAGTGCCGACGCGAGGGCCGTCAGGAGGTTGATATACAGCCAGGGGAGTCTCCTTTTCACCGACTCCATCGGTTCGTTGAAGATGTTGTCATCCTCGTGGAGGCCGGCTATGCGGTAGATGTCCTCCGAGGATTCCTCCTCCATGACGTCGACGATATCATCGATCGTGATGCGGCCGAGAAGGCGGTTTTCGTGATCCACGACAGGGAGGGAGACAAGGTCGTACTTCTCGAACATCCGGGCCACTTCCTCCTGGTCGATATCCGTCTGAACGGAGGGGATGGCCTTATCGATGGCTTCGGTGGCGGGACTGGTCCGTCTGGCCGTGATCAGTTTCTGGAGGGGGATGGTGCCGATGAGTGTGTCGCCCTTGTCCACGACAAAGACGTTGTACACGTTCTCGATCTCCTCGGATGTCTGTATGACGGCCTTCAGGGCGTCGTTGATCGTAGCGTCGGCGGGAACCGAGACCAGCTCCGTCTGCATGATACCGCCGGCCGTGTCTTCCTCGTATCTCAGAAGGTTTTTGAGATCCTCCGACCCTTCGGGTTCTATCCCGTCGAGGACGGCCCGCGCCTGGTCTTCAGTCAGTTCGGCAATGACGTCGGCCGCGTCGTCCGAGTCCATCTCGTCGATGATCTCGGCGAGTTTCTTGTCCGATATGTCTTCGAGGATCTGTTCCCGGGAAAGCTCGCTCAGCTCGGGGATGACGTCGGATGCCTTTTCCACCTCCAGAAGAGAGAAGAGGCGGATTTTCTCCTGCTCCTCGAGATTGTCGATAAGATCGGCGATGTCGGCCGGATGGAGTTCCGAGAACAGATCGATGATATCAAATTCCCTGTTCAGGCGGATCCATTCCCTGAGTTTACCAAGGTAGTTGATCTCTTCTTTTTTCTGGTCTTCCATGGGGGAACTCCTGCCGTCAAAACAAAGCGATTCTTCTTAGCACGTCTTGGGAGACAGAGCAAGAATGCTGCGGAAAAGGAACGGACGTCTTCAGAAGGGAGATGCAGCGATGGCGATGTGCAAGCTGTCAAGAAAGATCAAGGCTGAACCAATCAGAAGACTAGACCGCCGCGCCGGTATCCGTGTATCTGACTTCTCCGCCGACTATGGCCATGATTGCCTTCCCGATGAGGTTCCATCCGTCGAAGGGGCAGTTTAGACCTTTTGAGCGGAATGTCCCCGCGTCAACAGTCCATGCCTTATGTATATCGATAAGGGTGATGTCGGCATCGCATCCCGGCGTCAGGGAACCTTTCGGTATCTTGAGTATATGGGCGGGATTGGTGCTCATTTTTTCGATCAGCTGCGGCAGGGTCAGGATACCGTCGCGCACCAGTTTCAGGGAAAGGGCAAGGGATGTCTCCAGACCGATGATCCCGTTCGCGGCGTAGGCAAATTCGACATCCTTTTCAACCGATGAATGAGGGGCATGGTCGCTGGCTATGGCATCGATCGTGCCGTCGCTCAGACCCTCTTTTACGGCTTCCACATCCTCGGCCCCTCTCAGGGGGGGATACATCTTGCAGTTGGTGGAGAATCCCCTCAGGGCCTCATCGGTCAGTGTGAAGTAGTGGGGGGCCGTCTCTGCAGTGACATGGACCCCTGCGGCCTTGGCTTCCCTGACCGCCTGTACGGCTCCCGCGGTGCTCACGTGGGCGATGTGCACGCGGGTTCCGGTGAAACGGGCAAGTGCTATATCCCGCAGTACCATAATATCTTCAGCGACGGCCGGAATTCCCGGGAGACCCAGCTCGGTGGAAATGAATCCTTCGTGCATCAGACCACTGGACGACAGTCCCCGGTCCTCGCAGTGGGATAACACCGGCATGTCGAGAGAGCAGGCGTACTCAAGGGCGTGCCTCATGAGCCCGCTGTCGGTGACGGGGTTGCCGTCATCGGAAAAGGCCACGGCGCCGGCGCTCTTGAGATCGCCGAATTCCGTCAGTGTTTCCCCGGCCTGTCCTCTGCTGAGGGCGGCTACGGGAAACACGTTTGCCGTGGCGGCAAGGCGGGCCTGTTTCAGTATGAATTCCGTTACCGAGCGGTTGTCGTTGACGGGATTGGTATTCGCCATGCAGGCAATGGAGGTAAAACCCCCGGCAACCGCAGCCTCGCTCCCCGTGCGGATTGTCTCTTTGTACTCAAATCCCGGTTCGCGCAGGTGGACATGCATGTCGACAAGACCGGGAGAAACGATCATGCCCTGCAGGTCAATGACCCGCAGAGTGTTCTTTGAATCAGCCTTTGACGGGGTGATGTCCCGTTCGATGCGGGATATTTTCCCCTTTTCTATGAGAATATCGGAGACGGCATCCATCCCCTGGGAGGGGTCTACGATCCTTCCGCCCTTGAGCACCACATTCATTTTGTTCCTCCTGACAGGAGATAGAGAAGGGCCATCCTTACGGCAACGCCGTTGGCGACCTGTTCGAGGATTACGGAGGAGGGGCCATCGGCTATGTCGGGGGCGATTTCAACGCCCCTGTTAACCGGCCCCGGATGCATGACGATCACATCGTCCTTCGCCAGCCTGATATTGTCGCGGTTCAGGGAGAACTGTTGCGCGTATTCCCGAAGGGAGGGAAAGAGATTCTTTTCCTGCCTCTCCAGCTGCATACGGAGCATCATGACCACGTCAGCGTTGCGTATGGCATCCCGCATGGAGCAACAGACCGTCACTCCCATCCTCTCTATGCCCCTCGGTATCATCATTGCCGGGCCGCATATGACCACGTTCGCCCCCATTTTTATCAGACCGTAGATATTCGATCGGGCCACCCGGCTGTGGGCGATATCGCCCACGATGGCGACCGTGAGGCCTTCTATGCGGCCCTTCTTCTCCCGTATGGTGAGCATATCGAGGAGCGCCTGCGTGGGATGTTCATGCGCCCCGTCCCCCGCGTTGATAATCGATTGTTTCAGAAGTCCGGCGAGGATCTGTGCCGCACCGGCGGCGCTGTGTCTGATGACGATGATATCGGGGTTCATCGATTCCAGGTTGCGGGCGGTGTCGATGAGCGTCTCCCCTTTTACCACGCTGCTGGTGGACGCGGAGATGTTGATCGTATCGGCGCTCAGCCTTTTTGCCGCTATCTCAAAGGATGTCCTCGTTCGGGTGCTTGCCTCGAAGAAGAGGGTGATAACCGTTTTCCCCCTGAGGGTGGGGACCTTCTTGATCGTCCTCTCGGATATCTCCTTGAAGGATGCGGCGGTGTCTAGTATGAGGTCGATCTCTTCCCGCGGGAGATCCCGTATCCCCAGCATGTCTTTGCTCGATAGTTTCATGGTGTCTTCCCGTGCGGCCCGTTCTCTGCCTGTTCCGTCAGGTGCGGTCCTGTCACCCCTCTTCAATGACAACCTCGTCGGCGCTCCTGTCATCCGTAACGGTGACTCTCACATTCTCCCAGAGGGACGAGGGGAGAGTCTCCCCGATGAAGTCGGCCCTGATGGGAAGTTCCCTGTGCCCCCTGTCGATAAGAACGGCCAGCTGTATGATTGCCGGCCTTCCGAAGTCCATGAGCGCGTCCATGGCTGCCCGGATCGTCCGTCCCGTGAAGAGGACATCATCCACCAGAACGACCCTCTTTTTGTCGAGGGGGAAGGGGATATACGTCTTTTCGATCGGCGGCCGAATCCCCGTGGTCAATACATCGTCCCGGTAGAGCGTTATGTCGAGCGTCCCCGACATGATTTCGGTCCCTTCAATGGCTGAAATCTTTTCAGTGAGCCTCTCTGCCAGTGGCACTCCCCCCTTGCGTATGCCGATGATAATCAGGTTGTCGGTTCCCCTGTTTCGTTCCAGTATTTCATGGGCCATCCGTGTCAGGGATCGGTCAACGCTCTCCGCATCCATTACGACCGTATTTTTTTTCATGGGTGCTGTTCCTTAAGGCTTCGGACAGTTACGACGGGCCGGGCCCTCTTGACGATAGTATGCGCCGAAAGAGTACGCCCATAAAAAAGGCCTTCCCACAAAAATGAGAAGGCCCTTGAACCACTGTTTTGATATATTTGTTTTCCACACGCATAGGAACCCTTTTTTACGGTGATTCGCCCGTATATTCGGTTTGCCTATCTATCAGTATTCGCGTTTTGTGTCAAGGTGTTTCAGCGAAGGATACGCCCCATCCTTTTCCACCGCACATCCCTGTTTTCCTTATCCCAGGACCAGTATATGATGAAAGCTTTGCCCAGAACGTCCCGCAGGTCTACGAATCCCCAGAATCTGCTGTCGTAGCTTTCATCTCTGTTGTCCCCCATGACGAATATGTGTCCGGACGGGACCGTGACAGGCCCGAAATTGTCGCGCGGCTGGAGGGCAGCCGGAAAGATGAGGCTGTCCGTGTGCACGCCGTGGCCATCGTTGGAGGGGGTACCGTTTATGTATATTCTTTTATTTTTTATTTCTATCCTGTCTCCGGCCACGCCGACCACCCGTTTGATGAAATCCTTCGACCGGTCGACGGGGTATATGAACACCACAATATCCCCCCGTTCCGGATTATTGACGGGAACGAGGGTCTTCCGCAGAAAAGGAATTTTTACTCCGTAAATGAATTTGCTGACCAGGAGGTGGTCTCCCACCAGGAGCGTTGGTTTCATCGAGCCCGAGGGGATTTTAAAGGCCTGAACTACAAAGGTCCTGATGAACAGGGCGATGAGTATGGCAATGATGATCGCTTCCGCGTATTCCCTGATGACATTCTTTTTGCTTTTTCCCATAGCAGTCTCTGCTCCGGCCCGCTTTCCTCGTGGTCCGGTCTCCCGTAGATCTTCAGAAGTAGATCGCGGACATGGTTATAACAACCATGACAATTGCGAGAGATCCTTTCAGAAATACCCCCGCAAGCCGTCCTATGAACGCCCCGTAACCCGCCCTGATGGCCGGTTTGAACTTTCGTTGTTCCAGATACTCTCCCAGGAAGGCCCCGGCAAAGCCGCCCAGAAAGGCCCCGATGATGGCGCCCAGACCCATGAGGATCGGAATCATCAGGATGGCTCCCACAATTCCGCCGATGATGGACAGAACCACCCCTGATTTTGAAGAACCATACCGTCTGGCGCCAACGACACCGGTAAAGAAATCAGTGGCCTCGGCGAGGAGTGAAATACAGACAAGGGCGATGATGATCTTACAGCCGATCTTCTCGAATCCGGTTGCCAGGGCATAGACAACCACATCCCCAAGGATCAGGAAGGTTCCCGGAAAGCCGAAGATGATGGAGAAGACCCCAACCAACAGTATGACAACAAAAACCGTAAACCCGGCTGCTTCAAGGAGGGGCAACTTACTCTTTCCTCTTTTCCTTTGAAGGGCTGATGGTCTCCCAGGCCAGGACCGTGGGACTGGCCACGAATATGGAAGAATAGGTGCCGACCACTATTCCCACCAGCAGGGCGAAGGCGAAGTCATGGATCACCGCTCCCCCCAGGAAAAACAGGGCGAGCACAACCAGCAGTGTCGTAACCGATGTGAGGACCGTCCTGCTGAGGACCTGATTGATGCTTGCATTGACGAGCTCTTTCAGAGGCTGTTTCCGCGCCCCCTTGATGTTCTCACGGATCCTGTCGTATATGACGATGGTGTCATTGAGAGAATACCCTATGATCGTCAGGAGGGCCGCGATAATGGGAAGGGTGAACTCCTTTCCCAGGAGGGAAAAAACTCCCACCGTGATGATAACGTCGTGGATAAGGGCTACAATCGCGCCCACGGCATAGCGCAGTTCGAACCGCCACGTGACGTAGATCAGTATTCCGATCACTGCGTACAGCATGGCAAGCAATCCCTTCTGCCTCAGGTCCTTGCCCACCTTCGGGCCGACCATCTCGACGCGCCGTATATCAACGTTTTCCTTTCCGTATGTTGCCCCCAGGGCCTCGGTTATCTTGTCCGACAACCCTTCAAGTTCGGAGCTGGCTTTCTCTGTGTTGATCAAAAACTCGTTGTTGTCTTTGTACCCGAAGCGCTGGATGATGTTGTTGCCGAGGCCCATGTTCCGCAGGGAATCCCGTATCCCATCGGCGGTTGTCTCTTGGGAAAACTTCACCTGTATCTGTGTTCCCCCGGCGAAATCGATCCCCAGTTTGGGGCCGCCATGAAACACCAGGGACAGAACGCTGATAATGATCACCACGAGTGAAGCCCCACAGGCTATCCGCATCTTCCCCACAAGGTCGATATTGATTCCGGGCCGTATAATTTCCATTCCTATCTCCGTTCCAGTCAGGATTATCCTTTATAATTAAATGCTTATTCTCTTGATATTTCGTTGCCACACAAAATAGTCGTAGATGATTCTCGCCACAAAGATGGCTGTGAACATGCTGCATACGATGCCGATGCTGAGAGTGACGGCGAATCCCTTCACCGGCCCCGTGCCGAACTGGAAGAGAACCAGGGCGGCGATCAGGGTCGTCACGTTCGCGTCAACGATGGTGCTCAATGCCTTCGAGTACCCTCCCTCGACGGACGCCCGGGGAGATTTGCCCAGTCGCATCTCTTCCCGGATTCTCTCGAATATGAGGACATTGGCGTCCACCGCCATGCCGATGGTGAGGACGATGCCCGCGATTCCGGGGAGTGTGAGGGTTGCCCTGAAGGCGGCAAGGGCGCCCATGATCAGAACAATGTTAAGAACGAGGACTAAATCGGCAACAATTCCGGAAAGATTGTAGTACAAGACCATGAACAGGATCACCAGGATACTCCCCACGATGATGGAGAGGATTCCCTTGTCGATGGAATCCTGCCCGAGGGACGGACCCACGGTCCTCTGTTCCAGAATCTTCACGGGGGCGGGCAGGGCTCCCGCTCTCAGAACGATGGCCAGGTCGCGCGCTTCTTCCATGGTAAAGCTTCCGGTGATCTGGGCGTTCCCCCCGGGAATCCGTTCCTGTATGACGGGGGCGGAATGGACCACGCCGTCCAGGACGATGGCCAGGCGTTTCTTGACGTTCTGGGCCGTTATCCGTTCAAAATCCCTGGCCCCCTGGGAATCGAATTTGATGGAAACATAGGGCTCGCCGAACCGGTCGCTGATAGACACCTTGGCATCCTCAAGCGATTCGCCCGTCAGGAGGGTCTTGCTCTTGAGGAGGTAGGGAATCCTGGTCCTCCGCCCGGTTGCGCTGTCCACTTTGTATCCGTAAGCAATGATACTTCCCGCGGGAACCTTTCCCCCGATGGCCTCATCGAGGCTGTGTTCCTCGTCCAGGAGCTTGAACTCGAGGAGGGCCGTTTTCCCGATCAGGTTGATCGCCCGCTGCGGGTCCTTGATGCCCGGAAGCTGGATCAGGATGCGGTCTCTCCCCTGGGGGATGATCTCCGGTTCGGTGACGCCGAATTCATCCACCCGGTTCCGGATGGTTTCGAGACTCTGCTCCAGGGCGAATTTTTCAATCGACTGAACCTGTTCATCCTTGAGCTCCAGCCAGATTTTTTCTCTCCCGTCGCTTATCTCCGAGGATTTGATGGCGAGGTTGGGAAACGTGTTCTTCAATACCTTTTCCAGCACCGCCCGCTGCTCTCTGTCGGACAGCTCAAGGGTCGTGAATATCCCCCCCTCGCGTTCCAGCTGTTTGAAACGGACCCGTTCCTCCATGAGGACTTCTTTCAGATCGTTCGCGATCCGTTCCATGGAGCTCTCAACCGCCTTCCGGGTTTCCACCTCCAGGACGAGATGCATCCCCCCCTGGAGATCGAGCCCCAGATGAATCTTGTCCGTGTTCTCCTTCCAGACGGAGGGGAGATTCTGCGTTATGGAAGGCATAAGGAAGAAAAAAGCCGCTGCGACGATAACAAGGGTGACGATGACCCGGGCCTTGATATTTTTCCCCGACATGTGAGTTCCTCTCGCTCGTTCCTACTGCTGGGTTGCCTTCTGCGTAACGCCGATGATGTGACCCCGTGAAACCTTTATCTTGACCTTGTCGGCTATTTCCAGTGTCACGACCTGATCGGTAATGGCGGTAATCTTGCCGTGAATCCCGCCGGCGGTGACGACGGTATCTCCATGGGCCAGGTTTGCCAGCATCGCCTTCGTTTCTTTCTGTTTTTTCTGCTGCGGTCTGATGAGAAGAAAATAAAAGATCGCGAAGATGGCAACCATGACAAAGATAAAATTCATGTCGCCCCCGGGGACCGCTCCGCCGCCTCCGCCTGCTCCCATCGCATATGCTGTGCCGATCATGGTGTCTGTTCCTCCTTGAAATGTTTAATTGATTTCAGGCTCTCCGTTTGCCAGCCCGGACATGAATGTCGTTCTGAATGTCTCGTAACTGTCGTTTCGTATCGCTTCTCTGATCTCTCGCATCAGATTCATGAAATATCTGATATTGTGTATGGTATTCAAAACAATCGCCAGGATTTCCCCGGCGATAAACAGGTGTCTGAGATAGGCCCGCGAGTAGTTCCTGCAGGTGTAGCAATCGCATGCATCGTCAGCAGGGCCGTTGTCCTCTCGGTAACGAGCGTTCCTTATAACAACTTTTCCGCTGCTTGTAAACAGCATTCCGTTGCGCGCGTTTCGTGTGGGGATCACGCAGTCGAACATGTCGATTCCGTGATAGACCGATTCCACGATGTCCTCGGGGAGTCCCACCCCCATGAGGTATCGGGGTTTTTCCGCGGGGAAGAGGGGGGCGCAGGTGGCGGTTATCTCGCGCATGATCTCCTTGGGTTCTCCGACGCTCACCCCCCCGAGGGCGTATCCGTCAAATCCGATGGCTATCAGCTCTTCAATTCCCCTCCTGCGCAGGGTGCCGTATTCCCCCCCCTGTGATATGCCGAACAAGGCCTGTCCGTCGTCCGCTCCGGCATCCTTGCATCTTCGAGCCCACCGCAGCGTCATATTGAGGGATTCTTCCGCGTAGGCAAACGCGGCGGGATAGGGAACGCATTCGTCAAGGCACATCATGATGTCCGATCCCAGGGCGCGCTGTATCTCCACGCATATCTCGGGGCTTATGAAATGGCGGGAGCCGTCTATGTGGGATTGAAAGGACGCACCCTCCTCTGTTATCTTCCGCAATGATCCCAAGCTGTAAATCTGGAATCCGCCGCTGTCCGTCAGGATGGGCCCGTTCCAGTTCATGAACCGGTGCAGCCCTCCCATCTTTTTTACCAGTTCGTGTCCCGGCCTCAGGTAGAGGTGGTAGGTGTTCCCCAGGATCATCTGCGCCCCCAGGCCGGCAACCCGCTCCGGCGTGAGAGATTTGACCGTTCCCTGCGTCCCCACGGGCATGAAGACAGGGGTATCCACCTCACCGTGAGGGGTGGTGATTCTCCCCAGACGCGCCTCCGATCCTCGATCCCTGTGGAGGAGCGCAAAGGCGAATCCGTCAGCCCGGGATTCCTGTTTTTGGAGCCTGTCTTCTATGTCCATGCCCTCGATCTGTTTCATGATTTTTAATTAAGAATTAAGGTTCTTCTCCAATTCAGTTGGAGTAAAGGATTCAAGGAGTTGTTCTTTAAAGACTTTATCGGCGTCTTTACCATTCTTCCTCTTTCGGCTCTGTCTTTTTAGTATTGCCCAATACACCTTTCCCTCGATCCCTTGAACCCCGCATTCACAGTATGAGCATGCAATCGCCATAGCTGTAGAATCGGAATCTCTCCTCTACGGCCTTTTCGTAGGCCCTGCGCATAAGATCGCTTCCCGCGAAGGCGCAGACGAGAAGAAAGAGGGATGAGGCCGGCAGATGAAAGTTCGTCAATACCCGGTCCACCGCCTTGAAGCGATACCCCGGGTATATAAAAAGGGAGGTTTCCCCTTTTCCCGCGCGCACCTTCCCCTCCGCGTCGGCGGCCGATTCCAGGGTCCGTATGGACGTTGTCCCCACGGCCACGACACTCCGGGCGCTGTTGATCTGTTCGGCAGCCTCCGCGCTTATCTGAAAAGACTCGCTCTCCATTGCGTGATCCTCCACATGTCTCGTCTCAATGGGGAGGAAGGTACCGTATCCCACGTGCAGCGTTACCTCCGCGATGCCGATTTTCCGGTTCCTCAGCGCGTCCAGGATCTCTGAGGAGAAGTGAAGGCCGGCGGTGGGGGCGGCCACCGATCCGGGATTCTTCGCGTAGATGGTTTGGTACCTCTGCAGATCTGCCGGGTCCGGGGTCTTCCCCTTTCCCCTTTTTATGTAGGGGGGAAGAGGCGCTCCCCCGAATGTCTCCAGAAAGGTGTCGAAGCCGATCCCCAGGTGGAATCTGATGATCCATTTTTTGTCCGAGATCCGTTCCACTGCCTCTGCCCACGAACGGCCGTCAAAGGATATTCTGGTCCCCACCCTGACCCGCTTGGCGGGCCTGAGGAGCACTTCCCATGTTTCGGGTGTGTCTCGTTCCCGGAGGAGGAGCAGTTCGATGGTAGCCCCCGTGGTTTTCTTCCCTGTGAGCTTCGCCGGGATTACGCGGGAATTGTTGACAACCAGCAGGTCGTCCCTCTCCAGAAATTCAGGGAGTTCATAAAAATGCCGACATTCGAAGATGCCCCTGTTCCGGTCGACCACCATCATGCGCGCGTGATCTCTCCGTTCACATGGCTTCTGGGCGATCAGCTCTTCCGGCAGGGTATAATAAAAATCTTCCGTTCTCATGGCGAATTGAGGGGACTAACCAGAAAAGGACTGCAGTGTCAACAGGAAAGTGGGTCCGGTGTGTAGCGTTGAATCATCCATGTTCAGGGGGTCAGTGTCTTCCAAGATAGACGAGGCCGAGGCCGGCTAAGATCGATACCAGGCCCAGGATCCGGAGGGTGTGCTCGGGGGTTTCGTACACCTTCATAAGATACGATTTGATCTTTTCGGGGAAGGCGAAGTAGGGGAGGCCTTCTATGATCAAAACCATTCCAATGACGCAGAGAAAAAGCTTCATCCTGGGCTACCTGTTCCTTTCCATTTCCTTTGCCCTGTTCCACAACGCGTCCAGCTCTTCCATGCCGGCGTCCTGCGGAGTGCGTCCCTCCCGTTTCAGGCTTTCCTCGATAAACGAGAACCTCGCGGAGAACTTGCGTAAGGAAGAGCGGAGGGCCTTCTCGGGGTCTGCCTGAACGAAGCGGCACAGATTGACAAGGGAGAGGAAAAGGTCCCCGATTTCTCCTTCAATGCGGTCCTTTCGTCCCTCTGCAATGGCTTCCTTCAGCTCCGCCAGCTCTTCTTCGATCTTTTCCACGACTCCGTCCGTTTCCTCCCAGTCGAATCCCTTTCCTGCGGCGCGGCTGGTTATCGTGCGCGCCGCCATGAGGAGGGGCATGGAGCGGGGCACGGCATCGATGGGTGAGGACTCGTCGTCCCCCTTCCCCCGTTCACGGTTCTTGATGCGTTGCCAGTTCGCCCGTACCTCGTCAACAGGGAGATCCTGCCTTGTTTCGAATACGTGGGGGTGACGGAGGATCATCTTGTTCGATATGCCGTCCACGATATCCGAAAGGGTAAATTCACCCTTCTTCTCCGCCATCTTCGCGAGAAAGAGTATCTGGAAAAGGACATCGCCCAGTTCCTCTTTCAAGGCGTCCGGAGAGCCCTCATCGATGGCGTCGATGACCTCGTATGCCTCGTCCAGGAGGTATTTCCCCACATCCTCTTTCTTCTGCCGGCGGTCCCAGGCGCATCCGCCCGGCCCTGTCAGTTTCTCGATGATTTCCTCAATCCGGAGGACACTGTGTCCCGCCCTGTTATTCAACGTCATTCCCTTATTTCACCAGAAACAGATCCCGGTCCCTGTCCTGAAAATAAACATGATGATACGAGCCTGTGCCGGTTTCCTCGAAGATTTCTTCCCCCTTATGCCTGCACACGGGGCAGCCGCGCCCCGGGACGATGACCGCGAAGATCCGGTTGCCGGTGCTCGCCTCGGAACGGATGGTGATCAGACCGCCGCATTCGTTACAGATACGCACCGTCTCTTCCTGCTGCTCGCTGATCATATCCGTATCATAGAATATGCTCCGGCTGCGGCGCAGGTATTCCTTCCCCTTGACCAGGGCGTCACGCCGGGTGGCCCTGGTTTTCCACAGATCGGAGATGGCCGCAACCTGCTGTTCGATATACCGGCTTGTCTGGGCGGTCTGCCTTGTAGCTTCGGGGTTGTAATCCGGTTCAGTGACGTGGCTGTAGTCGATCCCGGCCATGGCAAGAATGATCCCCACATTGACGTAGGGAAGGGCGCTTTCTATGGAGTACCCACCCTCGAGGACGGCGATGTCGGGGGAAAGCCGGTCGTTCAGAGTGGCATACCCTTGAGCGGAGAAGGACATGTTCGTGATCGGGTCGCTGTAGTGGTTGTCCTGTCCCGCCGAATTGATGACCAGATCCGGTTTGAACTCGTCCAGTATGGGGAGGATCAGATTATCCAGGACGAAGAGGAACCCCTCGTCCGAGGTGTGGGGGGGGAGGGGAATATTGATGGTGGCGCCGAGGGCGTTCGGCCCGCCGAACTCATCGGAGAAGCCGGAACCGGGGTAGAGGGTCCTTCCGTCCTGGTGGACCGATATGAAGAGCGTGTCGGGATCGTGCCAGAAGATATCCTGTGTGCCGTCGCCGTGGTGGCAGTCGGTATCGACGATGGCGATCTTCCGGTGGCCGTACCGGCGGCGTATGTACTCGATCATGATGGCTTCGATATTGATGTTGCAGAACCCTCTGGCGCCGTGGACGATACGCATGGCGTGATGTCCGGGGGGGCGGACAAGGGCGAAGGCGTTGTCGACCTCTTTCTCCATTACCTTTTCGGCGGCCGTTATGGCGCCCCCCGCGGATATCAGATGAGACTGGGTGATGACACGGTTCGCGTCCGGGACGCAGATGTGGATGCGGTTGATGTCCTCAATAGTGGCAAGCCCCGGCTTGAATTCCACGATATTGTCAAGATCGAGGAGCCCCTCCTCGAAGACCTGGTCCTGCGTGTAGAGGAGCCGTTCCTCCCGTTCCGGATGGGTCGCCGATATGGCCCAGTCGAAGGCGGGGAAGAATACGAGGCCTGTCTTCTTCCTGCTGCCTGTCATTGCCCCCCCTCCTCTTTGATCGCCGCGACCAGCCCCGGTTTAACCTGGGCCTTGATCCGCATGTTCCTGCCGGTCGTGTACCCCATTCCCCTGACCATATTGAATACCTGATCTTCTACAATCTCCATGTCCAGCGTATCCTCGTACGCCCCCATCCTCAGAGCCCGCGCGCGAAGGGTGGACATGCACAGATCGATCGCTTCCTGGTGGGTGAAATTCCGTGATATGGCGGTCTGTATCCCCTCCTCAGGGATGGTCGCCTCTCCCTTCTCCGTATCGGCGAGGAGGGTCACCTCCGTTGTCGTCCGGGCCAGGGCGGCGCCGATCGCGTTGGCTACCTCGGCGTATCCGGGGACGGAGGCGGGGATGTTCATCATCTTTTCCAGATACGGTGCCATCGGTCCGGCGGGTCCCCCGACAATGTACGCTACCGCAGGGACGATTTTCTTCCCTTCCAGGATCTCATGAACGGTGTAGACCGGTTTGTTATTGATCTCTTGGAGCATTTCCCTGACCGCAGACACGATTGTACGGCAGGCGAGGTCGCATATCTCCTGCGCCACCTGTTCGGGGGATCGGTGTGCCTGAGCGGCGATCTCCCGGATGGCCTTGAGCGCTTTTCCCTTGTCGCCGATATCCGTGCGGCCGAGGAGGATCAGGGCGTCCGTCGGTGTGGGAGAGGGGCCTCCGAAGGCGGCCGCCGGGCCGGCCCGTTCGGGACCGATGGTAATCCGCCCCTCTTTGTATCTCACGCTGCTGTCGCCCCCCACTCCGATGGAGCGGGTCAGGAGCCCTCGGATGAGTGTCTTATGCCCCCCAATGGTCACCCCCAGCGGCTCGAGGAGGGGGACACCGTCGGCGAAAATTGCTATGTCCGTGGTTGTTCCGCCGATATCGAGGGCAACGGCATCCTCGGTGCCGTCTGTCAGGCTCAGGATGCCCATGACGCTGGCGGCGGGTCCGGAGAGGATCGAGCCGACGGGATATTCGAGGGACTGGCTGATAGAGGAGGTTCCGCCGTCGGCCTTCAGGATATGGAGAGGAGCGCCAATGCCCATGTGGTCCACAAAGTCCATGACGCTTGCGACGAAGGCCTTGTAGGTTTTCCAAATGGCCGCATTCAGATAGGTCGTCGCTATGCGCCGGGGGAAATTCAGGTTTCCCGACATGCGGTGACCGAAGGAGAGGTGCCTGAATCTGCCGTCCAGGACATCTCCGATTTCCGTCTCCAGGGCTGGATTCCGCGTGGAAAATTTTCCGACAATCCCCACGTGTCCGATCTTTTTACCTTCAAAGAGCTCCGCGATACGGGCAACCTCCCGTGGGTCCGTCCCGGCGACCCTGATTCCCCGATGATTGACATAGCCGGATATGCAGTGTGTGTCTTCGCCGATGGCCAGCATTTCGGGGGGAAGTCCCGGCCCTCCGGCCAGGATCAACCCCACCCGGTCGGTTTTGCCCTGGACGATGGCGTTGGTCGATATGGTGGTGCTGAGAGCGATTCTCTCGATCTCGCCGGGGTTCTCGCCGCGGATGACCTCTTCGGTGACGGCTATGAGTGATTCAATCAGATTTTCCTGATTTGTGACGGCCTTGGCCGTCTTCTTGACATGGAGCGATTCCAGCAGCACCGCGTCGGTGTGTGTTCCTCCAACATCAATCCCTACGATCATGATCTCTCCCCGGCGACTTTCTGTCCGCTCTGCCTATCACAGGGGCCTGCGCCAGTCAATTTATCATTCCTTCGCTGTCGGCTTTCAGTCGGATCTGCCATGGAGGGTGGGGGTGCAGATGGAATGGCGATTGTGGGGAACCGGTAAGACGCGCAGAATCTCCGACGGTGGCCGGGATTGAGAGGGAAGCCCCGTTTATCCGCCGCCGTTCGGGAGAGCGGGGTGGATCACCTGTTTTTCAGCCAGCCGGGATGGGTAATTCCGAATTTCTTTATCTTATAATTCAGGGCCCGGGGGCTGATCCCGAGCAGCCCCGCCGCCTCTTTTTGACTCCATCCGGCCTTCTCGAGGGCATCCAGGATGAGTCTCGTTTCCCCTGTTTCCAGAGGATTTCGAGAATCTCCGACCGGATGGGGGCCCGGCGGTTTCACCAGTTTCGGCATGGAAACATTTTCTTTGTGGATGATGCGGCTGTCTTCCAGAATGACGGCCCGTTCGATGGTGTTGGCAAGCTCACGGATATTCCCCGGCCAGGGATGGGTCTTGATCAGCTCCATGCTTTCCGGGGAGAAGCCGGCCACCTTCTTCTTCAAGGCGACGGATGTCTTTTCCAGGAGCCAGGATGCGAGAGGGGCGATACACTCTTTTCGCTCCCGGAGGGGGGGGAGCTTTATCGACAGGATGTTGATCCGGTAGTAAAGGTCTTCTCTGAATTTCCCTTCGGCGACCTGCTGTTCCAAGTTTCTGTTCGTTGCGGCGATGACGCGCACGTCGACATGAATCGTCTGATTGCCGCCTACCCGCTCAAAGGCCTTCTCATCGAGGACCCGCAACAGCTTGGCCTGGAGAGACAGGCTGATCTCTCCGATTTCATCGAGGAAGATGGTTCCCCCCCGCGCCTGTTCGAATCTCCCGATCCTGAGCTTGTCCGCGCCGGTGAATGATCCCTTCTCATGGCCGAAAAGCTCGCTTTCAAGGAGGTTCTCAGGAATATTGGCGCAATTGATGGTGACAAAGGGCCTGTTTTTTCGATGGCTGTTAAAATGGATCGTTCCCGCGAGGAAGCTCTTTCCCGTCCCCGTCTCCCCCGTCATCAGGATGGTCGCATCCGTCTGGGCAAACTTTCGGAGGGTCTTGATGACCTCTTTCATGATCGGGCTGAAGGCTATGATCCTGTCGAAATCATAGATAATATCCTGCTCGTGGCGCAGGTACTCGATCTCATCCTTCAGGTTCGATTGTTCGAGGGCCTGTTTGACCACGTGTTCTATCTTGGCTGCCGAGAAGGGTTTGGCTATGAAATCAAAGGCCCCCTCCTTGATCGCCCGCACAACGAGGGGGGTCTCTTCTACAGGGCTGGTGACAATCACGGGGGAGTGGGGTATATTCGTCTTGATCCACCGGAGCAGGTCGAAGGGGTCGGTCATCTTCAGCTCAAGATCGAGGATGATGGCGTCGCAGTGGCACAACTTCAGATCGTTGAATACATCCCGTTCGGTCGTCAAGGAGCTTATCTCGTAAGAGGCGGCAAGGGTGTCCCGGAGAAATTGTTCCCATTTTCTGTCCGGTTCTGCGATAAAGATTCTCGGCATGTGTATGACATCCTGTCTCGGAAGGGACGCGATTCTCTCCCAGTCACCGTCAGGCGCTGCGGTCTTTCTTGCGGGAATCGGTGCGCTCTCCGTGCCGTATCAGGGGGGCGCTTGTGTGTTAGCCCTTCGCCCTCATCGTATTGATTATCTTCCGCGCCTCCGCTGAATCTTCCTTTCCCAGTCCCAGTTTGATCGCTTCGCGGAACGCCCCCTCTGCTTTTTGAAACTCCTTTTCCTGATAGTAGGCCAGCCCGAGATGGTAATGAAATACGGGATGCCCCGGATTGATCTGGATAGCCTCGATAAACCGGTTTTTGGCCATGCCGAGGGCCCCCTTCTTGAGATAGACCCATCCCAGGGTATCGGCGACGTCTCCGCTCTGAGGGAGCAGCTCCTTCGCCTTCATGGCCAGCGTCAGGGCGCGGTCGAGATTCTGGTTCATGTCGGCATAGATATAGGCCAGGTCATTCGCCGCGGGTCCGTACGATTCATTGACCGAAAGGAGCGCTTCGTAGGAATCAATCGCCTGTGCCATGTCACCTCTGTTGCGGTACAGGTAGGCCATTTTCATGTAGGCCGGGAAATTCTGCGGATTGAGTGTAATGATCTTCCGGTACGTCTCCAGCGCGGCATTGTAATCTCCTTCGGCCGTGGCAACGGTCGCCATCATTGTCAGGGGAAGATCGGATTCGGGATTCTCCGCGATCAGCCGGGTAATCAATCCCTTGGCCGCCTCATGGTTCTTCTGGCTCAGGAAGACAGTCGCCTTGATAAGGGATGCCTGCAGGTCCCCGGGGTGCTTCGCGAGATACCCATCGCACAGTTCTATGGCCTCCCGGTACTGTTTTCTTTCAACATAAATCTTCGCCACTTCCTGAAGGGGTCTGACCGCGTCGGGGGAGCTTTCCATCACTTCGCGGAAACCCTTTAACGCCTCATCCAGGTTTCCCTGAAGGCGGTATACCTGTGCCAGTTGGAATCGAATGAGGGGCAGATCGGGGTTTTGCTTCAGGATGGCCCGGTAATCGGATACGGCGTCGGCATAATTCTTCGCCTGCACATGGGCTGCGGCCCGGAGGACCTTTGCCTGCTGGTTGTCCTGCTCCCTTTTCAGTACAACACCGATCTCCTCCATCGCCTGTGACGTTTTCCCCGTTTTGAGATAGATATAGGCGAGGGTCAGGCGCGTCCTCAGAGAAGAGGGGTCCTTTTGGAGCGCCTGCAATATCTCGGACAGGGAGATGTCGTACTTCTGGTCATCGAGAAAGGTGAGGCCGTAATAATAGTCCCCCTCCGCTGATTTGGGGTCCAGAACCCGGGCCATGGAGAATTCTTCCCTGGCCGCGGAGACCTTTCCCTCCTTCCTGAGTAAAATACCGCGAAGGACATGACCCCTGGCGTATTCCGGTTCTTCCTTCAGGAGTCCTTCGATATGCTTCAGGGCGTCTCCGTCGCGCCTTTCAGCCAGGAGGAGTTCGGCGATCTTGGCTTTGACGGGAAGGAGCTCGGGCCATTTCCCGATAATCTTCTCATAGGTCTCTATGGCCTTCGGATACTGTTTCAGCACCACGTAGTAATCAGCAAGAAGGATCGCGCTCCTCTGATCATCCGGGGATGCAGCCACGGCATCCTGAAAGCTCCGGAGCGCTCCCGCGCGGTTGTCCTTCCGGTGCTGGACGATGGCCAGCGCCTGAAACAGGGACGGATCTTTCAGCTCTCCGGCCGTCGCTTCCCGCAGCAACGTCTCCGCGTCATCCGGCCGGCCCTGGCGCAGGTAAAACCGTGCGAGAGCGAGATAAGATATCGGTTTGTCGGGGAAATCCCCCTTGATCGCACGAAAGGTGGCCTCGGCAAGGGCATGAAGCCGCGTTCCCTCGTAGAATTGGGCGAGGGACAGCCGGGTGAGGATATTGTCATGATCGATGGCCGCGGCCGCTTCCATCATGGCGCGCGCCTCTTCCGGCTTTTTTTCTAGGAGAAGGACGCGAGCCATGTTTATTTTCGCGCTTGGATTGTCCGGGTAGGTGGAAACCGCTTCCGACAGGATCTTCTTCGCATCAGCCACCTGCCCCGTATTGATCAGGGCGGTGCCCAGGATCAGCAGGGTTTCAAGGTCCGCTCCGGCGCTTTCCATTAACTCGGTATAGAGGGGAATCGCCCGGGAATAGGCGCGGTTCTGGAAGTACAAGAGGGCCAGCGCCCGTTTTGCTTCGTGGAGGTCGGGTTTGTACTTGATGGCCTGCTTGAATGAACCTTCCGCCAGATGGGGCTGCTTCGATCCGATGTAGAGGGTGCCCAGTCGGTAGTGAGCCTCTGCGTGATAGGGGTTTTTCTGTACCGCGTTTCTGAAATGGATCACGGCGGTGTCGGTCTTTTTCTCTTCTATGGCCTGCATCCCTGCCTGATAATGTTTCTCGGCCTTTTCCTCATTGCTCTCGAACAAAGAGCAACTGAAAGTCAGAAACAGGGAAGGGATAAGAAGAAGGAGTATCAGGATTTTCACAAAGGGTGTCTTTTTCACGATAACCGCGCCTCCGTTCGCCACGCATGGTTGTGATCTCATACAGGTCATGTGCCTCGGTTCTATTACAAAATCAATGGGTTGCAAATCAAATGTCTTGCACTCCCCGTAACCGCTCACCCCGGGTGGAGGCTGAAATCAGTCCGTTCCGTTTCTCCCTCAGGCTGTTCGGGGAGGACGACTCGAAACATGTTTCTGTCGCCGGCAGTGTTGTATCGCTGAAGTTACGGGAGATTTCAGAAAGGAAGCCTGCTCCCCCCAAAGCCGGACTCTTCATTTCCAGCCGCCGGAGTGGGTTCTTTCATCCGCCTGCCATCCCGTCAGTCGCTCCATTCCGGGGCGGGTTCCTGCGCATGAGCGGATTGTACTGCCTGCACCCGTTGCGCCCGCTCTCCTTGACACTGTACATGGCTATATCAGCATTCTTTATCAGGATCTCGGTTTCGTGCCCATCATCAGGATAGACGGCAAAGCCGATGCTGGTGGTTGTGGGGAGGGATTTCCCTTCCACGACGAAAGGATCTCTGAAGGCGTCCAGGAGTTTCAACCCGATCCTGCGGGCGTCTTCCGCCCTCTCTATATCCGGCAGCAATATGAGGAATTCGTCCCCTCCCATCCGGGCGATGGAGTCACTTTTGCGCAGAAACTCGGGGAGACGTCTGCCGATGATTTGCAGCACCTCATCCCCTACTGTATGGCCCCATGCATCATTGATCTCCTTGAAGTTGTCCAGATCGAGAAGCATGACGGCCAGCTGTTTGCCGCTTCGCTGCGCCCGAATCAATTCCAGGGAGAGGCGATCCGTGAAGAGTGTCCGGTTGGGAAGGCCGGTGAGCGGATCATGGGTCGCCAGATGAGACAGCCGCTCTTCCAGCCTCTTGCTCTCGGTCACATCGATTGAGGTTATAATCGCCCCTTCGGGGAAGGGGGATATCTTTATGTAGAGGAATTTACCGCCGTACCGCGCGTCGGGGAACTCTTTCGGCGTCCCCGATTCGATGCATTCCATCAGTTCGTCGTACATGCCGTTTGCATGTTTTGCCGCGTAATCCCGGTATATCACGTCGCCGGGACGGGGGAGCCTGTCGCCCGATGTGGCCTTTGCCTGGTTGTAGCCTGTTATAACGGCCCTTTTGTCAACAATGATCGTTTCGATGGGATTGTGTTCGAAGAGGGTCCGGTACCGCTCCTCGCTCCGGCGCAGGGTCTCCTCGGCGAGTTTGCGCTCGGTAATGTCCCGGGCCACTCCACGGAACCCCACGGGGGTATGTGACGGATCTTTCATGAGGGATGCGGACAGCTCGAATATCTGTCTGGTTCCGTCGGGCCTGACGATCTCGCAATCGATCAGACGCTCGGGCCTGCCGGTTTGCTGTATCTTTCTGAATGCTTCGTATATCCTTTGTTCCGCTTCGGGCTCGACGAACCGCAGATTGCGCACCCCTATCAGTTCTTCCCGCGGCAGGCCCGCCATCCTGAGCGTCGCGTTGTTGAAGAACGTAAAATTCCCGGAGAGATCGACCTCGAAATAGGCCTCATCGATATTCTCCAGGATGGCGCGGTACTTCTCTTCGCTCCGGCTGAGCGCCTCCTCCATCTGATGCCGGTAGAGGGCCATTTCTATGGTAAGACGGAGTTCATTGTCTTCGAAGGGCTTGACAAGAAAGCCAAAGGGGTTGGTTGATTTGATCATTTCCATATTGTCTTCGGTGAAGTTGCCGGAGACATATATGATCGGAATATCGCGCCGGGCATGAATCCGTTTCGCGGCCTCTATGCCGTCCATGCCGGGCCCCAGTTGTATATCCATCAGCACCAGATCAGGTTCCAGTTCCACAGCTTTCTGGACCGCCTCTTTCCCTGATACAACGCGGGCGGCAACGGCATACCCCATGCCCTCCAATCCACGCTGGATATCCGTCGCGATGATCTGTTCATCTTCTACAATCAGTATCTGTTTCGGCATTCGACCCCCGCCTCGCCTGTCCCGGAAACCGCGCTGAAATATATCATATCTCATGGTATTATCAAGAATGATTTTGATTCCCCGCGGGGGCGGGCAGGCACTGCTTGACAGGGTCGCCTGTTGTGCTAGAGTGCCCCGTACACCCATAGAGGCTCCATGAGCGGAAGCTCAATTACCATTATCCTTGATCAGATGTGGACAGATATGAATCGCGCCTCTTTCATGACATTCATTCAGCGCTCTGCTGCGGCCCTTGTCGTCATCGGTATGGTGTCATTGATGGCCTGCGGCGCCGACACACCGGCCGGCGACCCCGGCGCCGGGAGCTCATCCCCGGATACCCCCGCGTATGGGGATATTTTGGTTGAGGGTTCCATAGGGGATGCCTCCAATCTGCTTTCCCTTCTCTCTTCGGACAGCACCTCCCATGAAATTGCATCTCTTGTCTTCAACGGTCTCGTAAAATATGACAGGGACATGCAGGTGGTGGGAGATCTTGCGAAATCGTGGGATATCTCCGGAGACGGCCTGGAGATTACCTTCCATCTGAGAAGGGGGATCACGTGGCACGACGGACATCCCTTTACCGCCGAGGATGTCCTCTTCACCTACCGGCTGACCATTGATCCGAAAACCCCGACCGCGTATGCCGGTGATTTTCTCAGGGTGGACACGGCGCAGGTGATTGATCCCTTCACCTTTCGTGTCACCTACAAAGAGCCCTTCGCCCCCGCCCTTACCAGTTGGGGCGCCGCCGTTCTCCCCCGGCATCTCCTGGAAGGAAAGGATATCACGACAACGCCCCTCTCGCGCCATCCCATCGGGACCGGGCCTTACCTGTTCAAGGAATGGAAGACCGGACAGAAGATCGTGCTCGTCTCCAATCCGGACTATTTCGAAGGGAGGCCGTATATCGACGGATACATCATGCGGATCATCCCCGACATGGCCACCATGTTTCTGGAGCTTCGTGCGAAAGGAATCGACCGGATGGGTTTGACGCCGCTCCAGTACACGCGGCAGACGGAAAACAACCTGTTTCGCAAGAGCTTCAACAAGTACCGGTATCTGTCATTTTCATACACCTACCTCGGGTATAATCTGGAAAATCCCCTTTTTAAAGACCGGCGGGTCAGGCAGGCCATCAGTTACGCCATCAACAAGGAAGAGATCGTGAACGGCGTTCTCCTCGGCCTCGGGCAGGAAACAACGGGGCCCTTCAAGCCAGGCACATGGCCCTATAACGCCGATGTGAAAAAATATCCCTACGATCCGCAGAAGGCCAGGGATCTCCTGGCGGATGCGGGGTGGCGGGACTCTGATGGGGACGGCCTCATGGATCGCAACGGAAGCCCTTTTGCCTTTGAGATCATTACCAATCAGGGAAATGAAGTGAGGGCCAAATGTGCGGAGATCATCCAGCGGAGGCTGGCCGACATCGGGATATCGGTGAAAATCAGGGTTATCGAATGGGCGGCCTTCATCAACGAATTCATTAACAAGAAGAGATTCGACGCCACGATTCTGGGTTGGACCATTTCCCTCGATCCCGACCTGTACGATGTGTGGCATTCAAGCAAAACCGACCCGGGCGAACTGAATTTCATCTCCTTCAAGAACGAAGAGGTGGATACTCTGCTGGAGAAAGGGAGGGGCACCTTCAAACGGGAGGAACGAAAGAAATGCTACGACCGGATTCAGGAAATTCTTGCCGAGGAGCAGCCCTACACCTTCCTGTATGTTCCGGATGCGCTCCCCATCGTCAGCAGCCGTTTCCGCGGGGTTGATCCCGCCCCCATCGGCATCGGCCACAACTTCATCCGGTGGTACGCCCCGAAAGGCGAACAGCGGTATGTGATGACGCGGTAACGACTACTGCTCGAATATGAAATCGTCCCCCGTAATGAGGGAGAGGCAGGAGTCCACCACCTGGGGATCGTACAGGGTCCCCCGGTTATTCGAGATCTCCTCAATCGCCTTGTCCATTCCCAGCGCCGACCGGTACGGTCGGTGTGACACCATCGCTTCAACCACATCCGCCACAGCAATGATCTTCGCCTCAACGGACATCTGTTCCCCGCTGATGTCGCGGGGGTATCCCGAGCCGTCCAGTCGTGCGTGGTGTTGCAGGACGATATCGGATATGGGCCAGGGGAATTGTATCTCTTTCAATATGCTGCTTCCCACCGATGGGTGGCTCCTGACCAGATCCATCTCGTAAGAACTGAGAGGCCCCGGCTTGTTCAGAAGTTCTCCGGGGATCTGGATCTTGCCCACGTCATGGATCAGCGCCGCCATCCTTACCCCCATCGCTTTTTTGAGAGAAAGCCCCATCTTGTGGGATATGGCATCGGCAAGCTGCGCTACCCGCCGCTGATGGCCGGCTGTATAGGGGTCCCGCACTTCAACCGTAAAGGCCAGTGTCCGCACGGTTTCTTCGAGCATGCGCTCCAGGTTCTCATAGCTCTCTTTCAGCTCCCGCTCCCTCTCTTTGTGCTCCGTGATGTCGCGGGCAACCCCCCGAAACCCGACAGGTTCACCCGACGAATCTAAAAGAAGCGAGGCCGACAAATCGCTGATCCGGACCGATCCGTTTTTCCGTATTACTTCATAATTTTCAACCGTTGCCGGTTTGCCGGTGGCATATATCTGTTTGAATGTTGTGTAGAGGCGCTGTGCCGTTTCCGGGCTTGTGTAGACCCTGTTGTTCATCCCCAGCAGTTCTTTCGGTGAATACCCGGTCATTCTGCACAGCGCGTCGTTGAAGAAGGTAAAATTGCCGGCACGATCCAGTTCAAAATAGCATTCATCAATATTTTCGAGTATGTTTCGATACCGCTCCTCGCTTTTTATCAGCATTTCCCGGGTATGCTTCCGCTCGCTGATATCCCGGGTAACGGCGATAAAGCCGGTCCGTTCTCCGTTGCCGTTTGGCAGGGGATTGCTTTCGGTTTCCGTCCACAGGGTGGAGCCGTCACGCCTGATCAACTCTAGTTCAACGGGGTGGTTCCGTTCGTTCGTGTCCGATCTTGCATTCGTTTGCAGCCGTTCTCGCACCGCAGCGTGGAAGGACGTGAGAGATCCGGGGGCAACAAGACGGGTCCATCCTGATCCTCCGGAATTGTTCAATAGTTTTTTCAGATCTTCTTCATCGTAACCGAGGGTTTCCCTCACGGAAGGACTCGCATAGATGAGCGTAAGGCTGGAGTCCCACACGGTAATCATATCCCGAACCGTTTCCGGGATTACCCGGAATAGTTCGTCTCCCTGTACTATGGACTGGTTTTTTTCTTTCAAGTTGGGGGTGCCTTTCTTCAACGCGGTCAGGGTGCGTGATGGCATGCTCTCGCCGGACCGTGGGAACGCCGGATCTACGCCTCCGATCTCAGATTGTCCTGGAGATACTCTTTGAACAGGGCGTAATCCGCGGGCAAACGAACCGGCCTTCCCTTCTTTTCATCGAGTCCTTTCATGCTGTCGGGAGTCTCGGGAGTAATGCCCAGAAGTTTCATGATCTCGTCCGGAAATTTCGCCGGATGCGCCGTCTCAAGGGACACGCAGAGCGGAAAGTCTCCGTAGCATTCGAGATAGGTTTCAAGTCCCCGCCACCCGACCGCCCCGTGGGGCTCCAGGACGATGCCGTATCGTTCGTAGGTTTTTTTGATGCACCGCTTTGTTTCCTCGTCGGATATGGACACGGAGAAGATATGGTTTCGCATTGCGCCGACATCGGGATTTCGGTGGACCATGCCCGTCCTGTCAACGGTGCCTCCGTAGAGTTCGAAGAAACGGGCGAGGTTGCTGGGGTGTCCCACATTCATGGCGTTTGAGAGACATGCCAGCGACGGGGACACCTTTTCATATGTTCCCTTTTCGAGAAACCGGGGAAACTCGTCATTCTCATTGGTGGGCATGACCAGTTTTTCCACCGGGAGCCCCATGCGCCGCGCGTACTCGCATCCCAGAGCGTTTCCGAAGTTCCCGGAGGGGACTGATACGACAATCCCTTCGCCGGGCCGGGAGATCTGGCCGTAGGCGTAGAAATAGTACACCATCTGGGGGAGTATCCTGCCGAAATTGATGGAATTTGCCGAGGTAAAGGAAAGATATGCGAGCGATGGATCTGCGAAGGCCTGTTTCACGAGGTTCTGACAGTCGTCGAACTTCCCGTCGATGGAGATCGCCTGGACATTGCCGCCGATGGTGTCGAGCTGTTTCTTCTGCCGCCCGCTCACTTCTCCCCGCGGATAGAGGATATACACATCGATCCCTTCGATCCCCTTGAAGGATTCTCCCACAGCGCTCCCCGTATCCCCCGAGGTGGCGACCAGCACATGCAGTCGTCTGCCCCGGTCACGGAAATGCCCCATGAGGCGCGCCATCATCCGCGCGGCAAAGTCCTTGAAGGACGCTGTCGGTCCCTGATCCAGGCGCATGATGTATTTCCGGCCCACCACATGCTCCAGGGGAACAGTAAAAGGGTACGAATCTTCTATGATGCTTCGTAGAGTGGCGGCATCTATCTCTTCGGCCAGAAAGGCGTCGGCGACCAGCATGGCTGCTTCGGTATAGGGCTTGCCCTTCAGCGAGGCAATATCCTCACGGGATATGCAGGGTATCCGGTCGGGCATGTAGAGACCTTCGTCCGGCGCCTGACCCTGGAGGAGGGCGTCTCTGAACGAGACATGCCCTTTGAACGGGGTGATCCCGGGGACGCCGTCCAGGTTTCTGTTGGTGCTGTAGTAACGTATTGGTTCCATCGTTTTCAGGTAATCCGCCTCATCTCATACTATCATGTGCCCTGATCTGATCATCTCAGGTCTCAGCAGACTTCTTCACGGAATCCAGGAATAAAGCGTGGTGACGCATCAGGGTCAGCTGCGTCTTATAGATCAAATAGAAATTCCTTTCAATGGTGCAGTTTTCAACCGTCCGTTCGAGAAGAAGACCCTCCGCCATCTCCCGTCTCACGGCGCGGGCGGAGAGGATCGACACCCCCAGGCCGGCGATGACGGCCTCCTTGACTGCCTCGGAACTCCCCAGTTCACAGATGACATTGAAGCGCGACAGATTCCGGTCCATGTTCCTTTGAAGATGTTCCTCGAATATTGACCGGGTGGCGGAGCCCCTTTCTCTGACGATAAAGGGCTCCCGGGAGAGTTCATCTATCGTCACCGAAGACTTTTTTTGCCATCGGTGACCCTCAGGGACGATCAGGATCAGTCGGTCTTTCCACACCGCCTCGGCATGCAGTCTCCTGTTCGAGACCGGCTTGCCGATAAAACCGATTTCCGCCTGATTGTCGAGTATCATGTCCACCGTTGCGTCGCTGTCATTCGTCTGGACGTAACAGCGAATATCCTCGTATTGTTTGTGAAATGTATTCAGGACGGAGGGGAGAATGTACGTGGCGGGAATCGTGCTGGCGCTGATGAAGATGCTGCCGGACTGGTCTTCCTGCGCCCGGGCGATCTTCTCCCTGGCCTCGCCGATCAGTTTGAATACCCGCCTGGCATAGTCGTAGAGGATTTTCCCCTCCGGCGTGAGCGATATCCCCGTATTCTTTCGGATGACTACCGCCGCGCCGATGGTATCCTCCAGATTCTTTATGTGCTTTGTCAGAGACGGCTGTGTCAGACACATCTTTCGGGCCGCCTGACTGAAACTCCGCTCCTCGACCAGCCGGGCCAGCGCCTCCATCTGCTGCAGGGTGATATTCTTGAATCGATCGCAGGACATGGGGGAAAACTACCACACGGCGCGGTTATAGGCAACGATGATTTATAACCACAATGAATTTGACACATTCAATGGATTCGGCTAGAAGGTGAACGCACGATATCGGATCGTGATTGTTTTGAAACACCTATGAAGGACACGGTGCGGTCATGAAGGATGAAAAAAAGATTCGTCTCACGGAGACGGTCCATGGTGCCGGGTGAGCCTGCAAGATCGGTCCGGGCGACCTGAACCAGGCACTGCAGGGACTTCCGCTGATAACTGATCCGAACCTGATAGCGGGGATCGAGCATTCGGATGACGCCGGGGTGTATAAACTGAGGGATGACCTGGCCCTGATCCAGACCGTTGATTTCTTCACGCCCATTGTTGACGATCCCTATACCTTCGGCCAGGTGGCCGTGGCAAATTCACTGTCCGATGTCTACGCCATGGGGGGCGTTCCCGTCACGGCGATGAACATTATCTGCTTTCCCATCAATACCATGGAGATTTCCATTCTCCGAGAGATTCTCCTCGGCGGGCTGGACAAGATGCGCGAGGCCGGTGTCCTCCTCGTGGGGGGGCACAGCGTGGAGGATAATGAACTGAAGTACGGCCTTTCCGTGACAGGGACGGTCCACCCGGACCGGGTTCTCCTGAACAGGGGCGCGCGGGCGGGGGACGCCCTGATCCTGACGAAACCTCTCGGGACCGGGATCATCAATACGGCGCTGAAGGGAAACCTGGCAGGCGGTGAGCTCGTGGACAAATCCATACGCTGCATGGCCCGATTGAACAGAACGGCGGCTGATCTCATGACTCAGTTTCCCACCGTTCATGCCTGCACCGACGTCACAGGTTTCGGCCTCCTCGGCCACGCCTCTGAGATGATCGAGGGGAGCGACGTGGGCATGGCCATTCACGCCTCGTCAGTCCCCGTGTTCAGTGAAATCAAGGAATTTGTGGAAATGGGGATCATCCCGGGAGGGCTGAACCGGAACAGAAAATTCCGGATGCACATGGTGAATGTCGCCTCCACCTGTCCGGCATGGCTGGTTGACGTCTTCTTCGATCCCCAGACATCGGGAGGGCTGCTCATCTCCCTGCCCTTGAAAGATGGGGCGGAACTGGTGAGGAGGATGCACGAGAGCGGGATACCGGAAGCGGCCGTCATTGGTGAGGTCATCCCCGAACCGAAAGGGAAAATCGTCGTGGCGTGATCTGTCCTTCGCCAGCCGGTGAAGATGCCGCGCAAAAGATGAGTTTAGACCGTTGCAACGCGCGGATCGTCACTGAAGACACACGGTAAGGACGAAGACATTGTTTTCGTGGTAGTGCTGCTCTACGATGTAATCTTTGTCATATGCCGGGGCGAGGTCACAGACGACCCTGATCTTTTGCTTGGGCGCGGTATGGCGCCCGATCCGTATGGAGAGGATCAGGTTCCCCGCCGTTGTCTGTGTCCTTGGTATATGCGGTTTGATTTCCGTATCGAAAAAATCACACACCAGACGGCCGGGATCCCCCTCGATCCCGAAGACCATGGGTGGCGCATACCCCCCCAGTGTGAAAGAAATCCGCTCCTCCCCGGCTGAGACCCTTTCAAATTGGATCTCCTCGATAATACGCTCATCGGCCGTGGCCAAATCACCGGAAAAACATACCAGAACCAGCGATAACAAGACCATGCGGATTATTCGATCGGGATGCTTCATCTGTAACCGGCGGCTGTCGATCCGTGTTGGTGTAGATACCAAGAGAAAACGACTCAACTGCCCGATTCAGTAGCATATTTGATTGGTTGTGACAAACTGTTTCTTCTGATTAACGGGGATCACAGATTGTTCAGATGCCACAAAGCCCCCGCACAGGTAACATGCGGGGGCTTTGTGTTGTTGGGGGGTAAGGTGATGCA